>CADCGB010000001.1 GCA_902800815.1 Fibrobacter succinogenes
CAGTGTCAGACCGTCAACGCGTGCAACGCGTTGCTAGTATCCTAGGGCTATGCCCGTATATGAAGAACCGCCGGCTATGCCGGCGGGTCACTTTTTCGTGCTCCCTGTCACGTGAATTTCTGAAACGCTAAAACTATATTTGGAATAGGAAAGGACGTTCTCCTCTGAAGGATGTGTATGAAAAAGTTTATAGGGTTGCTGACCTTCCTGTTGCTTGCATCGTTCGCATTTGCCGCGTTCGATGACGGACACTTCAATTTCGGACGCCAGTGGAAGTCCGGCTATGACGAAAACACGAGCTTTGCGGACATGGGGCTTTCGCACCTTGCAATCTGGGTGGGCGATAACAATGCCTATAACTCGTACTGGGAAGGCGCCATGGTGCGTGCCTGCAAGAAAAACGGACTTACGCCGGTATTCTACGCCTACGTGATTGCGGAATACGACAAGGACCAGGGGTATGTGGATTGCGACATGGGGAACCCGAACCATTGTACCAATGGGGCTAACACGATTCGTCACCACTGGACCGATATCATTTCCCGTTACAGTGCGTATGCGCAGGGAGTTGCAAAGGACTTTAAACAGGATAATGGTACTGTCGGGACGACCATCTGGCTGATAGAACCCGACTTTTTCCAGTATTCCTTTTCGGGCGACACGCTAGACAAAAGATTTGAACAGCAGGACGGTGGCATTCCGGACGATTCCCTTGCCGGGTATTACTTCAACAGCATCGTGTCGACAATCAAGGCGGCCCTGCCGAACGCGAAGATTGCGGTGGATATCTCTCCTTGGCTGAACGACGGTATCAGGACTTGGTACAATAGGTTCGACAAGAGCAAGGTCGATTACCTGTTTACCTCGGGAGGCCGCACCCAGGGTAACCAGACGCGCATCCGCAACGATGATAATAACCTGGTTACATGGGCTGGCGCGAGGTCCGCGATGGGTGGGAAGATGATTATCGCCGACGACGGTTACGGGGTCGGTGGCGCCGGCAATAACGATTATACCGAATGGTTGGACATGGACAATCTGGGTGCGCGTATCCAGGATGGTGTCCTCGGGCTTACCATCCAGGACCCGGACGATTCTTACTACAAGTTCGCGAAGTCCCACAACATCACGATTACCCATTCGGGGGCATCCAGCTCCTCGCAGTCGAGTTCCTCGATGTCCTCGAGTTCCATGAGCAGTTCCAGTAGTGCCCCCTCCTCCTCGAGTGAAAAGGTACTGACGGTATTCGAACTCACCAGCGGGAACGCTACGCAGACGGTAACTGCTGGCGACGAGATATCTCCGATTGTTTACCGGTACGAAAAAATCTCGTCTATCCGTGCGAACATCATTTCGGGCTTGGATGCAGTAAAGGACGAGTCCGCGAAGACATACACGATTTCTGGCCGCATTCCGGAAAATACCGCTCCGGGCGAACATAAAATTCAGTTGGGTGTGCTTGGCCCGGATACGAACTTTACTGTGAATGCGACAATCAATGTCAATCGCAAGCCGGTTGTGACGACGGTTGAACTTATCAGCGGGAACGCGGAACAGACGGTGACTGCGGGTGACGATATCACTCCTATCGTGTTCAGGTATGCAAACGTGAAGTCCTATACGGTAGAAGGCATGCCGGCGGGGCTCGCTATGTCGCGCGACGAAAATGCACAGACGATAACGATTAGCGGCACTATTCAGGCGGATCTCGGAGACATGGAAAAGACAGTCACCGTAAATGCGACTGGCCCGGATAACAATGCATCTGCGAGTGCGAAGATCGTGATAAAGCACAAGCCTGCCCGGATCACTTATGAAATTAAGAGCGGTAGCACGAGCCAGACAGTAACCGCGGGTAATGCGATTGAACCGATTGTATATTCGTACCAGAACGTGAAGAATTTTAAGCTGTCTGGTGTACCGAAGGGTTTGTCTGGAACGCTGGACAAGAGCGCGAAAACGTATACGATTTCGGGCACGGTTCTCGAAACCCTTACCGACCATGAATACGAGTACACGATTACCATGACTGGTATCGATAATGATTCTACGGCGAAGGGCAAGATTACCGTGAAGCACAAGCCGGCAGAGACGGTTTTTGAACTTACGAGCGGAAACGCAAACCAGACCATTGTTGCGGGCAATGCGATTGAACCGATTGTTTATCGGTACGAACATGCGACTCGGGTAAGCTTGTCCGGTGTGCCGCAGGGATTGACAGGGACTTTGGATCAGAGTGCGAAAACGTACACAATCTCGGGAACCGTGGATTCATCCGTGGTGGCGAAGGCCTACACCTTTACTGTTGATGTGACGGGCGTAGACAATAATACGTCTGTGACGGGAACGATTACGGTGGTGCAGTCTTCTAGTTCTGTAGAGTCCTCCTCTAGCGAGGAATCTAGCAGTAGTGCTGAAGTGTCGTCCTCCAGCATAGAGGTATCCTCCTCTTCTGTCATCCCTGCCTCTAGCAGTGATATTGAGTCGTCTTCAAGCGAAGAAAAGTCTTCTTCGAGCGATGTGTCGTCTAGTAGCAGCGTAGAGAGTTCTAGTTCTGAAGCGCCGAGCAGTTCTTCTGAAGAGAGTAGCTCTAGCGAAGCTCTGTCTTCTAGTTCTGTAGAGTCTTCTTCGAGCGTGAAGGTCCAGATGGTTTTCCAACTTACGAGTGGAAAACCGGACCAGACAGTGACTGCGGGAAACTCCATCAATTCCATCGTCTATAGCATCAAGAATGTGACGGAGGTTAGCGTGACTGGTCTTCCGGCCGGATTGATGGGCGCGATAAACAAGAGCAATACGACCTTCATGATTTCGGGAACGGTTGCCGACACCCTGAAGGATAATGAATATGTCTACACGATTGACGTGACAGGGGTTGATTCGAGTACGACTGCCACGGGCAAGATTACGGTGAAACACAAGCCGGTAACGACGGTGCTTGAACTTGTCACCGGTAATTCTTCGCAGACGGTAACTGCGGGTAACGCCATCGAGCCGATTGTCTACAGGTACGAGAATATGAGGCAGATTGAGTTGTCGGGGATACCTGCAGGCCTGAAGGGGACGAAGGACGACAATGCGAAGACTTATACGATTTCGGGTATTGTAGCCGATAGCCTGACAGACTACGTGTATGACTACACGATTGCTGTGACCGGCATAGACAACAATACTTCTGCAACGGGCAAGATTACGGTACTTCATTCCTCGAGTAGCGTTGCTTCGTCTAGCAGTGTACTGGAGTCTTCGTCCAGCGAGGAATCCTCTTCTAGCATACAGGAATCTTCTTCCAGCGAAATTATTGTCGTAGAATCTTCCTCCAGCGAAATCATTATCGTGGAGTCTTCTTCAGGTGAATCGTCTTCTAGTAGTGAAATTGTGATTGTAGAATCTTCTTCAAGTGCTCTGCCGGAATCGAGCAGTAGTGAACCGCCTTCTAGCAGCAGCGAAAACACGCAGGTCGTTGTTTCGGGTAGCCTGGAGCAGACGGTTGCTCGCGGCGAAGCGTTCGAAACTATCACGTTCAGCAACGTGCAGACGTTTGACCGCAAGTCCTGGAATCTCTGGTTCGTAGAATTTAAGCAGGTTGGTGATGTCGTAACCGTTGAGGGTTCCGTACACAAAGACTTCCCGACGGGAACATCCGTGGAAACGGTAATGGTTAACGGACAGAAGTTCGTGATAACGTTTGTCGTGACGATGCCTGAAAGCAGTTCCTCCTCTGCCATCCCGGCCTCGAGTAGCGACATCGCGTCTTCCTCCAGCAAGGAGCAATCTTCTTCGAGCGGAACTCCTGCGACTTCGTCTAGCACGTCGCCGGAAACCTCCTCGAGCGATGGCTCCGTGCTTGTGATGTCGCCTGCGGTAAGTCGGCTCTCGCTGGTTGTTGCCGGCCGTATGCTCCATGTTTCGGGCGCCTCCGATATTGCAGTTGAAATCTTCGATATGAAGGGGACTCCGATTGCGACCTTCGGGCACGTGTCCGGTGCGGTTAGCCTCGACATGCTCCGTCAGGGCAGCTTCGTCGTGCGCCTCCGTTCGGGCTCGGATACGCTGATTCGCCGCATTGTGGTGAAGTAAGTGTAAAATATGCATAAATTTGCATATTTGCATAGACTTATTATAGATTTTTTCTATATTTGTCGCCATGAAGTTTTCTAAAGGCGTCCAGGACGGCCTTCCGATAGGCCTCGGGTACTTTGCGGTGTCGTTCTCGTTCGGCATCGCGGGTTCCAGGTTCTTGAGCTGGCCGCTGGTCACATTCATCTCGATGACGAATCTCACCTCGGCGGGGCAGTTCGCGGGTCTCCAGATTATGGCGGATGCCGCCGGCACGTTTATCGAGATGGCGATTGCGACTTTCTTTATTAACCTGCGCTATAGCCTGATGGCGATTTCCCTCTCGCAGAAGGTTGCGCCGAATTTCGGGACGTTCAAGCGCCTGCTCCTCGCAACAGGCATTACGGACGAAATTTACGCGCTTGCGGTTAGCCAGCCGGAACCTGTTACGGCACGTTATTTCGCGGGTCTCATGGTACTCCCATACATCGGGTGGTCTTCGGGTACGCTCTGCGGGGCGGTTTGCGGCGAGATCCTCCCTGCGCTAGTGACGAACGCCCTCGGGGTGGCGCTGTACGGCATGTTTGTTGCCATCGTCGTTCCGCAGATGAAGGCTCACCGCCCTACGCTCATTGCCGTCCTGATTGCAATCGCCTGCAGTTTCGCGTTCAAGTTCGTGCCCGCGCTCAGCGGTGTCACCGTCGGTTTTGCGATTATCATCTGCGCACTTGTCGCATCGCTCATCGGTGCGGCTTTCTTCCCGGTGAAGGATGAAAACGAGGAATGCGAACAAAGTAAGGAGGGAGCATGAACCTGAGGGACTATTGCCTCTTCTTGCTTGTGATGGCGGGTGTTACCTACCTGCTGCGCGCGGTGCCTTTCGTCCTTCTGAAGGGAAAGATCAAGAGCCGCTTCTGGCGTTCGTTCCTCGCGTACGTTCCTTACACGGTTCTTGCCGCGATGACGGTGCCTGCCATTCTATATTCCACGAACAGTATGCTTTCGGGTGCGTGTGCGCTCGTCGCTGCGGTTATCGCCTCGCTCCTCGGGCGCGGCCTCGTAGGGGTTGCCGTTGTCGCCTGCGTTACGGTGCTGGGTGTCGACGGCATCATGCTGCTGCTATAAAAAACGCTCCCGAGGGGGAGCGTTAATACCCATGTCCGGAATCGAACCGGAATAACCTCCTTCGGAGGGAGGGACACTATCCATTGTGATACACGGGCTCGGCCAATGTAATCCCGCGCGTGGCGGAATCCATCCGATTTTGGTCTGCGAAATATAGTAAAAAATGACCCGCCGTCATCCTTGACCACGCAAAGCGTGGGCGAGGATCCATACATTTTATTCTAGCACTTGTCGCTGCTTTATAGCAATTTAACAATCAGTTCGTGCGGTTCTGCGTCCACCACCAGCGCATCGTAGAATTCGCCCACGTCGGCGTCGCCCTCGAGCACCTTCACGATGTCGTCATTCTCCATCGAGTTGCCTTCGGTGCGTCCATAGAAGTGGTATTCGCTTTCTTCGGCGACCTGGTCGATGATGATGCGGACTTTTTTCCCAATCATCGCTTCGGCACGTTCGGCATCGAGTTCTTCTTGCAGGTCTGTTACTGCATCGAGCCTTGCGCGTGCTTCGCTCTCGTCCACGGCGGGGAGGTTCATCTCCATCACGGGCGTGCCTTCCTCGGGGCTGAACACGAATCCGCCTAGGTGGTCGAACTGAATGTCTTCCAGGAGTTCCATCAGTTCTTCGAAGTCTTCGTGCGTCTCGCCGGGGAACCCGACAAGCACGGTCGTGCGCAGTGTAACTCCTGGAATACGCT
Source organism: Fibrobacter succinogenes (assembly GCA_902800815.1). Taxonomy (GTDB): domain Bacteria; phylum Fibrobacterota; class Fibrobacteria; order Fibrobacterales; family Fibrobacteraceae; genus Fibrobacter; species Fibrobacter succinogenes_B. Next base: position 5,882 of record CADCGB010000001.1, read on the forward strand.
TGCGGATCTTGTGCAGAATGTCTACGAGTTCCTTTTTGCGGTAGTTGCGCTTCATGTTCTTGAGCACGTTGTCGCTGGCGTGCTGGATAGGCATGTCCACGTACTTTACGAGGCGCGGCTCGTTTGCCATCAGGTCTAAAAGTTCGTTGTCCACGAACATCGGGTACCAGTACAGCGTGCGGATCCACGGGATGTTCGTGTTGTCGAGAATCGCCTTCAGGAGCTGTGCCAGCGTGCCGCCCTTCTTGCCCTTCTCGCGCCCGAAGTAGGTCGTGTCCTGCGCGATGAGGGTAATTTCCTTCACGCCCTGCGCCTCGAGGCCCTTGGCCTCCTCGACGATTTCGTCGATGCTGCGCGACACCTGCTTGCCACGGATCAGCGGAATCGCGCAGTAGGCGCATCGCCGGTTGCAGCCTTCCGCAATCTTCAGGTAGGCGTGGTGCTTGAATCCGCCGAGGTTCATGCGCGGGAGGTTCTCCGCATCGCAGGTCTGCGGTGCGACGATTCCCATCTTCTTCAAAAGTTCGCCCGGCTTGTACGTGCCTACCCAGTAGTCCACCTCGGGCAGTTCCTTGATGAGTTCCTCGCCGTAGCGCCCCGAGAGGCAACCCGACACAATCAGTTTCTGCTTCGGCTTCTTGCCGTTAATTTGTGCGAGAATCGCGTTGATGGATTCTTCTTTCGCGGCCTCGATGAACCCGCAGGTGTTCACCAGGATGTAGTCTGCCTTGGCAGCACTGTCGCAGGTCGCAAAACCCGCGTGCAGCATCTCGCCGACGAGGTTCTCCGCATCGACCTGGTTCTTGGCGCATCCTAAGTGGACAACGAAAACTTTGGGCTTCTTTGTAGGCATATTTGCAAATTTAGAAAAACGCTTTCTTGAAAAAAAGAGTAAATTTAGAGAAACTTCTACATTCCAGAAAAGGAGAAATAATGAAAAATTGGGGTATTGTGGCTATAGCTACTTTGGCTTTTGGATTAGTTGCCTGTGATGATAGCAATGGTAGCGCTATCTGCGAAGTTACCCGCACGGCGACGACGGTGAAGGTCGTGAACGATATTCCGGGTCTGGCGGGCTATAACTCCACGGTGACGGATCAAGGCAACTATGTGACTATAGAGTCTGAATTCTGGTATGAAAACCAGTCCTATGCAGATAAGGATTGCGCAGAATGGAAAGAGGAAGCTCGGGGTTGGCGTGACGGCTCCATGAAGGTTACGTGCTCGGGTAAGTCGGTGTATATTTCCGAATATGACGAGGGAACGCTGAATAGCCATGAGCGAAACTTTAATGAAATGTGCGAGGATTTCTGGATCAACTACAATAATGGCGCTTACGACAACTTTTAGGTTTTAGACAAAGTAAAAAACTCCGCTTTCTGAGCGGAGTTTTTTTGTTATGTAGAAATTGCTTATTCCCAGTCGTCCACGAAGTCTTCTGCAGGCGGGGCAGGGGGTGCTGCCGGGGCAGGTGCAGGAGCGGGCGCCGGAGCAGGTGCCGGTTCGGGTGCGGGTGCCGGAGCAGGAGCAGGTGCGGGTTCCGGTGCGGGGGCAGGAGCCGGTTCAGGCTCGGGTGCGGGTGCCGGAGCAGGCGCAGGTTCAGGTTCGGGTGCCGGGGCAGGTGCCGGAGCGGGTTCAGGTTCAGGAGCCGGGGCCGGTTCGGGCTGGTTGTCCTGCGGAGGAGCGTAGTACGAACTGGATTCGCCGCTGTTGCCGGATTCGCCGGACGGGTTACCCACTTCGTCGTTTCTGCTGTTGTCCACCCACCACTGGAAATTCAGCGCGGTCAGCACCTGCTTGCCGTATTCCTGTGCGTTTGCATAGCTCGGGAAGTAGCCGATACGTACACGGTAGTAGGTACCCTCGAGTTCGCCCGGGTTTTCCACCTCGGCGACGTAGGCCTCGATCTTCTGTTCTGCAAGCTTCTTCACGATGGCGTCGGCACCCTTCTTCGAGGGCTGGATGCTCACCTGGATAACAAACGGGCCGTCTTCCTGGGGCTGGATGTTGCCGGTAACCGCCGGGGCTTCCTTAGTGGCGGGTTCGGCCTTTTCGTCACCCTGGGCGTTGCCCTGAGAAAGGGACTGGATGGGCACGAGTTCCGGTTCATCGGCAGGTGCCGGAGCCGCTTCGGTCTTGGTGACCGCGGGTGCCGGTTCCTTTTTCTGCATGTCGGGGACTATTTCCTCTTTTTCGCCACATCCGCAAAGGAGGGCGCCTGCGAGGGATACGACGCATAAGCTAGACGACCATGTCTTTTTCATTAAATACTCCGGAAAATGAATGGCATGCCTGTTAGGCAACACTAAAAATATATATAAGTCTTTGATGTTCCGCAAGTTATAATTAAAAAAATGCCCATTTTTTGTCCAAAAAACGCCTGATGTGCCCCCACCCTTGACGAAATCGGCAGAGTTAAATATATTTGGGCTCTCAAACTGAATTTTTAACCAAAGGATAATCGTGATCGGCGTTATTGTTAAGTCCAACGAACCTTTCGAACGCGCTCTCAAGCGTTTCACCAAGTCTTGCGAAAAGAACGGCATCATTTCCGATGTCAAGAAGCGCCAGCGCTTCGAAAAGCCCTCCGAAGAAAAGAAGCGCATCGAAACTGCGGCCCGTCGCAAGCGTCTCAAAGAGATTGCTGACCAGAACCGCAAGCGTCTCTACTAATAACAATTAGTATATTGCGTAAAGGTGAGTCGCCGATCCATGATCGGTGGCTCGTTGCGTGTTTTATAACAAAAGCGGTGAGACCGCAAAGGATTCACTATGGCAAGCGAACTTCTTGCAAAAATCAAAGACGATATCAAGACAGCCATGAAGGCGCACGACGCCGAGACTCTCGGAACGCTCCGCACCCTCCATTCCGACATCAAGAACGAGGCCATGAAGGCTGGCGCCACTCCGGCCCAGATCGAGGAGACAATCACCGACGCGATGTGCGTCGACGTGCTCGCCCGTAGCGTGAAGCAGAAGCAGGAAGCCATCGACATCCTCAAGAAGGGCGGTTTCATGGACAAGGTTCCCGCCGAGGAATCCTGCATCGCGCTCTACCGCAAGTACATGCCCGCCGAAATGACCGAGGACGAAGTCAAGGCCCTCATCGCCGAAATCAAGGCCGCGACCGGCGCTGCAAGCCCGAAGGACATGGGCAAGATCATGAAGGAACTCTCCCCGAAGGTCAAGGGCCGCTTCGACGCCAAGCGTGCATCCGCCCTGGTTCAGGAAGCGTTGAAATAGAAGGAAGTGTCATCCTGAGCTATACGAAACTAAGAACTTTAGTTCTAAAGTTGAGTTATCCTCTTTGTGGAGGAGAGGCGTAGCCTCGAAGTCGAAGGATCTAGTCCCTCATTGTCATGCCCGGCCTGACCGGCAATTTTTCATCCCCGCGCAGGCGGGGATTTTTTGTTAATTCTTTTACCCCTTCTTCCCGCTGATTTCGTTCTTGAGCCACTTGGTCAGTTCGTCTTCGGCAGGCAGGTTCAGTTTGTATTTCTGCACGAAAAGCGATTCTTCGATTCCCGTGGTTGTATATTCCACAAGTTCCTTACCTGCTTTGGTGCACATCAAAATGCCTACAGGCGGATTGTCGCCTTTTTCCATCACGTTTTTCCTGTAGTATGCAAGGTACAGGTTCATCTGTGCAATGTCGTCGTACTTGATTTTGTTAGCCTTGAGATCGATCAATACGTGGCACTTGAGAATCCTGTGGTAAAAGACCAAATCGCAGAAGAAGTAGTCGTCATCGACAAGGATTCGTTTTTGCCGGGTTTCGAAACAAAACCCGTTGCCGAGTTCCAGCAAGAATTCTTCAAGGTGGTTCATCAGCGCGTCTTCCAGGTCGGATTCTTCGACAACGTCCTTGTTCTTGAGCCCGATGAATTCATAGACGTACGGGCTCTTCACGACATCTTGGAGTTTCGGCGGATGGCCTGATTGCGCAATGCGGGACTGGACGATTGCACTCATTTTTGCAGGATCCTTGCTCAGGGCCGTGCGTTCGAAGTAGTTCGAGTCAATTTGGCGTTTGAGTTCGCGGAAAGACCAAACGCCTTTCATAGATTCCAGTTCGTAAAAGACCCTGCCCAACGGATTTTCGACACCCATAATGAGCAAGAAGTGCGAATACGAGAGATGATTAAAGAGTTTTTCAGGCGGAATTTCAACTTTTTCAGATTGGGCAAACGGTGTTTGCCAAATCTGTTTCCGACGGTGGCAAAACGTCCAATTTTGCCCCTAAATCAGCCGTCAATGGCCTGGTTGCCCCGAATTCTGCAGCAGTAAATTCCAGAACGGGGCGTGCCAAACACTTGAATTCCATATAGAACTGACGGTAAAGACGCAAATTCCTGTAAGAAAGGGACTTCTTGTTCAGACGCTCGGCCAGCCTCTGGAGCGTTTTCTCGCCGTATTTGGCCCTGTCGTTGCCGTTCTGCTCGTAATGCACAATGTAGTAGCCGGTAAGCCAGTTGCGCGCGGTTACATTCTTGTTGATTGCCTTGGCGGTGTTTTCTTCGAAAGCCTCGTCAATTTGCGCAATAGCATTGCAGAGACCGTTAAAATCGATGTTTTTTGCCATAACATTCTCCTGTGAAAGTTTTGCGGTTTGCAAACAGGAGATATGCATGTATAGCGCAGAACACCGGTTCACAAACCTGTTTATGACAGATTGGAAATTCCACGGAATGTGGAGGTGCTCTACGTTGATCGCCAGGGGCCGTTCTCCCCATAGGGTTCCTGTCCTCAAATCGCGGGGCGTGTCGCGCCTGCAAAGGGAGGACGGCGTCAAGCAGATAGTTGAACTACCCGCCCGGAACGAATGCGCTGTCAGCGGGATTGACTGCTATTACTGAATTGAATATATAAAAACGCGTGACAAAAAACAAGAGGAAGGTTATCTTTACTCCCGTGTCCATATTCACAAAGTACATCCAGAACGAGGAACATTACTCCGAGGTCATCGCGCGGATTGCGAAGGTCCGCGAGACGTTGTGGATCGGTACCACCGACATCAAGGATGTCTACGTGAAGCAGGACGGCGAATCGATGCCCTTGCTCGGGCAACTGGCCGAACTCGTACAGCCCGCCATCGAACAGTTCGACACGCTCTGGATGGGCTCGCACTGCAAAAATTGTGGTCGCCAGGAATTCTGCGGCGACCGGATTAAGTAAATTTCATATATGCCCACGTCGCAATCCAAAATCCAGGAACTGGAACTGCTCTACAAGATCAGTTCCATCCTGAACCAGACGCTCGATTTCGAGAGCGTCGCGCACCCGATTTTGGAGGTGGTGGAATCGACGATGGGTGTGGAGCATGCGACGCTTACGCTGTACAACCGCCACACGGGCGAAATTTCGATTGAAATTGCCGAGGGCTTGAGCAGCCGCCAGGCGCGCAAGGGCCGCTACAAGGTAGGCGAGGGCATTACCGGTCGTGTCGTGGAAACGGGTAAGCCCATCATCATTCCTTCCGTTGCAAAAGATCCGGACTTCCTGGACCGTACGGGGCGCGGCAAGACGGAGGACAAGGCGTTTCTCTGCGTGCCTGTGATTATGGAGCACCAGGTCATCGGCGCATTCAGTGCCGACGTGCAGAACCCGGTGGAAGAAGAACTTCCCGAAAAGCTCCGTCTGCTTGAAATTATCGCGCAGATGCTTGCGGCGGCGGTTAAGCTCCGGCGCGAGGCCCGCGAAGAAAATGAACTCTTGAAGGCCGAGAACGAGCGCTTGACGCTCGAACTCAAGGACCGTTTCCAGCCGGACAACATCATCGGGCGTTCGAGCGAGATGCAGCGCGTGTACGCGCAGATTGACCAGGTTTCCCGCAGTCCGCTCCCCGCACTCATCGTGGGCGAGGTCGGTACGGGCAAGGGGCTCGTTGCAGAAGCAATCCATTACCGTTCCGACCGCAACATGGGCCCGTTCGTCCGCGTCCATTGCGCGTCCATGCCGGAATCCGTCCTGGACCGTGAACTTTTCGGCAGTGTGCGTGGCGCCCTCGTGGGCGTGTTTGCCGAAACGCCCGGCCGCGTAGAACAGGCCGAAGGCGGCACGCTCTTCCTCGATGAAGTAGGCGAACTTTCGCCGAACCTTCAGGTAAAACTTTTGCGCCTGTTGCAGCACGGCGAAATAGAACGCATCGGCGCCCGCATCTCGAAGCAGGTGAACGTGCGCGTGATTGCGGCCACCACCAAGAACCTGCAGCAGATGGTGGAAGAAGGAACCTTCCGCGAAGACCTCTACTACCAACTGCATATCTTCCCGATATATGTGCCGCCGCTCAGGAACCGCAAGACAGATATCGTGCTTCTTGCCGACCACTTTGTGGAGCATTACTGCCGCATCGTGGGCAAGAACGTGCGCCGTCTCGCACGTACGACCATCAACATGCTCATGAGTTACCCGTGGCCCGGAAACGTGCGTGAACTCGAAAACGGAATCGAGCGCGCGGTACTCGTGGCCGACGAGGACGTCATCTACCCGCACCATTTCCCGACCACGCTCCAGACCGCCGAAACGAGCGGTACTCCCGTGAATGGCAATCTCAAGCGCATGGTGGAAGCCTACGAGAAGGATATCATCTGCGACGCCCTCAAGAGCTCTAAGGGCAAGGTTGCCGCTGCCGCGCGCAGTCTTTCCACGACTCCGCGAATCCTTACATACAAAATAAACCAGCTCGGCATAGACCTCGCTGGTTTCGGAAAATAGATTTACTAGAAAGTTATTCTATTAGCTGAAGGTAGCAGTGAATCTAACAGTGAAGGAAAGGGAGGATTCCCTTGTGTCGGCGAGGTTTGTCTCGAACCCGTAAAGGATAGATGCTGTTGCGCCGATACCCCAGTTGTCGCTGATCCACCATTCCTTGCCGCCGGCAATCTGGAACGCGAGTCCACTGCGGGAGTAGTCGTCCGGGCTGGCCTGTACCTTGGCTTGGAAGGTAGCGATGTCGTCATAGAAGCGGAACTGCCCCACACCGAAGGATGCAGATGCGAGGAAGTTGTTCGGGAAATAGTATGTTGCGCCGAGACCGAGGAGTGACATGTTCGCGTTGTAGTCGTAGCCATCGAAATTCATGTCGTCCAGGGGCGTGTCGCCAGCCAGAGTGAGGTGGACCGCGAGGCTGTTCGTTGCACTGAATCCGATCTTTATATCGATATCGGTTGCGGCTCCGGACATGTTGTAGGTATCGTCATCGTAGTCATAGGTGACGAAGTCGATATTCTGGTAGCCGAAACCCATGGCTATGCTGAAAAAGAATCCGTCATGGGTGTGCGGGGCCGAAGCGCCAAAACAGAGTGATGCCACTGTTGCAAATAGAATGAAAACTTTTTTCATCATGTACTCCTTCTTTGAACAAGGTAACAAAAAAAATAGAAAATACGAGAAAAAAATCAATGTTTTTCTTCCGTTACGGCACATTTCTGCTTATTTTGGGATATTTTGTTGCTCCCGCGAGACGTGGATTGACTCTATTCTCTGCCACTTTCTATATTTCACTCCGAAAAAAAACAAGGAACCATTATGCAATTCCGTCCTGTTAAGGAACAACTTGAAATTTTGATGCGCGGCGTCATCGACGTCGTACCGCAGGAAGAACTCGAAAAGAAACTCCAGAAGTCCTACGATACCGGAGTGCCGCTCCGTATCAAGATGGGCGTGGACCCGACTGCCCCGGACGTGCACTTCGGCCACACGGTCGTGATGCGCAAGCTCCGCCAGTTCCAGGACCTGGGCCATACCGTCGTGCTCATCGTGGGTGACTACACCGCACAGATCGGTGACCCGAGCGGTCGCAACAAGGCACGCCCGCGCCTCAGCCACGAGCAGGTGCTTGAGAACGCGAAGGAGTACCAGGAACAGTTCTTCAAGGTGGTCCGCCGCGACCAGGTGGAAATCCACTATAATGGTGAATGGTTCTCCAAGCTCCCGTTCAGCAAGGTGACCGAACTCATGGGTCAGTTCACTGTTGCCCAGATGCTCGAGCGCGAGGACTTCCACAACCGCTACACGGCGAACACGCCCATCAGCCTGCACGAATTCATGTACCCGATGATGCAGGGCTATGATTCCGTCGCTATCCAGAGCGATGTGGAACTCGGCGGCACCGACCAGAAGTTCAACGTGCTCCGTGGCCGCGACCTCCAGATTTTCGAGGGCATGGAACCGCAGATCGGTCTCTTCATGCCTATCCTCCTCGGTACCGACGGCAAGGTCAAGATGAGTAAGTCCATCGGCAACTACGTGGGCTTGAACGAGCCCGCCGACGTGATGTACCACAAGATCTACAGCCTCGCCGACAACCTCATCGAGAACTGGTTCGAACTGTTGACCGAAGTCCCGCTCAACGAAGTCAAGCAGATGATTGCGGACATCAATGCGGGCAAGATGAACCCGAACGATGCGAAGCACCGCCTCGCCATCGATATCGTGACGCAGTATTATGGTGCGGAGGCCGCCGAGGCCGCCGCTGCCAAGGAACGCGAGATTCACAGCGGTAACGCCATCCCGAGCGATGCTGCCGAGTGCAGCGTGGCGGCCGGCACCTACGGTGCCCTGGATCTGCTTGTGGAAATCAAGGCTTTCGCATCTAAGGGCGAAGCCCGCCGCATGATCCAGAACGGCGGCGTCAAGATCGCGGGTGAAAAGCTCGCCGACCCGCAGGCCTCGTTTGAAATCAAGGGCGGTGACCAGCTGGTGGTCCAGGTGGGCAAGCGCAAGTTCTTCAAGGTGAATTTCTAGTACCATGCCTCAGGAAATCCTCATACTTGGCCTCAATCCCGCCTGGCAGCGTTTGTTCTTTTTGGACAAATTCACTCCGGGCGAGGTGCACCGCATAACAAACGTCGAGGAGTACGCCTCGGGTAAGGGCATCAACTGCAGCCGTGTGCTGCAGAACCTGGGCGGCAAGCCCCTCCTGATGCACTTTCTTGGGTCCGATCACGGGTCCCGCATCTTCGACGAGATTTCCGCTTGCGGCATTAACCAGGCTCCGGTATGGATCAAGGAACCGACCCGCACCTGCACTACTATTGCCTGCGGGGGCGAATCGACGGAACTTATCGAGCCCTCTCCGGTCCTTACCGATATCGAGAACAAGGATTTCGCGCAGACTCTCGGTGAATACTGGAACACGGCGCAGTGCGTCGCGCTCTGCGGGTCTTTCCCCGGTAACTTTAACGTCGAGAGCATCAACGACCTCGACTTTACGGGCAAGCGCGTGTTTGTCGACGCCATCGAGAATATCGATGCTTGGCTCGAGAAGGGCGTGGAACTGCTCAAGATTAACATGCACGAGTACAGCAAGTTGCTCGACCGCATGGGCATTCCGCAGGTGAAGTCTAGTCCGCAGTTCTGGAAGATGACCGCGACCGCGGTGCTCGAGCGCCTGCCCATCAAGAACCTCGTGGTGACCGACGAGGAATCTCCGGTACGTGCGTTCCGCCTGGTCGAAAAGAAGTTCCAGAGCGCAGTCGTGGAGCCCCCTGCGGTAGAAGTGCAGAACAGCGTGGGTGCTGGTGATTCGTTCTTTGCCGGCTGGCTCTATGCCGACAGCATGGGCCTCGAGTTCGAGGAATGCCTCGTGAAGTCGACCGCGGTCGCTGTGGCCCGCTGTGAGGTAGACAAGCCCTGGATGCTTTCCCTCGAGCGTGTCGCTGAACTGGAAGAAACTATCCGCGAAAGTCTCGAACAGCAGGAATAGGCGGGCCGACATGAACGGAACGCTTGTCGTATTTGCCTCGAAGCTGGAATTCAACACGATTTTCCCGCAGATTTCTGCGGTAGTGGCGTCCTCTACGCCACAGTCCATCGACAACCGCTACGATGTCGCCGTATGTGGGGTAGGCATGCTCGACTTTTCGGCGAACCTCGCGTATCTCCTGGCCAAGAACCGCTATGAGCGCGTCATTCAGGTGGGTATCTGCGGGGCATATCCCAACCGCGGAATCGAGATTGGCGATGTGGTGCGCGTCGATACCGACGTTGTCGGCGATATGGGAATCCAGACCCGTGAGGGCCATTTCGTGACCTGGAAGGACGTCTCGGGCGAGGACGGCACCTACGAGGGCGAATCTCCGCGGTTCCTCACGCTTGCGCTCGCGTCTATACGTTCCGTTGCCGGAGTCTCGGTGAACTGCTGTACCGGTACCAAGTACCTGGCGCTCCGTCGCGGTGGGCTTTTCAAGGCCGATGTTGAGAGCATGGAAGGCGCAGCCTGCTTTGCCGTGTGCAAGCGCTTTAACGTGCCTGCCTACCAGTTCCGTGGTGTGAGCAACATCGCGACCGACCGCGATACCTCCACCTGGCGCATCCCGGAAGCCCTTATGGCCCTCAAGGAACAAGTCCTCGACGTCCTTTAGCCTATGCGTCTATCTCTCGGCATTTCCACCTGTCCTAACGACACCTACATCTACGAGGCGCTTGTCGCCGGTCTCAAGGATTCCCCCTTCGAGTGGGACGTGCACTTTGCCGACGTGCAGACCCTGAACGAGATGATTATGCGGGGCGAGCTCGACGTGGCCAAGGTGAGCGCACAAGTTTACCCGAAAATCCGCAAGGATTACGTATGTCTCGGTTGCGGTGGCGCCATCGGGTATGGCTGCGGCCCGCTCCTGCTTTCCTCTAAGTCCGGCGCCTTCGACCCTGCGCAAGAAACGGTCCTTCCCGGCGCAAACACGACGGCGGCGCTCCTGTTCCGCTTCTGGTATGGGCGCAAGTTCGGCGGCAGTTCGCAGGTGCGTTACGCTCTTTTCAATGAAGTCTACTCTTCGCTGCTCGATAAATCTGCGGCTCAGGGTGTAACCATTCACGAACATCGCTTCACCTGGAAACGTGACGGGCTTCACATGTTGCAGGACCTCGGCGCCTACTGGGAACAGGAGACTGGCTCGCCGATTCCGCTCGGGATTGCAGTCGCACGACGCTCCCTTTCGTACGAACTTGTCAGGAATGTCGAGAAGGAAATTCGCGAGAGCCTCTCGATGGCTCGGAAAAGGTCGGAACTGGTGACCCCGTTTATTCGCGAAAAAGCGCAAATTTCCGATGAAAAAGTCATCGAATCACACATAAAAATGTTCGTGAACGACTTTTCCGAAAGCGTGGGCGAGGCGGGCGAAAAGGCCTTGGCCTGCCTTTGGGGTCTCGCAGGTTGTTGATAACCTGTTGATAACGCCAAAAATCGTGTAATAATCCGTAAACGTAAAATTGTTTTTACAAAACTGCGAATTTTTGCGAAAAACTTTATTTATTTTCCAAAAAGCACTTTTTTTGGGAGTTCGCTTATGAGTTTAGTCAACGACCTCGATCTCGAAGTTGAAAACTTCAAACGTGAGTACGAAAAGTTCGAACGCGGCAACAAGTCCGCTGGAACGCGCGCACGCAAGGTTCTGCAGGATATCAAGAAGACCTGCCAGGAGATTCGCGTGTCCATCCAGGGGGCGAAGAAGGAGGAAGAAAAGGCTAACCTTCCTTCCGAGAATTGACGTTCAAAGCCTGCGTAACGGGTTCTTTTTGTGTTTTTAAGCGTTTTTTTGGGTTATTTCTCAAAAAAGCGTTTGACTAGAGCCCGTTATGAAGGTATATTCCCACTCGGGTTTTGAATTTGTCGATTCGGCAAACCAAAAAACAAACGATTTTATGTGTTCTATGATTGGAGAAACGTAGCAGTATGACCCTAAAGAAACTGGTCTTAATTACGGCCGGGGCTTTGCTTCTTTCCGGAACCGCCATGGCAAGAATCATCAACGTGCCTGGCGAATTCCAGAAAATCGGTGACGCTCTCGGTAATGCCGACGCTGGCGATACCATCAAGGTAGCGCGCGGCACCTACAACGAAAACATCACTCTGGTGATGGGCGTGATCCTGAAAGGCGAAGATCCGCTGACAACTATCATCGATGGCGGCCGCAATGGTCCGACCGTCATGGGTACTTCGGGCGCAGAAATGTCGCACTTCACTGTGAGGAACGGTCTCGAAGGCATCCTCTGTGAAAACGCTGCCCCCTATATTCACCACTGCTACGTGATGGATAACCACGCTACGGGTATCGGTGCGTTCATCTCGCTCCCGCATCTCCGCAACAACGTGGTGTACGGCAACCGCTGGTCCGGCATCCTCGCTTGGGGTGCTAAGTCTCTCGACGCCTTCATCGAGCACAACGTCGTGCTCCGCAACGGCTATTCGGGCCTTGCACTGAAGGGACCGACCAACGTGGTCGCCCGTAACAACATCTTCATGGAGAACCACTACTACGGTGTGTTCGCTGACCCGGCTGCCGGTCAGACGAAGGTGGAGTACAACAACATCTACAAGAACTACTACCCGTTCAACCACTTCATCAAGGTGAACCGTACCAACGTTTCCCTCGATCCGAAGTTCATGAACCACTCCCTTTCGAAGCCGAACTTCTACTGCCAGTCCACCTCGCCGATGCTGAAGCGTGGTAAGGGCAAGCTCGATATCGGTCTTACGACTGTCGAGGTTGTGAAGGAAGAAGAACAGGCCGAAGAGACTCGTAACCCGGATACCGATGCCGATGGCCTCTGCGATCCGTGGGTCTCTGAAGAAGGCGTTTCCGACAAGTACGCGTCTGTCTGCACGGGTATTGACAACTGCCCCGAAGAAGCCGAAGACTTCGACGGTTACCAGGATGACGATGGCTGCCCGGATGCCGACAACGACCGCGACGGTCTCTGCGACCCGTGGGTCGAAGCCAAGGGCTTGCTCTCCAACTTTGCTCATGTGTGCCAGGGTGTTGACCGCTGCCCCGAACAGGCCGAAACCCAGAACGGTTACAAGGACGATGACGGATGCCCGGACGAAGTCCCGCAGCCGCCGAAGAAGGTGTTCGTGCTTGAAGGCGTGAACTTCGAATCCGGCAAGGCGACCATTACTCAGGACTCTCACGTGTCCCTCATGAAGGTGGTCGACATTATGGAAACCTTCCAGGAAGCAACGTTTGAAATTGTGGGTCATACGGACAACGTTGGTTCCAAGGAAAAGAACAAGCAGCTCTCCGCTGACCGCGCTGCTGCAGTGAAGAACTTCCTTGTCGAGAACGGCATTAACGAATCCCGCATTGTTACAAGCGGTAAGGGTGACTCTCAGCCGGTTGCCTCTAACAAAACCCCCGAAGGGCGTGCGCAGAACCGTCGTATCGAGTTCATCCGCACGGATATCAAGTAAAGGAGTAGGTGATGATGCATACTAGTTTCATCAAGACATCGGTCCTCGGACTTACAGTGGCGGCCAGCTCCCTGTTTGCTGACGCAACCTACTCTCCGCACAAGTATCAGCAGAATGACTGGTTCGCAGAATTCGGCGGCAACACCGCCATGTACGTGAACCCGGCAAGCATTGCAGAAACGGAGCAGTTGGAATTCAGCGCTGCGTTCTTCAGTTCCATTAGTGGTGAAGCAAGCCAGGAATACGTGAGCTTGACCTTCCCGATGGACTACAAGCATACGCTCGGCTTCTCGTTCTTCGAGAACGGCGCTTCCATTGACGGTGGCAAGTCGTACGGCGAATACGCCTTCATGTTCGGCTATGCCTACAACCTCTTCCAGTTGATCTCGCTCGGTGTGGACATCTCGGTGCTCTACATCAACCAGTTCGACGACGTGAAGCAGGTGACCTTCGGTTCTGACATCGGTATCAGCTGGAACCCGCTCGCTTCTTCCAAGCTCGGCTACCTCCTCGTTGGTGTCGCCTTGCAGAACGTGCTGCAGCCGGCAGTCGCTACTAGCGAAGATGCCCCGGCCGTGGTGCTCTTCACGGAAAGCGAAGCCTACAAGATTCCCGCAAACCTGAACTTCTCCTTGTTCTACCGCGGTCTTAACAGGAGCCTCGAAGCGAAGATCGAAGCCTCCTTCATCGACATTATGCACGATGACAAGGAAGGCGGCGAAGGCTTCAACCTCGAGACCAGCTTCACCTTGACCTACTACCTCTCTCCGCACCTTGGCGTGCGTGGCCGTTTCACCAAGGAAGGTTACTTCGTTGCTGGTGCTACGGTGAACGTGAAGGACGTGAGCATCTTCCGTTACCTCCAGTTGGACCTGGAAATGTCTCATGACGACCTCTACGCCAAGAAGAACCGTGGCTTCATCTGGGCAGTGAAGATTACTTCGCGCTTCGGTGATACCCGTGAAGAGAAGATCGGTGAGGAACGTTACCGTCGCTTGAAGATTGAACCTGAAAACGACTACCGTGCCGCTATGCGTCTCTACTTGAACCGTCAGTTCCTCGAAGCTGCCTACGCCTTCGGTAAGGTCCAGACCAAGTACCCCGCATTCCACCTCGTTGACCAGGCTGCGTTCTACAAGGCAAAGTCTTTCGAAAACCTCCGCATGCACAAGGCTGCCAAGGCCGTGTACGAAGACGCTATCAAGCGTTATCCGCAGAGTGACCAGAAGGCCAAGTACCACTTCCAGTTGATGAACATCGACTATAAGGAAGGCAAGTACACTGAAGCCATGACCAAGTACCAGAACATTGCTCAGAAGTTCGGTGAAAGCGACGTGAAGGCTGACGCTGACTACGTTGCCGGCCAGATCAAGTTCGAACAGGGCCTCTACCAGGAATCCGTCGACCTGCTCGCCGCCATCCTTCCGGGTAACGCAAACTACTTCTACGCCCGTTACACCATGGGTATCGCCTACAGCCGCCTCGGCAAGTTCGAAGAAGCTGAAAACTGCTTCCGCGACATTACCGAGCAGCAGTACTCCAACCAGTCCGAACAGGACCTTCAGGATGCTGCCCGCGTGAAGCTCGGCCACCTCTACTTCTCTGGCGAAAAGGCTGACATTGCTGCCGCCGCCCAGATGTATGGCCAGGTGCAGGCCGGTTCTCCGGTGTACGACGAAGCTATGCTCGGCATTGCATGGTCCTTCCTCAAGGTGAACAAGCCGGACGAAGCCATGAAGCCTGCAAAGTGGATTATTTCTAACCTTCCGGAATCCTTCCTCGTGTCTGAAGCTTACCTCGTTCAGGGTTACTGCTACTTCATGAAGAAGGACTACCAGAACGCTGCCAAGTCTCTCGAACAGGCTGAAAAGAAGACCGAGAAGCCGGCTGTGACCGTGGCTGCCCGTGATAGCGCCCGCCAGGCATACGATGCTATGCAGGACGAGTTCGACTCCGTGCAGGTCCAGGCACTTGATCTTGCCCGCCAGCTCCCCACTCCGCGTGTGGAAAGCAAGCGCGAGGCTCTGCGTCCGACCTTCGACAAGGCCAACCAGGCAATCGAAGACTACGCCGCATTCACTCAGAAAGCCATCCAGAGCGACCGCTTCGAATCTAACCGTAAGCGCATCCTCGAAGACGCGGGCTTCACCCTCGCTACTGTGAAGACCAAGATGGGCCAGGGCGCACCTTCTTCGGAAGCCGCTCAGGAACTCGAAGATTTGGAGGACCTGGAGTAATCCGGGGCCTCCCCTTTTTTATGATTATATAGGTGGATAGAGAACGATGAAAAAAATCATTCTTGTCGCAGCGGTAGTTTGCTCCTTTATCGGAACCTCCTTCGCTGCATCGGATCCTTGTAAGGAAAAGACCAACGAAGCAAAGAAAATGCTTGCCAAGTGCAAGTCCATCGGAAAGGGCAAATCTGGTTACGAACAGTGCGCCAGTTCCTATAAGGTGATCAAGAACCAGGCTGAACAGGCTTGCCGTTCCGGCGGCCTCGACGAGCAGGGCATGATCAAGGCCATCGAGCAGTGGGAAAAGCTCGCCAAGGGTGAAACCTGTAAGGGCAAGAAGTCCGACCGTTGTGCCGGCGCTCTCCAGCAGCTGGGTCACTACCAGTTCATGCTCGAAGAAAAGCAGTTCCTGGATATCCAGGGCCAGTACGAAGAAGATGTCGCATGGTGTGCCGACCGCGATAACAAGCCGGCCAAGTGTGCGAACATCGGTCAGTACCCGAAGGCAGACCACCAGAAGTCTCTGGCCTACTTCCTCGAGTACATCGACAAGTACCCGAAGGCTCCGAAGATTCCGGTAGTGCTCTATCAGGCAGCTGCCGTGCAGGAAGCTAGCGGCGAAGACGAGAAGGCGTTCAAGCTCCGTGACCGCTTGGTCAAGAACTTCCCGAACGACGGTCTCGTTCCGAAGGCCTGGCTCCGTATCGCTGAATACCACTTCATGAACCGTAAGTTCCGTGACGCTATCGCCGCCTACAAGAAGGTGACAGGCTTCGAGAACCTCACCGGTAAGGAAGCGGCTCTCGCCATGTACCACTTGGCAGAATCTTACTACAACATTGCTGAATACGAAACTGCTGCTTACAAGTACTACGAATATATCATCGGTGCCGACAAGGGTAAATACCCCAACGACCTCCGTGCTGAAGCTATGGACTTCATGGCCGCATCCTTCTCTGACCTTGAAGGTGGTGGTGTTGCCGAAGCTGAAGCCTTCCTCAAGGACAAGAAGGTTCCGTTCAAGGATTCCGTGTACTACCGCATTGGTATGAAGAACAAGGACCACGACCGTAACGAAGAAGCCGTCCAGTCCTTCAAGCGCTTGATGCAGATCAACCCGGACTACATCGACGCTCCGCTCGCCGATATTGCCATGATCGAAATCTTGCTCGTCCAGCAGAAGTTTGACCAGGCTCAGGAATACCGCTATGTCGTGGTGAAGCGCTACGACAAGAACTCCTCCTGGCGCAAGAAGAACGCCAAGTATAAGGAATCCGTCGCGAACGCTGACAAGGCTATCCGTGGCGCTATGCTCGAAATTCCGCACTACCATCACCAGCAGGCTGCCAAGATCACCAAGGAAGGTGATATCGAAGGCGGTAAGCGTCGCTATGCCGAAGCTATCAAGGCTTACGAGGCATTCCTGACCCGCTACAAGAATGAGCCGACTTGGGATGAATACACCGTGCATATCGACCTCGCTGCTGCTTACCAGGAAATGGGCCAGCATGCGAACGCCGCCAAGATGTTCAACTGGATCGTCGATACCGATACGACCCGCTATGGTCGTCGTGCCCTCGGTTCCGCTGCCCTCCTGAAGAAGGAAGAAGCTGCGTACAACGCCGTGCTCATGATGGACCAGGCTCGCGAAGCCGCCTTGAAGACCAAGGCTAATGGCGATACGGTCAAGGCATACGACCTCCCCGAAACCAAGGCATACTTTGCCCAGGTGGACAAGTACATGCAGAAGTTTGGCCAGAACAAGGAAGCTGCCGAACTTTCCTACAACGCTGCCCTCGTCCATTACAATGCCAAGAAGTTTAAGACTGCGGTTACGGTTCTTCGCGAACTTCGCCAGAAGTACCCGAACCACCAGTACATCTTGCTCATCAGCCAGATGCTTGCTAAGTCCTTGCTTGAATCCAACCAGCTCGATGAGGCTCTCGCCGAATTCGAATGGCTGTTGAAGCAGTACACGCAGGTGAAGGCCACCAAGAACGACTCGATGGCCAAGGAAACCGAAAAGGCTATTGCATTCGTGCTCTACCAGATGGCAGAAAAGGCTGTTAAGGAAGGTCAGTACCAGAAGGGTGCTGAAGCCTACTTGGCACTCGTGAAGCGCTACCCGAAGGTCGAGATTGCCGACAAGGCCATCTTCGAAGCGGCTGCCGCTTACGAAAGCGCAAACCAGTACAACAAGGCTGCCGAAACGTTCATGATCTTGCCGAAGCAGTACGCAAGCTCTCCGCTCACGGTTAAGGGCGTGCTCCGTGCCGCATCCGCATACAAGAAGGACAACAAGCCGCAGATGGCTGCGACCACGTTCCTCTTCATCACGAACAACTTCCCGCAGGATTCCATGGCGTTCCAGGCAATCGGCTTTGCTGCCGCCGTGTACGACTCCATCCCGGATAAGAAGAATGCGGCTGTTACCTACGAACTTGCCTACAAGCGCTACCCGAAGAACGAGAAGACCCCGAGCTTCCTGTACAGCGCCTGCTTGAGCTACGACGAAGCCAAGATGACCGACGAAGCCATCCGCTGCTCCAAGGACCTCGTCCGCGACTATCCGAAGAGCACCTACGCTCTTGACGCTGCGTTCTCCATCCCGATGGCCTACGCTAACGCCAAGAAGTGGGACCTCGCCGCTTCCGAATACCACAACTTCATCAAGATGTACCAGGAAGACAAGGAAAAGCTGATTGCCGCCTACATCGGTGCAGCCCGTGCCTACATGGAACTGAAGGAAGAAGACAAGGCTATCGAAGATTACCGCAAGACTCTGGAAGCTTACGACAAGTACGGTCTTCAGATCAAGAACGCCGACCCGGGTGTCCCGGCCGAAGCTGCCTTCTACATGGGTGAACACGAGTTCCACAAGATGGATCCGGTTGTCCTGAAGGGTAAGGAAAAGGACAAGGCCAAGATCATCAAGACCTTGGTGGAAATGCTCCAGAAGGCTATGGGTCACTACTCCAAGTCTGCTGCCTACGCTTCTGAAAAGTGGACCTTCCGTGCCACGAACAAGATGGGTATGCTCTTCGTGACCATGGCTGCCAAGATCCGCGAACAGGAAATGAACGCGAAGAAGGAAGAAGAGAAGTTCGCCGAACGTATTACCATCGTGCAGCAGCTGCCGAGCTACTACGAACAGGCACGTCCGATCTTCCAGAAGAACATCGACCTTGCTCGCGACCAGGGCTTCTACAACAAGGACGTGGTCGAGGCTGAAGAAGGTTACATCGAAATGTTCTACCAGGGCTGCGCCGTGTTCGTCGAAGTGGCTGACGCATTCGCGAACGCACCGCTTCCGGACTCCGCCGCCATTGTTCAGGAATACATCTACGAAGAAATGGTGAAGGCCGACGCTATCGAAGCCGCTCACGAAGACCTCGAGGCCTATCGTGAAGAACTTCAGAATAAGTCGAACTCCGCCAAGGAACTTGCAGTTCCGCAGTGCGCTACCGGTATCAAGGCTTCTGCCCACTACGGTATCGACAACCAGTGGACTGCCAAGCTGTTCGAAACCCTGAAGTCTCTCGACGAAGCTAACGAAGCTCTCGCCACCAAGATCGAAAAGTTTGACCCGTCGACCCTGTTCTCTGACCCGAGCTACTTCAAGACGAAGGCTCGTATCGAACAGATCTCGAAGTCCGAAGTCATGACTCCGGAAGAAAGGATCAATACCTTCCGCGAAATCATCAAGGATGCAAAGGCTGAAAACGAAAAGTTGAAGGCTGAACTTGCAGAACTTAAGAAGCAGCTGATGGGTGCCCCGGCACCGTCTGCCGAACCGGAACCGTCCATGGACGATGCCGCTCCTGCAGAAGAAGCTGCCCCTGCTCCTGCACCCGCTAAGAAGAAGGCTGGTAAGAAGAAGGGCAAGAAGAAGTAGCGGTAAAAACTATTTTACGGGGGCCTTGTTCATAGGTTCCCCGTATTTTTAGGGCTTTAGGCGGGTTTCCTATGGGGTAAATAAAGTTTTACTCCGTAAACCCTCCAAAAACGCCCAAAAAAAAATAAATATGAACAAAGATTTCAAAAACAAACACAAAAACAACACTCGAAAGGAGTAATCTAAAATGTCTAAAATGCTTCAATCCTTCAGCCCTGAATCCGATGGTTGGCAGTTCATGTGGATCATCCTGGCCGTGTTCATCATCGGTCTCGGCATCTCCATCGAACGCATCATCTACATCCTGGTGAAGAGCTCCAAGGGCCGTGCCAAGTTCCTCGCTGACTTCGGTAAGCTCATCTCTTCTCAGCAGTACGATCAGGCCCTGAGCCTCGCGAACGCAACCAACCTCCCGGTTGCTCGCGTGATGTCCGCTATCGTTGCCAACCGTGCCGGTGGCCGCGAAGGCATGCAGGCTGCTTGCGATGCAGTGTTCCTGACTGAAGCTCCCCGTCTTACTCGTTACATCTCCCTTATTTCCGTGATGGCTTCCATCTCTACGTTGCTCGGACTTATGGGTACGATTTACGGTCTGATCTACACCTTCGACGCCGTGGCTAACAAACCCGCTTCTGAACGTGCTAAGGCTCTTTCCGACGGTATCGCTATCGCTATGGGTACGACGCTTGAAGGACTTCTCTCCGCAGTGCCTCTCCTGGTCATTGTGGGCTTCCTCAACATGAACTCCGAACGCCTCATCCAGGAAATGGAAGAAAAGGGCCTCAAGATTATCAACTCTCTCGTCTAATTGTCTTTGAGAGTTAAGTCTTTTAACGGAGTTTAAAAAAAATGGCAAAAGAAATCAAGAAACCAGCAAAGCCTGAAGAACCGGACCTGTTGCCGGCGATGGGCTTGTTCACGATTCTGATTCCTATGCTTCTCTCCATGGCTGCTTTCTCCAAGCTGGCTATCGTCCAGGTGAACCTGCCCGAGCGCAGTATGATCTCTGAGAGCGATACACCTCCGGAACCGGACCAGCAGGCATTGAACTTGAGCCTTGCGATCACCAGCGAATATCTCGTGATTGGTGCTCGTGGTGGTTTCCAGCCGAACGTCTATTTCAAGGAAATGTGGACGTTCCGTTGCAAGTCCGATGCTAAGCTGATTACCCACGCCGTTGAGGATGTCAAGGCCGCAGTTGAAGCCGGACATGGTCCGAAGTGCAAGGACGGTACCGAGATGGATAAAGAGAAGTATCTCTATGAAATCGAGGCTATCGAACTTTGGGCAATCCAGAAAGAATCTGAAGAGGATCCGGGTCGCGTGATCTGGGCGCTCTACACTAACGGGGGTACTCCCGAAGAACCTGTTGCCGACAGTGCATACGTCGACGGCAACAACAACTTCCTCGCTCTCCCGGGTGAAGGCGCTATGGGCCTGACTCCGCCGCCGGCTTTGAAGAAGCCCGCTGCAGGTACGGCTCTCGCTACCCTTACTCCGAACTCCGCTCGCACGCTCAAACCGGACGTTGCAGCGAAGAACATCATTCATCCGCTTTCCGCTTACGATCTGATCGCAAAGGATTTGATCGCAATCCATACGCAGTTCATCGACTTGGAAGACGTCGACAACATCATCATCGTGGCTAACGACGATACGCAGTTCGACAAGATCATCCAGCTCATGGACCGTTCTAAGGAAGCGGGCTTCAGCAAGATCAACCTTGCAAAGTTGGGAGGTTAATCATGGCTAGAAGAACTCGTAAATACGCTGACGACGTCCCGTTTTCGATTACCTCGATGATGGACATGATGACCATCATCCTGGTGTTCATGATCAAGAACATGGACGCTGAAGGCCAGCTTTTGACCCAGGCCGAAAACCTGATCCTTCCGGTCTCCACTTCCAAGGTCCAGCCGACAGAAGTTTCTCTGACGATCGTGATCGATAAGGAATACGTGGTGGTCGATAATGAGAAAGTCGTGCCGACTCCGGACGTGCTTGCTCAGGAAGATCTCTGTGTTCAGCCTGTTCTCACCACCCTTTATGGGAAACGTAAGGCCGAAGTGGACCAGCACTTGCGCCAGGGCCTGCCTGCCGACGAAGCCGGTAGCGTGGTTGTCCAGATCGACAAGAGCATCCCTTACGACGCCATGTATAAGGTGATGGCTACCTGCGGTATCGCGGGCGTGCCGTCCTGCACATCTTCCGAAGGCGAAACCGGCTACGAGAAGATGAGCGGTTATACGAACGTTTCTTTCGCCGTTCTCGAAAAGAACGGAGGGGAGGAATAATCTATGGCTAAGAAAAATACTCCTGTAGATCCGTTAGTTGCGGCTCTTATGCCTGAATCCGACAAGAAGATGGCCACCATCGCTGGTGGTTCCGTCCTCGTCGCTCTTGCCCTTTCCTTCTGGGCCTCCATGTACGAAGTGGTCGTTGACGAAGTTATCTTCGACTCTTCTGAAGGCCCTGACCTGACCGCCCAGATGTCTATGGACGAGAAGAAGGAAGAAAAGAAGGAAGAGAAGAAGAAGGAAGAGCCCAAGAAGCCCCGCAAGAAGGCGGGTGGTGGTGGCAAGCCCCGTGGTAAGGGCCAGCCGAACGCTCCGCAGACTCGCGGCGTGCTGAAGCTCCTCACTGCTCAGACCAAGACTGCTAGTGCTGCTGCCTACGACCTCATGAAGAACCAGAAGTTCACCAAGGACATCGATAAGGTTCTTAAGGACGTGGCTGGCCTTCAGACGACGGGTAAGACCGTTCTCGGTGGCCGTCGCGGTAAGGCTGACGGTGGCTTCAACGAAGGCTAC
This sequence comes from Fibrobacter succinogenes, assembly GCA_902800815.1. Taxonomy (GTDB): domain Bacteria; phylum Fibrobacterota; class Fibrobacteria; order Fibrobacterales; family Fibrobacteraceae; genus Fibrobacter; species Fibrobacter succinogenes_B. The sequence continues at coordinate 28,010 of CADCGB010000001.1, forward strand.
GCAGAAGGCGGTGCCGGTGGTATCGGCGACGGCCTCGCAGGCCTCTTCGGCGGTGGCGGTGGCGGTATTGCTACCAAGGCCAAGGGTAACATCAAGACCCCGTCTGCCCGTGACATTGACATGGGTGCAGGTGGTGGCTCTCGTTCCGCAGCGGACATCATGAAGGTCGTCCGTCAGCGTACCCCGGGTCTCCGTCACATCTACAACAAGTTCCTGAAGAAGAAACCGGGATTCCAGGGTAAGGTTACCCTGAAGTTCACGATCGCTCCGGGTGGCGAAGTTATCAGCATTTCCATTGCGTCTTCCACCACTGGTTACGGCGAATTCGATGCTCAGATCAAGGGCGCCGTCTCCAACTGGACGTTCAGCAAGGTTAAGTCCGGTAACACCACCGTTACGATTCCGTTCACCTTCTCCGAATAACGGAAAACCTGTTGAAAAAAGGACCACGCTCAAAAAGCGTGGTCTTTTTTTATTTTTCTATTGCGTTTTTGAATAATTTAATCTAACTTTATATCAGAATTTCTAATAGGAGTCCTCAAATGAAGTTGAGATCAGCAATTGCCGTCGGCGCTGCTTTTGGCATTCTCGGGGTAGGTTCTGCATTCGCTACCTTCGCCCGTATTGAATCCATGGGTAAAAACACTACCTACATCATGGATGATGTGAGTATTTTTGACAACCCTGCGAATATCAACCTCTATCCGAACTACCTCATCGGTGGTTTCGGACCTTACACGCAGGATGTCGCTACGGGCACGAACCAGGACCCGATGCACCCGAATTTCGGTGGTATCTTCTCGCTCTCCCTCGGTGACGAGAACAATCCGGATCCGCGTCTTTCTATCGGTGGCCTCTTTGGCCGCATCAACGAAGACCTCGCTCGCTACCTCCCGAATCGCGTGATTGGCGAGAATGGTCGCGATGTCTCGAACGTTCCTGAAACCGTGACGAACTTCGATGGCTTCCTCGGCTTCACGCTCTCTAATGGCGACGCTATGGGCTTGCACATCTACATCGCTCACCAGGACGGTGGTTACGAAACCCCGAGTGGCATCTACCAGGTTGATGACGGCGCCTACGCTTCTATCGTGCAGGCAGACGCAGGCTTGAACATGCAGTTCGGTGCGAACATCGACTTCGAGTTCATGTTTGCCCTTGCTCGTATTCAGTTTGGCCCTGACCACAAGAACTTCTTCGATGACGGTGACTTCAGCTTCCTTGCTAAGTCTCGTGCCTTCTTCACCCTCGAGGCTATCGACGGCGAACTGGTACCCGCGGTTTCCGCTAAGTTCATCGATGCTCCGGGCATTGACAACAAGCGTGCTCAGGTCGGTGTCGGCATCAACGTCGCTCTTGACCGCGGCTTCTTCTGGATGGGCGTGGACTTCATCTGGGACAAGCTCGAAGCTCATGACTGGACCTTCGACTACACGACTGGCGAATCGGTCTACAACTCCTACGACAACGACGACCCGGCTTGGGATGAACGTCGCGACATCGGTGGCATGATCAGCTTCGGTATCGAACGTAACATCTGGTGGGATTGGTTCGTGATCCGCGTCGGCGGTCAGAAGTCTATCCTCTACACGGACTGCGACCAGAACGAAAAGAACAAGGGCAAGTCTGGCATCTGTGTTGACGATGGCAACTTCTTCAGCACGAACCCGCTCGCCAACGGCACTGCTAACGACCACGTGGGCTTCGGCTTCGGTATCAACATCGAAGAAAAGCTGAAGATCGACGTGACTGTCGCCGAAGACCTGCTGTTCCGCAACCCGTTCCAGGGTGAAGGCCGCTTCTTCTCTCGTCTCGACGCTACCTACTCCTTCTAGTAGGCTAGGACTGGCTATTGAGGAATGCTCTCCAAATGGAGAGCATTCTTTTTTTATTGCAATGATTTGACCAATAACCAATGACTATTTTTTCAGCCATGAAATACTTGCTTATTTTGCTTGCGGGAATCGTTTTGTTAGGTTGTTCTGAAAGAACGGAACGTATTGAGAACAAACTAAATGCATACGTGCAGGAAGACCTCAAGTTCATTGTGGCGCAGACTATCCATGCCTCGGGTGACCGTAGCGGAATCCTCGATACGCCCTACTACCGTGTGAAGGACTTTAGGTTGTTTGCAGGCGATACGGCCGCCATTTATTCGGCTTATGCCGAGGTAGACTTCTTCATTTATAAGGACATCAACATGCACGAGAAGCGCAAGTACCGCTATGACGCGCATGCGCGCCAGTGGGACCGCTATTACAAGGCGCTCAAATTCGGGCAGGATTCCTTGAGCGGCAAGGAAAAGCCGGAATAAAAAGTTTTATATTTTCGCTTGTAAGGATTCACCTTTTCAAAGGACCATATTTTGTTCGGACTCTTCTCCTGTGATATCGGTATCGACCTGGGTACGGCGAACACTCTCGTTCACGTGGCAGGCCAGGGCATTGTCATTAACGAACCCACGGTGATTGCTGTGGATAGCAAGAACAATCGCGTTTCTGCGATTGGTTTTGAGGCTAAGAAGATGCTCGGTAGGACCCCGGGCGAGACGCGCGCCGTGCGCCCCATGCGCGATGGCGTGATTGCGGACTTTGAACTGGTCGAGACGCTTCTCCAGACCTTCATTAAGCGCGTGCAGAAGTACCCGCTGTGGATTGTTAGGCCCCGCGTTGTGGTGGGCGTGCCGAGCGGCATTACCGAAGTGGAAACCCGCGCCGTTATCGATGCTGCCAAGCAGGCCGGTGCAAAGGAAGTCCACCTGGTTCACGAACCGATGGCCGCCGCTGTCGGTATGGGCATTCCTGTGGAAGACCCTGTGGGTAACATGATTGTAGATATCGGCGGTGGTACCTCCGATATCGCGGTGATTGCATTGAACCACACTGTTTGTAGCGCATCTGTGCGCGTGGGCGGTGATGAGATGGACGAAGCCATTGTCCGCTACCTCCGCACGATGTACAACCTCCACGTGGGCGAAAGCACTGCCGAACAGATCAAGATTCAGATTGGTTCTGCAAGCCCGCTCGAGGAAGAACTGACCATGGAGGTCAAGGGTCATGACTTTATCGCCGGCATGCCGCGCACGATGACGATTTCGAGCACGGAAATCCGCGAAGCCCTGAACGAACCCGTGACCGCCATTATCGAGGCTGTAAAGCAGGCTCTGAGCATTACGCTCGCCGAACTTTCTGCCGACATTTACGACAAGGGTATCATTATGACTGGCGGTGGCTCTCTGCTCCGCGGTTTTGATGAACGTATCCGCAAGGAAACTGGACTCTCGGTGAATGTGATTGATGAAGCGCTTACTTGCGTTTGCAAGGGTGCTGCACGCATTCTCGAGGACCTCGACAAGTATCGCCCCGTATTGGTAGCATCTTCCAATTAATGGAGATCCTGCTGATCGATGCTTAGGGCGTTTCGCTTTATAGTCGAACTTTTTACTCAAAGGCATGGCGTTGTCGCTTTTGCCTTTTTCTTGCTTGTTGGTCTGTTGATGCGACAGGCTCCGCAGACGGTGCGCGAGAACATTATTTCTACGGCACTCGGTACGGTGTTCTATCCGGCACAGATGGTCGTGTCTTCGGTGGGCGCGTACCGTTCGGTGGTTGAAGAGAACGAACGTCTGAAAGAGGAAAATGCGCGCCTGCGTCAGGAGACATACTACGCGAGCGAAGGCTTGCAGGAACTGACTCGACTGCACACGTTGGTCCGGTTCGATGACAAGTGGGATTACCCGATTGTAACGGCGCGCGTGGTGGGGCATAACCCAGGTAGGTTCCTTACGACGCTCGTAATTAACCGCGGTACGGTACAGGGCGTGAAGGAAAACATGCCCGTGTTCTCGATGAACGGGCTCGTGGGTAAGATTACGAAGGCGACAAGCACGCATTCGCGCGTGCAGTTGCTGGTAGACCCGAATCTTAAGTTGTCTGTACTCGAGAAGAAGTCGCGCGTAGTTGGCTTCCTTGAATCCGTAGATGGTCACTTGCTTACGGCGATGATTCCGTCGCATGCGGGCGTGGAAGTGGGCGATACGCTTATTACCTCTGGCCTCGGCGGCATATTCCCGAAGGGCATCCCTGTAGGTACGGTGAAGGCCGTGCGCAAGTCCGACCTTGATGTGATGCGCCAGATGGATGTGGTGCCGTTCCAGGAATTCACTGCGCTCGAGGAAGTGTTCGTGATGGAGAAGGAACCGGAATGGATTATCCAGGAGTTGCTCGATGAACAATAGCTGGAAATGGATTCGTGTTCTTATTTTGTTTGTAATCTGCTTTGCCCTGCAGACAACTGTTGCGGATTGGCTCTCCATCTTTGGTGCGGGCCCTGACTTTGTGCTTATCTTGATTGTGGCGATTGCCATCAAGCACGGGCCTGCGGCGGGCGCGCTGTGGGGATTCCTTGCGGGCTTTACGCAGGATGTCTACGCCCCGGTGGAATGGCTTGGCGCAAATACGATTTCGATGACGGTGCTCGGGTTCTTTGTGGGCCAGCTGGAAGAGAGGTTCCTTACGCTTAACTTGCCCGCGAAGGTGGGTGTGCTCGGTTTTGGGTTCCTCCTTTGCGATATGCTCTACTTCTTCTTGACTGGACTCGAAAAGGATGTGGTCACGAACCTGTTCTTCTCGAAGACCTTGCCGGAATGCGTCTACACGATGGTTATCGGAGCCGTAGTGTTCCACTTGTCTATCGGAAAGAAGAAGCGCCATGCTTAACATGTCGGATAACGACAGCGTCCAGACCAGAAACTGGAACGTGCTGGTATTCATGGCCGGCGTGGTTATCCTTTTTACGGTTCTCCTGGTACGCCTTTTTAGTTTGCAGTATCTCGATTACGACGAGAACTTCCAGCGTTCCGAGAATAACCGCTTGCGTCGTGTGGTGCTGGTGGCGGAACGTGGCTTTATTTATGACCGCAATGGCGAGGTGATGGTGCGAAACCGTCCCTCGTACCAGATTGCCCTGCAGGCGATGCACCTGCCGCGCAAGAAGGAAGAACGCGCCGCTATTTTTGACAGGCTCCTGCATATCGTGGACAAGAATGGCGAACGCATGTTCGATTCGCTGTCGCTTGATACGGCATTCCAGAGGACTGCCTGGATAAAGAATCGCCCGATAAGGATTCTCGAGGATGCTTCTCCCGAGCAGGTGGCGGTAATTGAAGAACATTCGAGTGAACTTCCGGGCGTTACGACCCTCATTGAGTCGAGACGTGAGTACCCCTACGGTACGCTTGCTTCGCATGTGCTCGGCTATACAAGCGAGATTTCGGAAGAACAGCTGAAGTTGCCCGAGTTCGCGGACTACTCGCAGGGCGATCGCATTGGCCAGAAGGGGCTGGAACAGCATTACGATAGCGAGTTTCGTGGCAAGAATGGCCTGAAGCTTGTGGAAGTGAACGCGATGGGCCGCGAAGTTGGCCTGGTGCGCGGCGTGGAAAGTGAACCGCCTGTCCCGGGACTGCACCTGGTTTCTACGATTGACCTCAAGTTGCAGAAGGTGGCGGAAGATGCGATTGCCGATAGCGTGAAGGGCGCGCTTGTGGCGATAGACCCGCGCAATGGCGAGATACTCGCCATGGTGAGTTCGCCGCGCCTTGACCCGAACATTTTCTCGTTGAAGAAGCGCGAACGCAACAAGGGCTGGGCACAAGTGGCTCTCGACTCCATGCGCCCGCTTACGAATCGTGCTATTTCGGGAACGTATCCCCCTGCATCGGTGTTCAAGCTTGTGACCGCCGGCGCGGGTCTCGAGAATGGGATTCTCTCGGAAACGAAGTATTACCCGAAGTCCTGTACGGGTGGCTATCAGTTTGGCTCGCGTTACCAGAAATGCTGGGGCGTGCACGGCAACCTGAACGTGGTGCATGCGCTGAGGCTTTCGTGCGACGTGTTCTTCTACCAGGCGGGTCTCGATATCGACATGGCCCGCATCAACGAGTTCGGGCGCCGCTTCGGCTACGGCGAGAAACCGCTCGGGATCGATATTCCGGGCGAGAAGGCGGGCTGGCTCCCGGATTCGGCGTCGTTTAACGAGAGGAACAAGAGGGTCGGTTGGCGATGGGCGCGCGGACTTATCCTAAACCTCTCCATTGGGCAGGGGCAGCTGGTGACCCCGCTACAGCAGGCGACGTTCATCGGTTCGCTTGCGACGAACAAGGGTGTGTATCGCCCGCACCTCATGAAGGAGCTGCGCGACTACAAGGGCAACGTGGTGAAGGAATTTGAACCAGAGATCGTGCGGCCCGGCAAGATGAAGCCGGAGACGCACAGGATTCTCCTGGCGGCGATGGATTCCGTGGTGAACCATCCGGGCGGCACGGGCAAGCGTGGTGCGCTCCCGGGAATCCGGGTGGGCGCGAAGACGGGTTCCGGTGAATGGAAGAAGGGCGAGAAGACGCATGCCTGGTATGCGGCTGTAGCCCCGCTGTATGACCCGCAAATCGCTGTCGCCGTGATTCTCGAGGCGGCTGGCGGTGGTGGCGCGAAGGCGGCCCCGATTGCACGCAAGGTGATGATGGCGTACTTCGGGATTGAGGAGGAGGCGAAGAAATGAAACTGGACCATTTCCTCGACAACACCCGTAAGGTGGACTGGCTGTTCCTTGGCATAACGCTTGCACTCATGACAAGCGGAGTCTGCCTTGTCTATTCGGCGACGGCGAACGACAACCTGCCCTTTTACGAGACGCTCTGGTTCAAGCAGATTCTCTACTTTGCAGGTGGGTGCTTGCTGGCTGCAGGCATAGTGTTCTTGAGGCTTGATTGGCTGAAGCGTGCCACGGTTCCTCTGTATGTTTTATCCCTGGTCTTCCTCTTTGTGGTGCTGTTCGTGGCAGGTGACGTGGTGAAGGGTGCTGGCCGCTGGATTGACCTTGGGTTCTTCAAGCTGCAGCCTTCCGAGTTCGCGAAGATTGCCTACCTGCTCACGATATCGTACTGGCTTTCGCGCCACCCGGTGAGCCTCTACAAGATAAAGACCTTCGTGGTGCCCGCCCTGCTGTTCATTGTTCCCTTTGGGCTCGTGCTTAAGCAGCCTGACCTGAGTACTGCGCTCGTGTTTATCGCGGTTACCTATGTGGCATTCTTCTTTGCGGGCCTTACGCTTACCGATATGTTCCTGCTGGCAAGCCCGGTACTTTCGGTGCTGTTCTCGCATTCCCAGGAACTTGTATTCCAGGTGCTTTGGGGTCTCCTGATTTGTGCGGTAGTATTTGCGTTGGTACGCCGTAAGCTTCCGAAGGTGCTGACGGTGCTATTCCTTGCGGCGAACATCCTTGCGGGTTATGCGAGCTCGATGGCATGGAACATGCTCGAGCCTCACCAGCAGAAACGCGTACATACATTTTTGGACCCGACGAGCGACCCGAAGGGTGATGGTTACCAGGTGCTGCAGTCACTGACGGCGATTGGCTCGGGTGGCCTTACGGGCAAGGGCTTTGGGCAGGGCACGCAGACAAACCTCGCGTTCTTGCCCGAAGAACATACGGACTTTATTTTCAGCGTGCTCGGGGAACAGTTCGGCTTTGCGGGCTGCCTGTTTATCTTGGTGCTCTACACGCTGTTCCTGTGGCGCGCGAGCTCCACATGCAAGCTGTTTGCAGACCCCTTCATTACGCTCATTACCATGGGGGCCTGTACCATATTCCTGTTCCACATGATAGTGAACATCGCGATGACTATCGGGCTAATGCCGGTGACGGGGCTCCCGCTCCCGTTCCTTTCTTACGGTGGTTCGTTCGCGCTTACCTGCATGGTGCTTGTGGGCGGAATCCTCTGCATGCGATTCCAGGGCTGGCGCCAGTAAAAAAAACAGGCGTTTTGGCTCATTTTCCGTTTGAAACCGTTTATAGGTATAGGAGGGCGGTTTCATTATGGAAATTATCCGTCGTTGTACAAACTTTCTTTTCGGTATGGAATGCCTGGGCTGCGGCCAGGCTTCCGAACAACTAGACCCGTGGCTGTGCCCCGCCTGTAGGGAGGAACTCCTGCGCGAGTCGCTCGCGTATTCGTTCCCGACAGCAGACACCATGTGCATGTTCCCCATGCGCCCGCTTACGCGGAGGCTCGTACATTCGCTCAAGTACAGGGGGCTTTCGGGAATGGCGTCTTACCTGGTGAAGCGTTCTGCGGCAGTGAAGGGTGGCGAGATTGCACAGACGATGGCGATGCTTGCAAGGCCGTTCTACTTTGTTCCAGTGCCCCTATACGGCTCAAGATACCGGGAGCGCGGCTACAACCAGGCGCAGAAGATTGCTGCAGCGCTTGCCACCTGCACGGGTGGCCGGGTATGCAACTGGCTCTCGCGTACGAGTTTCAGGGTGTCGCAGACCAAGCTCTCGCGCGAGGAACGCGGGTACAATGTGGCCGGCGCCTTTGAACCGAACCTTCCAAAAAACATGCCATCGCGGGGGACAGTATTTGTGGTGGACGATGTTTACACGACCGGGGCGACCACGGGGGCGTGCATGCATGCCTTGCGATGCGGAACGGTACTCGATACGAAGGTGTGTACGCTCCTTTACGACGAGCCTGTCTCTGCGACGATGGACTTTGTGGCAGACTGCTCGAAGGAGTGGGATGCTGAGTGGACCGCAACAAAAAAGGCTCCGTGAGGGAGCCTTTAGCGGAGGAAGAGGGACTCGAACCCCCAAGCCTTACGGCGGCGGTTTTCAAGACCGCTGACTTACCAATTAGCCTATTCCTCCGGATTCAACGCCAACAATAAAAAACTCACGCCATTTCGTCAATGGAATTTAGGTGATTGTCTGCGGCGCGAATGAATATTAACTAAATTTTTCAATATGGAGACAATAGCAGAAAATACTGTGGTGGAGAACAAGCGGGTCCTTGACCTCCTGTTCTCCTACATGCCGAAAATCGCTGCGGAAAGGAAGATGGACAACCTGCTCGTGCTCATGGCCGACATGGGTCGTTCCCTTGTCCAGGCGGACCGCTGCTCCCTGTGGCTTACCGACGAGGAACATGGGGAACTGTGGACGAAGGTCGCTCATGGGGTGAGCGAGCTTCGCATTCCGATCGCGGCAGGCTTCGTGGGCTGGTCTGTGACGAACGGGCAGCCGTTGCTCATTCCCGATGCCTACCTTGACCCGAGGTTCGACCACCGTAGCGACGAGAAGACCCATTACCGCACGACGTCCGTGATGACTGTGCCCCTGTTCGATTCGCAGGGAAAGGTGATGGGGGTATTCCAGGCGATAAACAAGCAGGGTGAGGAGAAGGTTTTCTCCAACCAGGATCTGGAGCGCCTCTCGCTTACTGCAGTGTACTCCGCAAAGACTGTTGAATCCGCCCGACTGACCTCGGAGGTTGAAGACTCCAAGGACGAACTCGAGGCTACGCAGGAAGAACTGATCCACATTTTGGGCGATGTTTCTGAATCCAGGAGCCGCGAGACGGGTGACCACATCCAGCGCGTGGCCGAGATCTCTTACAAGCTGGCGCAGTATGTCGGATTGTCGCAGGAAGAGGCTGACCGCATCAGGCTCGCTGCCCCGATGCACGACCTGGGGAAGGTCGCCATTCCTGACGCCATCCTGAACAAGCCGGGCAGGTTTACCGACGAGGAATATGAGGTGATGAAGTCCCACGCCATCAAGGGCGAGGAGACTCTCATGAAGTCGAAGCGCGAACTCCTGCGCTTTGCTGCATCCCTCGCAGGTTCGCATCACGAGCGCTGGGATGGCAAGGGCTACCCGCGTGGACTCAAGGGCGAGGAAATCCCCCTTGCAGGCCGTATTTGCGCCGTGGCCGACGTGCTGGACGCTCTCTCGAGCCCGAGGTGCTACAAGCCCGCATGGCCCGAGGAGAAGGTCAAGGAAGAATTCATTAAGCAGCGCGGGCTCCAGTTCCAGCCGGAACTCATTGACGTGCTTGTCGAGCACTGGGACGACATTTTCGAGTGCTTCAGGCAGGCCCGCGCGAAGTTCGAGGCCGCTGCGGTCTAGTAAAGGCGCCTATATTGCAAAAAATTTACGGGACCCGGGACAATGGGCCCCGTTTTTTTGTTTTTTGGTGTTTTTTGACAAAAAAGAAAACCCCCGACCTTGGGTCGGGGGCCTTCGTGGTTCCGATTGGAGTTGAACCAACGACACGCGGATTTTCAGTCCACTGCTCTACCAACTGAGCTACAGAACCATTTGGTAAGCCAAAGATAGAAGAATACGTGATATTTGTCAAGGGTAAATAGAATATTACCGAAAAAATTTTGATTTTCCTGAATATTCTTCTAAATTTAGGGTAGGATGTACGAAAGGGTGTGCGCGGTGTTTTTGCTCCGCGGCCGTTAACTTCTTTTATAGGCTTGTATATGCGAAAGACATTCCAGATTAGGACTCTTCTTGCCGTCAGTTCGCTCCTTCTTGGCCTGTGGGCCTGCTCTTCTGATGAAAGCGACAACAATCCGGTTGTCCCGCCTGTATCCGGTTCTGAAGTTCCGGGTTCTAGTGGTTCCCAGCAGTCCGGTCCGGATAATCCGGGTTCTTCGAGTGATTCCGCCTCTGTTGTGGAACACCGTATAGTCGATCCGGAAACGGGCGATACGATAATCGTCAAGGATACGATTTACAAGCCTGCCGATACGACTGTCCACTGGTTTGGCAACTCGGCTCTCCGCATTACCGAGATTTCTCCGCTGAACCTTTCCTGGCAGGATGAGGAAGGTAATGATCCTGCCTGGGTTGAAATTTATAACGCAGGCGACCAGGCGGCTAACCTTCAGGGCTATGCGCTTGTCGAAAACCTCGAGAAGCCTCGCAAGTGGGTGTTCGGCGACGAACTTATCGCAGCGAAATCCTTCCGCATCGTGTTCTGCGACAGGAAGGATATTCCCGAAGTCAAGGGAGCGGACAATGGCAATAACCACCTCCGTACCCATACCAACTGGAAAATGGACAAGGCTGGTGGAACGGTTTATCTGATTGACGCGTCTTACGCCATTCGTGACTCTGTCAAGTTCCCCGAAATTACTACGGGAGACGTGAGCTGGGGTATTACCGATGGCGGTATCTGGAAATATTTCGACAAGCCGACTCCCGAGGCTCCCAACACCCAGTCGACGGCTTACGATGGCCTCGCTCCGACACTCGACCTGAGCCAGATCAAGGGTGGCTTCTACAACGAGCCGGTGACGATTAATCCGCCGTCACTGCCGTCCGGAGTTACGCTGCGCTGCACGCAGGATGGCTCTGTCCCGACCAAGTCTTCGCAGGAATTCAATAGCCCGATCAACATTTCCAAGAGCATGCCGCTCCGCTGTTCCGCCTTCAAGGACGGAGCGCTCACTACGCAGGTCGTCACGAAGACGTTCTTTATCGGTGAATCGGTGAACATGCCCGTGGTTGCCGTGAGTGTCGATCCGAGCTTCTTTGTGAAGTATTACAAGAAAACAAATGGTGGTGAACCTGATATGGATCATGACCAGATGTACGCTCCGAACGAATCCTACCCGAATGATTCCGGTGAGCTCCCGGTGCATGTGGAATACTTCGAAAAGGGAAGCAATTCTTCGGGAAGCGCCTGGGACATCGAAGCAGGTATTTCCTTGATGGGTGGCTGGAGCCGCATGGAGCGCAAGAAATCCGTTGCTATCGTGATGCGTGAAGAATACCAGGATGGCTGGCTGCATTATTCGCTGTTCGATACCCGCAAGAGCGAAAATGACAAGTACAAGGCCTTCAACCTGCGTAACAACGGAAACCGTTTCGTGAGTGACTACTTTGCCGATGCTCTGGGTGGAGCTATCCTTGAAGGGAGTGGCGTTGATTACCAGCGTAGCCGTCAGGTCGTGGTGTTCTACAATGGTGAATACCGTGGCATTCACGATATGCGTGAACGCTTCAACAAGAACTATGTCGAGTCGAACTACGGCATCGATGCAGCCTCTGTCAATTTCATCAAGCACCTTGGCGAAGAAATTACGGCTAGCAACGGTACTATCACCGATTACGTCGCAATGCTGGAATATGCCGCTGCAAACGATTTCAGTGGCGAAGCTAATGCTGCCTACGCTCACATGAAGGAACTTATGGATGTGGGCAACTTTGCGGATTACATGATTGCCGAAATGTATGTCCACAATGGTGACTGGCCCAACAACAACGTGCGCGCATGGCGCAGCCCGGAAACTCCGTGGAAGTTCATGATCTATGACTTGGATCATGGCTTTGACTGGAAGTGGGGTGTAGAAGGCTTTAGCGAGAGCACGAATATGTTTAAGTGGGTCAAGCAGGGTGGCCGTACTAGCGGAAAGTGCTATACGAGTAGCGAATCGGCCTTTACGGGCGAGAAGGCTCATTGCTTCCACGTGCTTTACACGCGCCTCATCAAGAACCCGGACTTTAAGCGCCTGTTCATCAACCATTCTTCAGTCATGTTGGAAAATTACCTGAATGCAACGAACATTGAAAAGGTCCGTGCGAAAATGGAAGCCTCGATAGACAGGGCTGAGTCTGAAAGGGATCTTGCAACGAATGGCCAGAAGGAACGTGGCTATGGTTCCTTCACGGTTTCGAACGAGAATATTACAGAGTGGGCTCGTGACCGCGACCGCGAAATCGAGGATCAGTACAAGGCTGAATTTGAAGGCTTGGGTGGTTCTGCTAATGTGACGATTTCCTCGAACAACGGTATGGTGCTGATGGAAGGGATGAAACTCCCGGGCAGCACGGCCACCTCTACCAACTATAAGGGTAAGTTCTTCAGCGGTGTCGAGATGGAATTGACTGCTGTTGCTTCTGGTGGCTCCGTGTTTACCGGATGGACGGGATGTACCGCCGTGGAAGGCAAGCCGGAAACATGCCGTGCGACGATTACCGAAGGCTTGTCGATTACGGCGAACTTCAAGTAATACTGAATATATCGAAAGGATTTGCGCGGGCATTTATGTCCGCGCTTTTCTTTTGTAGGTTTGGGCCTGCGTGAGGTATATTTCTAAATTTGGGTGCATGATGAGCCCCGTGCGCAAGATGTTCGACGGTATCGCGAACCGCTACGATTTCTTGAACCACTTCTTGAGTTGTGGCCAGGATATCCTGTGGCGTCGCAGTTGCTGCCGTGAGTTGCGCAAAGTGCACCCGGGCAGGCGTCTGCTTGACCTTTGTGGTGGTACGGGCGACTTTGCCGTTACATACGAGAAGTTCAATGGCGTGCAGGATGTCGCCATCCTGGGCGATTTTTCTTACGGCATGCTGAAGGGCGCCGCTGGCAAGAAGACGACTGCGGTTCCCGTGCAACTCGATGCGATGAAGATGCCGTTTGCGGACGGCGCGTTCGATGTTATACTGAACGGATTCGGGATGCGCAACCTGCCTGACGCCGAGGGCGGCCTGAAGGAATCTGCGCGCGTGCTTAGTGAGAACGGCTATTTGCAGGTGCTGGAATTTTTCTCCCCGCGGAATGTCTTTAACAAGTTTTTCTACAAGGTTCTTGCCCCGCTGTTTATTCCCGTGCTGGGGGCGTTTTTCAGCAAGCGCGATGCCTACGAGTACCTGGTGAATTCCATCCTGCGTTTTTTGCCGGTAGCGGACTTTGTCGCGCTGGCGGAAAAGAACGGGTTTGAACTTGTTCACGTGAAGCCCTGCTTTTTCGGGGTGGCGTACCGCGTGATGCTCAGGAGGCGTAAATGAGCCGCTACGTTCTCGGGGTGACGGGTGCGAGCGGCGCGATTTATGCGACGCGCACGGCGATGTACCTGAAGAAATTCGGACATTCGGTTTCGCTTATTGTGACGTCTCCGGGTCGCGATGTCGTCAAGTTCGAGGGCCAGGAATCGCTTTACGATTTTGCCGACAAGGTCTATGACGTGGATGACTTTTTTGCGGAATGTGCAAGCGGGTCTGCCGACTATGCGGGCATGGCGGTGGTGCCGTGCTCCATGGGTACGCTCGGGCGTATCGCGGCAGGTACCTCGGACAACCTGCTGGTGCGTACTGCGGATGTATGCCTCAAGGAACGCCGCTCCCTGGTGATTGTCCCCCGTGAGATGCCCTACAACTTGATCCATATCGAGAATATGGCGCGCGTGACGCGGGCGGGCGCTGTGGTGATTCCCGCTTCGCCGCAGTTCTATAGCAAGCCTGCAAGCATCGAGGAACTCGTGGATACTGTTGTCGCGAAGGTCCTGAAACACTTGGGCGCGGTTTCGGTGGAGGATTGTGCCGAGATTGTTAAACCGTGGAAAGGTGACAATGGTGTGGATTGCGGGCCGGAGAGCGCACTCGGAGGGCCCGTATGCTAAAGAAGATTCTGGAATTCGGGCACATGGTGCGCTTTAGCCACTCGCTTTTCGCGATGCCGTTTGCGCTTGGCTCCATGTGGGTGGCTGCGAACGGATTCCGCGATATGTCTGCGGCGGAGACTGCCCGCATTGTGCTGTTGATTGTCGGCTGTATGGTGACCGCCCGCAATAGCGCGATGAGTTTCAACCGCATTGCCGATGCCGATATTGACGCGAAGAACCCGCGCACGGCAAAACGCCATCTGCCGGCAGGGCGCCTGAGCAAGAAATCCGTAATCGCCTTCCTTGCCATAAACGGCGTGTTGTTCGTCGCGTTCGCGTTCTTGCTGCAGCCCCTCGCGGGCCTGCTTGCTCTACCCGTATGGTTGCTCCTGCTTTCCTATTCCTACTGGAAACGCTTTAGCTGGCTATGCCACTGGTTCCTGGGTTTTGCGATAGGGATGAGCCCGCTCGGTGCCTGGATTGCGATTCGTGGAGAGTTTGCGGTGTTCCCGATTTTCCTGCTCGTGATTCTCATGCTCTGGATGGGCGGTTTCGATATCATCTATGCCACGCAGGACGAGGAGATTGATCGCCAGATGGGACTCCATTCGGTCCCCGCGCGTTTTGGCCGCAAGCGCTCCCTGCAGATTGCCTTCTGGAGCCATGTCGCAATGCTTGCGCTTTGTGTTGCTTTCGGGTTCGTGTGGAACATGGGAATTCCCTGGTGGGTGGTGACGGGACTTATGGCCGCCGCCGTCCTGTATATTCATTTGTTCAGAAAATCCGATGACCTCGATGCCATGAACCGAGACTTTTTCTTGGCGAATGTCGCGATAAGCGTGCTCGTGATGGCTGGGCTCATCGTGTGGATTTGCATGGGAGGGAATGTCAATGTCCTTTATTAAGAAACCGGATGGAAAGTTCACGACCGAAGACAAGATCAAGATGTTCCAGCAGATGGGAACTGTGGGTGCAGTGATTGCTGTCGTGTTCGTGATTCTTATCGAGTCGGGAATTGCGGGCGACAAGACTCCGCTTGCCGAGATGGGACTCACCGCAATGATCGTGGTGCTTGCCGTGTCGCTTATCGGCAGCATGTATTTTAAGCGGAAACTGTAATGCACTTATAGGCTAGAAAAGATAGCCGACCCCAGTGCTGGCCTGCCAGTGTTTCCCTGCGAAATTTTCACCGACATATACCGTGGTTCCTATAGAAATCTGGTATTTATTTTTCAACACGTAAGATGCTCCCATATATTGTTCAAGGATAAAGGGAAAATCGAATGTGATGTCGTGGTTGTCGAAACTTCCGATCGACCACCATGGGAAATAGATTGCAGGGGCGTAGGTTAGAGCGAGTTCCTTTGTAATTATGAAGCCTACATAAGCGCCAAGAACGGCTGTAAAGGAGAACCTTGCCTTTTCGTCTACGGATAAATGCCCGTCTCCGCAATCGTAGTCGCCTTCAAATGTGTCGCAGTGCCGTAGCCAGTCTCCTTCTAGAGAGTATCTATATTTCCCGAAATCAATTTGAAAACCGATGCCGGTTTCAAAATGACTGCTGTTCAGCCCTGTATAAGCTCTAAAGTAAGGGAATGGATCGAGACCTGTGCCAAGAGAGGCAAGCCATAATTCTCCTTTTGTCATGTAGTCATAGGAAACTGTTACGGGAAAGTTTTTTAGTCGGTATGCGATGTTGGCTTCTTCTTTCGGTAATGTTTTGTCATCGCCAGAAACTTCCTTATTCCAGATTTTGTTTAGTTTCAGTTTTTCTTCTTTCTGTATCTTTATTTGCGCGCTTATTCGTTTTGCGGAAGAATCTTTTTTTACCGTATATCCAGCACCCGTAAAAACGGGAGGAATATAGACATCGAATTCTCCGGACTGAACATTCAGTTGGTTGAACGAGCCGCACCCGGACAGGCATAGAGCGAATATGCAAAGTACAATGATGGAATGGTAGTGTTTGGTATTGTTATAGACCATTCTAGATTTCCAGGTCTGCGGAATAAACGGTTTCAATCGTTCCGTCGTCGCATTCGAATAGCAGGCTTCCGTCGTCGCGCATATCGGCGATGCGGCCTGCCTTTTTTTGTACGCCCGTGCCGCCATCGCGGTTGTTGTCGGTGCAGCGGTTGTTTACGATGATGGTGCCGCGCGCGCCGAGGAACTGGTCCATCTTTTTCCAGGCGGCTACCCACGGGCGGATACCGAAGGCGCGGAACTGCCCGATGGCGCGTTCCAGGTTTGCGATAAGCAACTGCAACAACTTCTCGCGGTTGACGGCCTGCCCGCAGATATCCTTGAGTGTCGTGACGGCGCGCCCGAGATGCTCGTAGTCGCTGGCGTCGCTATTCACGTTGATCCCTACGCCCATGCTGATGGCGGGTGTCGGCGCGGATGAAGACTGCGCGCTACCCGATTTCGCGGATTTTGTATAGACTAATTCCGCAAGGATGCCGCAGAACTTGCTCTTGCCGCAGAGGATGTCGTTCGGCCACTTGACGGTGACTTTCCCGATGTCCCTGTTGCCGAGCCCCTGCGCGTTGGAACCATCCTGCAAATCGCGGAATACCTCGGCGAAGGTGAGGGCTGCAACCTGCGTAATCTGCGGGGCGGATGCGGGTGCGATTCCATCAAGCGGAATCAGGATATTGAAGTACAGGTTCTTGCCGGCGGGGGAGTCCCAGGTGCGCTCGTGCCTGCCACGGCCCGCGGTCTGCGTGTCGGCGACAAGCAATGTGCCGGGGGTAATTATACCTGCGGAGGCGCGTGCCTTCATCAGGCTATGCGTACTTTCTAGGGTATCGAAGAGGAATGCGGGTGCATCGCCGAATCCCGCAAGATGCCATTCTGAAAATTTTGCTTCGGACGAAAACATTTTCAAGTGGAGACGGAATTATTCCTCGTCTTCCTTCTGCTCCTGCAGTTCCTTGAGGGCCTCTTCGGGGAATATCGCGAAGAAGTCGCGCTTGCGGTCTTCGAAGAGTTGCAGCATGCGTTCCTGCTCGAACTGCTCGCGGTCGATGTTCTGCATAAAGAACTCGTCGCGGGCGAAGTCGCGGGTGGTCATCATCTTCTTCAGGTCATCGGAGATTTCCATGCGGTCCCACAGGATGTAGTAGGACTGCACGTCCAGGCTTCCGAAGATGTCGACGTTCAGGTGAATGGAATTTGCCTTGCTGGAATCGACGAGTTCGACCTTCGTTTCGCGCTTTTCGGGACGGAAAATCTGGGCGTCGCTCACGCCTTTCGAAAGATCCTGGGGAGGCTCTTCGGCAAATGTGCCAAGTGTGAGTGCACACAGTATGGCACCGGCAAATGCGAACGTCTTATGTAGTTTCCCGAAAATCATATCCACAATATAACATCATTTAGGATAAAAGAAAAGTTTTTTCTGCGTGCCTGTGATGAAAATCGCAATTTATGCCGGCGGTAGGGGGCTAGAGTGCGAGCGGCATCCAGGGTTTTACTACGTCGATGGACTTGAGGAGCCCTTGCCTGTTGCGCCTGATGGCGGCGGCGGCAATCATCGCCCCGTTATCGGTGCTGAGACTCCTGTCCGGAATGCAGAAACGGATTCCGTGCCTGTTGCAGTAGTCCTGCAGGCGGTTGCGTAGCCATGCATTTGCGCTTACCCCGCCACCGACAACGAGTGTCTTCATGCGGGTCTTCTTGAGCGCGTTGATGGTCTTCTCGACGAGGCTGCCTACGATGGCATCCTCGAGGCTTGCGCATATGTCGCCCAGGTTTTTCTGGATATATTCCGGGTCGTGCGTCTCGGTGTAGCGCAGCACTGCGGTCTTTAGCCCGCTGAACGAGAATTCGCAGTTGTCGTGCGAGTGGAGCGCTCGCGGGAATTCCACGAACTTGCGGTTGCCGTTTTGCCCAAGTTTGCTGATGGTCGCCCCTGCAGGGTACTTGAGCCCGAGAAGCTTTCCGCACTTGTCGAATGCTTCGCCTGCGGCATCGTCGCGGGTACGCCCGATGTTCGTGTACTTGAATCCGGGTTCTTCCATTACGAGTTCCGTATGTCCGCCTGACACGGTGAGTGTGAGGAACGGCGGCTCGATGTCTGGGTTGCTGAGCCAGGCGGCGGCGAGATGGCCTTCGAGGTGGTTGATGCCGTATGCCGGGATGTTCAGGTCGCGGGCGAGTCCCTTGGCGAAGCTTGCGCCTACAAGGAGCGGCCCCATGAGGCCCGGGCCCGTGGTGTACGCGATGGCGTCAATATCCTTGAGTTCGATGCCCGCTTCTTTCACGGCAGCTTCCGCGATGGGGGCAATTTTCTGCAGGTGTGCGCGTGCGGCGATTTCAGGAACGACACCACCATAGAGTGCGTGCTCGTCTATCTGGCTGTAGAGCGGGTTCGAAAGTACCTTGAGCGGGTCATCCTGCAACACGGCACATGCGGTCTCGTCGCAGCTCGATTCTATTCCGAGCCAGATCATTCGAGTTTCTCCTCGGCGTCCTCGTCCAGGGAGTCTGCGGGGGCGACAACCTTCTTGATATCCTGCAGAGATACCTTGTCGGGCGAGAGCTGGATGGCCTTGATGGACATCTCGCGGTTTACTCCCGAGGGGAGTAGAAGCTTGACTGTCGGCGAGAGGCTGTCGACGTCCTCGATCTGGAACCTGTTGAATTCCACGAACAGTTCGATATTTTCGTTGTTGATGGAATCGAGCGTGCCTTCGCCGCCGGTTATTTCGACGGAGACGCTAGACGGGTTTAGCTTGTACGATTCGTGGTCGTACATGCCGATAAGCTGCACCGGAATATCGCGGTAGAACTTCTTGCCGATTTTTTGGATGTTCACGGAAATCTTTACGAGTGAGTCGCCCGGTGATACGTGCGCAGGGAACTGCTCGAAGTCGAGCGGGATGGAGTACGTCGTGTCGTGTACGAGGCCGCTGAACGATACGGAGTCGGTCGGGATTTCGATGATGCGCGTGATGACGTTCCTTGCGCCGGAGACGGTGATGAAGTCGGGGTCAAGCTTGGGCTCGTCGGTGAGCAGGTAGCCCGTTGCCGCATCGAACGTAACTATGGAATGCACGGGCACATTGCGTTCGATTCGCGTGTCGAGGTCAAGGTCTATGAATATGAGCTGGTTGTCGGGCTCGATGAACTTGATGTTCGAAAAACCGGGGGCGGAAAAGTTCTTTTCGCCGATAGGCTTGCGCGTTGCCCCGAGTTCTGCATCCTGGAGGTCAACGATGATGGCTGCCGCGGTCGTATCGCCTTGCATGACCTTGGAACGCAGACGCATGAGGTCAAACGGGGCGCCTTCTAGGGTGATGCGCATGGTGTGAGGGGGCTTTGAGGCGATAGCGAGCATTTCGGGGAGCTTGACGAGGCGCACGGGAATATCTAGGTCAACCTTGAACGTGTTGAGCGACACTACGTAAAGCCATAGTGCGATTCCGAAGATGAACGCTGTAATCTTTAATGCGATATGTTTCATAGATGCCCCGTGAAGCATTGAAAATTTAGTTATATTCAACGCGTGTTCGGACAACTCGGGTACTTAATATCGGAATCTTTTCGTGGGTGGAAGCAGCATCGCACGGTTATATTGCCGTCGCTTCTGACCATTTTCCTGTGCTCGCTCCTTCTGGCGGCATCCCTTACCGTACTCGGGGGTGTTTTCCGCGTGCTTTCTGTCGAGAGTTCCCTCTATACGGTCGAGGCATTCCTGCCCGAGACGGTGAGCGAGGATTCCATACAGGTGGTAAGGCAGAGGCTGGAACACGTTAGGGGTGTAGATAGCGTCGAGTTCGTGAGCGCCGATTCTGCGCTGGCCGATTTCCGCAGGCACTTTTCGGGAGAGATGCTCGACCTTGTGGACGAGAACCCCATACCGCCGTTTTTCCGCGTAACTCTTGTGCCGGGAAGTCAGAATCCGGCCGACCTCACGGAATTTATCGCCGCCCTCTCGCGCATGGAATATTTCGAGGAAGTGCAGGCCCCGGTGGACTGGGCTACCCGCGTTTCGGAATGGAAGTTCAGGATGGTGTTCTGGCCCGTGTGCCTGAGCCTCCTTTTGCTTGTGACGCTCTCGCTCATTATCTGCAATTCGGTGCGTCTCTCGCTCCTTTCGCGTAAGCTCCTGGTCGAGAACATGAAGTACGCCGGCGGAAGCCCCTTCTTTATCGAGTTCCCGTTTGTGCTCGAGGGCATGATGCAGGGCCTTGTCGGGAGCGGCCTTGCCGTATCGCTCCTCCTGGTCATTATCGAGTCCATTGGTCGCGCGATTCCCCTTGTGGGCGAAAATATCGGTGGCCTGTGGGTGCTCCTTGGCCTTGTGGTCTGCCTGGTCACGCTCGTCTCCGCATATTTCAGCTACCGCACCGTCCAGGAATTTTTGCTTGCAAAACGGAGCGAACGGGAATAGCCCATGCGTCTGCTGGTCGTATTTCTTTGCTTGCTTGTTGGCCTAGCGGGTGCAGCCCCGAAAAAGACGGACGCCCAGATCAAGGAACAGCGCACTGCCCTGAAAAAACTCGAGTCCGACCTTGCGAAAAAGCGCGAGGAACTTGTGCTCCTGGAAACGGAAGAAAAGGGCGTGCTCAATACGATTTCGCTGTTGGACCAGAACCTGAACCAGACGCGCGTCTACATCACCGAACTCTCGAAGAACGAACGGCTGGTGCAGCAGGCGGTGGAACAGCTCAAGCGCGATATCGATTCCCTCGACAACAAGATTCACGTGCGCAAGGAGGCCATGAAGGTGCGCATCCGCAAGCTGTACGTGAATGGGCGATACAGCGAGGCGGAGGTCCTGTACCGGCTGCTTTCGCGCGAAGGGAACCCGAGGCGGCAGGCGTACTGGGTGCACCACGTGCTGAACGAGGACCGTGTGCAGGTGGAGACCCTGACGGCGATGGTTACGGAACGTGACGAGAAGAAGCGCGAGGCGGAGGAACACCTGGTGGAATTGAACGGCCTGCGCGAGAAGAAGGCTAGGGAAGAGAAGGGGCTCGTAAGCCAGATGAGCAACCAGGAGCAGATGCTCATGAGCCTCAAGCATGACAAGGCGATGCAACAGCGCGCCCTGCAGGAATTCGAGCGCAACCAGAAGGTGATGCAGGCCCTTATCGCGAAGTTAGAGGCGAAGCGCAAGAAGGAAATCGAGGAAGCGAAGAAGGCCGAGGCTGCCCGGAAGGCAAAGCAGAAGAAGCAGAAAGAAAAGAAGGTGGTGGAGAAACCCAAGAAGACCATCGCGGGTTCGGTCAAGGGCCCGAAGTGCATGCCGCTGGAAGGCGAGATCATAAGCAACTATGGCCTGCAGGAACACCCGGTACTGCATATCGCCACGCGTAACCTGGGCGTGGAAATCCGTGGCAAGCGTGGGTCTGCCATCCGTGCCGCTGCGGCGGGGACGGTCGTGATGGTTTCTGAAATTGACGGGCGTGGCCCCTCCGTGATTATCGAGCACGAGGGCGGCACGTATTCCGTGTACGGCCATTTGCGCTCCATCCGCGTGCAGGAGGGCAAAGAGGTGCGTAATTGCGAAGAAATTGGCGAGGCGGGCGATATCGCGAGCCTAAATGGAATTAAATTGTACTTTCAAGTTAGCGAAGGCACCCAGACGGTGGATCCGCTACAGTGGTTGAAGACGAAATGATCAAGTATCGCTTAAATGGTCCCGCGTCGCAGGAACGCCAGCGCATCCGCCTGATGGCGGCATTGTGCGAGAACCGGTTCCCGCAGGCGGTCGTCATAGACGGTACGCCGGGAATAGGCAAGAAGGCGCTTGCCATGGAGCTCTCGAAGGCGCTCCAGTGCACCGACATGTTTGAGCGCCCCTGCGGGCACTGTTTTGGCTGCAAGATGGCCGCTGACCCGGGGGCTGCCGACAACTGGGTGTTCCCGCTTACGGCTGCCGAGGCGCAGACCAAGTCCGCCGAAGAGGTGAAGGCGGGGAGCCGCGCGAAGACCCTCCAGGATATCAAGCAGGGCTACATCGAGAAGATTGTCGAGAACCCGTACCGCACCGACGTTTTTGAAGCAGGTGCAGAGATTTCGGTGAATCTCATCCGCGCCATGAAGTCAACCTTCATGATGAAGGGCGACCGCACCCGCGTGGTG
The DNA here is from genome assembly GCA_902800815.1 of Fibrobacter succinogenes. Lineage (GTDB taxonomy): Bacteria > Fibrobacterota > Fibrobacteria > Fibrobacterales > Fibrobacteraceae > Fibrobacter > Fibrobacter succinogenes_B. Next base: position 50,341 of record CADCGB010000001.1, read on the forward strand.
ATTGTCGCGGAGGCGGACCGCATGAACGATGCTGCGTCAAATGCCTTCCTCAAGACGCTTGAGGAGGTCCCGCCCGATACATACTTCGTGCTTACCGTATCTTCGCGTGAGAGGCTGCTCGCGACTATACGTTCCCGTTGTCTCGCAATTCACCTGCCATCCCTGACCGATAGCGAGGTGAAGGAGGAAACGCTCCGCATGATGGGCGACGATGCCGACGAGGAGCAGGTTTCCCGCGATGTGATTGGCCTTTCGCTCGGGTCTCCCGGCAAGGCTTTCTTCTACCTGGAATCCGCCAAGGCACTTTGCAGTCTTGCCTCTGACTTTGTCGTGAAGAGTCTCCGGAACGACTACACCAGCCTCTTTGAACAACTTGCGGAGAACGAACTGACCGAGGTCTCGGAAGCGAACGGGTTCCTGGAAGTACTCTCGTTCCTTATCGCCGATATTCTGCGCAGGCAGTCCGGAGCGCCGGTGCGCCTGCCCGATACCATGGCTGGGCTCGACATGGATGCGTTCCCGCGGGTAGATGCAGATGCACTCGAGATGGCGCTTGCCACCGTGCAGGAAACTATGGAAAGGATAGCGAGCCGTCGCAGTGCGGCCATGATGTGCCTGCAGTCGCTCGCCATAAAACTTTTCGAGGGTTACAAGTAATGATCGATACCGTAGCTTCGACGCTTGCGCGGGAACTGAATATCCCGCATCTGGTCGCGAGGCTTCTCGTATCCAGAGGGATCCGTACCGCATCTGCGGCAAACCGGATTCTGGACGACGGCTGCGGTGCTGAACTTTCCCCCTGGCTCATGAAGGGCATGGAAGATGCCGTGCGCTGGATTCTCGACGTGCGCGAGAGGAAGGGGAAGGTGTTTATTTTCGGGGACTACGACCTGGACGGCATGACCTCGGTGACGCTCCTTTCGAGGTGCTTCGCGCAGATAGGGATTGAGTCGGAGTGGAGGCTCCCGAACAGGTTTGGCGACGGTTACGGACTTTCCATTGCCGCCGTGGAAGAGATGTACAATGCGGGTGCGCGCAACCTGGTGACCGTGGATACGGGCATTACAGCGAATGCAGAAATCGAACATGCGAAGAAACTCGGGATGTCGGTGATGGTCATTGACCACCATCAGCCCTCGGGAGACGCGCTCCCTCCGTGCGACGTTTTGCTCGACCCGCACCAGCAGGGGGACATGTACCCGAATCCTGAACTCTGCGGGGTGGGCGTTTCGTACAAGTTCATATGCGCACTGTTCGAACGGCTCGGAATGGAATCTCCCGAGAAGTTGCTTGACCTTGTTGCCCTCGGTACACTTGCGGACCTCGTGCAGATGACTCCCGAGAACAGGTTCTTTACCAAGACCGGGCTTGCAAGGCTGCAGGAAAGCGAACTGCCCGGAGTGCAGGCGCTGTATTCCTCGCTCATGAAACCGGGGAGCGCGGTCGGCGGCATCGACGTGATGTACAAGATTGCGCCACTCCTGAACGCACCTGGCCGCATGGAAAAGCCGGACCCCGCACTCAAGTTGCTCATGTGTACCGACGTGGCGAACGCTCCGGATCTGATGGCGGAACTGAAGGAATGGAACGCGCAGCGCAAGGCGAAGGAAGCGGAAATTACCGACATGGCCCTCCAGCGCGTCAAGGAAATCTACGGTGACGATATCCCGAAGGTGCTCGTGGTGGACGGCGCTAACTGGCATGTAGGTGTTATCGGGATTGTATCTGCAAAGCTCGCGCAGGAATTCTGCCGACCGACCGCGGTGCTCTCGGTTGACGAGGGCATGGCGCACGCGAGTGCGCGCGCTGTCCCCGGTTTCAACTGGCACAAGGCGCTCTTTGAATGCCGCGACCTGTTTGAACGCTGGGGTGGGCATGCGAACGCTGCGGGCTTCTCGCTCCCTGCGGAAAAGATTGCAGAACTGCGCACGCGCCTCGATGAGTCTGCAAGGGAGCAGGGCTATACCGGCGAGAGCTTCGATATGGGCGAGGAGCATCCGTACGATATCGTGGTTGCGCTGAACGAACTCATCGTGGAACGGAACCGCAATCATATCGAAAAGACGGTGCTTGACTATTTCGACAAGATGGAACCGTTCGGCGGGAATTTCCCGTACCCCGTGTTCCGTGCCGAGGGTGTTACCGTCCATAGGGTAAAGGAACTTCGCGGAGGCCACCTCCAGATGGAAGTGTCGCAGGCGGGTAGCCCCCCGTTCTCGGCAATCGCCTTCGGGCAGCGCAAGTGCAAGCCGCTCCTGGGCGGTTCGCGTAAGGTGTCCATCGTGTTCGAGCCCACGTGGAACTATTTCAATAACAAGAAAACGATCCAGCTCTGCGTCAAGGCCATCGAGTAGGCTGTATGCGCAAGTTGCTCCCCTACCTGTTCTCGTTTATTGTAGTTGCCGCCATGGCGGTGCTTCTCTTTTATTCCAGCCTGAAGAACGTATTTGCGGTGGTTGTGCCGCCGGAACCGACTGCAGAAGAGGAATTGCCTGCGCCCGAGGAACCGAAGACCTTTACCGGGCGCGTCGTGATGCCCGACGAGGAAAGCATCCTCGTGCTCGAGAACAGCGCCGGTCGCGATATCGAAAAGATTGTCACGTACCTTACGGGCCGTACCGCTGGGTTGCACTGGCTTGCACGCCCGTACTTCAAGAAACACCGCGGTTCAGAAGATGTGATTATGGGTGTCCGTATGACTATTGATTCGCTCGGGCGTATCACGTGCAACGAGATCGAGTATACGAACGCCGAGGACGAGAGCCTCAAGGATACCCTGCAGAGGCATATTGAATATTATTGGTTGTATAGGAAGAGCGAATCCGGCAAGACCGAACTTTGGGTCCCCATCCGTTTTCGCGCCATATATTAACTTAGGGCGGGCATACGCACGGCTAGCTCTCCCTAAGACACTATCGGCGCAGGCGGTTTAGCCCTTCAGAATTTTCAGCAGCTGTTCCGTGCGCTTCTCGATAAGCACGAACGCCTCGAACATGCGGGCTTCGCGCCACTTGGTCAGGTACTTCGCGCGCCATTCCGCTGCAACCAGGTCGGGTGCCTCGGGGGCGTCCTCGTTACGGTACCACACTTCCTTGGTAATCTCGCGGATCATGTCACCCATTTCGGCGGCAGGCTGGAGGCTACCCTTGCACAGCAGCAGGGCACGGAGGTTATCGAGTAGCACTTCGTCGGAGGGGTTTTCCGAGTCGTCACGGGCACAGTCCCAGATTTCGCCGCGGTGGCGTTCCGTCCAGCCCATGAGGTGCTTCTCGGTGCGTTCGAGTTCGCCCTTCGCGAGCTTTTCTTCGACGGCTTCGCGGGGGTAGTAGATGCTGTTCGGGTAAAATTCGATCATGGTATTCCCAAAGGTTAATGCCCGGGGCGGGACTTGAACCCGCACGAGGTTGCCCCCAAGGGATTTTAAGTCCCCAGTGTCTACCATTCCACCACCCGGGCAGGTGTGCTTGTCTATTTGTCAAGGCAAATTTCGGTAGAATCTTACAAAAAGGAACCATTCGTGAAAAAATTTGCTAGATTAATGAGTATGAAACACTTAGTGCTTATTTCCGCCGTCATGGCTCTTGCCATAAACGCCTTCTCCGCAGACAATAACGAGAAGGAATTCAAGGAACAGCTTGCCTCGCTCCGCGATAGTTATGCTTCCGCCCTCAACATGGCCATGGAAGATGCCATGGAAGGCGACCCTGCTGGCTGGTTCAAGGCCCGTAACGAAGGTCTCGATGCCGACTGGGACGACCTGGAGTTCGAGCCGCCTACGCTCTCGCTGTTCTCCGTCGAGGAAATCCCCTACGGCTACAAGATTTCGGGCAGCAACCACGACTTCCAGCTCAATGCCGAGATTTTCGTCTGGACCCGCAATACCGACATCCAGTACACGATTACCTACCTTGATGGCACGAACGATGCCGCTAAGGAGATTGCGAAGGAAGTGTTCCAGAACGAGCAGTCCGACTACCCCTCCAAGTGTGCGAAGGGTGCCGTGACCTGCTACAACGGCAAGTCTACCTTCGGCGAACTGAAGAAAAAGGGCAAGAAAAAGAAGAAATAATCACTTTTTTCTTGCGGGTAAATAAATTTTTACCCTTTTGCGGAAATTTTATATATATTAGAAAGAGCCCGGTCCCGTTTTGGCGCCGGGCTCCGGATTTTTGTACCCCAAAAATTCGAGAAATTACTAACTTGTTGAGCATCAACGAATTGTGGTTTTGCCGGAGTTTAGGAATTATGGATGCCTGTTCTAGAAAGCGCGGTTTTACGCTGGTCGAGGTTCTCGTGGTGGTCGCCATCATGGGCATTTTGTCTGGTATTGGCGTCGCTAGTCTGCATAATGCGGTGGCGAACAGCCGCATCAAGGATGCGGGCATTAACGTGACCGCGTTCATGCAGCGTGCCGCGAACGAGGCTGCCCGGTTGAACGAACGATTGGCGGTGAAGGTTGAGGACAGTCATAAGACATTGAAACTCTATAAGTGCAATGCTGTTGATGCCAATGGCATCTGCAACAATTTTGGAACCCAGGTGGATGAGATGGCTCTGGAGTCGGCAAATGCAATTGTAACGGACAAGAGTTGTCCGGATTTGGATGGTAGTCAGGCAACTCCTGCAACTATAATAACTCTTGTACCAAAAATAGGTGTATCCCCGATACCTACATCGTGTCTTATGATCCGGTATGGTGGCTCGGACCGCTATGCGGCATCTATTAAGGCCCCGACCAAATTCGCAATGTACTACCAGTTGAGTTATAGCAGTGGTGCGGCTGGCACTTGGTTTGAGCCCTAGGTGGTGTTATGGATAGGATAATGAAGAACAAGAAAGGATTTGGTATCACGGAGGTGCTTATCTCCGCGGTGGTTCTCGGACTTTTGTACATGGCCATCCTCCACATGCAGACGGGTAACCGCGAGGCATTGCTTCGCATTCGTGGCCGTGATGGCGCCATCGAGGTGGCTCAGCAGGTCATCGATTCCCTGAACCGTATTGGCATCGCTTCTATCCCTGACCCGACAAGCCATGCGGAAGGGGACGAAGGCACGATTGACGATGCTAACAATCTTGTTCTGGAATTGCCGACGATTTCCCGCACCTGGGACCGTGGTGAAAAGGTCGGTGGCGGTTTCTCCACTATTGATTACACCCCGACTTTGACAGTTTCGCCGACGGACGACTATACTGCGATAAACGAATCAAATTATGCTCGTGGCGCCAATGCCATAAAGCACGTCTATGCCAAGCAGGTGAATGTGGAGGTATCCTGGCAGTTTAAGGGCTCTACGCAGTCCATAAATATGTCCACTGTGATACGCTAGCCGGCAAAATAATATATCTTAAATGGGTAACGTCCTAGCAGGAGTCGCCCATGATCCACAAATCATTCCTTCTGAAACCCGTCACGGCTCTTGCGGTCGTGTTTTTTGCAGTTGCATCCTGGGCCGCAGATATCTCGGACGAGCAGGAAGAAGGTCCTGGCCTCTACTGTATGAAGACTGTCGTCTATGATGAGGATTCCCCGATTCTTCAACTGTCGCAAAAGTACGGCAATTACACTCCTGACAATGACGAGCAGTGTTTTGAATGGTGGTATTCTGTAGACGGGAATCCTTCAATCCATGATGCGATTATGAACGCATTCCTTGTGGACATTCCGCCTGTAGAAATTCAGTTGACCTCGAATCTTGATTTTGGCGGTTATGACGAAGCCCAAGGCATATGCAATGGATCGTTCCACCCGATTGAGCCGGAACAGACTGTCTCCATGGTTCGGTTTACTAGCGAGAATGGCGAACTCTATACGGTAAAGGGCCTTTGCTATATGGGGCGCAATGCCGGCGCAACCTTTGGCGGAAGTCTGATTGATACCATCATGAACGTTCGTTTCGAGGATGTCCATTTGGAATCGTCCCAGTTTGCAGGATTGTTGGGCAATGTAGGGAATGCCGTTGCGTCGAACGTTACTGTAGCGGGGGCTGTTATCCAGGCTCCCCTGGCCGGGCTTCTGGCGGGTACGGTGTTTTCCCTGAAAGCGGAGAACGTCGTTGGATCGGATGTCTCGGTTTATTCCATACCGTCAATGGACATGAGCAATATCTCGGCGGATGCGGCCAAGGTGGCTATTGGTGGCCTTGTCGGTACCGTAACGGATATCGAGGCGACCGGAATCCATATGCCGACGCTCATGATTTCCAACAATATTAAAAGTAATGATGAATTTTCTGAGTTTGTCGGTAGTCTTGAGTCGTATCTTGGTGGTATAGCCGGCTTTGCTTCTTCGGTAACTATTTCCCGCGTGGGCCTTGAAGATATCAATGTGATTGACATGGCTCCTGTGGGCGAGAAGGTATCGGGTTACCTGGGAGGAATTGTTGGTGCAGTTCCCAATGCGGAATCCTTCCTGGTCCAGTCCACCTACACGAATGGCGACATATACTGCACGCAGAAAGACGCTTCCTTTTGCAAAGCGGGCTTTATTGTCGGCATGCTAAGGATTTCGGGATCTCCCGATACCGAAAGGATGAATGTTACGTCGAACTACCATTACACCCTGAGCAATGTGAATGTTGCGGCCAATATGGCGGGGAACGTCAATTGCAGCTATATGGCTAATGTCAATCAGGAAATGTCGGCCTGTTCGGATCAGTTCAATGTCTATGGCGAATTGCCCGTAATAGAGAGCCAGGAAGAAACTGCTCCCTCTGTTTCAAGTGTCGCTTTTGCTCGCGGAAACTATCGCAGCGCAACATCGACTATCGTGGAAACAACCGGCTTTGACCAGGGAACCTACACGTTTACGGTGGAAGACGATACCGGTATTCCCGTTGGCGTAATCAATGCGGCGTATATGCAGATACCCGAATTTGCCGTAGCGCTGAACAATTATGATTTTGAATACGGGAGCAGCACGAGCCCCTGGCTTTATAACAATTCACGTAATTTCCCGTACATGCAGTTTGCGGACATGGAGTCGTATGAAGATGATCCTCCTCCGGAGGGCATATACACGGTTGAATTTGAAATTCGCTGCCTTGGGCAAGGTTGCCTGACTCAGGACGAGATATCCCAGCTAGGGCGGTTTAGCGAGTGCAGGGTGGACGGTTCTGGTTATTCTTGCATATTTACGACGGACGAAAGCGGCATGATTGAAAACCAGTCATGGGTCCGCTTTGCGGTAGGGTTGGAAGATTCTTCTTCCGAACGGATGCAGGTACACTGGAAGGAACATACTTGGGATGGAATGGAACATAGGGAACTTTCCGCAAGTACCGTGTATACTGCGGAACATTCCTACTACCTAGAGGCGATTAATCCGGATGAAGACGATCCCTCCGATGCGGATACGATGGACTTGAAGATCTACGCCTTCTTCGGTAAAGGGATTGACTACAGTAGGACTATCGTGGAACTCATCAGCTACGATGGGGAAGATGTCGAGGAAAAGGGTAACGAGATTGACAGGGCGAGTTATTCTGGCGGAGATCAGCCTGTCGTGATGAATGTCGGCAATATAATGCAGGTCAACGCAATGGATGTGACGACGACGGACGGTAGCGCGTTCAAGGGATGGACCATACTTGCCGAAATGGTGCACAAGACGGACAATGAAGAACTCCGCAAGAAGGCTTTTGCGGGTACTCCGGTTTACCTGTATAGTGATGGTTCCTTCAGTTTCGATGAAATCGGGGAGATTTTGAGCGAGAGGTTCGAAACTCCGGAAGATAGCCAGTACCAGGTTTGGGAAGTCGAACGGGACAAAATCGAGCAGGAATGGCAGGCCGCCATGTCGGGCGAGGTAGACGAGGATTCGCTTAGCCGGATAGAGGCTCGGGGTGATTCTATATCGCAGTTAATGTATGAGTGGAGCGAAAATAAAAAAGAAGAAATGTATAAAGATGTGGTAATCGTACTGGCCATATACCCCACGGGTTTCGAGGACCAGAACGGCACCGACCCTTACCCTGTTGACCCGCATGGTGGCGACGATCCGCAGCACGATAGCGTTTTGGTCGAGGTGGTGTACCCTGCGCTGTTCCAGTCGGGCAATGGTATCCAGCTTGCCGTGAAGACGGATGAATTTGTGTATGAAGAGAGTGCGCCATTCGTGTCCGTGCTGCTTGAGGACCTGAGTGGCGAACCGTTGGTGGATACGCTTTTCGAGTTTACGGATGGGGAATGGCCCGAAACGTTCACGTGGGAAAAGTATCCGCTTGCACCGGGCAGGTATCTCTTGACGGCGAAGATCTATGACGGCAAGAACCAGAATCCCGATATCCGTCAATGGGATTTCGAGGTGAAGGCGCAGATTGCCGATGGATGTAGCGACTGCTGGTACATGGTGTCGCTTTCGAACGTTGTCCTGGACAAGGTCAATCCTTCGGATGTGAACGTTCTCTACTGGTGGAACGAGCAGTCGGTGAACGGCAAGTACTGGCAGTACGAGGAAGTGGAACGCGTGTCTGATGTGGACAGGGCCCGCGGGTACTGGTACAATTCCATCGAGGACCTGCCGCTTGAACTGGATGGTGAATCGCTGGATGATGACGTTGTTGTCTGGGAAATCGATAGCGTCTATAGCGGATGGAACATGGTCCGCAATCCCTTCGGCTGGTATATCGACGTGTCTGATCTGAAGCGCCAGGGGTATGCGTTCTACCGCTGGGATCCGGAACAAGGCAACTATGTACAGCCGCACTACATCAAGCCGTACGAAGCCTTCTGGATAAAGACCAAGCGGTATGAGGTTATTGACCTCCCGTCCACCCCTGCGTTCGTCGACATGGTCGATGCGGATGGCAATACGGTGCCTCGCCTCTCCTTACAGAAAAAGCAGGTGCTTGCGAAGGCGGCGGGCTCGGAGGATTGGAACGTGCAGATTTCGCTCTTCGACACGAAGGGCAAGGCCGATACCTGGAACGTGCTTGGAGTCGGTAATGATGCAGCCTCGCTCGATGAACCGCCTGCGGGCATGGGTGACCATGTGAACCTTACCATCGTGGATGCCGGCAGGCGCCTTGCAAAGAGCGTGAAGGAAGAACGTAGCGATGCCGTATACGAATGGAACGTGGAAATCTCGGCGACGAGCGCGCGCACGGGCTACCTGAAGGTTGACGGCGTGGATGCTCTCAGGGCCTATGGGCTGCGTGCCTTCCTGACGGTTGATGGCGTTACGACTGAGCTGAACGATGAAGGCAAGGTGCAGGTGAGCCTCTCCACTACGGCAAAGACTGCGACTCTCCGCATCGCCAGTGCTGCAAGGAAGGTTGTCGCGAGCACGCTGCAGGGTCTGCGTGCCCATGATCTGGGCTCTACCCTGCAGGTGGGCTTCGATGTGGGCGAGGGCCTTGCAGGTGCGAATGCGCGTGTGGACCTTGTCGACATGAAGGGGCATGTCGTGAATACCGCAGGCTTCAAGGCCGAAGCCGGGCGTAACGAGATTAGTCTCGAGAGGCCGGTGCGCGGGCTCTACGTATTGCGTGCGGCTGTCGGTCGCGAAGTCGCCGTCCAGAAGATTCTGCTTAAATAATGAAACAAGGGAGGGTTTCGCACGGCTCACCCTCCCTAAGACCCTCCCGACGCGCACATAATCGCCTAGAATAGGGCAACTCATTTTAGGGCAGTGGCGATTAAGTGCACGGGCGCCTATCGGCGCTACGGCATTTTTCTAAATTTACTTCACGATGGCAGAGAACACCCCGAATGCAGGCGCAAAGAAGCCGGATTACTTCCCGGCGATTGACGGCTTGCGCCTCTTGGCGAGCATCAATATCGTGATGCTCCACCTGGGCAGTTCTAACGCGCTCGCCTACATGGCGAACAACACCTGGCTCATGCCCGTCTTTACCGCACCCGCATTTGCGGCCGGCATATTCTACGTGTTTGCGGGGTTCCTCTTTGCGAGCAAGTTCAGCGATCCGGAACGCCGCATACCAGTAATCCCCTTCATGTTCGCCCGCATAGCGAAGCTATACCGGCTTCACTTCTTCATGACCCTCCTCATGTTCGCGGTGCTCCTGTTCAAGTTCAGCGGCTACACGCACTTGCCCGGCCCAGGCGAAATCGTTGATTGCGCCTCGGCGGGGCTTGCAAAGATGGTGCACCCCTGGCGCAGCCTGCTCCTGCACCTTACGCTCACGTGGTCCATCGTTCCCGACTTGGGTATGAAACTCAATGAGCCCAGCTGGTCCCTCACGAGCTTCTTCTTGTGCTATGCCATCACGCCGTGGTTCAGCCGCTGGCTCTTTAGGCAGAACCGCCGTACCCTCTGGATACTCTTCTTCGCGGTGTTCATTCCGGGCATTGCCTGGGCGGTGACCTTCGGGCTTACGGGCGATCTCTGGTTCGCCGGCTATGGCGAAAAGTACAGGTTCTTCCACATGTTCGCGCCTGTGCGCGTGTTCGAGTACATCTTCGGCATGGTCATCTTCCGCCTGTACAAGGAAGGATTCTTCGAGTTCCTCAAGCGTGACTACGTGAGCGGGCTCGTTCAGGCGCTGCTCCTTGCCGCCCTCTACGGGAGCCTCTTCCTGATGTCGCCGTCATTCAACCCCGGCGTGAATTACTTTATCCACCATAGCGTTGCCGTATTCATCTACGGGCTGTTCGTGCTCTCCCTCCTTTCGGGCAAGGGATTCATGGCGCGGTTCTTCTGCATCGGCATCGTGCGCAAGGTGGGCCGTGCGAGTTTCTACCCGTACCTCATACACCTGCCGCTCATCACGATTGCCTGGGGAATCTGCAACCTGAACAGTCCCAAGAACACGCTCCTGTTCATGCTGTTTGTGTATACGGTGAGCACGCTTTACATGGAGTTCAAGGTCTGGAACAAGAAGCGCAAGAAGCGCCTGGCCGGGACCAAGTAAGCGCAGTCCTGGTGTGTTCCTGCTCACACGGCTTTGTGAAGGTTTATAAAACTTTACCCGAAATGCCGTTTTTTACAAAAAAACGGAACTTATTGTCACCCAGTGCAAGTTATTTATTACATCGCAGGGGTGGCGGATTTGGGCTTATCAAATTATATTTAATGCGGGTGGGAAAACTTACAAAAATGAGGATGTAGATGAAAACTTTCCTGAAAGCAACAATGTGCGTGGCTGCCTTGGCCGCGACAACGGCCATGGCGGGCTCGTTCCCGTTCCCGCAGAACATGAAGAGCCCGAAGGGCTATACGATTCCGTTTGCCGATACGGACATGATCAAGGAACATTACAAGCTGTGGAAGCAGGCTTGGTATGATGCAAACAGGGGCTGGGTTCTTTCTCCTGAAGGAACAGGTTCTACTGTTTCTGAAGGTATTGCCTACGGTATGTTGATTTCCGTGTACATGGATGACCAGACCGTGTTTGACAAACTTTATGGCACGTGGAAGTCCAATGCTGCCGGTAATGGTGGTGGTATGAACTGGCGCGTGGGCGATGGTGCCCAGGGCGGTACGGCCTCTGACGCCGACTTTGACGCAGCTCTCGCTCTCGTGATGGCCTCCAAGCAGTGGAACAACAGCAATTACCTGAACGATGCCAAGACGATGATTTCTTGGATTGCAAGCAACGATATCAACAACAACCAGATTAAGCCGGGTAACCAGTGGAACGACGCTTTCAACCCGAGCTATGCGACAACGGCTAACTTCCAGGTTTTCCAGAAGGTTAGTGGCGGTTCCTGGTCTAACATTACCTCTCAGGCATACACGGACCTGAACGCCTGCGCTAACTCCACTACGGGCCTTGTCCCGGACTGGTGCAGTTGGGGCGATCACAAGCCGACCAAGACTAGCGCTGCTGTCGCTCAGGACGAACAGGCTGGCTTCTACGATGACGCTGCCCGTACTCCGTGGCGCATGGCTTGGGCTTACTACTGGTTTGGCGATACCAAGGCCCAGGCTTTCAACAAGAAACTTACGAGTTGGATGATTCCTGCGACCCATACGGCAAGTGCAATCAACTCTGGTTACTTGGTCGACGGTGAACCGGTCAAGACAACGAAGCGCGGCTTCGCCTCTTCTACGTTCTCTGGCGGTTTGGGTATGGCTGCGTCTTCTGTTGACACCGACGAAGCCAAGACCTACATGGAAACGGTCTACAACTTCCTCGCCAAGCAGACCAGCTGCAAGCAGGCTAGTAACTGCGGCGAAGGTAGCAATCCGGGTGAAAAGTACTACCCCTCTACCCTCAACCTCCTCTACCTCCTTTTGATTACGGGTAACATGCCTAACCTCTACGACATGAGCGGCTTTACCGCGTTTACTCCGGACCCGAGCCTTGCTAGTTCTGTGGGCTCCGCTGAAGGCGTGCAGCAGGCTAAGAAGGATTCTACGGTTGGTGTTTCTGGTTTCTGGAACTGGGGTGCATACCACGACAAGCTGGGCATCGGTACTGTGATGTCTCCGGATTCTGGTACGTCTCCGCTCTACCTCAAGGATTGTGCGATTACTGCTGAGGCTTCCATGGAAATCGGTCCGGAACCCAAGTGGACTGCTGAAGCTGCTGCCGCCGGTACTCTCAAGTACCCGTCTGCCGGTATCGCCATGTCGTTCCTCTCCAACGACAAGAAGGGTGTTGACTTTACCAAGCTTGGCGTCAAGTATGTGCGTGTGACCATGAAGGCCTCTGGCCCCATCCGCATGGCGGTGCTTAACGAAAAGACCAAGGAAGCGGGTGCTGAACCGGGCGTGTATGTCCCGAACAGCAGTAACTACGAAGCAACTACGTACGACCTGACTCCGGAAGAATGCGGTTTCAAGGGCTTTACGGATCCCAACGACAAGTACGCCGGTGGTCTTCTGGACTGGGTGGACTACAACAATGCTCCGTTCGGTCAGGACATCCTGACGGCAGTGACTGGTCTCAAGTGGGAACTTAAGGACGCTGCGGGCGGCATTGGTTCCTTCTCCATCAAGGCTGTGGAATTCCTCGATGCCAGCAAGAAGGTCATTGATCCGGTCCAGATTACCGGTATAGTCGTTCCTGAAACCCAGTGCGGCACCAATCCGACTTCCTCCAGCAGTGTGAATCCGGGTAGCTCGGGCTCTGTCCGCTTCTTCACGCCTGCTCCGACCTTCAGCTATGCCAAGGTCGTTGCTTCTGGCTCGCAGATTCAGGTGCTGAACGCTCACATCGGTTCTGACTTCGCCGTGTTCAACATGCAGGGCAAGGTCCTCAAGACCGGCAAGATCCAGAGTGCCTCCCAGGGCATCGCAGTCGCCAACAAGGGTACGTTCCTTGTGCGCGTTGATGGCCGAATCCACTCCGTGATCGTGAAGTAATTCACTCGCGAATTTGAAAGAGAACCGTAGCCTATGAGGCCGCGGTTCTTTTTTGTATATGGGCGTACTTGCCCATGACTCTCGGCTTTTGTATATTCTATGCGGTTGGATTTTTGACCGCGATTTTTGTATTTTGGAGCGTAACATGGATATTGGCGCACTTCATTTTCAGAATCCCGAAGCCTTCTGGCTACTCGTCTTGGTTCCTGTTCTTATAGCACTGTACGTATATCGCCAGCACAAACGCAAGAGTACCATCAAGTTCCCGGCGCTTTCCATTGCAAGGCGCGCTGTCCCGAGCCGTCGTGTGCGCCTACGCCACATTGTGCCCGCACTGCGCCTGTTTGCCCTTTGCTGCTTTATCGTGGCTCTCGCCCGCCCGCAGAACGCGATGGAGGTGGAGTACACGAATACTGACGGCGTTGACATTATGCTGGCTCTCGACGTCTCGGGTTCCATGGGTACGCTCGACATGCTGACCCGTGCGGAGCAGGCGAAACTCGGGGTAATGAACGCCGAACGCATCCTCAAGTCTGGGGACTACTGGAAGTACAGCCGTATGGGCTATGCCCAGGTGGTGATTGCGGACTTTATCCAGAAGCGCCACAGCGACCGCATAGGGCTTTCGGCCTTCGGTAGCCGTGCCGTGACGCAGTGCCCGCTTACGCTCGATTACGGGAGCCTGCTTGAGATATTGAAGGCGACGGATGAACTTGCGAAGGATTCCATTATCGCGGGTCGCACGGCGATCGGCGATGGCCTGATGAACGCGCTCGCCCGCCTGCAGAAGTCCGAGGCCAAGTCCAAGGTGGTGGTGCTGTTGACTGACGGGCGCGACAATGCGAGCGTGATTTCGCCGGTCCGTGCCGCGGAGGTGGCGCAGTCGCTCGGTGTGAAGGTGTATACCGTAGGCGTGGGCAAGAAAAACGGCAAAATTCTCGCGTTCCAGCAGAACCCGTGGACGGGCGAAATCTCGTGGGGCGAGCGCGATATCACGCCGGAAGAGGGCATCGACGAGTCGACCCTCAAGGCCGTCGCCCAGAAGACGGGCGGTAAGTTCTACCGCGCCGAGAACAAGGAACAGCTCGAGGAAATCTACTCGGAAATCGACCAGCTCGAGAAGACCGAGATAGAGACGGTTGCCTACGCCAGGTACGCAGAAAAGTTCTACCCGTGGCTCCTGGCGGGTGCGCTATTGATTCTGTTGGAGTTGCTGCTCGCGAATACGCGCTTTGTGCGCATCCCGTAACTACAGCGGTGTTGCGGGCTTGATGCAGTTGCTTTCGGCTTTCTCTAGGAACTTGTCGATGGTGCGCGTCTCGGACGTGCCATACTCGGACCAGTGTATACTGAACGTGATGGGCCACGGGCCCTGTAGGAGATCCTGGCTCGTTGCGCTTGCCGTAATCAGCTTGTTTGCGAAAGCCTCGATTTCTGCATAGTCGCTACATTCGGCAATGACCGCAAAGGTCGCCTTGCCGTAGCGGGCGATAAACGTGCCGCGCTGCACGCTCTGTTCGCGTATGAATGTTGCCATTTTCTGGAGGGCGACCACGCAGGCCCTCTTGCCGTGCTTCTTTTTCCTGGCCTTGAAGTTGTCTATCTCTATCTTGAGAAGGAATAGCCTCTTGGCCGGATCCTGGCTCTGCGTGATGGATTCCAGGTACGACGACAGCTTGTTTGTGTTGTTGAGCCCTGTTGTTAGGTCTACGGTAATATGCTGTCGGGTGCGGTACATGTGGATAAACAGCGTGACGAGGACAAATACCGTCGAGGTTATGGGGAGCTCGTAGAATTTCGCTTGCAGGATCAGGGTGAGTAGCGGGATGAGCATGACGATTGCGATTATGTAGAAACACCGCCTATGGAGTTTGTTGGTGCATTTGCTAGCCTTTTTTAGGCAGAGTCCGGATGCCGCTGCGATGTAGAGGATGGAAAGCATGTTCAGCATGGCCCATAGGGTGGGGCTCATGCCGGCAGGGCTTTCTGTCAGGTGTATCAGCGCGTCGGCGAGGGCGATTCCGCTGACAATGACGCTCGGGCCTATGATGGGGATGAGCCACTTGCGCAACGTGTAGGTATTTGCCGATGTCGAGTAGAAAACGGAAAGGAACCAGCAGCAGCCCATGCAGATACAGGCGATGATCTTGAAACTATTGATAAGCCTGATAATGGGAATGTTTGATTCGGGAACGAACAGCCCGACCGAGTTCAGTACGCTGAAGAGGATGGATGTTTCTACAAGGCACTGGAATGCGCGAGCAGACTTTTCCAAGACTGCACGTTCCCTATTGCCGTACCAAATCATTAGGTACACGATAACGCTGATAACGTCGATCTCGATTCTAAAAGCGTCTATACCCATAATGCACTTCCTAATAAGAAAAATATATCTTTTCCTTAACAATAATAACAATTTTATGCCGGAAAACGATTTTTTGTGATTTTTGGGCAAAAATATGCAAAAAACGGGGCGAAAAAGCCTGTTTTTTGTATATTCAGGGGTGTCGCGGGCGGTGCCCCGCCTGTTTGCCCCTCCGGAGGATGTAATGCGTTTTGCTGAACCGAACTTCTTGTGGTGCCTGTTTACGCTCCCGTTTTTCGCGCTGCTGTTCTACTATGCCTACCGCCGTCGCAAGAAACTTGCCGCAAGGTTTGTCTCGCTCTCGATGCTCCCGAAACTTTCGACGAGCGTGTCGCCGTGGCGCAGGCTCGTGAAGGTATTCTTGCTCTTGCTGGCTCTCGCTTTCCTGTTCGTTGCGCTTGCCCGCCCGCAGTGGGGCCGCAAGATGGAACATATCGAGCGCCGGGGCCTGGACCTCGTGCTATTGCAGGATATTTCGCTCTCGATGCTTGCGGAAGACGTGAAGCCGAACCGCCTGGTGCGTAGCCGCCACGAGATTTCGTCATTCCTGGAAGGGCTTTCGGGTGACCGCGTCGGCCTGGTCGCGTTCAGCGGCGAGGCGCAGGTGATGGTACCGCTCACGCTCGACTACGGTACGGTGCAGATGATGCTGCGCGAACTGAACCCGGGCTGGCTCATGCCGGGCACGAACCTGGAAAATGCCATCCGCAAGGGGATGAGCCTGTTCAGGAATTCCGGAGGCGCGGGCAAGTACTCGGTGATGATATTGATGAGCGATGGCGAGGAACTCGAGGATGCCGCCGTGAATGCCGCGAAGGAAGCGGCGGAGATGGGCATAAAGATCTATACCATCGGTATCGGCAGCCGCGAGGGCGTGCCCATACCGGTGAAGAGCAAGAATGGCGATGTCGCCTACAAGAAGGACGTGCAGGGGAACATTGTGACTACGCGCCTCGAGGAAGGGACGCTGCAGGAGATTGCAAGTGTGACCGGGGCCCTGTATTTCTACGCGAGCCCTGGCGAGTTCCAGCTGCAGAAGGTTTTGACCGAGATTGCGAGCATGGAGAAGAAGGAACAGGCGTCCGACCGCATGGAGAACTACCAGGACCGCTACCAGATTTTCCTCGGGCTCGCCGCCCTCCTGTTCCTGGTGGAGGCTATCGTGTCGGAGCGCGGCCGCCGCCGCAAGCAACTCGCCGGCCGGTTTAACTAAGGGCCTGTGGCGACGCTCTCTCCTATTTATGTTGGCTTCGGACGAGACTCGCACGCTCTCGTAAAATCTTAAAACCAAAAAGGCCTGCGCCGACGCGCCGTCCCTTTGGTTCGTGAGCCGTAGGCGGCTTGTATTGACAAGCCGTCGAAGGCGAAAGCGAGTGAGGAACCGGAGGTTTCAAAACCAGGGACGACGAACGAGCGGTTTCTTATATATCTTAAAACCAAAGGGGAACGTGCCCTGGCACGTTCCCTTTGGTTTTAAGGAGAATAGAGAAAAGCCCTTCGGGTGGATTTGTCTCTCTTGGAGACGGGCGGCTCGCATTCGCGACACCGAGTTGATATCCACCGGAGGGGCTCAATAAGTAATATAACGCCTTTTTCCAAAAAAGGGCGGGTTGACGCGAAAATCATTACTCCAATTTGGAAGATTGCGACTTTCTGCGGTTCGCCGTGGAAAAGATTTGTTTGGGAAAAACTATATTATAGACAATGCGAAAAGTTTATAGTTCATTGCTTGGCCTGGTGAGTGGGGTTGCCTGCATTGTGGCATGCTCCTCGGCACCGGAACCGTCTGCCGAACCCGTGGCGCAGCCGGCACCTGCCGTGGCATCTGCGCCTGCGGATACTGCGAAGGCGTCTACGTTGCCTGCTTCCTACAAGGACATTGTCTACCCCGAGTACAAGTACGTGGCGCCTTACCCGAAGGATTACCGCGTGGAACTTGCCCCGGGCATCTCGGGCTATATCGTTCCCGATTCGAGCCTCCCGCTCGTGAACCTTTCCGTGTATTTCGAGAACCCGCAGGTGGTGTCGGATATCAAGGACGAAGCCGCCTCCGAGATGCTGGGCTCGATGTACCGCCGTGGCGGTAGCACGAACACCTCGGCGCACGCCCTTGACGATTCGCTCGAGTTCATTAGTGCCGGAATTTCCACTTCCGTGGGGACGTGGACGGCGGGATTTTCCATCGACTGCCTTTCGAAGGATTTCATCTCCACGCTGTTTCTTGCAGGGGATTTGATGGTGCGTCCGGGTTTCGACAAGGAACAACTCGAAATTGTCAAGACGAATTTTGTGACGGCCCACGAACAGCGCTACGACACTCCCGCGAAGGTGCTTAGCGCATTGAGAACCAAGGTCAACTATGCCCCGAATCCGCGGCTGTGGGATGCCTCGCTTGAGGAGTACAAGAAGGTGAAGGTTGATGACCTGAAACGCCTTTCTGCAAATTCCTTCATGAAGACCTTGCATTCTCCTGCTCGAGGACGCATCGTGTTTGCCCTGTCGGGTGACGTGAAACGTGATTCCGCCGAACTTGCGCTAAAGACTTTTTTCATGGGCCTGTTCATGGTGCCATTCGATGACGAAGCCGATTCTGTGGCATTCTACAGTGCACCGAAGATGCTTACGTTCCTGAACAAGCCGGGAACCTACGTGGTGGACAAGGATATCACGCAGGCGAACATCTCGATGAACCAGCCCTTCGTGAAGCGCCCGCATCCGGATTACTACCCGACGGCAGTCGCGAACTTCATTCTGGGTGGCGGAAGTTTCTCCTCGCGCCTCATGACGCGCGTGCGTAGCGATGAGGGACTTGCCTACCATATCAGCAGCCGTGCGGGCAACGACTATCGCGATACGGCGATGATCACTATCAGCCTGCAGACGAAGGTGGAATCCGCGTCGCTCGCCCTCAAGCTCATCTATGAGGAAATCGATAAGCTGGCGAAGGACGGCCCCACGGAAGAGGAACTTGCGATGGCGAAGAAGACGCTCGTCGAGAGCCTGCCGGGGCTGTTCGATTCCCCGTCCTCGACCGCAGTGCTCTTTGCGAAGGACGAACTTCTGGGCAAGAGTCCGGACCATTACCTGGACTACGTGAAGGAAATCAACGCCGTGACCGCCGAACAGGTGAAGGCGATGATAAAGAAGTATTACGCCAAGGAAAAGATGACGATTTCGGTGGTGGGCCCCGTCTCCAAGTTGGGCGACTTGAAACCCTTTACCGTAGTCCCTCTGGACAGTCTTGAATTCAGGTAGGCTTATGCGCAGGTCGTTCATGACAGGGTTCTCTCGCTGGTTCGTCGCGGTCCTTTTCGCGGCGCTTGCCTGCATGCCCTGCCTTGCCGCAGAATCCGAGAACATGCTTGGTGCGGACTCCGTTGTGCGCAACAGGCTCATCAAACAACTCCAGAACGAGGATGACCTGCGTTCGCTCTGCTCTGGCCTCAAGACCTGCCTCAACATCGACTATCCGGGATGTTCCGCTGGCGATAAGCACCGCTGGCCGCACCTCAAGTACGATGACGAGTTCTGTGCCCCGTTCAAGGAAGTTCGCAAGCGCGGCTTCGAGCCTACTCCGGGTGCTCCGATGGTCCCCGAGGTCTATTCCAGGCTTGGCCGCAGGTACCGTGCCATCTACGAGAACAAGGGCACGCTCCCGCTCGGCCAAGATGTCATCAGCTACCTGTTCGACAACATGCCCTTTACGGCCGACCTCATCAACGCTTACCTGGGCACGAACTACACGCTGGAATACACGAGCAAGAACCGTCGCTATTTCAGCGGCAGCAATGGCAGGAGTCTTTCGGGTGAGTTCTATTGGGCGCTACAGGATAGCGCGGGCCAGAAGCTTGGCATGCGGAACCTCTTCTTCGGGTATGGGCACGCGAAGGTGCTCAAGTGGTCGCTGCACGGTACCGCAATCGCGTACCTGGACATGGAAGAAGTCTCGAAGAACGAACTTAGGTACAAACTAACTGCAATCGTTTTCCCCGGGAATTCCGTGCTGAATTCCATCATGCAGATGCGGGTGTTCAAGAGCGTGGTGAACGACAAGATAGACCACATCGTGAAGGATATCAAGAAGGCATCGGGCCGCTACTTTGGGGGCGACAAGGCCCCCATGCTGGACAATGCGCGCCTCAAGTCGTTCGAGAACGTACAGTACGTGATTGACTTTGAAAACGTGGTGAATGGCGCCCCGTGGAAACTGGGCGACTTCGAAAGGCTGAAGCGTGAACGCGAGAAGCAGAAGCGCGAGAGCGTCCCGATAATGGTTGACGATACGAGGACTCAGGTAAAATGAGCGAAAACGAGAAAGAAAGTCTGGAATCCCTCCTGGCGCGCGTGACTGACCGCCGCAAGGAACTGCTTACCTCCGTGGTGGACCGCCGTACAAGGCATTTCTGCATGGTGCTGGAAGACCTGTTTGACCCGCACAACATTTCTGCCGTAATCCGTACCGCGGAAGTGTTCGGCCTGCAGGACGTGCACATTATCGAGGAGGATAACGCCTACAGCGTGAACAAGTCTATCCTCAAGGGCAGCTACAAATGGATGAGCCTGTACCTGTACAAGAAGCGCATGCTCTGCATGGAAAAGCTTCGCGCGAAGGGCTACAAGATTGCGGTTGCTAGCACGAATACTACGAATTCCGTGCTGGACCTGGATCTGAGCCAGCCTACCGCCTTTTACCTCGGGAGCGAGTTCCACGGGAACCACCCCGATACGCTTGCGCATGCCGATTACGAGTTCAAGCTGCCGCAGTACGGCATTACCGAGTCGATGAACGTCTCTGTCGCTGGCGGCGTGCTCATGACCTACCTCGACGTGTACATGCAGAAGGAAGGCCGCGAGAAGTTCCTGCTCCCGAAGGAGGAACGTGACGCCCTGCTTTACGACTGGCTCGACCGCCATGTGAACGGCATCGAGAACAACAGCCCGATTACCCATGTGGACGGGTAAGCGGCGTGTTTTTGGGTGTTTTTGAAGGTTTTCTGTGCGTGCGAACACAAAAAATATGCTAGATTGATGGACAAATGAAAAAGAATTCCGCCCTATACTTCTCCGTTGGCCTGGTTGTCCTCTTGGCTATCGTGATTCTTGTGTTCGGAATGTTCTTCTTGAACGAAAAGGATCCTCGCGAAACTTTCAATACATTCTATCTCCGCTTTACGCAGGTGAGCACGCTCGTGCTCGATGACCCTGTGAAGGTGAACGGCGTCAAGATGGGTAAGGTAGAGGACATTAGCCTTGCCGGCCACCGCGTGGTGGTGCGTATCCGCCTCCGTACAGACGTGAAGATCCCGAAGGATTCCGAAATCCGCGTGCAGAACATCGGTATCATGGGTGAACGCCAGATTGGCATGATTCTCGGTGACGAGGAAACCTATTTTGCCCCGGGCGATACCATCAACGGCCAGTTCGATGCCGGTATTGCCGAGGCGCTCGGCCTTGCGGGCGAGGTCTGCGACAGCACGAAGGTGCTTTTGGAGTCGGTGAAGGCCGCCCTCAACGGTACAATTGCCAACCCTGATTTCCAGGAACGTTTCAGGACGCTCCTCACCAAGGCAGAAAGTCTCGAAGACCGCCTGATGACCATGGTCAACACGACCGACCCGCAACTCAAGAAGAGCCTCAACAGCCTGAACGAGGTCATGGCCAAGGTGGACGCGCTTGTTGACGGCGTGAAGCCGCCTATTGACAATCTCTTTGCTAATGCCGATAAGACTATCGGGCACGCCGACGAACTGGTTAGCCAGCTGGAAGGCGTCACGAAGCATCTGGACAACCTGATTGCGAAGGTGCAGTCCAAGGACAACACTGTGGGTATCCTACTTTCCGACAGGAAACTGCACGATGACCTGGTCAAGACGGTCCATTCGGCAGACAGCCTGTTCCGCGTGATCCTGCATGACGGCCTGGATGTGAACGTGGATATTTTCTGAGGAAACGATGATAGAGAAGGTTCTTACAGTCACGAATAAGCTCGGGATTCACGCAAGGCCTGCCGGCATGATTGTCGACATTACGGGCCCCGCGAAGAGCGACGTGTTCATTATGTTCGAGGGATCGAGGGCGAACGCCAAGAGCATCCTGAACGTGATGATGCTTGCTATCCCGATGGGTTCCGAAGTCCGCTTCGAGGTGGACGGCGAGGACGAGCAGGAAGTCGTGCAAAGGTTGGAAACGCTTTTCCATGACAATTTCAACGAAGAACCCGGCTGATACCGGCACGGAGAAGTCTTTCGGGACAAGGCCTGCACGTCAGGTCCTTGTGGGTATTCCCGCATCTCCTGGCCTCGTCATGGGGCGCGCGTTCCAGGTGGCGAGTCGCGAGATTACCGTCGTTGAGGAGAACATTCCCGAGTCGCGCGTGCAGGCGGAAGAACAGCTGTTCCGCAGGGCGGTGACCCGCACTTCCAAGGAAATTTCGCAAATCAAGGAAATCTCCGAGACCCGCACGGGTGTCCATGATAGCCTTATATTTTCTACGCACCTGATGATTTTGCAGGACCCGGGCCTCATGAACGGCGTCCTGAAGATGATCCGCGAGGGCCACAAGAATGCCCGCTGGGCGGTGCATGTGGTGCTCGGCGACTACATCGACAAGTTCGAGAAGATTGATTCGCCCGCAATGCGTGACAAGGCGGCCGACCTGCGTGACCTGTACAACAGGCTCATGTCCACGATGGACGAGGCCGAACCGGCCTTGGAGGAAGTGTCTGGCGAGGACGGCGCGGTAATCGTCGCCCACGAGATACTGCCGAGTTTCTTGATGGCGCTCAAACCGGGCCAGGCACGCGCCCTCTTGATGGATACCGGTGGCCGTACGAGCCACGTGGCGATCCTTGCGCGCTCCCTGCAGATACCGGCAGTGTCGGGCCTGCGTAGTGTTGTTACCGTCGTAAAGCCCGACGATACGATTATCGTGGACGGTTCGGGTGGCCTTGTCATTATCAACCCGAACGAAGACGACATCCGCAAGTTCCGTGAACGTGTGGAAGTGTTCGAACGTCAGCGCAGGGAACTGTTTACCATGCGCCGGCTCGAGCCGATGACCCGCGATGGCAAGTACATTACGTTACATGCAAACATAGAACTGCCTACCGAGGCGGATAAGGTGATGGACTACGGGGCGACGGGTGTTGGCCTGTACCGTTCGGAGTTCCTCTTCTTGCAGTACAGCGCTCCGACTGAGGAAGAACAGATTGAAGCCTATCGGCAGATCCTAGACACGATGGCTCCCTGCCCGGTGACCATCCGTACGCTCGATGCAGGTGGCGATAAGCTTGTTTCGGGTATTACCGCGACCAACGAGGCGAACCCCTTCATGGGCTGGCGCTCCATCCGCGTGTGCCTCGACCGCGAGGATATTTTCTGTACGCAATTGAAGGCACTCCTCAAGGCTAACACCAAGGGGAACCTGCGCATACTGCTCCCGATGATTTCTGGGCTCGAGGAACTGCGCCGCGCGAAGGCGTGCATTCGTCGCTGCACCGAGGAACTGGAGGCGGAAGGCTTCAAGTGCGCTACGGTGAAGGTGGGCATCATGATTGAGGTGCCTGCCGCGGTGGTGCTTGTGAACCTACTTGCGAAGGAGGCCGATTTCTTCAGCATCGGTACGAACGACCTTATCCAGTTTACGCTTGCTGTGGACCGCACGAACGAACTCATTACCGACATGTTCCAGCCGCACCACCCTGCGGTGCTCAACATGATTTACCAGACGGTGAACGCCGCCCACAGGGAAGGTATCCCGGTGGCGGTCTGTGGCGAAATGGGTTCTGACCCGATGAGTGTATTGCTGCTGGTCGGCCTTGGTGTCGACGAGCTTTCCATGACGCCCTGGAGCGTGATGGCGACAAAGAAGATTATCCGTTCTATCAACTTCGAGGATGTTCGCGAGAGCGCGCTTGCCGTGCTGCAGATGGACGATGCGAACAGCGTGAATGGCTACATGTACAGGAAGTACGCGCAGACCATTACCGACCTCGGAATTTCGAGCTTTATTGGCCAAGTAGGAAACGAGGTGCATGGTGATTCTTAGAGGTTCGGTGTTCTTTCGCCGTTTTATTCCTGTTCTTGGGCTTATTGTCGCATGTGAGGCTTCGGGCGAAAAGGGCGACAGCAAGGCGGACAGCGCGAATGTGGGCGAAACGACCGCGGCCGAAATCGATATCCCGCAGGACCCGTATGCCGCCCTCGAGCAGATTCCTTCGAATGACTTCCACAATCGCGTAATCCGTGCCGACCGCGCGAAGCGTAGCATGGAAGATACTTCGCTTGCAAAGAACGTGCGCGACTATGCCCGCGCCGCGTATTACTACTACACCGAGAATTGGGACAGCGCATATGTTGCATATGATTCCCTGAGGGGCCGCGACTCGAAACTGGAAGCCGAGGTAGTCTTGCGCATGGCGAAGGCGAAGTCCCGGCAGGGTGACTTTGCGGGGATGCGCGAGGCATTGAACCTGGGGGCGAAACTCTCGAAAAACGAGATGTTCGCACGTACCGCGGCGCGGCTTCGTGTAGAAGCGGCGCTCGCCGACTCTGCACTTTCGGAGACCATGCAGGCGGATTCCCTGAAGGCGTTCCTGGACAAGTTCCCGAAGGGCGACGATGCCGCCATCCTCAAGTACCGTTACGCGAGTTACCTCGAGAAGAACAAGCAGGAAAAGCAGGCGAAGCGCTACTACATGCAACTGCTTGCTACGTCGACCCCGTATAAGGATTCCGCATTTGCGGCAATCAGGCGACTCCGCAAGGTGCAGGCTTACCCGGAATCGCTTGCGGAGAAGGTTGCATACGCGAAGATGGCCTGCGCGAAGGAAGAGGCGGGGGCATGCCTCGGGCTTCTCGATTCCATACGCATTCTCGATGAGGGCCAGGTGGCGGAACATCCGGAATCCGCGGTGGCGCCGTCCGGAGATTCGCTGCAGCAGAAACTTTCGAAGAGTACGCTCGACCTGAATACGCGTATTGTGTTGTGGAGCAAGCGCGGTGAGGCCCTCAAGGCGGTGGGCCGCAACGACGAGGCGATTGCACAGTATAAGTTCCTGGTGGATTCCGTGGAGGCGCGCCCCGTGTGGATCCAGGCGGCGCTCCGCCTGCTTAGGAGTTTTGCGCCGAAGAACACGAAGGAAATCCGCAGGCTCGATTCCATGCTGCAGAGCGCGAACAAGTTCAGCAAGGAAAATGCGAACAGCCTGTGGGTGAAGGGATTTGAGTACGAGCAGAAGGAAAACTACGACAGCGCTGTGGTGATGTTCACGACACTTGCCGACAGGCGTTTCGGGAGCAACGTGAAACGCCAGTGGGCAAAGTTCCGCATAGGCTTCATCTATTTTAAGCAGGAACGCTGGGCCGATGCCGAGAAGGCGCTTATCGATGCCGCGAAGGATCCGTTCCTGTGGAGCGGTAGCGGGTCGAGGTACTTCCTTGCGGAAGCGTACATGAAGCAGAACAAGGATTCGCTTGCACGCGAGGCCTTCCTCGACTGCATCCGAGACTTCCCGCTGGGCTACTATGCGCACCGTAGCCGCATGAAACTTGTGGAATACGAACTGCTCGAGAAGTTCGAGGTTCCGTATGCTCGCGGCGTGCCCATGACACCCGAGGCGACGCTTGCCTGGGTGAAGAACCTCCAGAAGGGCGCGAAGGACCCGACCTACACTCCGGAACGCTACAACCGCATCAAGACGCTTTTCCAGTACGGGTTCAGTGACGAGGCGTTTGCCCTGTATGACGAGGCCCGCAAGAAGAATGCGAAGAGGCTCGACTTCCTCTACGAATACGGCAAGCTGTTCTACGACATGGGGGAGGTTGCCGCGGGCTACAGGCTTGCGCGCCAGTTCCAGGCGAATATCGACCGCCGCGTGCTTGCTGATGCCCCGATAGAAGTACTGCATTATCTTTTCCCGCTGCCCTACAAGGACCAGGTGAAGTTCCATTCCGGAACGCGCATCGACCCGTTTTTCGTTTATAGCGTGATGCGTCAGGAATCCATATTCGACTACCAGATTACATCGCCTGCGGGCGCATGCGGGCTGCTGCAGATTATGCCCGCGACGGGCAAGATGCTTGCGAAGCAGGAATACATGGATACCTTCGATCCGTCGCAGTTGTATAACCCGTACATGAACATCCGCCTCGGGATTCGCTACCTTGTGGACTTGAAGGCGCAGTATAAGGATGACTACATGTACGTGCTCGGGAACTACAATGCGGGCCCCAAGCCCACGAAGCGCTGGCAGGCTGCCGGGGAAGGCAAGAACTGGGATGTCCGCGCCGAGGAAATCAGCTACTGGGAAACTCGCGACTACGTGAAGCGCGTGATGGGCAACTATTGGATTTACCAGGAAATCTACGACAACTCGGAATTCGGACTCTAGTACCATGCTCTTCTTGCTACTCACCATAGGCCCCGCGTTCCTGTTCGCTTGCGGAAACATCCTGGAAAAGTCCGGGGTGTCGACGGTGGGCAAGCGCACCGGCGGTACCTCTAGACCGTGGGAGTTTTTCAAGGGCGTTATTACGAACAAGTTCTGGTGGCTCGGAATCTGCTGCTCGGGGCTTGCGACTCTCGGCTACTACATTGCGATGGCGCGTTACGACTTGAGCCAGGTGCAGCCGATGATGGTACTGAATCCGGTACTTACGGCGCTTATGGGATTCTGCATCTTGAAGGAGGCCCTGACGAAACGGATTGTGGTCGCCATCTGCTTTGTGGTGGCGGGACTCCTCTATTCTGTGGAAAGTCTCGGCGAATCGACGGCGGTGCAGAACATCGGCATGCTCTGGGTGTATGCGGGTATCCTGTGCGGTGCGACACTGCTTGCTCACTTGTTCGTGAAGGACCGCGAGATGGTGGATTCCCTCATCATGGGTGTGGGCTTCGGGCTTTCTGCGGCGTTCTACAAGAGCCTCGCGATGGATTTCGACCTGGATAACATCGAACTTTCCTCGGTTGCGAACCTGCTGCTCGATTTCCGCACGCTCGGCTATATCGTGACCTACAGCATTGCGTTCCTGTATTCGCAGATTTCGTTCTCGCGCGGCAGGGCTCTCTTCATTATCCCGTTCAGTGCGGCGGTGGGGGCGGCGGTGCCGACCCTTGCGGGTGCGGTTGTCTTTGCGGAGGCGTTCCCCGTCGGGAAGATTGTCTCGGTGACGCTCGTGCTTACCGGTGCCGCCCTCTTCGTGGTGCGTAGACCCCGCAAGCGGAACGGCTAGTTATTAATCGGTAACTTTTTTCACACTTTACGTGCATTTGGGAAAAACCTGGCGTTTTTCCCCTACTTCTCGAGTAACTAGTGCCCAGTAACTAGGAACTATTTCTCCAAATCTTATATATATTCAAGATATGATATATAGGCTCTCCCTTGTAGTATTTGTCCTGTTCGCGGCGTTGTTTGCGTCGTGTTCCGAGGATGCTGCTTCATCGGGTGGGGCACCGGAAAATGATTCCGAGATTGTGTATCCCTATGTCGGTAATTCGGTGGTGTTTACCGAGGTCGATCCGATAAATGTGTCGTACAAGGACCATGAGGGCGATGATGCCGGGTGGGTGGAACTTGCCAATAATTCTCCTGATACGGTCAGCTTGTTCGGCCTGTTTCTTACGGATACCAAGTCACAGCCTGAAAAATGGAAACTCGGAAATGTTTTTGTGCCGCCGTATTCGTTTATTGTAATCTTTATGTCGGGAAAGGATCTTCCTGATTATGAGCCTCCTCGTGATTCTGCCGATATGATCGGGTATGGCTGTTGGGCGTGGACAGATGCGGAAAATGATCCGCCCGGCTATAGCTATGCAAACACGCTTGAGGGTAAAAAAAAGTATTGCTTTGCTGAGGATGGCAGTACGCATTTCGGTGCAACGATGCAGTTGGGGGATAACGAGGATTTGGGCTGGTCGTCGATTTCTGTATTCATGGGGACAGGAAGTAGCGGTTACTCGGATGTGTTGGATATTTCCGCGACGAATGAAATTCTGATGCAGGCCTATATTACCAAGGACAGACAGGTGTCGTTTAGGCTTGCGCAACCCGATATGGACGATTGGAAGGGTTACGAGATTGTACTTACGGGGACAGGGGATTCCTCGACCGTGTATCGTGTCCCGCTTCCTACAGATGGAACATTCCCGGACCTTAAGAATATATACGGTACCCGCATGAGTCCTGAGGCGAAGGAGTCCCAGGAGGTTACGGTCAAGGTATTCAGTTATATAGCCCGTAACAGTGGACACGAACCGCATGCTGATTTTAAACTGGATAAGTCGGGTGGTTCACTCTACCTGATGAATGCTGCACACGAGATTGTAGACTCTATTGCCTACCCGCAAGTGCCTGCGGGCATGACCTGGAGCTATGGTACCCTGAATGGCGGTTTGGGGTTCGGTTATGCGCCTCCGACGCCCTACGGATTGCCGATTGCGGATGTGAATGCGAATCGTTCTCCAGCCCTTGATACGCTGGTGGAACTGCCACCTTCGGGTTTTTATGCGGAACCCTTTGAAATTAGTTTCCCGGAAGGTTCAAATGTGCATTGCGGCAGGACCGGCTTGGCTCCGACTGCCGATAGCCCGGTTGTTACAACGTTGCTTGTGGATTCAATTACGACGCTTCGCTGTGCGGTCTTTACGCCTGGCGCTCTCCCGGGAGATGAACTTGTTCGAACCTATATTCCTGACGATCCGCGCGCTCTGCCAGTAGTCTTTGTGACGGCTGACCCGAATTCCCTTTTTGATCCGGATTCGGGAATCTATATGGAAGGAAATTTTGCCCAGGAAAGTGAACCGCACTATGGTGCAAACTACTGGCTGGACAAGGAAATTCCCGTTACCGTAGAACTGATTGAGCCGGGTACAAATAAGCCCGCTTTCTCGAAGCGAGCCGGCCTTAAGATTTTTGGAAATTTCAGCCGTCAGAATGCGAAAAAATCTGTTGCGATTACCTTCAGGGAAAAATATGGCGATAGTCGACTAAAGTATCCGCTGTTCCCGGATTTTCCGGAATTGAACAAGTTCAAGGTATTCCTGCTGCGTAATAATGGAGGCAATTTTGGCGCCGATTACACACGTGATCGCCTGGCGAGTTCCGTAAGCGAAGGGCTTGGCGTGGATTACCAGCGAGGGCGTGGTGCAGTGGTCTATTACAATGGAGAGTATTTCGGAATACACAATATACGTGAGCGTTCTACGGAGTACTATTTTGAAACGCATTATGGTCTCAATCCCGATGAAATTGATTTGATAAAGGCGGACAATTCAGTGTCGGCGGGATCTGCTGTGGACTTTATCGCATTGATGGACTGGCTCGAATCCCATCATCTAGACGTAAAGGACAACTATGACTATGTTGCATCGCAGATAGATGTGGACAACTACCTCAATTATATGCATACGGAGATTTTTTCTGATAACCGGGATTGGCCGGGGAACAACATGAAAAAGTGGCGCGGAACCAATCCGAAAACGAAATGGAAATGGTTCTTGTACGATATGGATTTCGGTTTTGGAAATGATTACAGCGAATACAAGGATATAAACATATTTGAATTTGTGACTGCGGAAGATGGTGCGAGCTGGAGCTGGCCCAATGGCCCGGAATATACATTGCTGTTGCGGCGTATGCTTGAAAATGATGGGTTTAAGGCCGCGTTTATTAATCGTATGACGACGCTCCTTTCCATGAATTTCGAACGTACGCGCGTGCGCGCCCGCCTTACCGAGTTGATGGATGAAGTCGGCCCTGAGGTTGTTCGAGATCAGATGCGTTGGGAGTTGAGTGAATCTAGAATGGTTCGCTACCTTGCGGCGATAGAAACTTTTTGTGATGAACGTCAGGAAAAGGTCCGTGGGGAACTGCGGGAGTTCTTTGAACTTGGTGAGCCGATTAGCGTTACGTTGAAGGCCGAGGGCAAGGGGCGCATCCTGGTGCATGGACTTCCTCTGGATACCGCATCGATGACAATTGACTTTTTCAAGGGCTTCGCGGTTACCGTGTCTGCGGAGGGTGTGGGCGGCGGAATCTTTATCGGCTGGAGTGATGGCGTAGCGGATGCTACCCGCACTATTTTGCCCGAAGAAATCGATGCCCTGACAGCGAATTTCAAGTGAGTGAAATGGGCCTGATGGCCCTTTTTCAAAATGGCGTGATTTGGATAACATTTACTGCACTTTAGTGCAGTGTTTTTCTTTCCGTTTTTTTGGTCTTCGTATACATGTTTTGAAAAGGCGTGTTCACTGCTATTTGTTAATTGCTAAATTGTAGAATCATGAACTACAATACCAAGATTCTTTGCATTGGCGCGGGCTATGTCGGCGGCCCCACTATGACTGTTATTGCCGACAAGTGCCCCGATGTGAAGGTTACCGTAGTCGATATCAATCAGGCCCGCATTGATGCCTGGAATAGCGACAATCTCCCGATTTTTGAACCCGGTCTCGATGACGTGGTAAAGCGTGCCCGTGGCCGCAACCTCTTCTTCAGTACGGACATCCCGGCTGCCATCAAGGAAGCGGACATTATCTTCGTTTCCGTGAACACCCCGACCAAGACGTTCGGTCACGGTGCCGGTAAGGCCTCCGACCTGCAGTACTGGGAAAAGACTGCCCGAAATATTCTTGAAATCGCTGACGAGGGCAAGATCATTGTCGAGAAGTCGACCCTCCCGGTCCGTACCGCTGCGGCTATGGAACGCATCCTGAATTCCAACGACAAGGGCCTGCATTTCGAGGTGCTTAGCAACCCCGAGTTCCTTGCCGAAGGTACCGCCATCAATGACCTGTTTGAACCGGACCGCGTGCTTATCGGAAGCCACCAGACGGAGTCCGGCCTTGCTGCCTGCCAGAAGCTGGTAGACGTGTATGCTCACTGGGTGCCGCGTGACCGCATCCTCACGACGAACCTCTGGAGCTCCGAACTTACGAAACTTACCGCGAACGCCTTCCTGGCCCAGCGCATCAGTTCCATCAACTCCATCAGCGCCCTCTGCGAAAAGACCGGTGCCGACGTGGACGAGGTCGCCTACGTGATGGGCAAGGACCGCCGTATCGGACCCAAGTTCCTGAAGGCCTCCATCGGTTTCGGTGGTAGTTGCTTCAAGAAGGATATCTTGAACCTCGTGTACCTGTGCGGCTACTACGGCCTTCCCGAAGTCGCCGCCTACTGGGAAAGCGTCGTGAAGATCAACGAGTGGCAGACCCACCGCGTGGTGGACCGCATGCTCGAGACCATGTTTAATACCATTGCGGGTAAGAAGATTGCCGTGTTCGGTTTCGCCTTCAAGGCGAACACCGGTGATACCCGCGAAAGCCCCGCGAACCTCGTGGTCCGCGATTTGCTTGCCGAACATGCACAGCCGGTCGTGACCGATCCGAAGGCCATCCCCGATGCCAAGCGCGATCTCAAGGACGTGATTGACCAGGTCGCGTTCGAGGAAGACCCGTACAAGGCCGCCGAGGGCGCACATGCCGTGGTGGTCTGCACCGAGTGGAAATGCTTTGCCGAACTCGATTGGCAACGCATCTATAAGGGCATGGCCAAGCCCGCATTTGTCTTTGACGGACGCAACATCCTTGATGTCGACGCCCTTCGTAAGATCGGCTTCGAGGTGTCTAGCATCGGTAAAGGCAAAGCGGAGTAAGAATGTTCGACTACCTTGTTGTTGGCGCTGGCCTGTTTGGCTCAGTCTTCGCACATGAAGCGAGCAAGCGAGGGAAAAAGGTCCTCGTGATAGACAGGCGTAGCCATGTTGCTGGAAATGCCTATACTGAAAATGTGGGTGGTATAAACGTCCACAAGTATGGGGCACACATATTCCATACCAGCAACAAGGAAGTGTGGGATTATGTCTGTCAGTTTGCGGAATTTAACCGCTACACCAACAGCCCGATTGCTCGGTACAAGGATGAATTGTACAATCTGCCATTCAACATGAACACGTTTAACCATATGTGGCATGTGAAAACTCCGGCAGAAGCAATGGCTAAAATAGATGAACAGCGAGCCGAGGAACTTGCTAAACTGGCGGGTCGGGAACCGGCTAATTTGGAAGAACAGGCGCTGTCGCTTGTCGGCCGGGACATCTACGAAAAACTCATTAAAGGTTATACCGAGAAACAATGGGGCCGTAAATGTTCGGAACTACCGGCGTTTATCATTAAGCGTTTGCCTGTACGCATGGTGTTCGATAACAACTACTTTAACGACAAGTATCAGGGAATCCCTGTCGGCGGTTATACGCAGGTCGTAGAGAAGATGCTGTCTGGGGTTGAAGTTCGATTAAATACGGATTTCTTTGAGCAACGTTCCGCCTTGGCTGCCGAGGCGAAGAAAGTCCTATTTACGGGGATGATTGACGAATACTACGATTACCGCTATGGTGAGTTGGAATACCGCTCCCTGCGCTTTGAAACGGAAGATCTTCCTCAAGAGAACTATCAGGGAAACGCTGTTGTGAATTATACGGAGGCGGAGATTCCGTATACGCGTATTGTTGAACACAAACATTTCGAATTCGGTTGCCAGGGCGGGGCAACGACGAACCACACGGTTGTCACGCGTGAATACCCTGTTGGCTGGAAACGTGGGGACGAGCCTTATTACCCCTTGAATGACGACAAGAACAATGCCTTGTATGCTAAATACAAGGCGTTGGCGAGTCAGGAACGGAATGTGATATTTGGTGGACGTCTTGGAATGTACAAGTACTATGATATGCATCATGTTATTGCAGAGGCGTTGGCTTGTGCAAAAAAGGAGCTTGAAGGCTAATGAATTTTAATTCGTTCATTATTTTCGGTGGATGTGGGTTTATCGGGTCTCACATGCAACGGTTGCTTAGGGAAAAGTATCCGAATGCAAAGGTGTATGTTGCTGATTTGCTTGCTGATGGTACGGAATACTCCCAGGTGGTCGATGTTCGCAATCCCATCTCAATGAAGGGAGGCTTTGATTCGAATACGCTGATTTTCAATTTTGCTGCGATTCACCGCACACCGGGACATCCGGATGAAGCTTATTTCGAGACGAACATTCGCGGAGCTGAGAATGTTTGCGAATTCGCTCGTGAGCATGGTATAAAGAACATTGTGTTTACGAGCAGTATCGCACCATATGGCGCTTCTGAGGAATTGAAATCTGAAAGCACACTGCCTATGCCGAATACGCCCTATGGGATTTCGAAGTTGGTCGCCGAAAAAATTCACCGGGAATGGTCTGCTGGTGATGATTCTCGCAAACTTTCCATTGTCCGTCCGGGAATCGTGTTCGGGACGGCGGAAAACGGCAACATGACGCGCCTCTACAGGGCTCTTAAAGGTCATAAGTTTGCTTATGCGGGGCGCAAGGATACCATTAAGGCCTGTATTTATGTAAAGGACTTGGTGCGTGTAATGCTTGCCATGGCGGAGAATGATTCTGCTGAAAAGATTCAGTTGTACAATTGTTGCTATTATCCTTCGTTTACCATTGAGCAGATTGCCAATACAATGCTCAAGGCTACGGGTATGAAGCGCCATATTCCGTATATTCCGCGCAAGCCGATGATGGCTGCCGCAACGGCGTGTGGAATGCTTGGTGGGCTTGGCCTGGGCATTTGCCCTGCTCGCGTGAAGAAACTGATGGTTTCTACGAATGTAGATGGCTCAAGATTGGCTCGGGATTATCCGTTGAAATTCTCCCTGGAA
This sequence comes from Fibrobacter succinogenes, assembly GCA_902800815.1. GTDB lineage: Bacteria > Fibrobacterota > Fibrobacteria > Fibrobacterales > Fibrobacteraceae > Fibrobacter > Fibrobacter succinogenes_B. The sequence continues at coordinate 83,674 of CADCGB010000001.1, forward strand.
GAGGCTTTTGCTGACTGGTGGAATGATTGTAATCAAGCGGGATTGGAGTGATCCAAAAAAGGAAAGCTTGTAATGAATGTGAAAATTGTCGTGACGACTCATAAACCTTACCGAATGCCTTCGGAGGACGTGTATTTGCCGGTCCATGTTGGAGCGGCAGGGAATCCTGATTTGGGCTATACACGGGATGATTCTGGCGATAATATCAGTGAAAAGAACAAGAATTATTGCGAACTCACTGGGCTTTATTGGGCTTGGAAGAACCTTGATGCGGAATGCATCGGGCTGGCCCATTATCGAAGGCACTTTTCTGTAAAGCCCAAGAGGGACAAGTGGACGTCGGTTCTAAAGCGTGACGAACTGGAGAACCTTTTGGCGGACTGCGATGTGATTTTGCCGAAGCCGAGGGATTATTTTGTGGAAACGAATTATTCCCAGTATGCTCATGCGCACCATGCGATCGACCTGGATACGACTAGGGAGATTATTGCTGAAAAGTGCCCGGAATATATACCTGTATATGATGACTACATGAAGCGAACGATTGGGCATCGTTTCAATATGTTTATCATGAAAAGAAAATGCCTTGACGCATACTGTAGTTGGCTATTCAACATTCTTTTTGAACTGGAACGCCGCCTGGATATTTCGCAGTATAGCCTGAATGATTCCCGTGTATTTGGGTTCGTGAGTGAACGCCTGCTGGACGTGTGGCTAGAAACGAATTCTGTAAAGTACAAGGAAATACCTTGCATGTTTATGGAAAAGCAGAACTGGCTGATAAAGGGAACGAAGTTTCTTAAACGAAAATTTTTTGGTAAATAGAGAACTTCTTAGAGATAAAAATGTCCTTGAAAGCCGCGGTAATTGCGTCCCTCTTTTGGAAGTTTCTTGAACGCATTGGTACTCAAGGGGTACAGTTTGTTGTTGCTATTGTCCTAGCTCGTTTACTGTCTCCCGCGGATTTTGGACTTATTGCCTTGGTGACGGTTTTTATCGCCATCGCAAATGTGTTTGTGCAGAGTGGCTTGAATACGGCCCTTATACAAAAAAAACAGATTGACAATCTTGATTTTTCGACGGTATTTTATTCTTGTCTTGGGCTGGCAAGCGCGATATATCTTTTATTGTTTTTCCTGGCTCCCTTTATTGGGGAATTTTACGGCAATCAGGCCAAATTGGTCCCTGTAGTTCGCGTGCTTGGTTTGATGCTTGTTTTGGGCGCATTAAGTTCCGTTCAAGAAGCTTATGTTGCCCGCAACATGATGTTCAAGAAGTTGTTCTATCGGAGTGTTGGTGCGATTGTCCCGGCTGGCGTGTTGGGTATAATCTTTGCCTATCTAGGATTTGGAATATGGGCGCTTGTTGTGCAACAACTGACCAATTCGTTTTTAATGTGCCTGATCATGTGGCTTACTGTTAAATGGCGTCCTGAGTTCTCGTTTTCATTTGTTCGGTGGAAAAGTCTATTTTCGTTCGGTTGGAAATTGCTGTGCTCGGCATTGTTGGACACGTGTTACCAAAATATGAGGAATCTCGTTATCGGAAAAATGTTTTCTCCTACGGCATTGGGTTATTTTAATCGAGGGGATCAATTTCCGTACCTTGTTGTGAATAATTTGAACGCGTCTATTCAATCGGTCATGCTGCCCTCGTTGTCATCTGTACAAGATGATCGGCCCCGTTTGAAATCTATGGCGCGGCGCGCAATTGTCACAAGTTCGTTCTTGGTTTTGCCGATGATGGCGGGCCTTGCGGCAATTGCTAAGCCTTTGACTTTGGTTGTGCTTGGAGAAAAGTGGTTGCCGGCCGTTCCCTTTATTCAAATTTGTTGTTTCAGTTACGCATTTTGGCCAGTGCATACGACAAACCTCTCGGCAATAAATGCCGTAGGGCGTAGCGATATTTTCCTAAAACTTGAAATCATAAAAAAGAGTTACGGATTCGCCGTGCTTGCTGTCGCCGCATATGTGTTTCGTTCCCCTATTGGCGTGGCTATGAGTTTAGCTGTTACAGCTCCATTAGGTTCTTTTGTTAATGCCTTCCCGAATAAAAGGTTGTTGAATTACGGATTCTTGGAACAGATGAAAGATATTCTCCCCTCATTTGTGTTGTCGGTTGTAATGGGGGTGTGCGTTTATATGAGTGGCTGCCTTGTGATTGAAAAAAATGTGGCTAATTTGATTTTACAGCTGGCGATAATGATTTCGCTGGGAGCGTTTTTGTATTTGAGCCTTGCTAAATTATTTAAGTTGGAATGTCTAGATTATTTGATTAATACGGCGAAAGAATATAAACAAGGAAAGTTGAAACGAAATGAAGATGTTTCAATAAAAAAAGGAAATAGTATATGAATTATGCGCCTATTATAATTCCGACACTGTGCCGTTCTAAACATTTTATACGCCTTATGGAAAGCTTGAAGAAAAACACATGGGCTTGCTATACGGATGTCTATGTTGGCTTAGATTTCCCACCATCGGAAAAATACGAAAAAGGATGGAGGGAAATATGCGAGTATCTTGAGAGAGGCGAATTTTCCGTATTTAAAAAATTTACGGTGTTTAAGCGCGATTGTAATTACGGAGCTTCAAAAAACTCTTTAGCTTTGACGCAATTTGTAAAGAATCGGTATGATAGGTGGATTCGAACAGACGATGATTGCGAGTTTTCGCCGAATTTCTTGGAATATATGGATAAATGTCTATCGGAATATGAAAAGGATGAACGTGTTTTTGCTGTTACGGGCTATTCCTACCCGATAAAATGGACCGTGAAAAATGAAGCGACTTGCTTTTTGCAAAACTTCAATGTTGCTATGTGGGGGGCGGGATTTTGGAAAGACAAGCATCAAAGAGCGCAAAAGTTTATTTGTGATAGAAAACTTCTAAAAGCAGTAAAAAATTGTGTACGAAACCGATTGTATGAAAAAATGATTGATGCTTGTAAGATTGATTATTTTGGTGCTGCAGTAGCTTGCAGGCATGTTCCTTGGTTGATGGTAAATGCAACAGATGTTGCTCTTAGGGCATATTTGGCAATAGAGGGAATGTTTTGCGTTTCGCCAGTTGTATCAAAGGTCAGAAATTATGGTTTTGATGGAACTGGATGCTATTGTGTTGCGTCGGAGGGCTCTGCATATGACGCTCAAAACTATTGCTATTCAAATCAAGTTTTGGATGAGTGCGAGTCTTTTGATTTATGTCTTGACGACGATGCGGAGCATTTGAATGAAAATAGAGCGAAACTCAACGAGTTTGATTCCCGCTCACGCAAAGAAGTTTTGTATGTTCGCCGGATAATCTGGTTGATTGGCCATTTTGGGGCTCGTATTGCAAAATTTTATCACGGCATGTGCATGCTGTCTCGCAAGTTGAGGAAAAAATAGTGATTCCCAAAATTATCCATTATTGCTGGTTTGGAGGAAAAACCCTTCCCGAGAATGTCTTGAAATATATAGAGTCGTGGCGAAGGCATTTGCCAGAGTGCGAGATAAAGGAATGGAATGAAAAGAATTTCGACGTGAATAGGTACGAGTATACGAAACAGGCTTACTATGCGAAAAAATTTGCCTTTGTTAGTGATGTGGCTAGGCTGCAGGCTTTGGTGAGTGAGGGAGGCTTGTATTTAGATACCGACATTCTTGTTTTAAAACCATTGGATTCGTTTCTTTGGGAGAAAAATGCGTTTGTTGGCTTTGAGCAGGACGTTTATGTTGGTACTGGAGTTATTGCGTCAAAGGCTAATCATCCGTTTTTCGAAGATTTTCTTTCGTCTTATTTGTCAAAATCTTTTTTTCGTGGGTTAAATTACGACGAGGAAACGAACGTTTCTTTAATAACACAAGCCTTTGAAAAATGTGGACTTGCTAGAAATAATACGGAACAAGAGGTGAACGGAGTTTCGATCTATCCGCAGGATTTTTTTTGTAACAAGGTGTGGGCTACTGGGGAATATTTCAATAATGAAAAATCCTACATGATACACGATTTCCAGTCAACGTGGATTGATAATCCGACTAGCTTTCTTTCTAGGGTAAAAAGGAAAATTAAAAAGATTGTGACGATCTTTTCATATCGTTTTTTTGTAGGAAAACGCCCTTTAAAATTTTAGATTGTCCATAAAGTTAATTTTGTTTTCCAAGGCTGTCGTTGTCGGCCTGCCAAGGTCGTCTCGGGCACAGATAGAGCATTTGACTTCAATAAGGGTTAACTCCTGAGCAGCCTTCGCCAATTTTAATTCACGATCCAGGGCATCGAATGTATCTACGGAAACAGCCTTCGGATAGCCGCAAGCCTTGGCAATCGCAACAAGATCCATCTTGGAGGCCACGGTCGGCATACCGCCTACAGTTTCATGCGCTCCATTGTTGATTACGACATGCACCAGGTTCTTCGGGGCGTTCGCACCGACAACAGCCATGGCCCCCATGTGCATGAGCACGGCTCCGTCGCCATCGACACACCAGATTTTCCTTTCAGGCTTATTGAGCGCGACGCCTAAGGCAATCGAGGAACTGTGCCCCATGGAACCAACCGTCAAAAAGTCGTACTTGTGGCTCTGCCCATTAGCCTCGCGAATCTCGAAGAGTTCTCGGCTGGCCTTGCCCGTGGTAGATACGATCGGGTCCTCGTCCGACACAGCCACGATATGGCGGATAATCTCCTCGCGGGCCATCACATTGTCATTCTTGTACACGACCTTGCCGTCATAGGACAGGGCACCCTTGCGAACAACGAAGGCGACATCCTTTCCTTGGGCCAGGACATTCCTGAATCCGGCCATGACAGATTCGACTTCCGCATCCGTCGTCTCCTTGCCGATAACGAACGTGGCGATACCCATGTCCTCGAGAAGCCTTATGGTAACCTCTCCCTGATAGATGTGCTGAGGTTCGTCATGGACACCGGGCTCGCCGCGCCAGCCCACGATGAACACCATCGGGATGGCGTAGACCTTGTCATTAAGGAGGGAGGCCACGGGGTTGATGATGTTGCCTTCACCGGAGTTCTGCATATAGACCACCGGGACCTTACCCGTCGCCAGATGGTAACCGGCGGCAAGCGCAGTGCAGTTGCCCTCGTTCGCTGCAATCACGTGATGTTTCGGATCAATCCCGTAGGTACTCATCAGGCAGTTGCAGAGGGCCTTCAGCTGGGAGTCCGGCACACCGGTGTAGAAATCGGCTCCGATAATTTCCATCAACTTTTCAACTTTCATCTTATTCTCCCAGAATCTGGTGGTAAAGGGTGTCTATGGCATCACCGTCAAGGCGAACAGGGTTGTTCTTCAGCCGTACGGGATTCACCGATTTTTTCAGGAGCACATATTCTGCATCGCCCCGAACGGACGGGATTCCGAGACCCAGTCCGTCGACAATCGACTTGAATTTTGCCGCGGCAGCCTCAGGGGTCTGTGCACCCATGCATTCGGCCAGGTCTGCGAATACGCCGGAAAGGTGGTCTACGCCACGCACATCGGCGCAGTCATCCCTATGCGAGAGCATATATGGCCACAGCGCGGCCACACACAGTGCCGCGGCGTGCCCGTGGGCAATCTTGTACAGGCCCGTCAGCTTGTAGCACATGGCGTGTCCGGCGGTTGTCTGGGTAATGTTGATAGCCTTGCCTGCGATGTTCGCCGCCTCGAGCATCCTTCTATTGCCGGACGGCTCGTTGTTCAGGTACGATTCGCGATTTTCAAGGATTAGGCGGATCGCCGTTCTTGAATATTCCCGGCTTTCGTCCGTAGAATTGACCGACCAGGACGATTCCACTGCATGACAGAACGCATCCATCATGGTGGACTTTCGGTGATATTCCGGAAGCGAGTCCAGTACGGTCGGATCGAACAGAACCGCGGACGGTATACAGCTATAGTCCGTCACGGACTGCTTTTCGCCATTGTAATAGACGACCGCATAGCGGGTCGCCTCGCTTCCCGTTCCGGCCGTAGTGGGAACTGCGACGAACGGAATCGCATTCGGGACAATCTTTTCATGGATATAGTCGCTGCCTGGCGGCATGGTAGCATAGAGCTTGATGCACTTGGCTGTATCCATAGCGCTGCCGCCGCCGATGGCGAGTATCGAGTCGCACCCCTCGGTTCGGAAAACATCGATTCCCTTTACAACTGAAGAGTAGTCGGGATTGGGAGCGAAGTCGCTGAAACGAACAAATTCCGAGCCGATTCTGGCGGTGAGGTCATCCAGGTTCTGACCTATACGAAGCCTGTCACAGGACTTGCCACAAACGACAAGGATCCTACGCATGTTCGAATGCGCAAGGTACTCGCCAAGGGCTTTGTATTCGGCATCGGACGGGATGACAATCTGGTTCATGGTTACTTTGTTCCCGGGATGAGTTCGAGGATTTCCTTGATGCTCATGCACATGTCGTTTGCCTCGAACGAACGATGATGCGTGAGAATGGACTTCGCCGTGTTCACCATGGCAGGGTATGCACTGCGGAGCATATGGTTCGCATAGATGACAACGTTCACGCCCCAGCTGGCCAGTTCCTCTTCGGTAACATGATTATAGGTCGTTGGCACAACAACCAGGGGCACCGAGGTGTGCTTTTCACGGAAACGCTTGCAGAATTCCTTGATGTCCTCGCCGGACTTGTCCTTGCTGTGGATCATGATGCCGTCGGCGCCGGCCTCGACATAGGCGAAACAGCGTTCGAGAGCGTCCTCGACAGGCTTGCCCGCGATGAGGCTTTCGCACCGGGCGATAATCATGAAGTCTTGGGCTATCTGGGCACGCTTGCCTGTGCGGATCTTTTCGCAGAAACCCTCGATGGTATCCTGCGTCTGGATGGCGTCAGTACCGAACAGGGAATTCTTCTTGAGACCGACCTTATCCTCAATAATCACAGCGGACACACCGAGACGTTCAAGAGTGCGAACCGTAAACACAAAATGTTCAATCTTTCCGCCCGTGTCACCATCATAGATGACGGGCTTGGTGGTACATTCCAAGGCGTCATTCAGCCCGTGCAGACGGGTCGTAAGGTCTACGGCCTCGATGTCCGGCTTGCCCTTGCTTGTGGAATCGGTCAGCGAACTCGCCCACATGCCATCGAACTCCTCGGTCTTGTTGTTCACCTTGACCTTGGTCTTCTCGATGATGAGACCCGTCAAGCCGGAGTGACTTTCCATGATGCGAACGATAGGCTTCGCGGCGATGAGGCGACGAAGCATCTTCTGGCGCACTGCAGGTGTAGTGCCGATCTCGCGCATCTCGGCGTTCAGGACGGTAGAGGAGATGCCCGGGGTATAAGGGATGTCAACAACCTTGCCGCCCCACTTGGCGATGCAGTCGATAACGCGCTGGCGAGTTTCCTGCTGAACGCCTGTCTTCCAATCGTCGCCATGAACCACATAGTCCGGCTTCAACTTTTCAAGATTCGGGACATAGTCCAGTGTAGTCTGCGGTACGACTTGCGCTACGCCCTTGATGTTGGAAACGATTTCTGCACGCTGTTCGTATGTGAGGTACGGAAGACGCTTGTAACTTGCAATTGCCTCGTCCGTAAGGACACCGACTGTGACCTCGCCAAGTTTCATGGCTTCGTGAATAATGTTTAAATGACCATGGTGAATCAGGTCTGCACTCATGCCGCAATAAACTGTTGCCATAATTACTTTCATCTCCTATTAAATTTTTTTTTTGAATTCTGACGGAAATACGCCCTTGCATTTGCGGATAAAATCCTTATATGGCGTATCCAAATCAAAAATTAGATTTCCATGCCATCCGCCACGCTTTTCTATAGGTGGCATTTGCATATAGTCGCCATAGGAAATTTCAAGAACGCGTTTGTATCCTTGGGGAATGGGAAATTTTAGTCCCTCGAAGTCTACAATTTCCGCCCTATCAAAATCCGACGCATGGAACGTGTCCCTATCAAAGCCGTATGTTGTGCAGGCCAGCGTTGAAACGTATCCAGTTTCTTCGTTTTCAAACAGACGCGCTAATTGGTGGATTTCTTCGTAGCGCTCGTATGGGTCTCTTCCATCGTATTGTGCGATTCTGGTTTTATCCTTTTCCGAAGGGTCCGGGTTAGACAGCTTCATGGCGGTCGAATTGTCCAGAATCAGCTTGTTGACTCGGTCAAAACGTTCTCGGCCGCCGTCGATCCGCACGTTATCTAACGGCAAAATATCCAGGAATACGCCAAAATTAGTGCCTTGATATGCGAATGGCCGATCCCACGCTGTCGTGTTGCTGTTACGCAACTTGGCATGGGCGTAAAAAAAGCCTTTATCGGTATAGGGTGTCTGGAAGAAATAGGGCTCTTGGAATTCGTCACCATGTTTCAGCAGTTCTTCATAATCCTTGCGGGGCATGACGACGTCGGTATCGTCATCCCAGGGAACAAAGCCGTTGTGTCTAACGGCTCCAAGTAGGCTTCCCCAGAAAAGAAAGTACCTCAGGCCATATTTCTTGCATATCCTGTCAAATGCGGAAAGGAGGTCTAATTCGACTGCCCATATTTTTTTTCGTTCAACGGTCACGAGGAAGTCGTTACGGATTTCTTCCTCAAAGAAACTTTTAGGCAAAAGTCCTTCTTTTATAATTCTTTCACATTCTGTCATGCAGTCCTCGTTTTCCTAATATATCTACAATTCTACCTGAAACAGGCCTCCTGCAGCCAATTCGCTTGGTGTTCCGTCGTCACGGGCTGCGGTAGTGACAAAGAGCGTCTTGAGGCTCTTCCCGCCAATGGTGCAGCTGGAAACATTTTTTACCGGGATGGAGTATTCCTTCAAGCATTTGCCGGTAGATGGATTCCACTTGCGCACACGATATCCGCCCCATTCTGCAACATAGATGTTCCCGTCGCAATCAGCGCACATTCCGTCGGGAACGCCGTCGCCGTCGATTTCAACAACATACTTGTCAAATTCGCAGTTGCCATTTCGGGTGTCATACGTGTAACGCCCCACTTTTTTTGTAGGCGTATCAATGAAGTAAAGATAACGACTGTCAGGAGAAAATGCTATTCCGTTCGAAATGCTTGTTTTTTCAATAATTTTTTTTATGCCCGAACCATCCATGTTTGCCGAGTAAAGGCAATTTTCTCCCGGAGCAAACCGCTTGTAACCGGTCGTTCCCATAAGGATCCTGCCGGCAGGGTCGTAGTCACCATCGTTATAGCGTAACGTTCTATCGGAATTTGCTTGGAACAGGAACGCGTCTTTTCCAGAAGCAATATCTAGTTCGTAGATGCCGTCGTAAGCGGCGTAGATTATTTTTTCGGCACCCTTAAAAACAGCAAATCCCACCTGTCCTTGCGTCTTAAACGTTCTGACAAACTGTCCCTCTTCATCTATCAGGAATATGCGCTCTTGTTCAATGGAAACGCAAAGAAGAACGTTGAGCTCATTGCTCCAACGAGGCCCTTCTAAAAGGGACGAGCCTGCGTAAAAGACTAACTGTGCTTCGTTCACCATCGCTCTCCATTAAATTAGTTCGCCACCGTTTAACGTGAACTCGGATCCGGTAAGCATGCTGGAGGAATCACTCAAAAGATACATCATTCCGGGGACGATGTCATCCGTTTCTGTCATGCGTCCCATCGGAATGGCCTTTGCCGCTTCTTTTCGAAGATCTGCTTCTGAAATGCCTTGTGACTTTCTGAGTGCGAGCTCGCCGTCAGTTGGGGTCCATCCCATGACGAGGTAGTTGCAGCGGATTTTGTCTTCAGCATAATGCCGGGCAATGTGATTCGACAGCGTAAAGAGAGCTCCCTTGGCACAGGCGTAAGCGGTGCGATCCTTGTTTCCGCGCCTATGGTGCGTGGAACCGACCAAGACGATGGATCCGCCGCCCGTCTTTTGCATCAGTTTGACGGCTTCCTGGCAGCAGAAAAAGGCGGCCTTGATGTCAATGTCAAAGACATCGTCGAAAAGGCTTTCGGAACATTCCGTGAGGGATGCCGCAGGCGTGATGCCGGCATAGTTCACGAATCCGTCCAGCTTGTTATACTTGCTTGCAACGTAGGCGAAAAGTTCGCGGATGGATTCGACGCTGTGCAAGTCAGTCTTCTTGAACTCGATGGAGCCGGGGGCGCCTTTGGCTGCCTCGATAATGCTGGCGGCACTCGCTTCGTCGCGACCGGAAATGACCACGTGCGCACCGTCAGCGGCGCACTGCAGGGCCAGCTGCTTGCCGACTCCCTTCGTGCCTCCCGAAATGACAATGATTTTCTTGTCCAGAGATATTTCCATGGTCCCTCCTACATGACGCTCAGCAGAGATGGAAGAATCAGGTTTTCGCCCTGAGCGTCGGTTACGGCCAGGTGGCTTTCAAAATCCTTGAGAATGGCGGCAAGTTCTGCCTTGCTTTCGCAATGCATAAAGATGCGGAGGAATACCTGGCGTTCCGTGCCCAACATATTCGGGGTAATTTCGTCGCCGATTTCAAAACGGTCAATCACGAAGTCTACGGAGGGGTGGTTCTTTACAAAGTCAAGCCCCTTGATGTCCGCAATTTTTCCATTTTTCAGCAAGAACCATACAACTGCAGCGCTTTTGCCATGCATGTTGGCATCGTTCTTGGCTTCAAAATTTCCGCCGGTGGTTTCGACGTAGTCCATGGAACCGGTAAGGGCGAAATTCACCAGCATTTTTCGCTGGTCAAAATCGTTCATGTACTTGAGAATCAAGTGGAATCCACCGCCCTGAAGGCGGAAGCCGGGGTCGTACACGTAGAAGTGCCCGTCTTCGCAGAATGCGGAAACGTAGAGCACGCCGTTTTTCAGGCCCAGTTCCTGGAACATCTTCACGTATTTCGGATGTTCGTTCTTAACGAATTCGTCGTAGTACTTGGAAACAAAAACATCGCCTACGCAAATGGGCGTGGCGCTCGTGTTTGTGCGCAATGTATAACGGTCCGAAAGGCTGGACAAATAAACTTTCCCGTCTACAATAGTGTAGTAGATGCTCAAATCGTCGCATTCCATATAGCGCTCGATAAGCACGGTCTGGGTGCGTGATTCTTTCTTTGCACGCTCAATGCAACCGTCCAGTTCTTCGCGGCTACGGCAAAGGGTGATTCCCTTGCCGGAATTGCTGTCGGCAGGCTTGACGATTACGGGGAATTTAATGGAGTCCTTATTGTCGGGCGAATATTCGGGGATTCCCTCGATGCCAAACTTTTTGCAGGTTTCCTTGAAGTGGCGCTTGTTCGTGAAGGCTTTTACGGTTTCTTCGTTTCCGTAGCTGGGAACTCCGAGCCGTGCGCAAAGCTTCTGATAGGGGGCAATTAGGGGGTCTGCAACGCCGACAAGGACTCCGTCAACTTTCTCGTTAACCGCCATTTCATAAAGGGCGTCGACATTCATGGCGTCGATATTGTAGCTGATGTCAGAAACTTTCTTGGCGGGAGCTTGTGGGTCGTAATCGGTTACGATTGTCGTGACTCCCATTTCTTGGGCGACCTTGACGATGTTGGCTGTTTCTGGATTCGCTCCCAGGATAAGAAGTTTTTTGCCGTTTAAATTCATAAATGGTCTGCCGTTTGCTCGTTGAAGTTTTCTTGATGGTCTAAATTCAAATAGTGGCTTAACGCGTTTTCAACTTTATCGTCTTCGGTGCGAATGGAAAGGATTCTTGCGGATTCAATCCCCATAGAGATGAGTCGCTCGCGCATAGATTGTGTTGCCTGACTATCGACTGTTCCAAGTACGATATAATCAAATTTTGTCTCAATCAATTTTTCAAGTGGATCAACATTCAAACAGCAACGTCTGTATTCCCAATAGTCATAATCGACCCATGCTGTAATGTCGCAATGCTTTCTTTCACGGAGTCTTTTTTCAAGCTGTTGACCAAATGTTCCAGCTCCGCAGATGGCCACACGCTTGCCCTTGAGATCCTTCTCGAACGGAAGGTATTTCGTTCCGACCGCCGAATCAACAATGCCGCCAGAACGAATGATGCATGTGCTAAGCACGTATTTTTGCAGCTGCAGCCTTAGGTTCAAACTTGCCGGATATCGTTCTATTGCATTGTCAATTTGATTGTAGAGAATCTGAAGTTGCGAAACCTCCTGTTCAAAAGGTTTCGACTTTTTAAGCATAGAGTCTTCGCGCTGGCGGTAATGATACGAAAAATTATTCGTAACGAACACCCTCTTGCATTTTAGCAAGGCAGGATAAACAACAGCGCCGTCTTCGCCAATGGAGATTCGGTCATCGATTTCCAGTTGAATCTCCTTGATGATTTCCCGTTTAAAGAGTTTATTCCAAAGATATGTCGTTATCCCGTGACGGAAAAATGCCCCTGTAGAGATCATATTTGAAAACAGGTTTTCCAGTTTTTCGCCTTCGTAGCATCCGATCGAAAACACATTTGACATTGGGGTTGACGAGTCAAACAGATCCCGGCTAAAACCGGCAATTACCGCATCGCAACCATTTCCTTCGATTTTCAAAAGTAAATCTGAATAGTAATCGGGGTTAATCCAGTCGTCGCCGTCTACATAGCCGACGTATATTCCTCTAGCGGCTTGCATGGCGGTTTTCCTTGCTGAGACGAGACCTCCATTTGCCTTGTGAATGACTTTGATGCGGTTATCCTTTTGCGCGTAAAGATCGCATATTTCGCCACTTCGATCGGTTGAACCGTCGTCAACAACAATAATTTCTAGTTGACTGTATTTCTGCTTGATGATGCTCTCTAAGCATATCCCTATATACCGTTCTATGTTGTAGACCGGAACGAGTACGCTTATAAGTGGTAAATGAGATGCAGCCATTTTTTGGGGGGGATTATTTGTTGCAGACAATATTTAAGACTCTTTCCACGTCGGTTTCTGTAAGCCCTGCATACATCGGCAGGCAGATGACCTCATCGGCCATGCGGTTTGCGACAGGAAGGTTCTCCCTCGAGGCAGATGGCAGTCCGCGATAGATGGCAAAATTCGAAATCAGCGGGTAGAAGTAGCGGCGACCGAGGACGTTGTGTTCCTTCATCTTCGCATAAAGGGCGTCACGGCTGATGCCGTACTCCTTCTCGTTCACGAATATCGGGAAATACGAGTAGTTGTAGGTCACGTCGTCGCGTTCCTTGAACATCGAGATACCGGGAACATCCGCCAGTGCGGCGCGGTACTTTTGCGCAACCTTCTTGCGGGCGGCAATGGCATCGTCAATGTGCTTGAGATTGCAGAGACCGTATGCCGAACGAATTTCATCCATCTTGCTGTTGATGCCCGGGGCGACCACGGTAGTCTCTCCCGCAAAGCCGAAATTCTTAAGGTAGTCTATACGCTTCTTGGTACGGGCATCGTGGCAGATAAGTGCACCACCTTCAACGGTATTGTATGTCTTGGTCGCATGGAAACTGAGCGTGTTCATGTCACCCGCATCCAGGATGGTCCGGCCATTTACCTTCACATTGAATGCATGGGCGGCATCGTAAATAACGGCTAAACCATAGCGATCAGCGATTTCCTGGATAGCATCGATATCACACGGATTCCCGTACACATGCACCGGCATGATTGCCGTCGTTTTGGGTGTAATCGCCTCCTCAATCTTTTGCGGGTCGAGATTGCCTGTTGTGGGGTCTACGTCCACGAATACCGGTTTGAGCCCGTTCCACCAGATGGAGTGCGTTGTGGCCACAAAACTGTAGGGAGTGGTAATGACTTCGCCTGTGATGCGCATCGCCTGTAATGCGGTAATCAGCGGGAGTGTCCCGTTTGTGAAAAGACTTATATACTCAACTCCCAGGTATTCCGCGAGTGCCTTTTCAAGTTCCTGATGGTAATGACCATTATTGGTTAACCATTTCCGGTCCCAGATGTCCTTGAGCATTGGGATAAAATCGTCTAAACTAGGCAGCAGGGGAGAAGTGACGGTAATGTTTTTGTCTGGCATAAAGACCTTCTTTTAAAATTAATATAGTTATTTTTGTGGAGGCATGTGGCCCCAAAGTGGCCGTCGACGGGGCCTCTAATGTAAACTGCCCCGTTCAAGATGCGCAAAGATGTTGTTATATTTGCAATATTGCTTGGAAAACTTTGAAACGGCTTGGAAAACGAAAGACAATGATGGAATGCGGAGAATAATTGAATGGGAACGGTTGATTTCAATTATGTCATAGTAAACGTATTGATGCTTATTGTTTTTATATATGCCGGAAAAAAAGTAAGCGAATCAGAAAAACCGTGGCAATATATATGGCTATGTACGGTTGCTTTTGCTTTTGTCCTTGGCTCAAGGTACTTGCGTGGAAATGATTACATTCGGTATCAAGAAACTTTTTTGTTTGATTATGACGCCTCGGAAGTTGTGTTCACTGCGTTTAATCGGCTCCTTAGAAGTGTCGGGGTGACGGAATACACTTTCTTGTATGTGTATTCAATTCCTTTTATCTTGTGTGGCCTGTATTTTTGTAAAAGATACGCCCGATTGTCGTTGTTTTTGTATCCGACATTCTTAATGGCTTTTATCTTTTTTGACGAATATTGCATTCGCCAAGCCTTGGGATTTTCTTTCGTGTTTTTGTATATGGGTGTCCTTTTCGATGATGGCGAGGAAGATAAGACAAAAAAAGAAAAAGTAAAGAGGCTTGCGCTTCTAGTTTTTTTTGCGATAATGTCCTTTTCCGTTCATACCGTGAATATGTTGAATGTTTTGTTTATTACGGCGATATATCTAGTCTTCGCTTCTAAAACAATCCCGTTCTTCTTGTCGGTCCCTTCGTTTGTTTTTAGTGCCGTCGTCTTGTCAAATGCGATAGACTGGTCGTATTTGGAAAACGGGCTTCTTTTTTTGGGTGGGGTGAACGAGAAATTCCTTATATACACGGAACGAACAAACCAGTTCTTTTCTTCAGATGCGTTTAATGACGAGTACACAAGATCTTTTTTTGGAAAAATTTTTGAATGTATTGGCCATTGCAGTCTATTCTATTTGGGCTACAGGACTATTAAGGAAATTCAGCCGTCAAAATCAATTATATCGTTGTACAATGTATATGTCCTTGGTAGCATTATTGATAGATGTTTTTGGAATTACGAACTTTTGCGACGAGTTTTTGACCCCATGCTTGCGTTTTGGTGCTTTGTTATAGCGTTTGTTATGACGAACGCAAAGAAAGTTGAGTACAAGTTCTTTGAAAAATGGCTCTTTTTAGGGTTGTTGTATTTCCCGTATGAACTAGGGTATAAATATCTTGTGGAACGAGGAAGGATGACCTTGTTCCTGTGGGATATGTGATAAAAGGATTTCTAGATGAATATGCCAAGTTATAAAGTTTCGGTTGTCGTTCCTGTTTATAATGTCGAGAAGTACTTATCTCGATGTGTTGAATCTCTGCTGAACCAGACTCTGGATGGTGTGGAAGTGATTTTGGTTGATGATGAGTCTCCTGACAATTGCCCAAGATTGTGCGATGAACTTGCGCTGAAACATGAAAATGTAAAGGTTGTCCATAAGAAAAATGGCGGCTTGGGCTTTGCCCGCAATAGTGGCGTTGAGGTTGCGGAAGGTGAATACGTTGCTTTTGTAGATTCCGACGATTATGTAGAAAGAAACATGATGGAAACCCTTTATGGGGTGTGCAAGTCGGATAATTTAGATGTTGTGTTCTCGGAATTTAATGCGGATGAGTATCCCGGCTTCCGTGTGGTACCACATAAAGAGCGACTGTACCAGAATGATGAAATAGAAAACTTAAAGTTGGACTTTATCGGAGCGGAACCGGAGTATACATCGAGTATAAAGTACGAACCGTCGGCATGCAAGGGCCTGTATTCTTTAAGTTTGATAAAAAGCAATGGTATAAAGTTTTTGTCTGAGCGTGAATTTATAACGGAAGATGTGTTGTTCAATTTAGAGATATTGAATGTGTCAAAACGAGTGAAACTGGTTCCGTTCCAGTTTTATCATTATTGCTTGAATGGCGACAGTTTGACACACACCTACCGGGCAGATCGGTGGGAAAAACAGTGCAAAATGATTGCCGCCTTGGAAAAGTTCCGTTCCTGTTTTTCTGATGCGGTTGCCTTTGATTATCGTTTGACTAGAACGTCTATGGCCTATTTCCGTATGGCGACAAATATAGAATTGCACCGAGGTCAGATTTCATGGGTGCAAAAATACAGGTCGGTGAAGAAAATGTTGAACGAGCCAATCCTGCAGGAACGTTTGGGTGTATATCCCATTTATAAGTTGCCTAAAGCGTGGCGGGTGTTTGCCTCTTTGATAAAGAAGAGATGCTGCTTGGGTGTGTGCGCTTTAGTCTTGATAAAAGGATGATTATGGTCGCCGAAGAAAAATACGAGAAGTTTGGACTTGAAGTAATTGGCCCCTTTTTGAAGGACTTTACGGATTGGCTGTGTCATGGGATTGTCGAACAAAAGGCGGAAAAGGTCTTCTTTTTTTCAAGAGACGGCTTTATGATGCAAAAAGCATGCTGCTTGCATCGGTCGTTTGTCGATAGTGGCATAAAGCATGAGTATGTCTATTTTTCAAGAAATAGTCTGAGGAGAGCCCTCCTTTGGGATTGCCCCTCTTACGAAGATTCTCTTCGGTATTTGTCAAACCAGCGCTTTGTGGCCTTTTCAGAATTGGCTTCATATTATGGTGTGCAAGAACAAGAAAAGGCTGCAATAGAAAAATCATTTGGGATTTCATGGAACCAGAGCTTTCTGCAATCAATGCTGACGCAGAATGAAAAGATAAAGTCTTTTTATGATGCATATAAGGCGAAAATTGATGAAGAGTCAAGACGGCAGTATCATGATATCATAATGTATTTAAAACAGATTGGCATGCGCGGAAACGTTGCGATTGTTGATATTGGTTGGCATGGCGCTATGCAGTATTATCTGGAACTGCTGCTGGAAAAATCGGGAATAAATGCGAATGTTACGGGCTATTATATAGGGGTAAACGTCATTTATCCATTAAAGGGTCGCACGAACGGATTTCTTTTTGGCAAAGAAAACCTCAAGATGAGGAAAAAGGTTCTATGCTCGTACGGCATTCTAGAGAAGTTTTTCCAGAGTTTGGAAGGGTCAACGGATGATTATGCGGTCCGTCAAGATGTTGTTGTCCCTGTTTTGAAAAAATACGAGTATGAAAATGATGCGCAAATCCAAAACTATATTTGCGCACTTCAAGAGGGGGCCTTGCGTTATTTAAAGGATGCACCGGGTAATAATGGCGGTTCCTGGAAGGCTTTGATTGACTTTGGCATGCGGCCGACGCTTGAACAATTGAAACTATTCGTTTTCTTTTATAATGTTGATGGCGAAAAGCTTTATTTCCTACCGCAAAAGGGGCTCTTCCGTTACCGTTTGAAGGAATTTTTGCTAGCATTTAGCAATAGTTGCTGGAAAACCGGCTTTATGAAGGCTGCGTTTAAAATCCCGCTGCCGTATTTTTGGATCTATAACCTATTAAGAAAATGAACATTTCTAAGGAATTGAAAAAATTAGAACGTTTTGATTTGGTGTCGTTTGACGTGTTTGACACCTTGATTGTTCGTTCGGTCCCTCTCCCGAAGGATATTTTTCTTTTGGCTGGTCAGTCGGTGCTTGGCTCGTTAGACGAATCGACTCAGTTTCAGTCGGCGAGGATTCTGGCGGAATGTGAAGCAAGAAATAAATCGCAGACTGGTGAGGTTTCTATAGATGAAATTTACAGTTCTTTGGAAGGCTACCCTATAGATGTCCGCGACAATTTGAAAGAGGCGGAATTGCGTGCGGAAATGGAATCGTGTCGTCCACGTGAAGAAGTTGTCGCCTTGTTTAATAACGTGAAGGATAAAGGTAAGGACATCGTCCTTATTTCGGACATGTACCTTTCTTCCCCATTTATAGGCCGCATGCTTTCAAAATGCGGTATTGACGGGATGAAGGGTGTTTTTGTGTCAAATGAACTTGGTTGTGACAAAAGAAGTGGAAGGTTGTTTTCTGAAGTGAGAAAGAAGATGTCAAATTTCAAAGGAAAACAACTCCATTATGGTGATTCGTTCAAAGCGGACTATTTGGGCGCTCTTAAAGCTGGAATCAAACCGAGATTTATTTTCAAACGAAATTTCTTACGTATGTTGTGGAAAAAGATAATATGAAGGTTTTGGAAGTAAATGTAGATGATATTGGCATGGGTGGAGTGTTTTCCTTGGTGAGGAATGTGATAGAACACAGACCTTCCGGAATGCAAATAGACATAGCGACGATAGAACCTTTTGAAAAAGAGGAAAACGTTGCGCAATTGAATGATGCGGGATGTCAAGTCCATTTTGTCGGGTATACGGGACAAAAGTTAATCAAGCAGCTTGTTGTGATGTGGAAACTGTCTCGGCTAGTAAGGAAAGAAAAATATTCGTGTGTGCACATACACTCAGATGTTGCGAATAAGTTGCTTGTGTCCTCTGTTGCTTGTAAAATGTCGGGTGTAAAAAAAATCATATTACATTCGCATGCTTCCGGAGTAGATGGGAAAAATCGGAAGTTGAAAAGGATCTATCATAATTGTTGTCGAAGATTCCTGAAGTATTTGGCAAATGAATATTTGTCATGCTCGGATTTGGCTGCGGAATGGATGTTCCCTAACGTGGCTAGTGAAAAGATTAGGCTTGTGAAAAATGGAATTGATTTGAAAAAGTTCCAATTTGACCCTCAAAAGAGGGATGCTCTCCGTAGGGGGGCGAACTTGGAGTCGGCATTTGTGGTGGGACACGTGGGACGATTCGCTTATCAGAAAAATCATATGTTTTTATTGGACGTGTTTCAAAAAATTAAATCAAAGTGTTCTGCGACAAAACTGCTTCTTGTTGGTGAGGGCGAACTGAAAAATGACGTGATGGATGCCGTGAAAGAAAAGGGCTTGGCGGATAGTGTTGTTTTTTGGGGCGTGTCCAATGATGTTGCCGGCCTTATGATGGCCATGGACGTTTTTGCGTTGCCCTCGCATTTTGAGGGACTTCCCATTGTTGGGGTGGAAGCCCAAGCAACAGGACTTCCTGTGTTTTTTTCCGATCGCATAACAAGAACTGCGCAGTTGACGTCGAATGTGCATTTCCTCCCTATAGGGCAAGATTGTATAGATGCTTGGGCAGATGCAATAAGTGCGTGCAAGTGCGAACGGCGTGAAGATTGTTATGCCGAACTGAAGGCGTTAGGGTATGATATAAATGATACAGTCAATACGTTAATCGGGGTTTATTCGACGTAGTGGAAAAAATGCGGAATTATCTTGGACATTTTGCCTCGCTTTTGCTTGTTCCTGTAATTGCTTGTTTCTTTGCTTGCTGCAGCAATTCTGTTGATACCGTAGAAGAGGAGATTGAGGAAACATATTTGTCCTTGGACGATTCTGAGTATCCCTATGCGGGAATTCCCAGGCTGGTGATTCAAACGGAGGGCTTGCGGGGAATATATGACAAGAAGAAGGAAATCCCGGCGAAAATGCAGATATATGGGGAAAACTCTCCAGAAAGTGAAATAATGAAATTGACGATTAGGGGAAGGGGAAACACGTCGTGGCAAGCCCCTAAGCCTAGTTATAAAATTGAATTTATCGAAAAACAGAATCTTTTGGGAATGCCGCAAAATAGGGACTGGGCGTTGGTTTCTAATTATGCAGACAAGACATTAATGAAAAATTATCTGGCGTATCGCTTGTCGACAAACTTGAGGGTGTTCTACGCCCCTCGATGCAGGTTTGTAGAACTGTATTTAAATAAAACGTATATGGGCGTATATCTGTTGGTGGAAACTATTAAGTTGGGAAAAAACCGGGTGAATTATCCGCAGTCGGATGATGTGTATGTTGTCGAAGTGGATGAAAAATATCAGGATGACGATCCGATTTTCCATTCAAAAGTCATTTATAGTTGGGGAAAGCCCTTTACGATTCACGAGCCCAAGACTCCATCTCCAGAGGCTATTGCGGTAATAAAACAACAAGTGACTGATTTTGAGTATTTCTTGAAAGATATAGAGACTGCACATTCGGATGAACTGTCGGAGTGGATTGATGAGGATGAATATGTGAAGTTCTACTGGGTGCAAGAATTTGCGAAGAATCCCGATGCAAACTTTTTCTCGAGCGTGTATTTTGTTTGGGAAAAGGGCGGCCGGATAAAAATAGGCCCTGTTTGGGACTTTGACTTGGCGTTTGGCGGCTACGACATGGAGTCCGTGAACAATCCTCAGCATTGGTATGTGAGGGGTTCGTATTGGAATAATTATCTATTTAAAGATGAAATTTTTGATGGGAAAATAAAAAAGTTTTGGACGGAAAATAGGGACAAATTTGATGCGGTCATGGTTATGGTAGATTCAGTTGGGACTGTGTTAAAAAAGGCTGCTCATAATAACTTTAAGAGATGGCCGGTCTTGGAAAGTGTTGAATACGATTACCATCCGTATGGATATTCCTTATATGAAGATGCCGTGTCGAGCCTGAAAAAATGGATTCAAGATAGGCTTCTTTGGATCGATGAACAAGAGTGAACGGTTAGTAAGCGTATTGCTGGTCAATCCAATCAATTCGTTGCCTGATCCAACTGTTGAGGGAGTCTATTGATTCCTGATAACTGGAATAGGGCTCGTTGAAACACCATGCCTCGTCGTTTTCGAGTACGGGCCATCGCTTGAATTCGTTTATAGTCAATGGGGAAACCATATTTGAATACTTGGTTATTGAGTCGGGAATGGTGCTGAAAAAATCTCTGTTTTCTAGCCAAAAATTTTTTGCACGTCGATTGATTTCTTCTGAAGAAAAAAGGATTTTGTCCCATCCATAGTCGCGGATGTACCAATTTTTGCTGTTTTTGGTTTCTTTTTTCACCTGATTTCCGTAGGCGACGTCAAAATCCCAGACTGGACCGTAATGGATTGGTTCGCCGACCATCCATGTGAAAAAGATGCTTCTCCCGAAGTTCGCATCGGTGTTTTTTGAAAGTTCCTGAACCCAATAAAAACGGATGTAATCATCCGTGTCCAGCCATTTTCCCAATGAGTCTATATTTGACTCGTTAAGTGTGTCCAGAAAAGCCTCCCAGTCATCCAGGTGGCTCTTGAGACGATCTAGTATTGCTGGAGTGCTTTTTTTGGGGTGCTTTATACTGAAAATTCGCCCCTTTTTTGTCTTGATACAAACGTCTGTAGATTTTATTCGAATGTCTGTTGTTTTTTCAAATAGGAAACTGCTGTCGTTTTTGGGAATGTTAATCCGGTCTTTCCCCACTTTTATTGTTTGTGATAAGAGGTAGAGCCCTTGGTATTGCCTATTCAAATATAATTCCACAAATTGTGTCTGTGGGGTATATTTCCCTCCGAGCCATGAATAGAGTTTTAATGTTATGAAGTTCTTTAAGTGCGTCCTGTCGGCGAAGTTTGAAATAAGTGCCCATTCCGTGTTTGAAGGCATTCCTAGCAGCATTTGGGGGTGTTGGAATTTTAACTTGAGGCTGTACTTGGGCATGCTGTGAAAAGAAGATGTCCCTCTCCCTCTTACGGAAAGAGGAAGTACTTCTGTAATAGGATGGTCTTTATCATATATTTGAAAATGTGCCGAAATATAGTCTTCCATATTTCGGATTTGCTTGAACCCCTCGGTTTCTATAACGAGCCTCGGAATATTTGCGTAGGGGTATTCGGAATCGTCTAAGGGTAAAAAGTCCGTGTCCGTATCTGTCGACGTCCAAACGCAACTGCTAAAAAGTAATGCGGCTAGCATTGACGTGATGAAGAGGAATGGAACCTGTCTCATAATCGGAGTCATGAGAAAACAAATATCGCTATGCAGGCGATATTTGTTGAAAATTTAAAAGTGTAGGTAATACATTAATATTTGCCGTACTTGTATCCGTATCCATCGGAATGGCTGTGTTCGTACTTGTTGATGACGAAGCAGGCGTGTGCATCTGCATTTCCCTTCATCAATTGGGCCATGCCATCCTTAATGGCATTGATATCATGCTTGTTGTATTCGATAACCATGACGATCTGCGATGCGAATCGGCAAGCGAGCGTGGCGTCTGTGACCAGCATGATGGGCGGAGTATCGATGATTATCAGGTCGAACGACTTTTCCAGTTCGCTTATTAACTCGGCGTATTGTTTGGAACCAAGAAGTTCGGACGGATTGTTGGGAACAATGCCGCAAGGGATAATGGAAAGGTTCTCGACTTCGGTAGTGTGGATGATTTCATCCAAGGAAGCTTGGTGCAATAGAAGCTGGGAGATTCCCTTTCCGCGCTTGATGCCGAATTCTTTGTGCAGTCGCCCTTTGCGTAGGTCCGCGTCAATAAGCAGGACTTTTTTGCCGAGTCCGGCGAACAGGGCTGCCATATTTACAGAAATAAAGCTCTTTCCTACGCCGGGGATAAGTCCGCTGACGCCTATAATATGGTGGGCTGCCTCGTCCATGCTGAATTCAAGAGAACTGCGCAACGTTCGGAGGGATTCGATGGCGACATCGTCGGGCTCGACGACTGCGAGCGGACGAGTTCCCTTTGTCCCGTTGGGATTGCCCTTGGGTACTTTGGCGTATACGCTGAGGCCGGTTTCGCGTTCAATCAAGTGAGCATCACGTACTCCGCTGCTGAACTTGCTCAATATGTTTGCAATCATTGCTCCGATGAAGAACCCGATAAGTAGGGCTAGGCAAAGGATTACCTTTTTTTTGGGCTTGATTGGCTTGGTGACCTCTTCGGCAAAGTCTATGATTCGGACCGTTCCAATCTCTCCGGCGGAAACGAGTTTTAACTGTTGAATGTTGTTCAGCATGGTTGTGTACATGATTTTACTCAGTTCAACCTCGTTGCTGAGTTTGAGAACTTCTTGTTGTGTTGCAGGTAATTTCTTTGTCTCGTTTGTATTTGCGGCTAATTCGCGCTTTATGGCATTCTCTTGTTCTTCATACGTTTTTATTGTGGGATGCTCAGGCTGGAATAAGCGGATTGCGTCTTTTTTCTTTTGCTGCAAAGTCAGTAGATCTTGCTGAAGTTTTGTCCTTTTTTCAAGAACTAGGCGTGTTTCTGCACCAATGTCAACTGAACCGACCCTGTTACGGTAGTTGTTAAATCTTAACATTGCGCTATCCATTTGCGATTTAACTTCGGGAAGCTGTTTTTCCAAAAATTCCAAAGTTTTTTGAGCTTCTTCGTTGCTACGTTCTACGTTTTGCCGTAGGTATGCGGCTGCTATTTCATTCAGAATTTCTGTAGCACGGTCGGGATAGATGTCTTGGTAGCTAAATTCAAGAATGCCGGTTTTCTTTCCTTTTTCGGCAATGTCAAATGCATCGCGGAATGCGCTTATAGCATCAAGCCGGTCCATTTTGATTAATTCAAACGATTGCCCTTTTTTTACTTTCATCTTCAGAATGCTGAAGGTTACAGTATCCCCTGCGTAGGGAATTTTATAGGTCACTCCTGCATGGCAATCGTCAAGAACCATTTTTTTGTGGTGGTCTAGAAGTTTGAAAGTTGTGCTGTCTTTTATTTCCGCGATCCAAGGTTTTTTTCGTTCTTCTTCGGGAAGGTTGTTCCATGGAATTTCGAGTTGGTTTATTTCCATTCGACCTTCTTTGTGCAGAAGCCTCTGCAGTTTGTTGGTTGGATTGGCAATGTATTGCAGGTGCATTTTGTCTATTGCATCCCCAATAATCTGTCTGCTTTTGATGAGCTCGATTTCCGTTTCGGCGGGGCTTGAACTGGCAAAGAGGCTCCCTAGGCCACCCATCATTGCACTTGTCATGCCTTTGTTGTTCTTTGATTCAATCTGCAACAGTGCGTCGGCTTGGTAGATTGGTCTAATCCACAATGCGATAATGACTCCCACGATACCAGAGAGTACTATACAGGGTAGCATTATGTACCAGTTCTTCACTAGATCTTTCAAAAGGTCAAACAGATCAGTTTCTTCTTTTTTAGATGACGTAGCCATATAAAAATACCATAGTAGATTTGTATGTGGCTAATATAGAAAAAATGGCCGTCAGGAAATTTTTTTAAATTTTGACTCAAGCAAAATGTCTGTTTTTTTTAAAAATACGCTGTTTTTTGTGTGCTTTTTCGGTGCGGTTTCGCTTTTTGCCCGCGAAACTATCTCGCTGGTACACGCTCCCAGAAGTTTTGTTCAGTTCGGTGGTCTTGCGGAACTGCATGATGATGTGTATAGTGCCGATCTGAACCTAGCTGGTGAATTTGCTCCTTGCAGGTGTTTTAGCATCTATGGAGACTTTGCTTACCGCTTGGTTAGCTACGAATGGGACACTATGTTGCATGACCAGGTCCACGAAATGGTAAACCTGCAGGTAAATGGACTTAATGAATCGTACTTGGGTATGAAGGTAATGCCGTTCCCTTTTTGGGGCGTAGATGCTGGTTGGCGGTTTCCTCCGCGTGAAGGAAGTCGCGAGAACCGCTTTCACCGGTTTGGCGTTTCTCCGTTTGGTATTTATGATTTTTCTAGGAATATGGTCTTTGGTGTGGCCGCTGAATATTTCACTTTTTTGGAGGAGCGGAATTTTCAGCCAGGCGATGAATTCGGTCTGAAAGGTTCTGTTTCTTGGAAATTTTTATGGGATCATGATGCCTATTCTGGGTGGAAGTTTGACTATGTCTTTTTATATCGATGGCGTGTGCAGAAGTCGCGAAATATGAATCTTGAAAAGAAATACAGAGAAATGGACGACCTTTATCGTGGATTCAAAATGCGTGTTGATGCCGCTCGGTATTTTGCTGTTTTGGGGAAATCATTTGGGGTTGCTATTTTTTACGAAATGAACCGTGGCTACTTGTTTGGGATGGAAACGGGCCACGTGATTGGGCTTTATTCAAGGTTTGAGTTCGGAAAGTAGTTCTATTTTGTGTAGAAAATTTTTCTAAAATATTTGCAATGAGAAAGTTTTTTGCATTAGTGTTTATGGCCGTTTGCGCCTCTTTCGCCTACATTCCGGGCGAATCGGGCTTCGTGTCGCAGGATGGCGGCCACGGGATTTTCGGCAACCCGGCGTCCCTTTCGGCGTTCGATTCGAAGGGCGTGCTGCTCGGCTACCAGTTCGATGACAACGTGTCCGCCTTGCGTGCGGGTGCGAACCTGGAGAGGCTCGGCGTCGGTTTCGATTATCGCACCGACGGCGAGGGGTTTGACGAGACCCGCTGGAGCGCTACTTATTCGTTCCCGATGTTCGACCGCATGTTCTTCTGGGGTTCGCGCGTGACGGCACTCCGCAGTGCGGATTTCGAGGGTACGGAATGGACCATGACGCAGGGCTTTTTGCTTAGGCCGGTGAACTTCTTCTCGTTGGGCTACACCTGCGAGAACCTGCTCTATCTGGGCCCGCAGTCGCAGGATCGTATCCACAGTTTCGGTGCAACCCTCCGGGTGGGCCACAACCTTGCGGTAAGCTACGACTGGGAGGATTTCGAGAACCACAGGCTCCTCCTGGAACTGGGCCTCTATGGGTTCCGATTTGCTCTCCAGATGCCCCTTTACGGCGACGACGAATGGCGCCTCACGGTATCGACCTCGCTTGG
Source organism: Fibrobacter succinogenes (assembly GCA_902800815.1). Taxonomy (GTDB): domain Bacteria; phylum Fibrobacterota; class Fibrobacteria; order Fibrobacterales; family Fibrobacteraceae; genus Fibrobacter; species Fibrobacter succinogenes_B. The sequence continues at coordinate 109,195 of CADCGB010000001.1, forward strand.
CGGCAACTACGACTTCGCTCTGACCGTGTTTGACGACTTTTTGCCGAAGGGCGGCGCCCTCGGCTACCATTCGTCGCGTAACCCGCGGGCATCCCGCTTTGCGCAGGTTGTGCGCGTGCCCCTCAATACCGACGTGGTGGAAAAGAGCGAGAATGTCCCCTTCTTCGGGGCCCGCGATATTGGCCTTTCGAAGGTGCGCAACCTGTTCGAGCACCTGATGCGCGACCCGGCTGCGGGCCTCGTGATTCTTGACTTTTCGGGCTACCGCGGGAACCTCGGCGTATCGGGTGAAATCAACCGCATGGTGATGGCCCTGCGGGCGCGTGGTGCGAAGGTAGTCGCCTACGTGGATGATATTCGTTTGTCTGTACTTCTGGCTGCGGCTTCCGTTGACCGCGTTGTGGCAGAACCCTCCGCACACCTTACTTGGTGCGGCCTCGGCGGCAACACGCTTTTCTACAAGGGCCTGCTCGATAAGATTGGCGTGAAGGTAGAATTCCTCAAGCATGGGGCCTACAAGTCGGCGGTGGAACCCTATGTGGCAGACTCGATGTCTACCGAGGCGCGCGAGAACCGCAAGGAACTCTACACCGACCTCTGGCAGACCGTCTCCTCGATGATTGCAGTCCGGAACACGCGCCAGTCCCTCGGGGTCAAGCGCACCCTCGATTCGCTTGCATCGACCCCGGTGGTTTCTGCGTCCGCGGCTGTGCGGGCGGGGCTTGTGGATACACTCCTCTATATTGACCAGGTGCCGGCATACGCGCTCAAGGCGTTTTTTGATGTGGATGCCCCGCAGGCGCGCTACAGCGACTGGGAGCCGACATCGCGCAAGATTTTTGATGAAACATGGCGCCAGCGTTCGCGCATTGCGCTCCTGAACATTGACGGGACTATTGACGCGGGCATGGAGTTGGAAGTTGCCGAGGCTCTGCGCCGCCTGCCGGGCAGTGCCGAGGCGCTCGTGATACGTATCTCCTCTCCGGGTGGCAGCGCGATTGCGTCGGACAAGATTTGGGGAGCCATCATGGAACTCAAGAAGCGTGATATCCCCGTGGTTGCAAGCATCGGCGATATGGGTGCCTCGGGCGCATATTACATTGCCTGTGCCGCCGACGCGATATTTGCCGAGCCGTATTCCATAGTCGGGAGCATCGGCATTTATGGTGGCAAGATCGATGCCTCAGGGCTCATGAGCAAGGTGGGCCTGAAGGCGGAGACGGTAAAGACGCACGAGCACGCCGATGCGGAAACCTTCACGCGCCCCTGGACCGACGCGGAGAAGGCTGCGCTCCAGCAGTACATGGACGAGTTCTACGACCGCTTTGTGAAGGTGGTCTCGGGCGCTACGGGCATTGCCCGTGCGAAGGTGGATTCCTCGTATGGCGGTGGCCGCGTGTTCTTGGGCGAAAAAGCTTACAAGTACGGGCTGGTGCAGGGGCTAGGCGGCCTAGATGCTGCCCTGAAGGAAGCCCGCAAGCGTGCAAAGATTGGCGAGAAAAACGATATCGAACTGATCCCGATTCTTACCGGCGGCTCTAACATCATTCGGGATCCCTCGGCGAATGCGCTTATCGACTTTGTGCTCGGTGCCGAGCGCGTGCAGTTCTGGGCCATCGACCCGCTGCTCTGGGAAGGTGCCGAATGATAGCCATCGTCGTTACAGTCCTGTGCTGCCTTTTCTTCTCGGCCTTTTGCTCCGTGACGGAGGCGTCGTTCTACAGCGTGCCGCCCGCGACGGTGGAGTTCCTGCAGAAGAACAAGAAGTTTACGGCAAAGTACCTCACGCACGTGAAGGATAACATCGACCGCTACATCGCATCTGTGCTTATCGTGAATACGGTCGCGAACACGGTGGGCGCATCGCTCGCGACGGCGCTCGCGGTGAAGCGTCTCTCCTCTACCGGCGCGATGGCGCTCCCGATTATCCTTACCATCCTTATCCTCCTCTTCGGTGAAATCACTCCCAAGACTCTCGGCGTAAAGCAGGCGAAGACGTTCGCCCCGCTCGTGTCGGTGCCGTTCTACTACATCACCAAGATTCTCGGCTGGACCGGGCTTATATGGCTTTGCCTCACGCTCACCAAGCACTGGACGCGCGAGGACGAAGAGAAGAAGGACGTGAGTATAGAGGACATCAACAGCCTCGTGAGTCTGGGCCTCCGCGAGGAGGTTATTGACCGCCAGCAGGCATCCGTCATCAAGAACATTCTCGCGCTCAAGTCAGTCGCAGCGCGCAAGGTGATGACTCCCCGCCAGGTGGTATTCAGCCTCCCTGCCGACAAGACTATCGGCGAGACCATCGACGAGCTCGGCAACTGGCCGTTCTCGCGAATCCCCCTGTATGGCGAAAACAAGGATACCTGGATTGGGATTGTGCTCCGGCGCGATGCCTATAACAGGTTGGCGGAAGGCGAGCGCGATGTTACGCTCCGGCAGATGATGCGCCCCTTGCAACTGATACCTGACAGTGTCATGCTCGACAAGCTGTTGCTCCGCTTCCTCAAGCAGCGCGGGCACATGGTCGGCGTGGTGGACGAGTTCGGTGCCATCGCGGGTATCGTGAGCCTCGAGGACGTGCTGGAAGAAATCCTCGGCCGCGAGATCGTGGACGAGTACGACGAGTCCGTGAACCTGCAGGAGACGGCCCGCCGCCGCAGCAAGGCCCTCGCGTTCATCCGCAAGAAACGTCCCAAAAAGTGACCCGCTGTCATCCTGGAGCCGAAGGCGATAGGATTCATTGAGAAATTTTTCTTCAAAACGTTCATACAATTATACTAATTCATATAATTAATATAGTCTAAAACCCGCATTTTACGGGCTTTTCTTAAAAAATATGATTTTTTACCCTTGTTTCCCTTGCCAAAACCATCTATATTTGTTCTGCTTTTCTTGGGGCGCCCCTGCCCCGGAATCCAATTAACTTAGAGGATTTACATGAAGACCATTACGGTAAACCCGAAGTCCGTTACCCGCAAGTGGAAGCTTGTGGACGCAGCGGAAAAACCCCTGGGACGCGTTGCAAGCGAAGTTGCTCGTCTCCTCATGGGCAAGCACAAGGCCATCTACTCCCCGAACGTCGACACTGGTGATTTCGTTGTTGTCATCAACGCCGGCAAGGTCGCCGTTACCGGCACCAAGAACCTGAAGAAGGAATACTTCCACCACACCGGTCACATCGCCGGCGAACGCTGGATCAACTTCGCCGACCTCATGGCGAAGGACCCGACCGCCCCGCTGACCGCTGCTATCTGGGGTATGCTCCCTCACAGCGCTCTTGGCCACAAGATGGTTAAGAAACTCAAAATCTATGCCGGCGCCGAACATCCGCACGCTGCGCAGAACCCCGAAGTCGTTGACTTCTAATCTTTAGAACGGAGGATACCTCTATCGCTACCGCAAAGAACAAGAAGATCTACCGTGGCACGGGCCGCCGCAAGAACGCCATCGCCGCTGTGATCCTGAAGCCGGGTACCGGCAAGCGCACTATCAATGGTCGTGATTTCAAGGATTACTTCCATTCCGAAGTGCAGAACATGATCGCCAACCTTCCGTTCGCCATCCTCGGCAACGCGGAAGAATGGGACGTCGAAGTCACCGCTCGTGGCGGTGGAATCGCCGGCCAGATGGGTGCTGTCCGCCTGGGCATTGCCCGCGCTCTCGTGGCCAACGACGCCGAAGTCAAGCCCGCCCTCAAGAAGGAAGGCCTCATGACTCGTGATGCCCGTGCTGTTGAACGTAAGAAGTTCGGCCGCAAGAAGGCCCGTAAGCACTTCCAGTTCAGCAAGCGCTAATCTGCGAATCGCTTTACGAAAAACCCTGGCTCCGCGCCGGGGTTTTTCTTTTTTTTGCACACCGCAGGTGTGCGCGAGGCAAGCGGTGCTTGCCGAAGTTCTTTAGAAGTTGTCCGGCCGGTCGAACATGTGCGTGACGAACTCGGTCACGAGCGTCACATAGGCATCGTCGCTGAAGATGGGCTTCTGCATCATGTCGATGGCTTCTTGCGAGAGCGAGCCCGTCTTGGCGAGCTCCTCGCCGCCCTTGCGGTACTTTTCACGCAGCATGTTTAAACGGCGCGGGCCACCGCGGTGGTCGAGCGCGCGCATCTGCGGGCAGGCGATGAGCGTGTATCCCTCGTGCCCGAGGATAATGTCGAATTGTTTGCGGATAGGCTCGTACACCACGTCGATATCCATCCAGGCGCAGCTTGAAAGCAGGATGATCTTCTGCCCTTCTTTCTGGAATTGTAGCCCGTGCAGGTGCGAGTTCAGTGCGTTCGCACCATCCTTGAGCTTCTGGCCCATATAGGGGTGGACCATGCCCACGATGCGGTCCATTAGCACCTTCATCTGGCCCGGGATGCTGAAAAGGAACAGTGGGAAACTCCAGATGACGATATCGGAGTTGATGAGTTTCTCGCGCACCATCGGGATGTCGTCGTCCTTCATAAAGCAGCTTCCGTCGGGTCGACCCCAGCAGCTGAGGCACCCGCGGCAGGGCTTGATATTCAGGCGGTCAATGAAGAGGTACTCGGTTTCGTATTCGCCGTTTTCCTCGAGTCCCTGCACGAACGCCTTCGTGGGGATAAGTGTCCCGCTGCGCTCGTTTTTCGGGCTCGCGACCATCACGAGTATCTTCTTCTTTTCTGCCATGGCCGCAAATTTAGAAAATTATGCGGCGATGATTCCGCGGTACTTGGGAATCAGGCCTGCGCATTCGAGGAGCTCGAATGCCTGGCGGCGGAGATTGCCTACCTGCGCCCTTGTAATCTTCATACGTTCCGCGACTTCGGCATCGGTGTAGCCCTTGGCGCTTTCGTGGCAGACTTCGAAAGCGACGGTAAGGTACTCGATGAGGCGTTTCTTGCCATGGATTGCCCTCTTGGTCGCCTCGATGGCGAGAAGGAGGAAAATCCTCTTTTCGGAGGTGTTCCGCGAAGAAATCTCGTTGATGGCCATGGTCATAAGGCCCTCCTCGTCTTTTTCCGGATCCTTTGACGGGTTATTGGGGCGCGATTCAAGCGAAAAGTCGATGAATACCTCGCGCTCGGTAATCTTGGAGTTGTTGCGCTTTGCCGTCTTGAGGCTGTATTCGCCCATCTGGGTGAGGTGTGCCAGGAAGGGTGTGCCCTTGGTCAGGTCGAATTTCAGGACGGTCTTCCAGAATACGGTGAATACCTGGTCCGAAATATGCACACCGCGCTCCTTGTCGCTCAGCCCCTGGAGACTCCAGTCCGAGTTCATGGCGCGGGACTTTGCGGCCATGAGTCCGAGGAAGTACTCCCCGTGGATGTCCCAGAGCCGCCTGGTGGCGGCGAGACGGATGTTTGCAGGTTTGGTCGAGTCCTGGGCGATGCTGATTAGGGCTTCGGTTTCGCGCTCGGCGAGGGTCTGGTTTGTCATAACGACTCCTTTTAAAGGTGGCAGGGACGCCCCCCTTGCGTCGCAAGGGGGCGGAGACGGCCAAAGCCCTTCACTATGGCAAAGGGGTTGGCTTTATAACAAAAGGTGATGTAAGATGTTAGCCCGAAGGGCTATGCAAGCGTACTCAATGTGTAGCGAGAGGTCGGCATACTCCAAATATAGCATCTGCGATTGTCAGAAACTGTCAATTTGGGGCTTGCCTGTAAAAAACTACTCATAAGGTGAGCGGTAATATACAATAAATTTTTGCGGAGTGGGTGTAAAAAGATGTTTACATTTGCTAAACCGGTCATTGGGGTACTCCTATCTCGTTCTATTGTAAATATAGCAGGCCTATGCGACAAATAGTGTCGCAGAAAACAGAAATTTGGTAAACTGAATTAAGTTTGCGTTTTTCTCATGATTCCATTTGACATTTGTTATTTGTAAAGCGATATAGCTAGAAAAGCAAAAGGAGTTCTTATGACAGAAGTATTCATAGCAATAGTCGGCGCAGTCCTCGGGATTGCGATTGGGTATATGGCTGCCCGTATTGCGCTTGCCAAGCGTACGAACGAGGAAAACAAGTCGAATGCCGGCCTAGAGACGCAGGTGGCCGTGCTGCAGAGCGAACTGAATGCCGAAAAGGCGAAGGTCGCCGAGGCTCGCAATAACGCAGAACGGCAATTGGAGACTTTCAAGGTAGATGCGGATAAGCGCATTGCCGAGGTGAAGGATGACGCTACGCGCCAGATTCAGCAGGAGAAGGAACGGTCCGCGCAGGCTATCGCTGCAGAAAGGGATGCCGGCGAAAAGCGCTTCGAGAAGATGAAGCAGGAAAAGGACGAGGCGCACCAGAAAGCGATGGACGAACTGAAGGCGCGTTTTGACGATATCTCGAAGGGGCTGATGGAACAGGCGAAGAATGTGACCAACGAGATGCTCAAGCAGCGCAGCGAAGAAATCTCGAAGTCCGGGCATACGACCATGGAGCAGTTGGTGAACCCGCTCAAGGAATCCATCGATAATATGAAGAAGGCTATGAACGACACGACTGTCGAGCAGATTAAGACGAATACCGAACTAAAGGAGAAACTGGATGTCGCGATTCAGTCAAATGACAAGACGACCCGCACTGCAGACGACCTGATTCGTGCCTTCAAGCACGATTCCAAGATCCAGGGAGACTGGGGCGAGTGCGTCCTCGAGGAACTCCTTACCAATCTGGGGCTCCAGAAGGGAGTTCATTTCGAGATGCAGGCTCCCCTCCGCGGAGCGAACGGAAGGCTTCTTGTCTCCGAAGAAAATGGGAACACGATGCGTCCCGACGTGGTTGTGCACCTCGATATGACAAAGGACGTGATTGTCGATTCCAAGGTGTCAATGGCGGCCTTCCTTGATTACAAAAGTGCCGAAGACCCCGACGAGCGCAAAAGACGCCTTAAAGACCATGTGGAAAGCATTGAAAAGCACGTGAAGGAACTTTCCGGGAAAAAGTATGCGGACTACGTGAAGCCCCCCAGGGAAACGATTGACTTTGTCATCATGTTCGTGCCACGTGCCGATGCGCTTTGGACTGCGCTGGCCGAAAAACCCGCGCTTTGGCGCGAATCCATGGAAAAGGGCGTGTATATCGCCGACGAGCAGACGCTTTATGCGGCGCTCCGTATTGTAAAACTGACTTGGCGTCAGGTTCGGCAGGCGCAGAATCAGCAGAAGGTCTTTGAACTTGCTAACGAGATGGTCAAGCGCGTGGGCATGTTCGTGAAGCAGATGGAAAGCGTCAAGAATGCGCTCAACAATGCGCAGAAGGCCTATGATACCGGGATGGCGAAGTTCGCGGAAAAGGGACAGAGCGTGCTTACGACCTGCCGCCAGCTGGAAAGCCTAGGCGCAAAGCAGGATTCCGCGAACCCGCTCCCGAACGATATTCAGATTATCGAAATGCAGGGGGGAGAAACATGTACCAAGTAAATATTATCGACCCGAATGGTAAGGCGAGCGTGATGCAGCTCGGCAGGCGTGAGGAGCATCGCGTTGATGTGCAGGGTGTCGAACACTGGCTCAAACACCCCGAACGCATCGGGAGCAGTGGCGCACTTATTCGCTTGGCTAGGCAGGGCGATTCGCTCGTGAGGAGCACGCTTTTTGCCAATATGGACAATGAGGTTTTCTTTGATTGCGTGCTCAGTCTTGCGGGCGAAGGTGATGCCGGTGCGATGGAGGCACTAATCCGGGAGGCCGATAACCCGAAGTGCTGGGAAATGCTCCAGTTCTTTGCCCAGAGGCATGATGAACGTGCGATTGATTTTGTGCTGAGGAACACCCATAAGGAGGGGGGCCTGCAGTGCGCCATAACCCTTGCGGAACAGGCATGCCCTGAGGCGAAAGAATATATCAGGGATTTCTGCGCTCTCATTCGGCTAGCGGACAAGGGGAATCCGCTTGCGTACGATGCCCTCTATGCCCACAGGGACTACAATCTGGAATGTCGCAATCGCATCATGCGACTGGTTGCTGTTACCCCCGACTAGGTCGGGGTTTTTATATTCTATTCGTACTTGCCCAATACGAGCCGCCTGTTGGCGCAGTCAACCAGTACCTGGTAGTTCTTGTACAGTCCGACCCCGATGACGCCGACCGCGCCAGCCGCCCTTACATGGGGCTCTACCAGTTCGGGCTGGATTCCGAAGGGAATGTCCACGTTCTCGTTGCCAATCTTCACGGGGAGCGAAAAGAGGTCAACGGTGTATTTCCCCATTTGGGGGTGGAAATCCTCGGTTGTGCCGCAAGGGACGCCTGTCGTTGCGATGTGTTCGGTAATGTAATTTGCGATAGAGGCTCCCGTGTCGAAAATCAAGTTGCGGCTTTCCCCGTTAATAACGGCATTAAACACAATTCGGTTGGGTAGGCCCGAAATCGCAAATTCCGCAATGGGGTGTACCACGGATACATCGTCACCCTGATCAGTAACGATGACTGCCGCCCTTTTGTAGTCGAACAGCACCTTACGCTGGGCGAAGTATTCCAGACCGCGAAACTCGCTGATGGCCGGATCAACGTTGCGGCGAGCGTCCTGGAGGTATAATTCCCCCATGGGTTTAGATTTCTTATTCTCGTCGTTGATGACGAACGGGCAGCCTGTGTCAATCAGGGCGCGCTTGCCGTCATCGTTGATGATGAAATGGTCCTTGACTAGGTCGGTATCAAAGATTTTTACCATGAAAACTCCTTGGAGGAAGGGTTCTACCTTAAACGTTCTCTTTCTTGAAGTAATGTTCTAGTTGAGTGGCCGCTGCCGCCACGATTTCGTCGGTCAGCTTGCCTTCTTCGTATTCAACATATTCTGCCCACTGCTTTCTTGCATCGGCCAGGAATTCTTCGAGGTTCTTGTAATCGCCGCAGCCGACCAGTTCTTCGGCGTAATCTACAAAACGCTCAACCGTGGCATATTTGACCTGATTCGGCGTGGGATTGGATGTGTTTTCCCATTCAACCTCGGCATCCGACGAGGGAATCTCGATTTCGTCGAGGTTCTTGCCCTTGGTCGCCTGGATGTAGGCCTCTGCCTCGTCCCAACTGGTACGCATCACGTAGATGAGGTAGCGGAGTCCCTCGTAGCACTCGATGCTCTTGTGGTCCTTAAAAAGTTCGTCGTAGTTCTCTCCCTCGTACACGGAGCCTGCGTCCTGCAGTTCATCGAGTTCGCTCTCGTATGCGTCCGGTTCCATCCACCAGTCAAAAACGGACGATTCCGTCTTGTGGACCATCGGCATGCCCTCGCACTCAACGAGGGTATAGAAGAACGGGGCCCCATTCGCGGGCTTCAGTTCTACTTCGGCCACCAGGATGGCGGCATCCGGGCCCCCGCTAGCCTGTTCCACGCGGGCGCTTATGATCTGGTACTTTTTCGTCTTGGCCATGGCATACTCCTTGTTGAAAGCCTTTGCTTATATATCGTGCGTTTTCGTCGGGATGTAAAAAAAATATTTTTTTACACCTCCTCCTCTTCTTCCATCTCGAGCATGTCGAGTTCGGTTTGGGTTGAGCAAATTTCCTCCTCGGTGGCGTTGTCGATATATATGCGTAGTTCCGTGAGCACGCATTCGTTGTCGAGCCTGCTCAGGAATCCTCAACGTATTCCTTGATGCGCGGCATGTCCGCTACGGAAAGTCGGCCGTACACGCCGAGCGAGCGTGGGTTGTAAAGGTGCTGGTAGGTGACGCAAATCGACTGTACCCTATTTTCGTGGATGTCGGCGAGGAACTTGCCTTCGTTATTGCGGAATTGGAGTTGCAGATTTTGCCCGCCCATCCTGACTGTATAATATATGGCGTACGCTGGGCTAATGCCCATCAGGTAGTCGATGACGGGCTGATCGATCCAGGTTGTGGGCTTTTTCTTGAGAAAGTTGAACATGTGGCCTCCTTGTTACCATATTATCGGTATGGATGGCTGTGGTGTAAAGAACTTGCATGAAAAAGGCGATTTTCCATCCGAACGAGTTGACAAATCGCTCCCCTCGGCGCGATAAAAGGAAGTCCCACAAGAGGATGATTCGCGTCCCTGAGAATAGCGTGACTCAGACTTATCTTGAAGATCTGAAATTGCAGCCGATAAGGCTCCGCTGAAAAATGAAAGGGGTATGCGTCCGTTCAAAAGTATTATATTGTGCATAGAGTTTTTGTAACCCCCTATGCCCTCCCGCGTTTATGCTGCCATAGACCTCAAGTCGTTTTTTGCCTCGGTGGAATGTATCCTCCGGGGCATTGACCCGTTGAAGGCGAAGCTGGTGGTTGCCGACGAGAGCCGCACCGAGAAGACGATTTGCCTTGCGGTGACGCCCGCGCTCAAGGCCTACGGGATACCCGGTCGCGCGCGCTTGTTCGAGGTGAACCAGAAGGTGCGCGAGGTGGAACGCCGTACGGGCGAAAAGGTCGAATTCATTATCGCGAAGCCGCAGATGGCGAAGTACGTGGAGTATTCCACGAAGGTCTATAACGTTTACCTCAAGTACGTGAGCGCGGAGGACATTCACGCGTATTCTATCGACGAGTGCTTCTTGGACTTGACGCGGTACATGAAACTTTACAAGAAGACGGCGCGCGAGCTGGTGAAGGCGATTATCCAGGATGTTTTTACGACTACGGGGATAACCGCGACGGGCGGGATAGGCACGAACCTTTACCTGTGCAAGATTGCGATGGATATCATGGCGAAGCATGTGGATGCCGATGAGGATGGCGTGCGCATTGCGAAACTTGACGAGATGAGTTACCGCAGGCAGCTGTGGTCGCACCAGCCGATTACGAGTTTTTGGCAGGTGGGCCGCGGGATTGCCGCACGGCTCGAGAACTGCTACCTGAATGCGGGTCGCGGCATTCGCACGATGGGCGACCTTGCGCGTGCGAGCGTCAGGAATCCCGAGGCGCTCTACAAGATGTTCGGCGTGAATGCGGAAATCTTGATTGACCATGCCTGGGGTTACGAGCCGTGCACCATTGCCGATATCAAGAAGGCAAAACCGCAGAGCCAGAGCACGGGCGAGGGCCAGGTACTGCAGGACCCGTACCCGTTCGATAAGGCGCGCCTTGTGGTACGCGAGATGGTGGATACGGTCACGATGACTCTGGTGGAGCACGACCTTGTGTGCAACGCCATGGTGCTTACGGTAGGCTATGACCGCGAGAATGTGGACAAGGGCATTTATCACGGCGAGACGGTGCAGGATTTTTATGGAAGGACTGTGCCGAAGCCTGCGCACGGGACTGCATCGCTCGGGCACTACACGAGTTCGCAGACGGCGATTGCCGATGCGGTGATGAAACTCTTTGACCGCATCGTGGACCCCTCACTTACGGTACGACGACTGAACCTTGTGGCAAGCGACATTGTGGATGCGCGTCACGAGGGCTACGACCTTTTTACCGACGTGCAAAAACAGGAACGCGAAAAGAAGCGCCTCAAGGCGGAACTGCTTATCAAGAAGCGGTTCGGCAAGAACGCAATAGTGAAGGGCATGGACCTGCAAGACGGTGCCACCACCATAGAACGCAATGGGCAAATCGGAGGTCATCGTGCGTGACGATTACGCGGACATAATCGACCTGCCGTACCCGCGGAACGACTGGAACTTCCTCATGAAGCACCCGCGCATGGCCATGGATGCCCGCGCGAAGATTTTCCACCCGTTTGCGGCACTGCGTGGGCACGCGGAAGCGCTTGACGCTACTGCGGAGAAAAAACTAGATGCGGTGGCGAACGAGTTTACCCTGGAAGATCCCGACATGGTGATTCCCGAAAGCGGTTCTGATTTTTTATAATTGCGGTTATGAAGCGTCTTGTTGCATTAATGGTTCTTGTTCTTGTGTTTGCGAGTTTGTCCGTAGCGAAGCCCGCAAAGGCGAAAGCTGGCCCGAAATCGGCCAAGACGACAACGAAACCGGCGACAAAGAAGAACGCCGAAGTGAAGGATACCCGTGATGGGCAGGTTTATCGCCTGGTAAAGATTGCGGGCCTTACCTGGATGGGCGACAACCTGAACTACAATGCGGAAGGCAGTTTTTGCCTTGATGATGACGAGAACAACTGCATGGCATATGGGCGCCTGTACCCCTGGGATGTTGCGCAGAAATCATGCCCCGCGGGTTTCCGCGTGCCGACGCACGCAGATTTCGAGAAACTCTGGACGGCTGCCGGCGCGGACTTTAATGCGGGTTACCTCCTAAAGACAACTTATGGCTGGAAGGGCGATACCAACGGGAACGATACGCTCAAGTTTTCTGCCATGCCCGCAGGCAACCGTTTTGATGACGGTACGTACGGCAACATGGCGAAGTTCGCCTTTTTCTGGACTGCAGACGATACGTCAGAGGATATCCCTGCGGGCGAGGCACGCGTGTGGTACCTCACGAACAAGTCGATGGCCTTCGGTTACACCGCAAAATCGAAAAAGTTCGCGTTCTCCCTCCGCTGCGTCAAGTAAAGGGATTTCTCTTTTTTTATTATTCCTTGTTACAAAGACAAACAAAGGATGGGCATATGAAAACAAGAGTTCTGCCTCTTTTGGGGAGCATGCTGCTTTTTGCCGCATGTGAAGTTACGGTTACTGATACCGAATCTGCTGGTGGGAACGGTGGCAGAATCGGAGAAAAGGAAGAGTCGACATACCGTATTGGTGATGTCCAAGCGACCCGCCATCTTCCAACGGACTACTACATAAAAGATCTTTATGCGTTCTCCTACGATGACAGGAGGAATAGCGCAACTACCTATACTTCCAGCTGTAAGGAAGTCAACAATGAACTTGAATGGAAGCCCGACAACGCTTATGACGAACAGCTCACGTTCGATTACTATCCTGAACGCGACTCCATCCATGTTGTCGTCAACGGCAGCATTCGTGTTGGCCTGTTCTACGATGCCGACCTCGCGCAACCATTCCCTGCTGGCCTCCTCTACCAGGCTGACCAGGTTAACGAATACTCCATCAATGGCTTCGTTATCGGTGCCGACACCTACGCTCACGTTGGCTTCATCAATACGAGCTGCCCAGTTGAAGATCTTGACTTCGCCGACGAGATTCTTGACTTCCTCAAGATTAACGAGAACGACCGCGTGACCTACGACTGCAACTCCGTGGATGCTGCTGGCGTGAAGATCCAACTTGTTTCCAACAGGCCCACGGAAGTGTCCTATGCGGTTTCTTACAACGGCTACAGGTGTGACGTGACGGAAACGCTCCGCTTTGCTTACTACCGTGAAGACTGCGAAGCTGCTTACGACGACTTCCTCATCGATGTCGAAGCGGATCCGACGCTCAAGTTCAATATGACCGACTACAGCTACGGCCTCAGCACGGAAAGCATCTCCTGTCTCGACGACCTCCTCGACGAATTCTTCATGGATGCTCCGCTGTATAAGACACAAAAGCAGAAACCGACTGGTAGGGACTTTGCGAAGGCTCTCGCCAAGATGTCTCAGAAAATCCGCAAGTAGTTCTTATGCCCATTCGCAACATTGCAATCCTCGCCCATGTAGACGCCGGCAAGACGACCTTGTCGGAGCGCATACTGTTTGCGGCGGGCGAGGTGCGCCGCCCGGGCAAGGTCGAGGAAGGCCTTGCCACGATGGACTACATGCCCGAAGAAAAGGAACGCGGCATTACCATCGAGAGCGGCGTCGCTCATTTCGAGTGGAAGAACACCTGGTTCAATTTCATAGATACTCCGGGCCATGTGGATTTTGGTGCGGAGGTGGACATGGCGCTCGGTGCGGTGGAAGGTGCCGTGCTGGTAGTGAGTGCCGCGAGCGGTGTCGAGACGCAGACTATTGCCGCCTTCCGCAAGTTGCGCGAAGCGGGCGTCCCCGTAATCCTGTTCATCAACAAGCTGGACAATCCCGACTATTCGCTGGACGAGACCCTCATCAACGTGGAAGAACTCCTGGGTGTGCGTCCGGTCCTAATGGCCCTTCCCGAATATACCTCGGGCAAGATGAGCGGCGTGCTTGATGTGCTGAGCCAGAGCAGGCTTACGCATTCTGAGACGGGCGAGGAGGTCGTGGATGAAGGCTGGAACGTGGAAGACGGCTGGGACAATTCCCGCGAACTCAAGAAGCACTATGCCGAGGCGGTGGAATTTGCAAGCAATTTCGACGACGAAATATTGAAACTTGCCATGGACGGGAAGGCCGTTGCCCCGAAGATGCTTTTGCGCGGGCTCAGGCGACTCGCCCTCGATAAGGACTACGCGCTTTGCTATGCGGGCTCCGCACTCGAGGGCTATGGCGTGCGTAGCCTGATTACGGCATTATCGTTCTTCTTGCCCGAAGTTCCGGAGTTTAACGCGGGCGAGCTCGGTCAGGTGATTCGCCTGCGGCATTTCAAGGGAGTGGGCGAAATTTCGCTGTTCCGTAGCCATACGGCGATGGAACGCAAGGAGTGGCCCGCGGGTTTCGAGTTCTCAAGGCTCAAGGCGAACCTGCTCGTGCCTGTGGAGGAAATACGCCCGGGCGATATCTATGCCATGCGTGCCCCCTTCGAGACGGAACTTGGGCAGGTTATAAATCTAGATGGAACGTGTGACCCAGAACAGTCATCCTGGGGCCAACGGCCCCGGGAACCATACAGTTCAGAACCTGAACTTGTCTTGAAGTCGAAGAATCCAGATGCGCGGAATACGGATGCGCCGGAGCTGCAATCCATCCGCGACAAGTACCGCCCGCTGTTGCAGACCCGTGTGGAGTGCCTCGGTTCCGAGGACTACCATCACGTAGAAAAGAGCCTGAATACGCTCAGCCGTATGGACCCCTCTTTCCGCGTGCAGAAGGACGATGGCGGTTTCTGGTACTTGCATACGGTGGGCGAGGTTCAACTTGAAGTGCTTTTAGCACGACTCAAGCGCGAGTTTGGTTGCGAGGTGCGCGCGGGTAGCCCCGAGGTGCGCTGGCAGGAACGCCTGTGCCGCGAGGTGGGCCCGGTGGAGAATACCTTCCAGGTGGGGCCGCACAAAATTTCCATAAAGCTTTCTGCAAGCCCGCTCGATAGCGAGGCGCACGATATTCGCCTTTCTGCGGAATTCCTGGAGACGGCTCCCCGCGAGATACTTGCGGGCGTGCGTTCCGCGCTCCTGGAATCGACCGAAATCGGTGTGCTCGGGAAGGGCGCCCTGGTGGGCTTGCGTTTTGAGGTCCACGAGTTCACGTGGACCGAGGGAGCATTGCCCCCTATGATCAAGAAGGCATGTGCCGATGCGGTCATTAAGTTGATAAAGCCTGCCGATGTTCGGCTGTACGAACCCGTGATGGAACTTTCGCTCGAATGCCCGGTGAACTTTGCAGGCCTCGTTACGGGCGATATACAGTCCCGTGACGGCAAGGTGAAAGAGATTGGCGGTGATGGCAAGACGCACTTCTTGAAGGCGGAAGTCCCCCTGCGCAAAATCTTCGGCTATGCCACCGGCGTGCGCAGCATCAGCAAGGGAACCGCCCTTTACAGCATGAGATTGCTTGGGTACCGCCCTTCCAGCACGTAAACCGCCCCGCCCTAGTCTCAATTATTCAAACCTAAGCGCCTCAATCGGATCCAACCGGCTCGCCTTCCTTGCCGGGTACCACCCGAAGAATACTCCGGTAACAAAGCACACGGCAAAGCTCACGATGACGCTCGTGACAGATACGCTCATCGGCATGTTGAAGAATGCCTTCACGATTTCGGAAGCGGCGATGCCGAGCGCAATCCCGATGACACCGCCCAGCAGGCTGATAATGACGGACTCGAACAGGAACTGGAACATGATATCGCGCCCGCGGGCGCCTATTGCCATGCGTAACCCGATTTCCTTCGTGCGCTCGGTGACGGAGACGTACATGATGTTCATGATTCCGATGCCGCCTACAAACAAACTAATTCCGGCGATAATCGTGAGCACGAGCGATATCAAATCCGACGTACTCGTGATGGTCTGTATCATCTCTTCTTGCGTAAACACGCGGAACGGGTCGGTGGGGCGTGTCCAGCTGCGGCGTTCCTTCAGTATGCCCATAATCTCTTCGGTTGCCTTTTCCGCATAGCCTTCGCCGATGGAGTTCGCGAATATCTGGCGTATGTTTGTCGTTGCCGAGAACCGCCGCATCACGGTCTGGTACGGCGTGAATATCACGTCGTCGTTATCCTGCCCAAAGTCGCCGGAGCCCTTCGCCTTCAATGTACCGATGACTTTTAGCGGAATGCTCTTGTAGCGTATGGTCTTTCCGATGGGGTCGCCCTCGGGGAACAGGTTCTTTACCACGGACTGCCCGATGACGCAGACTTTCGCCATGCGGTCTGCCTCGTCGTCGAACATCACGCCGTCCTCGATTTCGTAGTTGCGTATCTTGAGGTAGTCGGCAGAAATCCCGCTCAGGGTCGTGGGGGAGTTGTTGTTGCCGACAATAGCCTGCCCGCTTACCGATACCATCGGGGAAACTCCGTTGATGTATGTCGCCTGCTCGCGTATGGCGATAACGTCGGCTTCCTCGAGCATCTCGCTGGATTCCATCTGCACGCCGCCGCGCCTGTCACGGTTCGGCATGATGATGATGGCGTTCGAGCCCATCGAAGTCATCTGCTCTTTGATGGAAATGCGGGAGCCTTCGCCCATCGCCACCATGGCGATGACTGCCGCCACGCCTATGACGATGCCGAGCACCGAGAGGAAGGTGCGCATGCGGTTCCGGAGGAGGGCCCGGATGGCAATCTTTGCTAGGGTCAGCGGACTCATTCCTCAAAAACCTCCGGTGGCGGCAGGGCCTCGAACGCGGCTTTCGCGTCCTGCACGTTCTCGTTTATAACGTCCTTCTTGATAAGTCCGTCACGCAGCGTTATGGTACGCCCGCTGAATGTCGCGATGTCGGGTTCGTGGGTCACGAAGGCGATGGTTTTCCCCTGCCGGTTGAGTTCCTGGAAAATCATCATGATTTCATAACTCGTGCGCGTGTCCAGGTTACCCGTGGCCTCGTCGGCAAGGATAATTACGGGGTCGTTCACGAGGGCGCGGGCGATGGCTACCCTCTGCTGCTGGCCACCCGAAAGCTGGTTCGGCAGGTGGTTCATGCGGTCTGCAAGCCCGACACGTTCCAGTGCCTCGACGGCGCGGCGGTGTCTCTCGCTTGCCGATACGCTGGAATTGTACAGCAGGGGCAGTTCCACATTCTCGATGGCGGTCGTGCGGTTCAGCAGGTTGTAGCTCTGGAATACGAACCCGATTTTCTTGCTCCTGATGCGGGCGAGTGCGTCGCGCTTGAGCTTTTCGGTATGCTCGCCATCCAGTATGTAGTGTCCGGAGGTCGGCCGGTCCATGCACCCGAGGATATTGAGCATCGTGGACTTGCCCGAGCCGCTTGTCCCCATGATGGTCACGAACTCCCCGGAATGTATATCAAAGTTTACACCGCGCAGCGCATGTACGGTCTCGTCGCCCATCTTGAAGTCCCGGCGGATGTTCTGTATCGAAAGTATGGGGTTTTCTGCTTGCATTTTCGCCAATTTAGATGATTTTACGCTTTTTCGCGTTGCATCGGGGGTACAAGATAATATCTTTCGACATACTTTTTCATTTTATTGCTAACTTTTGTAATAAGATTGTATTTTTCCTTATTAGTCGTATCTTTACGATTGATAAGGACTTGGAGATTTTTTGATGGAAACTAAGGTACCGCAAGGCACTACGGCGAAACCGGAAGATGACGAGATCGACATCCTCGAGATTCTGGTGTTCCTGAAGAGCAAGTGGAAGTTCTTGTGTATTTTCCTTGTTTTGGGGCTTTTTGCGGGTGGTGTCGCCTCCATGTGGATGCGCCCGGCCTACAAGAGCGATATTCTTCTGCAGGTAGATGTAAAGGGCAATAAGTCTTCCAAGGCGCTTGGCGAAATGGGCGCCCTTCTGGATGTTTCTACCCCCTCCGAAGCGGAAATGCAGCTCATCAAGAGCCGTATGGTGCTTTCTTCCGTTGTCGAGGAACAGCGCCTCTGCTACTCGGCCGTACCCCTGAATAAGGTCGACCGTCTGCTGCACAAGGAAGGCCGCATGGATCTCGAGTTCCTGAGCATCCCGCGCGCCGTTTCCGAGGCGAAAATCAAGATAAAGGCCCGCGTGCTGCCTGATTCCACCAAGTTCGAACTCCTGGGCGAGGACGATGCCGTGTTACTGAAGGGCGAGGTCGGGGAAACCTATCGTCAGCCCTATGCGGGCGATACGCTTGCCATTTGCGTGCGTTCCATGAAGGCCCGTCCGGGCCAGACCTTCCTCCTGGGGGCGACCCATCCGCAGATGGCGGTCGCCGGTCTCCTGGGTGGCCTGAGCGTCTCGGAAGAGGGCAAGAATTCCGGAATTATCCGCGTTTCTATGCAGCACGCCTATCCGGACCGGGTGGCGGACATCCTGAATTCCATTGCGAATACCTACTTGAAGCAGAACATCGAGATGCGCAGCGCCGAGGCCAAGAAGACGCTCGACTTCCTCGAGGAGCAGCTCCCGAGCGTGAAGGCCAAGCTCGATTCCTCTGAACAGAAGCTTACCTCGTTCCGCAACGCGAACGGGACCATCGACCTCTCGGGCGAAACCCGCGTCCACCTCGAGAAGGACGTGAGCCTCCAGCAGCGCCTGCTTGAACTTGAGCAGAAGAAGCAGGAAGCCCTGCGCCTGTTCCAGGCGGAACACCCGACGGTCCGTACCATCGAGCAGCAGCAGGCAAGGCTCTACGGCGAGATTGCAAAGCAGAAGAAGGCGGCGGACAAGCTCCCCAAGACCCAGCAGGAATTCCTCTCCCTGCAGGAAGAAGTCGAGGTCAACAACAAGCTCTACACGAACCTCCTGAACAACATCCAGCAGCTCCGCGTGGTGCAGGCGGGTGAAGTCGGTAACGTGCGTATCGTGGACCAGGCCTACGTGCCCATAAAGCCCGCGAAGCCGAACCGCAAGCTGATTTTTGGCGGTGTCGCCCTGGCGTTCCTCCTTCTTGGCTGTGCTATCGTGCTCGTGCGTCGCATGTCGCATAACGGTGTCGCCAGCAGTACCGAGGTTGAGCAGGCTACGGGTATCGGCGTGTACGGGAAGCTCCCGATGCTCGGCAAGGGCACCGAGAACAACGTGTTCAATCCGGTCGTGCACGAAAAGCCCGACGAACCGTTTGCCGAGTCGGTCCGCGCCCTCAGGACGGCGCTCGAGTTCTCGCTATTTGCCGACGACAAGAAGGTTCTCATGGTATCGGGCCTCATAGAGGGCGTGGGCAAGTCGTTTGTCTCGACGAACCTCGCTTGTTCCTTTGCCATGTCGGGCAAGAAGGTTTTGCTTGTGGATATGGACCTGCGCCGTGGCCGCATGTTCAAGAAGGGCCACAAGGGCCTTTGCGAAATGCTCCGTGCCGAAAAGTTTGACGACGAGTACATCGAGGTGGTTAGCGAGAACTACCACATCATCGGTTCTGGCAAGCGCGTGGTGAACCCGGGCGACCTCTTGAACAAGAGCCGCTTCGGTACGTTCCTCGACACGTTCCGTAAAAAGTACGACCTGATTATTCTTGATACCCCGCCTGTATTCCAGTGCAGCGATGCACTCCTGGTCGAAAAGTATGCGGATTACCTTTTGTGCGTGCTGAAGCAGTCGGCGCATAGCATGGATAACATCCAGGAAGCGCTCTCTACCTTCGACCGCAGTACCGAAACACCTTTGCCGAAGGCCTTCGTATTCAACAAGTGCGAACGTCATTCAGGCTATGGCTATGGTGGCTACTACGGCTACTATGGCTACAAGAAGTATTAACAACACAATAAGGAGTATAGATGAAAAAAGCAATCGCTCTTTCTCTACTTGCCGGTAGCATGGCCTTCGCCCAAAGCGGGTTGATGGGCGGTGTTGACGGTATCCACCAGCACAATGCCAGTACTCTTGGCCAGTGGAATTTCTCCATTGGCACGGGTGGTGACATTACTCTGGATTCCTGGTCCCTTACCCGTGGTGGCCTCTACACCTACAAGGGCAAGACCTATGACCTCAACCAGTGGGACTGGACCCTCGCCGGCAACTTCAATGCCGCGATTGGTCTTCTCGACTTCTTGGATGTCGGTGTGAGCCTTCCGCTCTACTACGACCACGCCAACGACGACGAAGGTCCGTCCGGTTACCTGGACATGTGGACCACGAGCCGTGGCGACCTTGATCTCTGGTTCAAGGTTGGCGTGCCGTTCAGCGACGAGAGCATCTTCGGCCTTGCCGCCATGTTCGACTTCTATATTCCGACCGGTGAAAATTCCGTGGGTACTCGCCCCCGCCACGCCTGGTACCTGAACGATGAAGGTGTTACCCATCCGTTCTCTGCCGACGCCTTTGCGATGGCCGGAACCCTCGAGTTCACTTTGGACCTCACCAAGAAGAACATTCCTATCCGTTGGAACTCCCATGCCGGCTTCGTGCTTGCGACGGGTGACGGTCAGGCCAACACGCTCGTCTACGGTACGGGCATCAACTGGCTCCCGCTCACTTGGATGGATGCCTTCGTAGAATACTCCGGCGAATTCCGCGTGCAGAAGACGGGTTACCCGCGTGAAGCCATCGAAGATCCGATGGTCATCACTCCGGGCTTCCGCTTCCACCTGCCCTGGAACATCGACTTCGCTATGGGTCTTGACATTTCTGTCCGTGCTCTCAAGAACTTCGGTTACGACATGAAGGACGAAATGGAAACGGCCAACCTCTACACGGTCCGCTACATGGATGAACGTGGCAACAAGGTTACCTACGGCTACGTTCCTACTCCGCGCTATGCCGGTACTGCCGCCCTCGTCTGGCGCTTCGGCAGCAAGGATAAGGACACCGATGAAGATGGCGTTGTCGACAAGAAGGATTCCTGCGCCAACACCCCGAAGGGTGCCGTGGTTGATTCCCTCGGCTGCCCGCTCGATGGCGACAAGGACGGCGTTCTCGATGGATTTGACAAGTGCCCGGGTACTCCGCAGGGCGCTACCATCGACTCTGTCGGCTGCCCGTTCGACACCGACAAGGATGGCGTGTATGATGGCATTGACAAGTGCAACGAAACTCCGGAAGGCCACCAGGTCGGCATCAACGGCTGCGAAGGTGACTTCGACGGTGACGGCGTGGAAGATTCCTTCGACCGCTGCCCGAACACCCCGAAGGGCGTTCCTGTCGATACCACGGGTTGCCCGAAGGATACCGACAAGGACGGCGTGACGGATGACCTCGACAAGTGTGCCGATACTCCGGCCGGCTTCCCGGTTGACTCTCTCGGTTGCCCGATGGATAGCGACAAGGACGGCGTGCCCGATGCTCTCGACAAGTGCCTCAACACTCCGGCTGGCCTCCCGGTTGACTCCCTCGGCTGCCCGGCTGATGCTGACAAGGATGGCGTTGCCGATGCTCTCGACAAGTGCCCGAACACCAAGCAGGGTGCTCAGGTGAACGCTGAAGGTTGCGAAGGCGACTACGATGGCGACGGCGTACCGGACGATGCTGACCAGTGCCCGAACACCAAGCAGGGCGTGCCTGTTGATTCTACCGGTTGCCCGGCTGATACCGACAAGGACGGCGTGTTTGATGCCAACGACAAGTGCCCGAATACTCCGGCTGGTACCACCGTTGACAACACCGGTTGCCCGATGGACTACGACAAGGACGGCGTGCCCGATGACAACGACAAGTGCCCGAACACCAAGCCGGGTATCACTGTCGACTCTACCGGTTGCCCGATGGATAGCGACAAGGATGGCGTGTTCGATGGCCTTGACCAGTGCCAGGAAACTCCGGCCGATGTCTCCGTGGACTCTGTCGGTTGCCCGATGGATACCGATAAGGACGGCGTTGCCGACTACCTCGACAAGTGTGCCTACACGCTCGAAGGCGTGAAGGTCGACGAGAAGGGCTGCCCGCTCGACAAGAAGCAGGACCTCAACGAACTGAAGCACGGTATCGAGTTCCAGACGAACTCCACCAAGTTCACCAAGAACAGCTACGGCAAGTTGAACGACCTCGTGAACCTCCTGAAGCAGTACCCGAACGTGAACCTTGAAATTCAGGGCCACACCGACAACGTCGGCTCCGCCAAGAAGAACAAGGATCTCTCTCAGAGGCGCGCTCAGGCTGTGGTTGACTACTTTGTGAAGAAGGGTGGCATCGCTGCCGATCGTCTCCGCGCTGTCGGTTACGGTCCGGACAAGCCGATCGCAAGCAACTCCACCAAGAAGGGTCGTAAGCAGAACCGTCGCGTGGAATTCGTTCCGTTCGACAAGTAATTCTCGCTAAGAGTTTGCTGAAAAAGCACCCGCAATCGCGGGTGCTTTTTTATATGCACACCGAAGAAAAAATTCTAAATTAATTATGTGCTCCATTTCATCAAGTACAATGCCATTGGCATCATAAACACGCTCATCACGCTTGCCGTGGTGTGGGTGTTGCACCAGTGGCTGGACTGGGGCAAGGAAGTCTCGAACTTTCTGGGGTTCGTCGCGGGCGGCATCAACAGCTACCTCATGAACCGCATCTGGAATTTCAAGAGCCATAATCGCAAGCGGACGGAAGTCGTGCGGTTCCTCGTTGTCTTTTTGCTGAGCTACGCGCTCAATCTCGCGGCACTCGAGGGCACTGCGTACCTGCTCGAGAACGCGCAGTGGTGCAGGTCGTTTACCGTGTGGATTTCGCAGTTCATGAAGCCTACGTACTTTGCGAACATTGTCGCGAACATTGTCTACGTGCTGGCGAGCTTTATGCTGTACAAGAAGTGGGTTTTTAGAAAGTGACTGGTGGTTTATAGCATGAATTGGATTGAAGGCAAGAAGTGCTCCGCGGAAGATGCCGCAGCAATGATTCAGGATGGTGATATTCTTGGCGTTTCGGGCTTCACGCTCGCGGGTTACCCGAAGGCGGTTCCGCTCGCGATTGCCGCCCGCGCCGAAAAGCTGCACGCCGCCGGCGAAAAGTTCCAGGTGACGCTCTATGCGGGCGCCTCTACCGGCGACAGCTGCGATGGTGCATTGGCCCGCGCGGGTGCAATGAAACTCCGCATGCCCTACCAGAGCAACCCGAGCCTCCGCAAGGGAATAAACGACGGGAGCATCCGCTATATCGACGCCCACCTCGGGAAGATGGGCTACCTCGTGCGCACGGGTGCAGTGCCGCCCCCGACGGTAGCGATTATCGAGGTGAGTGCGATACTGCCCGATGGCCGCGTGTGCCTTTCTACTTCGGGCGGGAACTCGGTCTGCTACCTCGACATGGCGCAGAAGATTATTTTGGAACTCAATACCCGCCTGGGCGACAGCTGCATGGGTATTCACGATAACGCCCTTCCGGAACTGCCCCCGCATGCAAGGCCGCTTGCGATATACAGTGCGGGTGATCGCGCAGGCGATGAGTTCGTGAAGGTCGATACGGGCAAGGTCGTCGCGGTCGTCGAGAATGACGGCTACGATGAGGTAACCCCGTTTGTCGAACCCGATGACGTTTCTCGCAATATCGGCGAACGCATCCTCGACTTTATCCGCTACGAGGAATCTCACGGGAACCTCCCGAAGGGGATGGCGTACCAGAGCGGCGTGGGCAAGGTCGCAAATGCGGTTCTCTGCGCGATGGCAAACGACGAGCGTCTCGGGCGCATCGACCTGTTTACCGAAGTCATCCAGGAGGCAGTGCTCCCGCTGTTGAAGAACGGCAAGCTTGGCGTCGCTTCCGGTACGGCGCTTACTTTGTCTGAAAGTGCCCAGCGCGAGTTCGTGCAGAATGCGGCCGATTGGAAAAAACATTTCGTGCTCCGCCAGCAGGAAGTGAGCAACAGTCCCGACCTCATCCGCCGTGTGGGTGTCATCTCGATGAATACTGCCCTCGAGGCGGATATCTTCGGGAACGTGAACAGCAGCCTTGTATGTGGTTCGGCGATGATGAACGGTATCGGCGGTTCTGCGGATTTCGCCCGCAACTGTGCCCTCGGGTTCTTCCTGACGCCCTCGGTCGCGAAGGGGGGTGCCATCAGTAGCATCGTGCCCTACGTGAGCCATGTGGACCATACGGAACACGATACGCAGATTTTCGTGACGGAGCAGGGCCTTGCTGACCTCCGCGGGCTCGCCTCCGAAGACCGTGCGCGGCTCATCATCAAGAATTGCGCCCACCCCGACTTCCGCGAGCCCCTGATGGACTTCTTGGAGTACGGCCTGAAGCATGCGAAGGGCAAACACCTGCCGCTCGCGCTCGACCGTGCCTTCGAGATGCATAACCGGTTCCTCGAAACCGGGAGAATGCTCTAGGAAAGCTCAGCTTTTGCATCATTCGCATTTGGAATGCCCGATTTGCGGCATATTTTTGCGCATGTAAGAAAATTATTATATCTTTAGGATGGGTGTGTGACTCCACGTTTGTACGTTCATGGGGCGTTTTGATGGGTACACGTAAAGAAAATAGGCTTGCCGGTTTCCTTTGGGCGTTCTTGTGTGCGCTTGCCTTCGGGCTTGTTGCCTGTGGCGATGATTCCTCTGCCTCGCCCGATGAACAGGCCCTGGATTCCTCGTCCTCGGAATCTGTGGGCGATGTATCCGGCCAGAACAACCTGTCTTCTTCTTCGCGTTTCTGGAACAATCCTTCCGATACTGTTATTTCTTCCCATCCCGGAGCAGATTCCGTAAAAGATTCCAGTAAGGTTATAGGGGCGGATTCTCTTGCCGGTAATGATTCGCTCAATAAGGTCACGGACACGATTCCCGGGAATCAGGAATCTTCTACGGATACGGACTGGGTCAGGAATCCGGATTCCGTCTATTATTTTAGCCGTCTTGCTATTGATGGCCGCGTGTCCGCGTTATTCGGCCTGACTCCGAACTCCTCGATGAGAATTGAATATCTGGATACCCAAAGCGGCATCTCCTCGAACGGGGTGGATTCTGGAAGTGCTTCCGTTATCGAGGCCTTTTTACCGATCACTTACTGGAAACCCTATGTCAGGGTGTCGATTGATGGCATCGCTCTCGATTTCCCTGGTGCACCGACGGTTGCGGGGCTTTCGCTTTCCGCATTGGGTGATTTGTCTTCGAGCGATACGGTGAACGTAGATTTTATTTCGACGGCCGAACTTTCGCGTGCCGAGACCCTCGTGGCTGCAGGGCAGGATTTGGCCGTAGCGATGGAGCAGGCGGCGACTGAAGTCCTGCGTGCGTTCCGCATGGACGATTTTGCCGATGATTTGCCGAAAGAAGAGGTGGCGGCACGGTTCCTCGCTATCCACCTGCTTGCCGCTTCGCGTGTTGCGGAAGGGGACGGGTTCACCTTCAAGGATATCGCGGCGGATATTGCGGATGACGGACTCTGGAGCGATACGGCCTCGCGCGCGAAGATTGCGGACTGGGCGCTACGTGCGGATGCGGAAGATGCCTTTGCCTCTCTCCGTACGGCGCTCTCGACGCAGGAGGTCAGCGATTTCGAAAAATACCTGCGACTGTTCTACCAGAAGGAACTCGGGATTCCTGCATGTACCGACAATGCGGACGCCATGCTGCATGTGGCGAACGTGGCGAGCCGCTACTATGTGGCGGATGACCAGGATTTCACGAAGGTCGCTGACCGCTTCGTCTGTAATGCTGAAGGCGGAGTCGCTTTCGCGTCTGATAGTCTGAAGGATATCGTGAGCCTTGGAACGGGCGATGACGGCGAAGTGCGTCAGGGCGCATTTACCAAGAATCACTACTACACTTACGATGGTAGCAAGTGGCGCGCCGCTACCGAGGTGGAAAAGGACTCTTACTTTGTTCAAATGTCGGCGACGTCGGTCTTTACTGATATCAAGGATGTCTACGAAGGAATCAAGCCGAACGAACGTGTGATATTTATTCTTCGCCATGCGGAGCGCGGTGACGATACGAGCAAGAGCGGAACGCTTACCTCCAACGGCAAGACCCAATCGCAGAATGTCGGCAAGAAACTTACGAAGTTCTCTGAAGATTTTGCGCTTGGCGCCTCGGAATTCCTACGAGCTCACCAGACTGTCGAGAATATCGCGATAGGCAGGGGTCAGCAGTCCGATATCCGCGATACCTTCCCTGAACTCAATGACGACTGGTACACGTTCAGTCAGGAAGCGAATGACAAGGCGAAGTCCGACTGTAACTGTGGCGGCTGGGAACTGACTTCTAAGTACGCCTACACGGGTGCCTACACGAGTGGCGACAATGCTGCGTTCTATCCTCTGGATGAACGTTCCGTGGAACTGATTGTCGGTGTACTCCTTAAAAAGTACAACGACCCGACGCAGAGGTTCGTGGTGCTCAGTTCCCATGACAAGGTGATGGTCCCGTTGGTGGTTTACTGCACGCAGGGCAAGGTGAACCTCAAGAAGCATGAGAACGGAAAGTGGCTTAACTACCTCGCCGGGGTCGCCGTTATCATCGATGAACTCGGAAATAGGCGTTATGTGCCCATCAAGGGCCTGGATTCCGCCTACATGTAGTCCAAAATCCGATATATTTTACTATTGTTCCTCATCATGAAGACGACATGGCCCATAGTACTGCTCGCCTTTTTTTTGGTGTGCTGCGGCTCCGATAATCCGGCTGCAGAAGACCCCGCTGTCGAAGATCTTTCCAGCGGGGATACCGCCTATTCCGGCGGTGAACATCCGGGTGGAGGCCATTCGAACGGGAATTATTCGAGCGGAGGCCATCCCGGCGCGGGCAGTTCCAGTTCCGTGAAGCCGGAGCCTATATCGGCAGTAACCGATACGCTTATCGAGGATACGACTGCGGTCGAGAGCGTGAACGACCTGCCTGCCTGTACGGCCGACAAGGAGGGCGAGTCCTTCTATGTCGAAGGCGAACACGTGCTTTACTTCTGCATGTCGGGCGAGTGGGTCGCTTCGGACTTGGTAACGCAGCTGTTCCAGATTGGCTGCCGTAATGGCGTGCTCACGGTAAACACTATTGGCGATGAAGAAGAGGAGGAAGAATCTTCCGGACAGGGGCAGGCTTCCCCGTGGGGAGGAAACTTTAACTTTGGCGGCGGCAGCACGTCTTCGGGCCTCGATACGATGCCGGTGCGCATTCCCGGCGCGCATATTGTGGGCATTGCCGAGAAGGGACCGTTCCGTTTCGGCGCATCCGTGAAGATTATCGAACTTGACAGCATGCAGAGGCTTGCCGATTCCAAGTTGACGCATAGGACTTGCATTACCGAGGCTGCGGGCAACTTCAGTTTCGATAGCGTGGACCTGGTGTCGCCGTACTTGCGCGTGGAAGCGAACGGGTACTTCCATAACGAGTTGACGGGCGGGCTTTCTTCGCATACGGTTACGCTCAAGGCGATTGTTGACGTGACGGACCGCGATACGGTGAACGTGAACATGCTTACCCACATGGAAGCTCCGCGTGTGCAGAAACTTGTCGAGGACAGCGGCAACAACAGGCCGATACGTTCGGTGAAGGCTCAGGCGCTAAAGGAAATCCTCTCCTCGTTCGAGATAAATCTGGGTGGTTCATCTGGCGGAAACAACGGCGGCTTTAACGGCTGGAACTTTGGTGGCCAGCAGCAGACGGTGACCACGACCGACGGTCGCTTTGCTGAGGATATTAGCCTCTTTGACGGTGACGAGTACAGTGGTGCCTTGCTTGCGATTTCCATCATGATGCAACGCAATGGTTCCGGTAGCGAGATGAACCAGTACACGAGCGGTATTGCCGAACGCATCAAGGGGAACGGCAACTGGGACGACAACAATGCGAAGGCAGACCTCGCAGACTGGCTCATGGTGCTCGATACGAGCGGTTCGTATGAAACTATCAGGAACAACGTTGCCAGCTGGAAACTGGGTGAGGTGCCCGAGTTCGAGAAGCACCTGCGTAACTTCTGGACAAGCGTCTACCAGTTCGGGGCGTGCAACTCCATGACTGCAGGGACGGTCAAGCATGTGAACAACAGCCTGAGCAAGTTCTTTATTTCGTACTACGAACAGCCCGAAGGCCCGCGCACACGCTTTATCTGCGATGCCGAAACGCACCGCTGGCGTGCGGCGACCGATATCGAGAAGGATACGGTGGGCTTTGGCAAGGGCGAATACGACGGGCAGATTAAGAACGGCGTGATTAACCCGAACAAATACTACGTTTACGAACAAAGTACGGGCAAGTGGCGTGCGGCGACAAGCGACGATATCATGGAATTTGTGGATATCGGCGAAGTCATGGCCGGCCTTGCTCCGGGCGAGAAGGTGATCTTTGTGCTCCGCCATGCGGAACGCGGCGACGATACCGGCAAGAGCGGACACCTGACATCTAACGGCAAAAAGCAGGCACAGGATGTGGGTGAAAAGTTCAAGGGCGAACAGATCTACTTCGCGAATTCCACATACACGCGCAGCAAGGAAACCTGCGAGAACTTCGCAATTGGTGCAGGCGTGACCTATACCGAGAATACCATTGCAGACCTGGATGGCGAATGGTACGTGAAGAACGAATCCAACTACGAATCCTGCAAGAGCAGTAACGGCGGTGGCTGGCAGGCTACCTCTGCATATGCCTACAAGGGCGGCATTTGCCCGGGTGTCTACTACGACTTTGATAGCCGCAGTGAAGAATTTATCAATGACCTGGTCAAGCCTGAATTTGCAAAGATTAACCGGGTCGGTGTATGGATTTCTCACGATACGTTCGTTGTCCCGATAACGGTTTATGGCACGAACAAGAAGGTGAACCTGCGCTACTTTGATACGAAGCAGTGGATTTACTACCTCGCGGGCTTGGCCATCATCATGGATGCAAGTGGCAATATCCGCTATGTGCCGGTAAAGGGCCTGGATACGGGTACGATGACGATGTAGTTGTCGCGTGGAGGAGAAATGAAGTTCAGGAACCTGCTTGCTGTTGCCGCAATCGCATGCATTGTACCGTTCCTCATTTCGTGCGATGACGATGCGACGAGTTCTGCCAATAGCGAAAACGATGTGGAGACGGTTGTCCGCGATTCCGTCATTATTCGTGATTCGGTTGTCATCCGCGATTCTATCGTTATCCGGGATTCTGTGATTTTTCGCGATAGCGTGCGTGTGGTCGATAGCCTCAACGTGATGGATAGCGTCCACGTGAAGGACAGTATCCGTGTGGTAGATAGTGTACAGGTCCGGGACAGTGTGCAGGTGCGTGATTCGATTCGCATTATCGATAGCGTTCTGGTTACTGACAGTGCCCTGGTATCCGATACCGCCGTGGTTGCCGATACGCTGTCTGCGCTGGAAAAGAACAATCAGTATGTCCGCGAATCCGAGGTGACCGCTTTTACTTCGCTAAAGACCGTCATTGATAACCTGGCCGAGGGCGAGAAAATTATTGCCATGTTGCGGCATGCAGAACGCGGGGATGACTATACCACGACTGGCCCGCTGAACGATAACGGTGTGCAGCAGGCCTTGTCGGTCGGTGAAAAGCTCCAGGGCGATTGGGATATCTATTTTGCGGCGTCTCCGTCGACGCGTACGCACCAGACCTGCCATAATATCGCGAAGGGCCGTGGTCAGGCCGATACGCTGGCTGATACGCTTGAGTTCTTGGGTGGTACCTGGTTCGTGAAAGATACGGTTGCCTACAACCAGTATAAGAGCGACCACAACGGGAGCTGGAACGTGACGACCAAGTGGCTGTATGAGGGTAGCTATGCCGATGCGTTCTATGATGTGGCTGCACGAAGCACCGAGTACCTGGACGATAACATTATTCCTGCATTCGAGCGCTCCGGGAAAAACGTCGGTATCTTTATCTCGCATGATTTGCTTATTATTCCGGTCGTTGCGTATTTCTCGAACAACAGCATAGACATGAAGTACTATACCACGAAAAAGTGGTTGAATTACCTTGCGGGTTTTGCGGTTATCCTCAAACCCGATGGAACGCGAAGGTTCTATGCGGTGAAGGGGCTAGATGCGGGGACGATGAAGAAAGAATAGGTGTGGATGAAAATGAAATGGTGGAATGTTGGATGTTTGGCGGCCGTAATGGCTGCAGTACTTGTTGTGGGTTGCAGTGATGGTAACGGCCCTATAAACGGGGGCGAGAACGGCTCTCCCGAAGTTTACGAAGAAATAGATGCCCCGCTCTTTGTCTATGAGATACTGGCGGAACGTGTGGCGGCAGATTCGACGGGCATTGACATATTGGGCATGCTGTCTGAACCGCGCGTAGAACAGCTCCTGATGAATCATATCCCAGAAGATGTGGCGGTGGTGCAGGCGAAACGCGAGGCGGCTGCAGCCTTCGGAATTGATTCCGTGCAACTTGCGACGGATTCCGGTGCGGTAATGCTTGCCGTATCGGCGATGGTGCAGAGCCGCGAAAGCAAGGACGGGACGATGAACTTTATCCGCTATCTGGGTGAGGACCTGAAGGGTGACGGCGTGTGGAGCGACCCGAACTGGAAAATCAAGATTGCGGACTGGGTCGTGGGGCTTGATTCCAATTGGCGGTATAATGATATCCGTAACAACGTGACGGGCGTCTATGGCGGGAACGTGCCGTATTTCGAGAAGTACATGCAGGCGTTTTTCCCGATAGCCTACGGTTTTGAACCATGTGGCGCCTCGAATGCGGGGACCGTCATTTACGTGAACCAGGGCCAGAGCGTCTATTACGCGAACAACTACGAGCATGCGGACCATTCGCGGGTGCGGTTCATCTGCGATGCAAATGGATCCCGGTGGCGCGTCGCGAATGCCATCGAGAAGGATACCGCGGGCTTCGGCGCGGGCGAGTACGACCGCGAGGTGCGCGAAGGCCGCGTGAATCACGACAACTACTACATATTCGATGCCGGCCAGTGGCGCGCCGCGACCCCGCAGGAGGCGGACGGGTTTACCGAAATCGAGCAGGTGTACGCGAACCTCAAGTCGAGCGAGAAGGTGGTGTTCATCATCCGGCACAGCGAACGCACGAGTGATACGGGCCCGAGCGGCCATCTGACCGATAACGGGAAGAAATATGCCCGCGATCTGGGTGCGCGCCTCGCGAAAGTCGGGACGGAAGACTTCTACTTCGGCTATTCGGGCTATACGCGCACGTACGAGACCTGCGAGAACATCGCGCTGGGCAAGGGGCAGGTAAACTACGATATCGTGGAGCTCCCGTACATGGATGGCGCCTGGTACGTGAAGGATGCCGACAAGGCCGAAGCCTATGTGAATTCCGATGGCGGTGGCTGGGTAGTGTATTCCAAGTACGGGTTTACCGGCGCATATTCCGATGCATTCTATGACCTGGAAACGCGCAGCGAGCAACTGCTCAAGGACGAGATCCTCGCGAACATTGGCGGCATGAAGCGCGTGAACGTGATGTGCACGCACGACTACCTTGTGGTGCCGCTGCTTGCGTACACGACCGATGGCCACGCGAATGTGCGCTATTACGAAAAGTACCGTTGGGTCAACTACATGGCGGGCGTCGCGATGATAATCTCTGCCGACGGTTCCGTGCGGTATGTTCCCGTGAAAGGCCTCGAAACGGGAATAATGTAACTGCGACGACAAAAAAAGATATATTAAAGAAAAACGGCATCGTATGTTTTTTTCGCGGATAACTAGGCTACAGGGAATCGGGGTAATTGTCGCGGCTGCAGTCGTGCTGGAACTTGCGGCTGTCGTGCAGTATGTTTCCATGAGGCATTCCATTTCGTCGCAGGTCGAAGAAATGGCGCAGCGCGACCTGAAGGCGACCAACCATATCGTCGAGGTGAAGCGCATTGCGGAAGATGCCATTGCCGGCGTGTTGCCCGAGGTGGAACGCCTTCTTGCCCTCGGGCAGGAGGATTCCCTGCACCGTGCCCTGCGCCGGGTCGTGAGTGAGCATCCCGAAATCGTGGGTGTTGACTTTGCCCACCACGTGGGCGAAGATGGCGTGCGCAACGGGTACTTTACCTTCGTGGACGAATCGACCGGGAACATCGCGGATACCGTCATAGGTTTTGACTACACGGAACGTTCCTGGTACCGCGACGGCATCGTCAGCGACGGATTCTGGAGCGAGCCCTACATGAGCCGCTATTACGTTATCCTCATGTCCACGTACTCGCGTGCCGTGCGTGATGCAAACGGGAATGCGGTTGCCGTTATCGGGGCGGACATCCCCATGCATGAACTTTCTGCACTTTCCGTGCAGCTTTACGAAAACCAGCAGCGCGCCATGTTGCCCGTTATTGCCTTCCAGCTGTTTGGCCTTTTGCTTCTCGGGATTATCATTTACAGGAGTATCCGGAGTGCGCGCCGCCTGAATGAGGCGAATGCCGAAAAGGAATTCATAAACAGGGAACTCGTAATCGCGAGCCGTATCCAGCAGGCGATGCTCCCCACGGAAACGTTTGTCGATGACGCCATCGATGTTGCCGGGAGTCTTGTGCCCGCCAAGCAGGTGGGTGGCGACTTCTATGATTATTTTGTCCATAACGGCAGGCTGTACTTCAGCATCGGCGACGTGTGTGGCAAGGGGATCCCGGCGGCGCTTTTCATGTCGATGACGCAGGCTGTTTTCCGTTCTGTCGCGACCCACAAGGACCGCCCCTCGGATATCGTGCGCAGCATGAACACGCAGGCGAACCGCGGGAACACCACGGGAATGTTCGTTACCTTCTTTGCGGGCGTTCTGGACCTTTCGACAGGGCTCCTGCGCTATTGCAACGCAGGGCACGAGCACCCGCTTGTCATATCGGGGAATAACGTGCGCACGCTGGATGCGAAGTCGAACCTGCCCATCGGCGCGATGGAAGGGACCCGCTACGTGGACCATGAATCGCAAATTGCCCCCGGCGATACGGTGCTGCTCTTTACCGACGGGCTTACCGAGGCGATGAACGCGGAAGGGAAGCTTTTTGGCAGGGAACGCGTGGCTTCTACTGTTTGCGGGCGCAATGTGGAAGGTAACGAAAGCGTGGCGCAGCTGCTCGACACGATGTCGCAGGCGGTCGCGGGCTTTGTACGCGGTGCCGAACAGAGCGACGACCTCACCATGCTCGCCATCCGCTACAAGGGTGCCGCTCGGTAATAAGCCTAAAAGAAAAACCTCTCCGCTGGGGAGAGGTTTTCGTGGATGATGCAGGGGTCGAACCTGCGACCCGCTGATTAAGAGTCAGCTGCTCTACCAACTGAGCTAATCATCCATAGGTCTTTCGACGGGCTCAATTATAGAAAAATTTTGCCCCGTGGCAAGGGGTCTGGTGGCAAGTCCTGAAAAAATATGGAGGCAGACTGGGCGTACCGAGGTTATATTTATGTTTATATATGGGTTGCCCCGGCTAAACCTGCTAGACATCAAGAGGTTAGAATGAAACGATTTGCTTTGCCCGCTATGCTGGTTTCCCTGGCTATGGGGATCGTTGCCTGCGGTGACGACAGTAGCAGTTCTGCCCCGGTCGAGGAATCGAGTTCTGCGGGCACGACGCCCGCACTGACTTCCAGCGAATCCGGGGGAACAGAGGGTTCGTCTAGTAGCTCTTTACTTACATCGTCATCCTGGAGCGGAGCGATAGGATCCAGTAGCGCCGATACCTCTCGCGTGAATTCTAGCAGTAGTCTAGCGGGCGAGCCCGGCGACACCACGAAAATAACCTACTCCCTCAAGCGTTTTAATGGCCCGCTCACCAACCCGCACAAGGGCTTTACGGTCCCGACCGAGGCCGCATGGACTTTTGACCCGGGATTCGAATACGGCCCCCACGGTTCCCTGAACAACGACGCATGGAACCTGGTTACCTACGGTTCCGGCTACCAGCAGTGGAACAAGCTGAATCCGGCAAAGGGTGTCTACGACTGGAGCGGGCTGGAAGAACTGCTGGATGCGCTCACGGCGCACAACATGGGCTACGCTCTGCGCGTGTTCCCGTATTCGCCGTCGTTTATTCGGGACAACAATACGCCTGAAGAGAACTACGACTGGACGCCGAAATACGTCTATGAGGAGGGCGCGAAAAAGATTACCGCTAGGTACAAGGACAATAACGCCAACGCGGCGGTTCCTGTATGGGACGATTCCGTTTACCTGTACTATGCGAAGGAATTTGCAACGGCGCTCGCGGCCAAGTACGATGGCGACCCGCGCATCGAGTACATTGACGTGCGCTCCTTCGGCGAATGGGGCGAATGGCATGTTTCGAACCTGGACGGAAGCAAGATGCCCTCCGTGGAAATCCAGAAGGACATGCTGAAGCATTACGCTTCCGTGTTCAAGAAGTCCCTGCTGGTGTTGCCTTCCGACGGCTACGGTGATGTCTATACCTACGCGCTCAGCCTCGGCATTACCAAGCGCGACGACTGCCTTATCGGCATTCCCGGAACCGCGGATTCGCTGGTGCGCGCCTACGAGGCGAACATGCCCACTGTTGCCGAGAACTGCGGCGGCTACGCCATCATGCTGAACTATACCGACGTGATTCCCGGCGGCTACCTTAAGTGGACTCCGGAGCGCTGGGTGGACGCGATTACTACGGCGCACCTGACCTACTACGTGCTGGACCAGGACTTTGATGATTGCGGCTACAGGTTCTACAACGACAACAAGGCACTCGCCGATTCCATGACCAAGGTCATCGGTTACAACTTCACGGTCTCAAATGCGGAACTGGTAACCGTCGCAAGCGCCAAGGATACCGCAAGTACGCTGAACATTACCGTCAAGAATACGGGTGTGGCACCCTGCTTCTTCGATATCTACATGGTGGCGGAATTTGTCGATAGCACGGGCAAGGCGCTTGCGCAAATCGGCGAGACGGTCCGCATACCCAGGGGCACCTTCAAGGACGGTAGTTCGCAGGACTTTGCCTTTACATACAAAGTTGCAGCAGGGGAGGCGAACGTTGCAACCCAGCCGGGCGCCTCCATCGCGCTTTCCCTCTACGAGAGCGAGGACGCCTTCAAGGGCGGAAAAGATCCCACGGTCCGCTTTGACAATGACGGCCTCCAGGGGAACAACAAACTGCTGCTGAAGCCGTAGTTTTTACAGAAATTGCCCATACGGGGCGGGAGCGGAACTTTTACGGGGTTTTCGCGTGCCTTCTGCCGCCATTTGGAGGCTGTTTTTAGCCCGTTTTTTCTACATTTACCCGCGTTGATTTTTATCAAACAGTTCACTTAATTAAATGGACACATTCCTATATGAATGAAACAGTACAGAATGCAGCTGATTCCGCAGTAGCCCCGGCCCCGGCCGAAGCTCCTGTCGCCGAAGCGGCTGTGCAGCAACCGGCTATCGTTGCAAGCGAACCGGCTGCCAAGGTGAAGGGCAAGTTCGACGAACAGCTCGGACTCATGCTCCCCTCCGACGCAGCCCAGGTCCAGGCGCAGCTTTCCATGCCGGGTATGAGCGATGACATGGTTTACAAGATCGTGGAAACCCACGGTGGTAACCATGCGGTTCTCTACAAGACATACGACCAGGCCGTTCTTGCCCGCGACGTGCGCGATTCCATCGAGAACGCCGCCGGCCACAAGGTGCTCCCCATCGCCAAGGCGAAGCTCGGGACTACCTACTGCAAGGGCGAATACTCCACCGAACAGGGCTGCAAGGGCGAATCCGACACCTTCGGCATCGGCTCCCTGGTTGAATTCCAGGCTACCGGCCTCATCGTGGTGATGTGCGTCATCATTGGCCTCACGGTGCTCTGCTACCTCATGAACTTCATCATGGCGAAGCTCGGCCTCAACAAGATCAAGGCTCCGGCCCCCGCGGTCAAGGCTGCTCCGGCTGCCGCCGCTGCTCCGAAGACGATCGCCCCGGCCCACTGCGACTGGGACCCGAACGCCAAGAGCGTCCACCCGGGCTTCACCAACAAGCAGCTCCAGGCTTTCCTCGGCATTGCCGCCGTCGCCGCCCTGGAAGAACACCCCGGCATGAGCAACGATACGTTCCTTGCCCTGGTGACCGCCGCTGCGACCCAGGCCATCGGTCAGCCCTGCCGCGTGACCGCCTACAGAAACATTAACTCCCCTGCTTGGACGATCGTCAAGTAAGGCAAACTTTTAAAACTTAACAGGCTTATAGCCAGGAAAAATCAAAATGAAGAAAACAGTCCGTATCAGTTTCGAAGGCAAGACCTACGACGTCGAAGTTGAAGTTCTTGATTCCGCCGTCGCCGCCGCTCCGGCAGCCCCGGTCGCCGCTGCCCCCGCTGCCGCTCCTGCCGCAGCTCCCGCCGCAGCCGGTGGTACCGAAGTGAAGTGCCCGCTCGCCGGTTCCGTGTTCAAGCTGAAGGTCAAGGTTGGCGACAAGGTTGAAGCCAACCAGGAAGTGGCTATCATCGAAGCCCTCAAGATGGAAAACCCGGTCGTCGCTCCGTGCGCCGGCACCGTCAACTCCATCGCCGTCAAGGAAACCGATACCGTCGTCGACGGCCAGACCCTGATGACCATCGCCTAAGAGGTACAGATAAATGAGTTCACTCTTAAATTCGGTCGTCGAGTTCGCGTGCGATACCGGATTCGCATATGTCACCGGCCCTATGGTGATTATGTGGATCGTGAGTTTCGTGCTGATGTACTTGGCGATTGTCAAAAAGTATGAGCCGCTGCTGCTCTTGCCGATTTCCCTCGGCGCACTGGCGGTGAATATCCCGAGCGCCGGGTTCTACGATGGCGGCTGGAGCATCGAAGGTATGTTCACACCGACTGCCGGCCTCTACTACTACATTAGCCAGGGTATCCACCTGGAACTCTTCCCGCCCATCATCTTCTTGGGCGTGGGTGCCATGACGGACTTCGGACCGCTTATCGCCAACCCGCGTACGCTGCTCCTCGGCGGTGGCGCTCAGTTCGGCGTGTTCGCGACCATGTTCTGTGCCGTGGCTCTCGGTGGCTTTACTCTCGGTGAAGCGGCCTCCATCGGTATCATCGGCGGCGCCGACGGTCCGACCTCCATCTTCACTGCGAACAAACTCGCAAAGCACCTCATCGGACCTATCGCCGTGGCGGCCTACACCTACATGGCTCTTGTCCCGCTCATCCAGCCGCCTATCATGCGCCTGATGACCAACGACAAGGAACGTAAGATCCGCATGAAGGCCCTGCGCCCGGTCTCCAAGGCCGAACGCATCGTGTTCGCCGTGATGGTGATGATCGTCTGCATCCTCGTGGTGCCCGACGCTTCCGCCCTTATCATCATGCTCATGCTCGGCAACATCTTCAAGGAAGCCGGCGTCGTGGAACGTCTCGTGAAGACCTCTTCCAACGAACTCATGAACATCGTGACTATCTTCCTCGGTACTTCCGTGGGCCTCACGATGTCTGCCGACATCTTCCTGAAGCCGCAGACCCTCATGATTATCGCCATGGGCGTTGTCGCCTTCGGTTTCTCGACCGCGGCCGGCCTCTTCCTCGCGAAGATCATGAACTGGTGCTCCCCCAAGAACCCCGTGAACCCGCTTATCGGTTCTGCTGGCGTGTCCGCCGTGCCGATGGCTGCACGTGTTTCCCAGGTGGAAGGTGCCAAGTATGACCCGCAGAACTTCTTGCTGATGCACGCCATGGGCCCGAACGTGGCCGGCGTGATCGGTACCGCAGTCTGCGCCGGTTACATGATTTCTAGGCTCTCGTAGCCTGAGTGTCATGGCGAGCCCGTGAGGGCGTGGCCATCACAGACCTGCAATATAAGGGAATGCCCTCGGCAATGCGCCGGGGGCTCCTTTTTTATACTCCAACTTGGAGTGTCTTGTCTCACGGAAAGTAGACAAATGTTAAGATTTCCGTTGACTTGCCCTTCTTAAGAATATATATATATGTTTATGACGTCTAGCCCCTGCGATAACGCCGTTATTTTTATTTCCCCGCTCATGGCCTTTGTTGGCTATGGGCTTTTTATGCATGGTAAATTGCTATGAGAAAAATGTATAAACTGGTAGTCACCCTGATCCTATTCATGGCTTTCTCTGCGTTTGCGGAGGAAGTTCCTGCGGCTCAACCGGAACCTGCGGCACCGTCTGAGCCCGTTGCTCAGCCCGAGGCTGCCGTAAATCCTGAGCCGGTCGCGCAGCCCAAAACGGTTGCGCAACCCGAGTCTGCTGCAACTCCTGAACCTGTCGCCCAGCCTACCGCGGCGACAGAACCCGTAGCAAGCCCCGAACCTGTTGCGCAGCCTGAACCTGCGGTAAAGCCTGAAGTTGCCGCAACGCCAGCACCTGCAACAAAACCCGAACCTGTTGCAAAAACGGATGCCCCGCAGCAGTCCGCATCTATCTTTGTGCAGGACCCTGCGGTATTTCGCCAGCGTCAGGCAGACCTCGAAAAATTGAAGAAATCTGTCGAGGGCAAAAACGAGGGTCTCGATTCCCTGTTGCTCGATGCAAGCCGCATCGCGAAGATGAACGACCAGTGTGCAGCCGTGAGCATCAACGACGTGATGGGCGAGGAATGCTGGACGTTCTATCGCGTGGAGTTGCCCGCATTCGAAGAAAAGTACATGCATGTGACCGGCGAGGTCCGCTTGGGGCACATGGAAACGGCCCGCGGGCTCGAAGACCGCAAGTTGCAGATTGATGCCTGCGTGGAGGCACTTTACAGTTTCGCACAGAGCAAGGACCAATTCTTGAACCTGGATGGTGGCGTGAACCTTGAGCCTTTGAGGAACGGCTTCCAGGCGAATTTCGATTTTACCCTGCAGTACGAACCCAACCACCGCAAGCACGCATTTGAAATTGCGCAGAAGTGGGGCGAAACCTGCCGTGAGATGGTGGTCAGGAAAGATGGCGAGGGCTTTGCCCCGTTCTTCTTGGATCTCCTGGGCAAGTTGAACGAGGAACTTGCGAACAACGGCTCGCTTGCGGTCTACAAGACCGATACGTCTGCGGCGCCGGTGCTCTTTATGGATATCAGCAAGCCGGTGCGTAGCGCCTATTACCTGAACGGAGTCAAGTTGTTCCATAGCCGCATCAGTGCGGGGCCGGTAAGCGAGAGCCCCGTACGCATCCACTTTGAGAAGGGTGCCGTGATGGTCGATGGCGAACCCGTGGTGATGAAGCGCGGGCAGCCGCAGAAGTTCAAGGGCTCTGTGGAATACCCGCAGAAGGAGGCTGCACTCAACGGCCGCTGGATTTGGGAAAACCAGGGAAACAACGAGGGCGTGGATTTTGGTCCCGAAGAAGACGAAGTCGAACGCGATAGCCTCAAGGCCGTGGAGCAGGCGAGAATCGCTGCGGATTTGGAAAATCGCAAGGGCTTGCACTTCTCTCCGTGGGTGGGTATTTCCTCGGCGTTCGCTCCGTTCAACGACAAGAACTACAAGGCGTTTGCGATTGACAAGGGCAAGCTTATTATTTTGTCGGACTTTACTGCCGCGGCACGGTTGAAGTTCGTGTTTGGCGAAAATGCAGACATGTTTGCCGCGTTTGGCGCGGGCGCATTCGTGGGTGTGGGCATTGCCGATGAACTTTTGCGCGTGTACATTACCCCTGTGGCCCAGGCGGAATTCGGCTATAAGAAATTCGGCATCCGTGAGACCGCAGTCATTGCGATTCCCAAGGAAGATTCCGAAGAATGGACGCAGTTCAGGACGGGTGTGTTCTTTGGCTTGGGCATGTTCGGCATCGAAGCCGGCTATGACTTTATTACCAACCTTGGGCAGGGCGGCTACGTGACGCTCTTCTGGAA
This sequence comes from Fibrobacter succinogenes, assembly GCA_902800815.1. Lineage (GTDB taxonomy): Bacteria > Fibrobacterota > Fibrobacteria > Fibrobacterales > Fibrobacteraceae > Fibrobacter > Fibrobacter succinogenes_B. Next base: position 148,725 of record CADCGB010000001.1, read on the forward strand.
CCTGTAGGGAGGGAATGATTATGAAGAAATTAAGTTTGACACTGTTTGTCGCGTTTGCCCTCACGGCATGTACCCCTTATGACCAATACGATATCGACCTGATGCAAGAAGCCACGGCGAGCGATGACGAATCCTCATCTTCGGTATCTGGCGATTCAAAGACAAGTTCAGATTCGCATGGCGATGGCAAGACCTCTAGTAGCGTAAATAAGGAACCTCCCGTTTTCTCGGACAAGACTTTGTCGTTTAGCGTGGACGAAAACGCCTCTGCCGGTACGAACATCGGATCCGTGAAGCTCACGAATGCCATTGGCAGTGAAAAGTTCTCGATTGTCGATGGCTCGGGCTTGTTCGCCGTAGACGAGAAAACGGGTGCGATTTCTGTAAAGAAGGAAGGACTTGATTACGAAGCAAAGTCCGAGTATTCCGTGAAAATTGTCGTGGAAAACAGTGAAGGCAAGGATACCGCTACGGTAAGCATTGCGGTGACGGACGTGAACGAGAAGCCCTCCGTGACCGCGGCTGCGTTTACCGTGGCGGAAAATTCCGCTTCTGGCACGCTGGTTGGTACGGTTGTGGCCGATGACCCGGATACAAAGAACCTCGCCTTTGGCAAGATTACGCTAACCCTTGTGGATTCTACGGCGGGTGCTTCTAGCCTGTTCAAGATAGACGACTCCGGCCGCATTACCGTGGCGCAGAACGCAGACCTCAATTTCGAAAGAACGTCCCTGTACTACGTGAAGGTTATCGTGACGGACAAGAAGTATTCGGATACTGCGGTAGTCTCTATCCAGTTGACAGACGTGGAAGAACCGGAATCGTCTAGCAGTGCAGCGTCTTCGTCGAGTTCTGCAAAGTCTTCTAGCAGCGTTTCTACTTGGACCTGCGGCGATTCTACCTTGACACGCGGCGACCGTACCTATAAAACGGTGCTAATTGGAGAACAGTGCTGGACTCAGGAAAACATGAATTACGAACCGAGTTCGGGAAAGACCTTGTGCTATGGGGGTAACGAAGCGAATTGCGCTACCTACGGGTTGTTGTATAATTATGAAGCTGCGGAAGGAGCGTGTCCTTCGGGGTGGCGCTTGCCGACTGCGAGTGAATACGATGCGATCGCTGAATTGACTCTTGAGAGGGACGAAATCACTGATAGTGATGCGGGAAAGCACTTGAAGGCGCCCAGTGGCTGGAACGGCGAAAACGGCGATGATAACATTGGCTTTACGGCATTGCCGGGTGGTAAATGCAATGGAGGCGAGAATTGTATGCAAGTTGGTTCCCTTGGATACTGGTGGACTTCAACGCAGGCCAGCAAGTACTCGCATATGGCTATGGCACTGACTGGTGATAATGACGAATTTTCCTCGTCGTTTGGCTTTGCAAACGAGGACTTTGCGTCGGTTCGTTGTGTAAAGAAGTAAGGTTGGCAAGGAGCTTCTTATGAAAATGCTAAACCGCATCTTTATTTTGCAAGCCCTCCTTGCTACTGTATTCCTTGTTGCCTGTGGCGACAATATAACTACCGAAAACATAACTCAGGTTTCTTTGCCGGGCATGGAAACCGTTGCCAACCAGGGCGAACTCCCGGATTGCGATTCCCTGAACGTTGGGGAACAAATGTGGGTCAAGACCGAAACAACGGTTTTTGTCTGCACCGATGAAGGCTGGTTCAGGTCGAAATCGACAGAAGTGCCTTATTCCTGTGAAACGCAAAAACTGGCGGACGAGACCGGAATCAAAATCATTTGCAATGGTGATTCTGTCGGCGTACTTCTGAACGGCTCCTTGGGAAAGAACGGAGCAAATGGGCAGAATGCTCCGCTGGCGTGTAGTGCAAAGCAGATTGCTGGAACAACATTTGTTCAGGTGTCTTGCCAAAGTGACACGCTTGTCTTTGACTTGAATACGAACCCGCCGGAATCAAGTAGTAGCCTTACTATGGAGAGTAGTTCAGAAGAACCGCCACCGCAGTCCAGTAGTTCAGAAATATTGGAATCGTCATCGTCCTATGACGAGGAAGCCGTGTTGACTTCGCTTGATTCTATGGAAGGTTATACCCAGAAAGGCCCCTTTGTGCAGGGGAGCAATGTTCGGCTTTACGAACTGTCGGATGGCCGTACGCTAAAGCAGACAAACGGAAACTTTATGGGAGTTATCAATTCTAATGACGGCTTCTTCAAAATTTCGGCGCGAAATCTAGTAAGTCAGTATGCCTTGCTTGTTGCGAATGGTTATTACCGTAATGAGGTAACTGGGAAAACAACTACGGAAGACTTGACTTTGTTCGCACTGACGGATGTCTCAGAACGTAGTCGTGCGAATGTGAACTTGTTGACTCACCTAGAATATGACCGCGTTTATTACCTGGTTACAAAGGAAAAAATGAGAGTCTATGCTGCTAAGCGGCGGGCGCAGGCCGAAATTTTGCGTGTGTTCCACGTTGATACCACGGGAATAGGGGCATCCGAAGATTTGGCCGTATTCGGAAATGGCAAGGGAAATTCAGCCCTCCTTGCACTGTCAGTGATGTTGCAGGGGCGGCGCTCCATTGCTGAACTTACGGAACTCCTTTCCGATATTTCGGCGGACTTGGAAAAGGATGGCGATTTGGATACAACCTTGAAAATGAAAATTGCCGATGGTGCTGTAAAGCTCCTTCCATTCTTGCCAAGAATCCGTGCAAATGTCGAAGGCTGGAACTTGGGAGAGGTTCCTGAATTTGAATCTGTTATCAAGAACTTCGTATCTAGTGTGTATGGCTTTGGGGTGTGTTCCGCTGATAATAATGGAACAAAGACGCTGTTGCAGAATGAAAAAAGTGAATTGAATGGATTCTACCTTGCTTGCGAAAATGGGAATTGGCGCATAAAAATGACTGATCCTAAGACTGGGGCCTACTACAATGTCGCGTTTATCGGAAAACAGGTCTGGATGGCCGAGGACCTTGTGATGGAAAACCCGTATAACCCGGGCCAGCTAAAGTACGAATCGAATGGATACGACATTTTAGATTCCATGAGCCTGGAAAAAGGCTTAACACAGGGTGTATGCCCGGATGGCTGGCATATTCCGACATTCAAGGAGTGGGAAGACCAGTTGATGGCGGTTTGGCCAGAAACAACTCTTGAAGAGGCTATACAGGAATATGGTGGCTGGTATGGTGGCCATGGCCTTTTTGTCCCCGCTTGGGTTGATGCTAGGCTCAAGGCGACAGAGGGCTGGTTTGAAGATGGTAATGGAACGGACGATTTCGGTTTTGCGGTCAAACCGGCTTATACGCATTATGAGACTACTCCTGATGAAATTTATTATAGTATCATCTATTTCTCGTCATCGTTTGTTCACGAAGAAGAGTATGGTAATGCTATCAGCATTCGTTATCGCGGGTTCTATAATGATGGTAGTACCATGAGTGGTACGAGTAGTTGGCTGTCTAATCTTTACCATGTTCGTTGCCTTAGGGATTATTGAGGTGACTTATGATTAGGCATCTTTTAGAAAGAATTGTCCTTTTGAGCGCCCTGGTGGGGTCGTTCATATCCTGCAGTGATGAGAAAACGGTGACGAACGTGACGCAAGAATCGTATGCGCCCATAGAAATCTACGAATCCGAATCAAAACTCCCGGAATGCGGGACTTCTAATGCAAATCAGCAGGTTTTTGTCAAGGGGGATTCCTCCCTGCGAGTGTGTTCGGATGCCGAATGGCAAAAGATTTCGGTAACAGATTTTTATACTAATGTCTCGTGCAATACAGTCCCTTTGCGGAATAACTCTGGCTACAAGGTCGTGTGCAACGGAGATTCTGTCGGTGTGGTGCAGAATGGCTCTGCCGGAGCCAAGGGCGAAGATGGTACGGGTTGCAGCCTTAGTTATGATAAAGAGGCTGAAATTTCCGTTATTGTCTGTGGCAAAGATAGCGTGGTTGTCGATTTCCCGATTGCCGACTTGACGGGTCCTAAAGAAACCCCAGAAGATACCTCCGGAAATACGCATGAATCCCCTGTAGACACTGCGGAAGTTATTCCCGAAATAGAGGAAAAAAATGATTCTGCCATGGCGATATCAATGGATTCCCTGGCAGGCTATTCGCAGAAAGGGCCATTTGCGAAAGGTTCCATGGTTTATTTGTACGAACTCCAGGATGGTAGAACTCTCAAACAGACGAATGGCAGTTTTGTGAGCAGAATTGATTCCGATGATGGACATTTTAAATTTGTTGCAAGGAATCTGGTTAGCCAGTATGTGTTGATGCAGGCAACGGGCTATTACCTTAATGAGGTAACGAACAGACGTACGACGGAAATGCTTACACTGAATGCAATTACGGATGTGTCTGAGAGAAGTTCTGCTAATATCAATGTCTTGACGCATCTGGAATATCCTCGTGTGTATCATCTTGTGACTAAGGAAAAGTTGAGGTTTTATGCTGCAAAAAGTCAGGCGCGTGCAGAGGTCTTGAGGGCATTTGGTTATGATACTACCGATGTGGGTAATTTTGAGGATATGCTCGTGTTGGATGCATCGAATGCGGTGAATGCGATGTTGTACGACATTTCCGTTATGCTGCAGGGTAATTTGACGGTGGCGCAACTCACAGAACGCCTGAACGATATTGCGAAGGACCTGGAAACGGATGGAAAATGGGATAATGCAAAATTGCGTGCTGAAATTGCAGACTGGCTTTTGGATTCTACTTCGGTTTATTCCTATGATGCCTGGAAATTCTGGGTGGCCGAATATGGATTGCAAGAATGTACCGGCAGTGATTCTAGGGAATTCTATGTTGCGAAGAATAGTTACGGCAAGTACAATGGTAGAAAGTTCTATTGTTCGGGTTCTTATGGTCCTCCGACACGTGCGACAACGTCGGATACTCTAATAGGCCGCGCGTGCTTTAATGAAATAGCGGGTGAAAAAGCGACTTACACGGGTAAGTATTGGATTAGGGACTTTGTATGCTCCTATCATGAATATGATGGTCGCATGAAATGGCGCCTTGTTGCGTCTAGGCCATCCAGTTCCTTGAACACGATGACGGATCCTCGCGATAACAAGACCTATGCCGTTGTTACAATCGGTGACCAGACGTGGATGGCGGAGAACCTGAATTATACAGATACCGTCGCGTATCCCAGTTTGGTAAAGGCTCATCGGTGCTTCCAAAAAACGTACGAGGTGATTGATTCAAGTGATTGTCGCCTATATGGTCAATTATATAAATGGGCCGCAGTGGTGGATAGTGTAAATACCGGGTGCGGTGAATATATGGAATGTTCCCTTGTTCATCCGGTGCAGGGAATTTGCCCAGATGGGTGGCATATACCGGATACTTCGGAGGTTAGGAAACTCATTGACTTTGTTGCCAGTGAAAACCCCGGGAAGAATATTGCTGATGTCTTAAGGAGTGAAATAGATTGGGATGATGCCCATGGAACGAATACATTGGAATACAATTTTGAAACTAATGGCCTTGATTTATATGGATTTGGCCTGTTGAAATATGGACTCCAGTTCTGGACGACTACATATGCAACTGAAGCAGGAATAGCCATACGGTACCCTTCGAAGAATTATACGTTTGACGCTTCGCAGTCGATGGTGGTGGATTCCTTTGAAAGGAATGTCCGCTGCATCAAGGATCAGGAATAGGAGGATGTCATGAAAAAAAAGTTTGCATATCTTCCTAGATTGTTTTTGCTGGTTAGTGTCTTCGTCCTTGCCTCTTGCGGTGAAGATTCCACAACTCAGAATGTGAGCCGGGCTGAATCGGCAATGGATGATGTTGCTGATGAATCACTTTTGCCACCATGCAATGAAGATAATGAAGGAATAGTCGTTCTCGTCAAGAGCGATATGCTGATCAGAGTCTGTATTGATGGAAAATGGCACGTTCCTGTCAGTGGTGTTGAAGTGAAATATTCGTGTACCACGCAGGAACTCCTTGATGGCAGCGGCGTTAAAGTTGTTTGCGGGGGTGACTCCGTAGGGGTCGTTTATAGTGGTGCCGATGGCGATAATGGGCTAAATGGCGATAACTGCAAGGTTGAGCAGGGCGAGGATTCCTCGCAGATCATAATCTCTTGTGGAGAAGTCTCGACGACCATAATCCTTGCCTACAGTAGTTCTTCTAATAAGGCTCTTTCTTCAAGTGTGCCTAGTTCTTCGAGCGAGGCCCCGCCAGAATCAAGTAGTGAACCCGAGGAAGATGACTCTGAACCGGTTTCGTTAGACTCCTTGAAGGGCTATTCCCAAAAGGGCCCCTTTGTCAAGGGATCAATTGTTAATTTGTACGAGTTGGCGGATGGCCGCACGTTAAGGCAGACAAACGGAAACTTTGTTAGCACGATTAAGTCGGATGACGGTTTTTTTAAGATTATGGCGCGTAATTTGGTTAGCCAATATGCCCTGCTTCAGGCAACAGGCTACTATCGTAATGAAGTGAGTGGCGAAAAGACTACGGCTAAGTTGATGCTTTTCGGATTGACGGATGTTTCTGCTCGCACAACGGCAAATGTGAACCTGTTAACCCACCTAGAATATGACCGGGTTTATTACCGGGTTACACATGATAAACTAAGGTTCACAGAGGCGAAACGGTGGGCGCAACGTGAAATCCTTACGGCATTCCGTATTGATACGGCTGGCGTAGAAAGTTTCGAGGACTTGAATGTTGTCGGGAGTGGCAAAGGCGATGCAGCCTTGCTGGCTATTTCAATCCTGCTGCAGGGAGACCGCGATATAGCGCACTTGACAGAATTACTTTCGGAACTATCTAAGGACTTGGAAATAGATGGCGAGTGGAGTAATGGGGAAACCCGAAAATCGATTGCGGAATGGGCAATGTTTGCTGAGGCCGGGGGCCGGTATGCTGATTTCAGGAAAAATGTCCAGTCGTGGGGGCTGAGTAATTCTGTGCCTGATTTTGAATCGATTCTTCACCATTTCTGGAGCCAGGAACTGTTCGGAAAGGATTTGTGTGATGAACATGACGAAGGCGAGGTTTTTGAAATCTTGTATGACTACAATAAAAGGTATTTCACTTGCAAGGATGGCTATATTAGGTCGGCTGATTATTGGGAACGGTTGGTTGGTCGCACCTGCTCTGAAAAAAATGAAGGCGAGAGTGCGGTGTATCGTCCATCGGGTGCCAATTATGAGTGGAAAATGCTCTGTAGCAGTGGTGCCTGGACGAAAGTTCAGAGAAATCTTTCTGAAGGTGCACGGATAGGGACTATAACGGATTCCCGCGATGGCGAAGTCTACAAGACGGTCTACATCGGCAAGTACAACTGGATGGCTGAACATTTGAGGTTCCGTTATCTTGCGCCTACGGCAGAAGAGGATTCGTCGAGTACGTGTAGTGAATCTGAATGCGAGGAGGTGGGGCGCCGCTATTTCTGGTCTGCTGCTGTAGATTCTACGGCGTTGGCCAATGATCCCGAGAATCCCCGGACTTGCGGGAATGGTGGCTACGATTGTCCGACGGGCTTTGTGAGGGGAATATGCCCTGAGGGCTGGCACCTGCCCACACTAGAGGAAACGAATAGCCTGTTAGAACTTGAAAATGTGCCGTATTCCTTATACGCACTGGGGAGCACAAGTCTTGATTTCTACGAAAAGGGGGAAATCTCGCCCTACATTACGGACGTATATGGTTTTGCGATGAAACTGACAAGCTATGATGCTCGATTTTGGAGTGCCGTACAGACGGTAGATGATGGCGCATTCACGTTCTGTGTGCATCTAGATACTGCCTATGTTGAACGTGAATGGATGCGATATAGTAGCGGTTATATTCGCTGCGTAGAGGATTACGAAGACTAACTTTTTGAGTTGGACTTTTTTGAAAAGGTTGCTGCTATGCTAAATAAGAAACTCTCATTTCTTGCCATCCTTGCGGCTGTATTGTTTGCCGCATGTGGGGATTCTTCTACCGAAAGGATTGTTGATGACCGGCTTGTCGTCACTAATGTGGCAGAACTCCCTGCATGTGACGTTTCGAACGAGGGCGAACAGATTCTTGTAAAAGACGAAGGCTCCGTGCGTGTTTGTGCCGATAACAAGTGGTTTTCGTCAGTGGGCGATACCTTGTACGAGCAAAGTGGGAAACTTTTGTGCAAGACCGAAAAGTTGACTGATAGTTCCGGCATAAAGATTATATGCAATGGAGACTCGGTGGGTGTGGTGTATAATGGTGCTGACGGCGCTAAAGGTGAAGATGGCGCAGATGGCGCTCCAGGACAGCAGGGGTCTCAGGGATTTAAGGGTTTGCCGGGGACGGATGGTGCAGAAGGGCTTAAAGGCGAAAAGGGGATTGATGGTGTAGAAGGGGATGCTGGTGCGGATGGTGCCAGTTGTACACTTAAGACGGTCGATGAATTGTCTGTGCGAGTCTACTGCGGTAAAGATTCCGTGACGCTCTACATTGGTGAAATGCCAGACACGTCAAGTGTCGGTATAGAGTTGGATTCCGAGAAAGTTGCAATTTCCCTGGACGAAATGTCCGGCGCTTCGCAGAAGGGGCCATTCCTTTCGGGGTCAAAAGTTCGCGCATTCGAACTTCAGGATGGACGCACCTTAAAGCAGACGGGTAACATTTTTAATGGCAAAATTATGAATGACAATGGCGAGTTCAAGATTAATGCCCGCACATTGATGAGCCAATACCTGGCGCTTGAGGCGACAGGATTCTATCGCAACGAAGTGACGGGAAAGAATTCCAATTCTGAACTGACTTTGTTTGCCATTACAGATGTTAGTGAAAGAAGCGTGGCGAATATGAACCTGCTCACGCATCTGGAATACGAACGCGTGAATTATTTGGTGACGAAAGGTAAAATGAAGGTCTATGCGGCCAAAAAGCAAGCGCAGGAAGAAATTTTCTGGATACTTTTGATTGATGCCTCTGATTTCAGTAACTCCGAAGACCTGAATATAGCAGGAAGTAGCGACGAAGACGGCGCGTTGTTAGCGTTCTCGGTGATGTTCCAGGGCGACCGCACCGTGGCTGAACTGACGGAACTTTTAACGCGAATTTCGACCGACATGGAAAAAGATGGCGTGTGGGATGACGCTACAACCCGTATGAATATAGCAGAGTGGAGTGCCGATGCCGATAGTGCGGGGCGCCTAGCGGTGATTCGTAATAATGTAAAGAATTGGGGACTTTCGGAGATGGTGCCAAATTTCGAGAAATATATACGCCATTTCTGGTATACCGAATATGGATTGGGTGAATGTACTGCTGATAGTGCCGATACGGTGAAAGCGGCTACTGCGGGCAAGCGTAAGGATTCCAAGACGCGTTACATCTGTAAGGCCGATTCTGCGGGTGAATTCCATTGGGAGGTTGCTTCTGACTACGAGAAAGACACGTACTTGTGGGAGCCCGGTGGAGATGCTGAACTTAAAGCGGGTGCGGTGACTGGCGTGTACTACATATATGATGCCGTAAAGGCGTCTTGGCGCATCGCCACGGTGGTAGAACAGACTTTGGGCGGTTGCAGTGAAACGATAGCAAGTGATGACTCTAGAAATACGGCCCGTTTTAACGGCTATATGTACAAGTGCGAAAATCACAACTGGGTAAGATACTCCAATTTTGTAGAGAATGTGCAGGACTGGGTCCCAGGAACCGATGGTGACTTGAAAAATGTGGACGGTGCTTATTCTGTATTCGATGAAGCCGAAGGTGGGTGGCGAGAGGCAAGCGTATTGGATTATACGCTTGGTCTCAATGGCTGCACGACAAACCGTGTTGGTGAAATGGGAATGGCTGCGACGGATTATAAATATTACCGGTGCGAATCAGACCATCAGTGGACTGTAATAACTGACAAGGCCGTTTACAATATGGCGGGAATTGAGTGCATGGAAGATGGTGTGTTTATGAAAGGCTTAGTTGATACCCGATCTTATTTTGTGTGTGATGCAGGGGTATGGCGCGAGGCTACTGTTGTAGAAGAACAACTTGGTGAAGCATGCACTATTGCAAAAAACGGAATGTTTAACAGTGATTCCACGAGGGTTTGCGAAAAAGGCGACTTCCGATATGCGACACTGTATGACTTTGAGGTGGGTCAGAAAAAATACCTTAACCCCGATATTGAATATGGTGAACTTTATGATAAACGCGACGGTCGCACCTACAAGACTGTCGTAATAAACGGATTCAATATAATGGCAGAAAACTTGAATTATGCTGATGAAGGTGAAAATCCTTATCTAATAAACAATAACTGGTGCTATCATGACGATACCACGAACTGCCTGAAGGGTGGGCGGTTCTATACGTGGACGGCGGCAATGGATATTGACCCCAAATGGAAAAATAGGAATCTGCCGGAGGGTGTGATAAAAAAACAACACCGGGGTATTTGCCCGCAAGGGTGGCATATTTTAGGGATAGATGAATGGGAGTCGATTAATCCTGGATTTTGGAATTATACCAAGAATAATTTTCCCCATCACCAAGCGGTTGGCTTTCCTCGATGGGGGGATGCCACCAATGAAGGCGGCCTTTCGATATTGCCTGTAGGCTATAGACTGGATTTTTTACATAGCAGTTGTGCCGATGGTGAGTTTAATGATGGTCCCTGGTGTGCGACCGTAGGCTCAACAACTTTTCTCTGTACTGTGTCTGGAGATGATTGGCAGTGGCATAGCATTTGTTTCGGTACCGCTTGCTATACTGGTTCTGATTCTGATGGAATCTCTGTGCGTTGTGTTCAGGATTATCCTGAAGAATAATAGATGTTGAATTGTGGAGAATGGTTGAAAGCGAGGTGATATTATGAAAAGGCAGACTGTTGGCTTATTTATTTTTTGTGCTTTGTTCTTGTTGGCCTGTGGCGAAGAAACGGTTTCCGAAAGGATCCTGAATAATAGTATTTCTGTGGTTTCGAGTATTGCCGAACTTCCCGAATGTGGAAAAAGTAACGACGGGGAACAGGTCTTGGTAAAAGAGGAATCGTCTGTCCGGGTATGCTCTGGTGGCAAGTGGTTTGCCGTTGTTGGCGATACCGTCTACTTACAAGATGAAAGTTTTGCATGTTATGCAGAAAAACTACTTGATGGCTCCGGTACAAAAATATTGTGCAACGGAGATTCTGTTGGTGTTGTGTTGAACGGTGAAAATGGTGCGAATGGCGAAGATGGCGCCGATGGGAAGAAAGGCCCCCGGGGTATACGCGGTGAGCAGGGAGATGACGGAGAACCCGGTCTGCGGGGAGTTAAAGGTGATTCTGGCGCTGTGGGCGACGTAGGTAAAAACGGAATCGGGTGCTCGATAAAGGAAATTGACGAAGTCTCTGTCCGGGTCGTTTGTGCGGTCGATTCAACGACGCTCTACATTGGGGATGCTCCTATGGAACTTGATTCCGAAAAGGTGGCGGTGTCGCTAGACGAAGTTTCTGGTGCATCGCAAAAGGGGCCTTACCTGTCGGGCTCCAAGGTGAGTGCCTACGAGATTTCGGATGGCCGCACTCTGAAGCAGACTGGCAATGTGTTTAGCGGCAAAATTGCAAACGACAAGGGCGAATTTAGGATAAATTCCCGGTCCTTGGTCAGCCAATACTTGTCGCTGGAAGCGACTGGCTATTACCGCAACGAGGTGACGGGTAAAAATTCCGATGCCGAATTGACGTTGCGTGCGATTACGGACGTTAGCGAACGCAGTGTCGTAAACGTAAACCTGCTGACGCATCTGGAATATGAACGCGTGAATTATCTGGTAACTAAGGAAAAAATGAAGGTTTGGGCGGCAAAAAAGCAGGCGCAAAATGAAATATTTGGAATGATGTTTATTAATGCGGAAGATTTTGACAACTCCGAAGACTTGAATATTGCTGGGAGCAGTGACGAGGATGCAGCCCTGCTTGCCTTTTCTATACTTTTGCAGGGGGATCGTAGTGTATCGCAACTTTCGGAACTTTTAACGAAAATTGCGAAAGACATGGAAGAGGATGGAATTTGGAATGACTATTCTACAAAAGATTCAATTGCTGAATGGGCTATAAAAGCTGATACTTCGGGATTACTTGATTCAATTCGTAAAAATGTCTTGAGTTGGGGACTATCGGCAATGGTGCCTAATTTTGAAAAGTATGTACGCCACTTTTGGTATGTACAGTATAACCTTGATGAATGCAACGGGGATAGTGCGGGAATTGTAAATTGGGGGTGGATTTGTAAGGATGTGGATGAGCCGAATGAAGATTATCGCTGGGTTGTTGCGAGTGATTTAGAACGAGATACCTATCAGTGGGAACCGGGTGAAGATGGTGAAATAAGACTTACTATTGGTGAAAATAAATATGTATATGATAGCGCATTTGGTCAGTGGCGCTCAACGACTGCTTTTGAAGATGACTTAGGTGCCTGTGTTGAAAGTATAGAAAATGATGATTCGAAAAATACAGGGTATTTTGACTGCGGTGCTGCTCATGTGTCGTATTATAAAAGGGAACGAGATTGCCGCTACATTGATGGATACAACCTAGATGGTGACTGGGTTTACTGGGAACGCGGATGGTATAGATGTATAGATCGCAAATGGACTCCGACGACGGCACTGTATGTGGATACGCGAAACTGGAAACCGGGCAATGATGCCGATGTAGTGAAGGGGGATAGTTCAGATGCGTTCTATGTTTACGATGAGCTGGAATCGGTATGGCACAAGGCGAACGAACAGGATTCTACACTTGGATTGAACGGGTGCACTACGAAACGGACTGGTGAAATCCAGAAAAGTGCGAAAGACGGTGAATACTATGGTTGTGCATCGGACCACCGTTGGCTTGTAATACCGGAAAAGGTTATTGCAAATACAAATGGATATGAATGTGTAGAGGGCACTATGCAGCCTGGCAAAGATGATTCTAATATCCATTTTGTTTGCGAGTTGGGCCTTTGGCGAGAGGCGACGGTAGAAGAAGAACAACTTGGGGAAATGATGGTTTGTACGGCGGCAAATGAAGGTGCGTTCACTAAAGATTCTTCAAAAATCTGTAAAAGATACCCGTGGTCGTGGAAAGAAGAATATCGGTTACGTGGAGTGTGTCTCTATGATTTTGATGTCTATCCGAATCACTTCTTCAACCCGGAACTGGAATATGGCGAACTTTATGATAATCGTGACGGGCGTACCTATAGAACCATAGAAATAAATGGCATTACCGTAATGGCGGAGAACTTGAATTATGCCGGTGGAAGTGAATACCGTTACCTGATTGACAATAACAAATGCTATGACAACGACTCCATTAATTGCTTGAAAGGGGGGCGGCTCTACACATGGAGTGCAGCGATGAACGTTGACCCTAAATGGAATTTTTCTTCTACGGGGCTAGCGGATGGTCTGATTGAAAACCCGCATCGGGGGATTTGCCCTGAAGGTTGGCACATCCCAACGGTAGAGGAATGGGCCGCGTTGATTGATGGGTATGTAGTGACTGTAGGTTATCATGAGTATGATTTGGGCGGCCTGTATGCCTCGGGTGGGTTCCATATCTACGATGAATTGGTGGCGACGAATACTAGTGGCTTGACAATCCTTCCGAGTGCAACAAACGGTGGTGGATTTGATGGATATTATGGAGGATATTATCCGGGATTCTGGAGTACATCTACGGATAACATGGATGAACCGATATCGCTTGTGGTTGATTATGTAACTTATGAAGTTCTTTATTATGGAAATATGATAGGGTCTGTTGCTGGATATAAAAATGAGGCTAGATATAATCCTGTGCGTTGTATGAAGGATTCTGAGTAAAATTTTTATGCCGAGGTAATTATGAAAATTAAGATAGGATTAATTGTTCTTGCGGCAATCTTTTTAAGCGCATGTGGCGAATCTACAACGGAACAGGTTGTAGAAGAGCGTGATGCAGTCGTCTCTACGGTGGCTGAACTCCCTGCGTGTAAAAAATCCAACGAAGGTGACCAGGTGATGGTCGAGGGGGAAAAGACTGTGCGCGTCTGTGTCGATGGCAAGTGGTATTCGACTGTTGGCAACGTGCAGTATGTTCAAGGGGATGCTTTCTTCTGTACTGCTGAAAAAACAGCAGACGGTACGGGGATGAAAATTTTGTGCAACGGAGATTCTGTAGGTGTGGTGTATAATGGCGTGAATGGTGCTGATGGTGAAAACGGCTCTGACGGGACTGATGGTGAACAAGGTGTTCAGGGACGGAAAGGTGATAATGGTTTGCCAGGGGCTCAGGGCCCTAAGGGCGATGATGGTGACAAGGGTGGCTTGGGCACAGCGGGCAAGAATGGAACGGGATGCTCCATAGAAAGGCTCAATGAATATTCAGTTCGTGTTAAATGCGGTTTGGATTCAACGATCCTTTACATTGAAGATGTTGCCGATACTTCGGGGAATATTGAACCCGTCATTTTGGATTCCGAAATGGTGGCGGTGTCCTTGGATGACATATCGGGATTCTCCCAAAAGGGGCCTTTCCTTTCTGGGTCCAAGGTGCGTGCCTACGAAATATCGGATGGGCACACCCTAAAACAGACGGGTAATGTTTTTAACGGGAAAATTGCAAATGATAGGGGCGAATTTAAAATTAATGCGCGTACTCTGGTGAGTCAGTATCTGGTTCTTGAGGCAAATGGCTTTTACAGGAACGAAGTTACCGGTAAGAATTCGGATGCCGAACTCACGTTATATGCGATTACGGATGTGAGTGAGAGAAATGCCGCAAATGTGAACTTGCTTACGCACTTGGAATACGAACGAGTGCAATACCTTGTAATCCATGATAAGAAGAGGGTCTATGCGGCAAAGAAGCAGGCGCAAGCAGAAGTGTTTAATATCCTTCATATCATTGCGAAAGATTTTGCAAATTCCGAGGATTTGAACATTGCTGGGAATAGCGACGGCGATGGTGCCTTGTTAGCGTTTTCGACTCTATTGCAGGGTGACCGCAGTGTAGCGGACCTCTCAGAACTTTTAACGAAAATTGCCGCCGATATGGAGAAAGATGGAACATGGGATGATGCCACAACGAAAATCCTGATTGCCGATTGGGCTGCCGACGTGGATAGCGCAGGGCGGTTACCTGCGATTCACGATAATGTGCTTCATTGGGGACTTGCAGAATCAGTGCCGGAATTTGCAACGCATGTATTGCATTTTAGGGATGTTGAATATGGGCTTGGAGATTGTACAAGTGATAGCGTAGACATCGTAAAGTCTGTATCTGCGGGCAAACGGAAAGGTACCAAGACTCGTTACATTTGCCGTGATGGTGTGTGGCGGATGGCGAGCGATTTGGAAAAGGATACTTATCAGTGGGTTCCGGGTGCCGATGGCGAAATTAAGGTGGGTTCAATTACGAATGAGCAAAATTACCTATACGATAGAGTAAATACCCAATGGCGTATGGCGACTCCGGTAGAAATGGAATTTGGGGCCTGTATCGAAAGTGTTGCGGAAGATGCAACCAAGAATATGGGCCGCTATAATGGGGTGTGGTACAAATGTGAAAATCGTTCTTGGGATTCTGTTTCTGTGCTTGTTGCGGATACGCGGGGCTGGACATCGGGAGAAGATGGTGAAGTGAGGGGCGGTAATTATACCGAAGCCAATTATGTGTACGGTGAAATAGAAGGATCATGGCGCGAGGCGAATAAAAATGACTATGCACTTGAACTAAACGGTTGTACGGCGAAACGCGCCGGTGAAATGGAACGTAGCCCTGTTGATAATAGGTATTACCGTTGTCAAGAGCGTGAATGGACTTTGATAACTGACAAGACCCTTTACAATACGGTGGGGTGCGATTGTGACGAAGACGGAAAAATGATGCTGGGCGCAGTCAACACGAAATCGTATTTTGTGTGTGATGCAGGAGAATGGCGTGAGGCGACGACTGATGAAGAATTTGTAGGCGGAGCCTGTACGGTGGCGAAGGCGGGAACGTTCTACAAGGATTCTACGTATATTTGCGAGAATGGGCTAATCCGCCAAACAACAATCTATGATCTCCCTGTAAGGGATTGGACTAACCCGGCATTGGCTTATGATACCTTGATAGACGACCGTGATGGGCGAGCCTATAGAACAATAAGGATTCTTGCCAAAAAGGAATCCGGGGATGAAGAATCAGAGGAGTTTGTCGTAATGGCGGAAAACTTGAACTACGTTGACAATAGCCAGAATATGGAAGGTAACAACTGGTGCTATAACAACGATTCTGTCAACTGCTTAAAGGGCGGCCGCTATTACACTTGGACCGCGGCTATGAATCTAGACCCAAAATGGCAAGAAACCTATGCGCCAGAGGGTGCCATAAAAACTCCGCATCAGGGGATTTGCCCTAATGGCTGGCATATTCCGACTACGGAAGAATGGACAATGCTTATGAATGCGTGGTCTGACAATGTGTATGCGCTTATGGCAATTGGGGTTCCCGGATGGGAAGATGCGCCCGCCTGGAAGAACGCAACCAATGCTGGCGGTTTTTCCGTAATTCCGACAGGATCGTTTTATCAGAGTTTAGATGATTATGTAAATGAGTATGAAACCCATGCGCTTTATTGGAGCGCATCTGAAGCTGAATATGCTTATTACGCAGGAATCTCTGCGCAATTTGCTGCTATTTGGGGCTCTTATGGCTTTGATGTTCGGGAGGACGGGCTTAAAAGCCATGGACGCTCTGTCCGCTGCTTCAAGGATTGACCTGTGACCCGCTTTTATATATATTAATGGTATGCTTCTTTTAGGGAGGTGTTTCAGATGCTCTACAAACATTGGAAAAAAGTCCTGCTTTCGCTGACCGCTTTCTTCTGGGCCAGTTGCGATACCACTTCCTCTGCCGATGATGGCAGCAGCACACCTCCGATTGATAATCCGGACCCGAGGTCCAGTTCCGCGACGGAAGGTACCGATGCCAGTTCTGCGTCCGAAACGCCGGAATCTAGTGCCGAAGCCGCCAGTTCCGCAGATGAGGCTCCGGCTTCGAGTTCTTCTGAAGCTGCGCCCGCATCTAGTGACACCCCGAATGTCACAAGTTCTGATGCGCGGGTCTCCAGCAGTGAAACCATTGTTGCGCCGAAGTACGGCGTGCCGATGAGTTCCAGCATGATTGCCGCGAAGTACGGTGTCATCGCCCCCAGTTCCAGCAGCGAGTCAATTGCGCCCAAGTACGGCGTGATGTTCACTTGCGAACGGAAGGGCAAGAAGATTGCTTGCGACGATGGCGTTACCTGCACGGAAGAGGAAACAGAAACTGCGCAGGTTCCGGAATGTAGTGGCGACCAGATTTGTGCCAAGTACGGAGTTGTCTACGTCAAGGAAACGACCTACAAGTGCGATGACGGCAGGGTCTACAACTACGCTGAATTCCAGTCCAAGTACAATATCCTGGATGGAGCCGTGGACCTGTACGGTTGCCCGAGCGATATCTGCGGGCCGGATACCACGATTGACGAAGCTAAGCCCCTGTATGGCATCTAATGCATCTCGGGCTTAAGAAAAAACTCGCGCTTGAGGCGTACCGCCTCTATCGCCATAACGAGATCAAGGCGCACCCGCTGACGTATTTCTTTTGGGAATGTACGCTGCGTTGTAACCTGCATTGCCAGCACTGCGGGAGCGACTGCGTTGCCGACGCTATCCCGGATATGCCCCGCGAAGACTTCATGAAGGTGCTTGATGGCCTTGCACCGCATATCGACCCCAGGAACTTTGCGGTCGTGATTACTGGCGGTGAGCCGCTGATGCGCGCTGATCTCGAGGAGTGCGGTAAGGAAATCAAGGCCCGCGGCTACCCGTGGGGCATGGTCACGAACGGGCTTGCGCTTACGCCCGAACGCTATACCAACCTGATGAACGCAGGGCTCCGCTCGCTTACCATCAGCCTTGACGGGCTTGAAGAGAACCACAACCTTTTCCGCGGTAACGCCCATAGTTTCGAGCGTGCCGTGCGCGCTATCCACATGGCGGCAAGTGTCAAGGAACTCACCTTCGACGTGATGACCTGCGTGAACAAGAGGAACCTCGCGGAACTCCCGCGCATCCATAACCTGCTCGTGAATCTCGGCGTTCGGCGCTGGAGGGTCTCGAACGTTTTCCCGAAGGGCCGCGCGAAGGATAACCCGCTGTTCATGCTCACGAACGATGAGTTCCGCCAGGTGTTTGAGTTCATTCGCGAGGCCAAGAAGCAGGGCCAGATCAACGTGAACTACGACTGCGAAGGCTTCCTCGGGAGTTACGAGAAGGTCGTGCGCGACCAACCGTTCTTCTGCTGGGCGGGCGTGAACATTGCCTCCGTGCTTTGTGACGGGAGTATCTCGGCATGCCCGAGCCTGCGTGGCGACTACATACAAGGTAACATCTACAACGACGACCTTTGGGACGTGTGGCAGAACCGCTACCAGGTAATGCGCGACCGCCGCTGGGCCCGAATTGGCGAATGCAGGGACTGCAAGTACTGGCGCTACTGCGAAGGCTCCAGCCTGCATCTCCGTGATGAGAAGACCAAAGAGTTGGCTTATTGTCATGTAAAGCGTCTTGAAGACGCCGGCGTGTAACCCCCGCGCACCTGTAATCCCACATCTGCATTGTCATCCCCGCGTAGGCGAGAATCTCCCTTTTTGTTCTATAAAACCTCCATTTTTGTTTTTTACTTTAACAAAAATCTTTTCAGCAAACGTAAAACCTTTAAAATTTGCTTAAAAGCGCCAAATTTGTTTTTTAGAAAATGTTGCATCGGGTGATTCGATTATCTATTTTATTGTCATGATGAAATCAGTTGTCGAATATAAGGACTATCGCCAGTATATCCTGGACTACTACAGCGAACGCAAGCGTAGTTCCGCATTTACTTGGCGTGAATTTGCGAGGCTGGCGGGGTTCGCCTCCGGATCGTACCTGAAGCTCGTATGCGACGGCAAGACGCGTCTCTTGGAAGAAGGAGCAAGAAAGACGGCGCTTGCAATGGGGTTGCTGGGCTTCGAGTACGATTACTTTATATTGATGGTGCGTTACGAGAACGCGAAGACGGACGCTCAGAAGAAGAAATGCTTCGAGGAGATGCAGGCCCTGAGCGAGGCGCACCACGTAAAGATCCTGGGGAGCGACCTTTACACCTTCTACGAGACGTGGAAGCATTCCGTGGTGCGTGAACTTGCCGTTGCCATGCCGGGTGCAAAGCCGCACGAGATTGCGAAGGCCTGCAGGCCCGTGATTTCTGCGGCGGACGTGAGTGCGAGTCTGAGTTTTCTCGTTAAGTCGGGGCTCCTCACGCGCGACATCAAGGGTAATTACCACCAGACGAACCGCTCGCTGACTACGGGCCGCATGAATGTGGTTGCCGTCGCGGTGCATTCGCTGCTTCGCCAGATGGGCGAATTCGCGCTCGAGGCCCTCGATACGCTTCCGATTTCGGAACGCCACTTTAGCGGGATTACGATGGGCGTGACCGCCGAGACCTACGCGAAGGTCGTGGAGGAACTTGCGCAGTGCCGTAAGCGCATCGTGTCGATAGTCGCCGACGAGCCGCATCCGGATAAGGTCTGCAGGCTCAACTTCCAGTTTTTCCCGCTGACGGAAAATTTGAATAATGGCAAGAATCGTGGCAAGTCCACATCGGGTAAAGGAGAATGAACATGTTTATGCGAAAGAATGTTTTTTTAAGTGTATCTGCCTTGGGGTTCGCGCTTTGCGCGTGCTCGACTCAAACGGCGGGCACGAGTGAAGAATCTGAGGGCATTATTGCGCTTGCAGACAAGAAAATTTCGGGCGCGGCGCAGAAGGGCCCGCTCGTAAAGGGCTCGGACGTCGTTCTCCGTGAAACGACGGCAGAGGGGAACCTTGAGCCCACGGGCAGGGAATTCCATACGACGACTGTGAACGACAAGGGTGAATTCCAGTTTGGCGAGCTTGATCTGGAAAGCCAGTATGCGCTGCTTTCTGCCGAAGGTTACTATGCTCACGAATACGACGGTGAACGTTCGGAATGCCCCATGCGCCTTGATGCGGTCACTAACTTGAATAACCGCAATACGGCGAACATCAACCTCTTGACACATTTCGAGTATAAGCGAGTCCTGAAACTGGTCAAGGACGGCAAGTCTTTCGCTGAAGCCAAGAAGCAGGCCTCCAGGGAAGTTCTCGGTGCGTTCGGGGTCGAACTGGAAGTCTCCTCTGCGGAGGATTTGAACATATTCAATACGTCTGAAGGGGACAGGACCCTGTTCAATATCAGTCTTCTTATCGATAATACCCCAGAATGGACTTATTGGGTTGATGATGAAAAAGAAGATTGCCCGAAATTGCAGAATTATATTGATGGCTTTGCAGAAGATTTTGCCGATGACGGGGAACTCGGTGATTCCATTATGCAGACTATCGCAGGCGAGGCCTATCTTGTTGCCGATATGTATTCGCGTATGGAGTATATCGATGAAGACGATATGAGGGATAAGGAAGATGCTGATCCGGGGTCGTATGATGATCTGGTTGTCATGAAAAAGGAATATGAGTTCAGCAAGTTTGTGCTCTTGCACCATTTGGAGATAGATGCCTGCACCGAGAACCGCTGGGGCGCATATGCGGCGTTTCACAAGCCCATAGAGGTCTATGATTACCAGGAGGGGGAACATCGCATCCTGGATTCTGGCTATGTCCTTTGTGATGGTTTTGCATGGAAAATAACGACGAAGGATCACATCGATTCACTCACGAAGATGTTTGACCACGAAAATGGAACCATGACCGACCCGCGAGACGGGCGGCATTACAAGACGATAAGCTTTGAATACGAAGGAAAAAGGTATGAATGGATGGCAGAAAACCTTATGTACAGTGTTGCTCCGGTGACACGTACGAAGGGAGGCAGGGTAGACCATAGCCAGCCGGGTGTCTATAGCTGGGCCGAAGCCATGCGCCTAAATGAGGGCTACATGACGAGGTTTGTGCGCGAAGGCCTGATCGATTCGCTCCATCAGGGAATCTGCCCCGACGGCTGGCACGTGGCGAATAGCGAGGAGTGGAAAACCCTGCTAGATTTCGTGGACGGTAATCCCAACAACCTGCTCGACGAAAATTGGAGGACTGACAGGGAAACCGCCATTGCGAAGGGCCTGACGGGAGTGTTCTACAACAGGCTGGACTTCAATCTCGTTCCGCTAGATAAGCAATTCCTGGAAGCCTATTTCCATACCTATGCTCCCAAGATGTCCTTCCAGCCTACCAGTCCCAATGACGATGTATGGAACCGAGAGTTCTTTATGCGGGATGAGTATAATGACTATCCCTTGACGAAAACGGATTTCACGACCATCGAGATTTCAATTAACTGGAATTACGTGTCCGACACGGAAGTTCAGCCTAGAGGCTTTGTACGCTGCGTAAGGAATTAGGAAATCTGTAAGGGGGAAAGAGGAAGGCCCCGCCAGGAATGGCGGGGCTTTTCTGTATTCTGGGAGCATGTCCTCAGAACATAAAGCCATGTTCTAAAATGCTAAATTTTTCAAAATTTAGCCAAAAGTGGTAAAATTTGGCTAAAATCGCCATATTTATGTCCTAAATGCACGAAAAGAGGGTATATTTGTACCTATGAAGGAAATCGTTGAATATACGGATTACCGCAAGTATATCCTGGACTACTACGAAGAGCGCAAGCGTAGTTCCGTCTTTTCGTGGCAGAAGTTTGCCCAGGATGCCGGATTTTCGTCGGCGGTGTTTCTGAAATATGTTTGTGAGGGTAAAAAGAACCTGAGCGTCGGTTCCGCAGGTTCTGTCGCGAGCGCCATGGGGCTCGCCGGTTACGAACAGACTTACTTTGTACTGATGGTCTCGTATGCGCATGCGAAAAGCGACAAGGCTAAGCGTGCCGCGTTCGAGGAACGCTGTGCGCTCGCGAAGGCGCACAAGATGCGCGTGCTGGGTAACGACGAGTTTGACTATTTCAAGTCGTGGAAGAATCCGGTGCTGCGAGAACTTGCCCCGCACATGCCGGGCGCCAAGCCTCTCGAGATGGCGCGCGCCTGCAGCCCGTCGATTACCGCTGCCGAGGTGACCGAGACGCTGAACTTTTTGGTAAGGATGAAGCTCCTGAAGAAGGACAGGGACGGAAATTACCACCAGACGGACAAGACGATTACGATGGGCAACATGGACGTGGTGCCCGTTGCGGCTCGCGAACTGCAGCGCCAGATGGGGGAATTCGCGATCAAGGCCATTGACCTGCCGCTTTCCGAACGCACCATGTCGGGGTTCGTGCTCGGCCTTACGGAACGCTCGTACGAACGCATCCGCAAGGAAATGGCGGATTTTTACCGCCGTGTTGTGGCGATTGCTACCGAAGACGACGAGACGGAGCGCGTTTACCGCATGAATATGCAACTGTTCCCGCTGAGCAAGCGGATCGAGACCAAGAAAGTTTTTAAAGTTAAAAAGAGGTAAAGGAGATGAGGAACATGATGAACAGGAGTTTTATGGCTCGGCTTATTCCGGCCTGTGCGCTTGTCGCCATGGCTATCTTGACGGCGGCGTGTTCCGATGACGAGTCAGATGATTTCGTTGGCGGCGCCTCGGGAGACATGGGCATTGTCGCGAAGGATATCGCGGGCTTGGCGCAGAAGGGCCCGTTCGTGAAGGGCTCCAAGGTGACGGTGCAGGGAATCGACTGCAAGACGCTTGAACTGACGGACGAAATCTTTGAAGGCAAAATAGCGAGCGACAAGGGCGACTTCGCGTTTGACGACGTGACGCTTTCGTCTACGTGCGCGCTGTTCGAGGTTTCGGGCATTTACCGCAACGAAATTACCGGCAATACAACTTCGGAGTCGGTGACGCTCTTTGCGCTGAGCGACCTGAAGGACCGCGGGCATGTGAACGTAAACATGCTCACCGACCTGGAATGCAAGCGCGTGTTGTACCTCGTGACCGAGAAGGGCAAGAAGTTCGCGGATGCGAAGAAGCAGGCCGAGAAGGAAGTACTCGCCGCATTCGGCATTGCGGGTGACTTCGACAATTCCGAAGACTTGACTATCTATGAAAGCGGTGACGGCAATGCTGCGCTGCTTGCGGTGAGCGTCTTGATGCAGGCCGAGACGGATGTGCCTGGGCTCGAGAAGCGCATGGACGGGTTCAAGGATTCGTTTGCGGAAACCGGCAAGTGGGACGATAGCGAGACGAAGGCCGCGATTGAAGAATGGCAGATTGCCGCTACGGCCGACGGCACGCTCGATTCAATCCGCAAGAACGTTGAACGCTTGGGCTATGCTGACGAAGTGCCTGCATTCGAGAAGTACATTGAAGCCTTTGGCGACACCGTCATCCTGAGCAGCAGTAGCAAGGACGTTGAGCCTGCCGAAACGTCAAGCAGTTCCTCAAAGGTCCCTGAACCCGACGAAGGAACACTTACGGACTCCCGCGATGGCCAGACTTATAGAACCGTGAAAATCGGCGATCAGGTGTGGATGGCGGAAAACCTGAACTTTGAAACGGATTCCAGTTACTGCTATAATGATTCTGCTGAATATTGTGCAAAGTATGGCCGTCTTTATGTTTGGACTGCGGCAATGGATGCATGCCCTAGCGGCTGGCACCTGCCTGATCTCGCGGAATGGAAAATGCTGCTCGCTGCGGTTGGTGGGGATTCGATTGCAGGCACGAAGCTCAAGTCTACGAGTGGCTGGAATAGTGACGGCAATGGTACGGATGATTTCGGCTTCACTGTGTTGCCTGCTGGTGGCAGGAGTAGCAAGGACTTTGTGGGCGAGGCTGCTGCCTTCTGGACTTCTGAATGGTACGGTGAGTACGATGATTATGCGTATGGTATAAGATTGTACACGGATACCATTGTACGCAAGTTCAACAGCAGAAAGTATATCGGGAGTTCGGTCCGTTGCTTGAAAGGCGAATCCCCAGTGGCTGGCTCTAGCAGTAGCCTGGCGAAATCGAGTAGCAGTTATTCTGATGGGTGGAGCTGGGATGTGCCCAAGGAAACTCGCCTGAATCCGAATATCAAGTACGACTCGATAATCGACCCGCGTGACAAGCAGGTTTACAAGGTCGTGAAAATTGAAGTGCCAGACTCAAATTATTCGCAGGTGTGGATGGCGGAGAACTTGAACTATGCCGATAGCGTCAAGACTCCGAGCTTGAAGGGCAACAACTGGTGCTATCAGGGTGATGAAAAAAAATGCAAGGTGAGTGGCCGTTATTACAGCTGGGCCGCTGCGATTGACTCGGTAGCACTAGCGAACGATGCCGAGGCTCCGTTGGATTGCGGCTATGGCAAAAAGTGCGGACTTGATCGAGCTGTGCAGGGAATTTGCCCTGACGGCTGGCATTTGCCGTCAATCTATGAATGGGGCCTATTGAGCGTGGCATTAGGAAATGCCCCTGTATCTGGTGAACCACTCAAGGCGTTGACTGGATGGAACTACGCCGGAACGCCTGACAACAACGGTACGGATCTTTACGGCTTTGCCGCACTCCCGACCGGAAGAAGAATTTCTGCTACTAAATGGGAAAAGGTGGGCTCGGATGTTTATTACTGGAGCGCTACTGAATACAGTGCCAATGATGGCCGGTATTTCAATATAAACAACGTTTATACCAATTCTTATACGTATCAGAATAGCAAGTCTTATGGACAAAGTGTCCGTTGCGTCAAAGGGGATCCTTCGACTGCACCGGTAAGACCTTCTTCAAGTTCTAGTGTTGACGAAACGAAGTCCAG
>CADCGB010000002.1 GCA_902800815.1 Fibrobacter succinogenes
TGACAAGGCTGACGATCTCGCCAAGGAATTCCTCGAATTCGCAAAGGCTCGCGGTCTGCAGCAGCTCAAGGGTCACCGCTCTGTGGGTGGCTTCCGCGCATCCATCTACAACGCCATGCCGGTCGAAGGCGTTCAGGCCCTCGTCGACTGCCTCGGCGACTTCGAAAAGAAGGTCCTCGGCTAGGAATTAGCTAAAGGGCCGCGCCCCGCGCGACACAAACAAATTTAAGCCTCGGTGAAAACCGAGGCTTTTTGTTTAAGGCAATAAAAAATTAAGCTTCCGCATCGGGCTTCTTGAACTTGTTCACCACGTCGGGGACGATGTCCATGACCTTGGAGACAAGCGAGCTATCCTTGCTAATCGGCATGATGCGCACGTCATCGCCCTTGATGACGAGGAACGCCACCGGTTCGACCGAGGCACCACCACCGGAAGCGGAGGTGTCACCCTTACTCTGGTGACCGCCAAAGCCGAAGCCGACAGACACGCGGCTCACGGGAACGACCGTGGATTCACCGGCCTGGATAGGTTTTCCGATAACAGTCTCCGCCTGGGTAATGAAACGGAGCTTTTCCAAAAGAGTTTCTGCAAGTTTTTCGATAGCCATGTCTTGAATATAATAAAAAAATCAAGGGTTTGACAAAAAATTAATAGCGGGCCTCGTAAATGCGGTCGCTGGCGACAAAGAACTTGCGTTCCAGGTCAAACCAACTAAGGTAGCCCCACACAATGACAACGCGGCCACCCGGCAGGTGTGTCGCCATCCCGTTTACGCCCTCGCCGACGTTAAAGTACGAGACTTCCACATCGCGGGCAATGCCTTCCGGGTTTACCGGCTTCAGTTGCGCCGCCCACTGGCTATAGACGTCGTCTTCCACCTGTTCCCAACTGCGGGCCACGCTCCACTGCAGGTTCGCATCGCGGTAACTTTGCACCAGCACGGGGAAAAACGACTTGAGCCCGAGAAAGTTCTGCGTCTGGATAGACGTGCGGTTCGCATCGCGGTGCTCGAACGGGAGGCTCAGGAATTCCTGCGGAAAGCCTCCATGGTAGCCCGGGAAGCCGCGCACGTAGTTTTCCAGGTCAATACGTTCGTACCTGCGAAAACTGTCGTGCGTAAAGATGAATATGCGGGCATCGGAACGGATACTTTGTTCAAGATGCTCCCCGCGGAGGATCGGGGTTATGCCCTGGAAGCGCCCGCTATTGATGTAGTAGTCCATCGCGTAGACGTCGCTCTTGAACTCAAGAATCGTCACGTTGAGCGTATCGCCCACCATCATGGGGTAGCGCATGTCTATACGCTTCTGCAGTGCCGCGATATGCTCGCCCGCCGGAGACTCATTCTCGCGGACATCAATCGGGTGCACGCCCTTGTAAAGGATTGCCGTGTGGTCCACGGGCGGTTCGGGTTCCTTTTCGCAACCGAGTAGCGAAAGCGTCACCGTACACGAGAAAAGCAACGCGGAGGCGCGTGCAATCCTAGCGATATGGCAAAAGCGTTCTGGCATACTCCGTAAATTTAGCATTGGATTACCTCGTATTGCGGAGAGCGTAATCGCAATGTTCATAAAGCGGGCACTTGGAACAGAGCCGGGTCTTTTCGCGGCAGATAAAGTCCTCTGTCCCCGCCTCCAGGAAAAACTGCAGGGAATGCGCCACCGTGTAAGGAATATCGGGGCAAACCGCCTTGCTGTATACGTCCATGAGTTTCTGCTTCTGGGCAGGTTCCAGGTCAGCAAAGCCCTCTTCGCGGGCAGGGCTGAACATGGAGAGGAACCGGCGGGCACCCATCGTGAGCGGGAGCGGGGGCAAACCACGCAAGGCCTTCCTAGCGCTACCTTCGGGCATGCGGCACTGCACGCCAAGCCCAAGCGGGGCCGCAGACACAATGCGGTAAATCGCGGCACAGGCCTTCGGGCGTACCGCGGCCTTTCCCATAAAGTAAATCTCGCCTAGGTCGCGCCACATCTCTTCGGGAGAGCGTTCACCCGCCCAGGCGACAAGGTCCGGGTGTCGGCGCACAAAGAGCCCTACACTCCAGAAAATTCCGGCAACATGCTCGAACATGCTCCAGCTGTTGCCTTCAAGCGTGCGCTCGATAACAGCGTTTATCGCACCTGCCGTCGGGACCGGGAGCGTCCAGAGTTTTTCGTCGGGGAAAGCCTCGTAAAAGGCGGAAAGCAGCCTCATGATTTCGGGAATGTCGCGGTCCTGGTAAATCGCCGTCCCGAATAGCGCCCAGGCAACCTGCGCCGTCTGGGTCTTTGCCTGCGAGGCGATAGCGACAATCGGGTCGGGCATGTGCGAAAAGCCGCAGACAAACTTGCGGACCGCATCGACCAACGCAGGTTCGTCCTGCACGAATCGCTTCACCGAAACCATCGACTAAACCGCGATAAAACTACAGTGCCTCACCCACCTTGACCGGCTGGCCAAGTCGCGAAACAAACAAATCGGGGTGGCGTTCATGAATCTTCTTGTCCACAACGAGAATCACGGTGCTGCCCATCTCGAAGCGGCCAAGTTCGCCGCCCTTCTCGAAGGAAACCTTCGTGCTCGGGACCCAGTCAAAGCGCTTGCAGTCCCTAGGAAGCTTGCCTGCATTCACAAGGAGTTCCTCGCTATAAACGACACCGATGCGGCCCACGTTCGTGGCCCCCACCTTCACCACGAGAATCTCGGAACCATCTTCCAGACGGATACGGCTCGTGAGGCGTTCGTTAATGCAGAAAAGGCCTTCCACGCGTTCGACACTCCCCACGTTCACCGGCCAGAGCGTACCCGGGCAGTAGGCGGCATCCACAAGTTCGCCCTTCACGGGGCTATGGATGCGGTGGTAGTTGAACGGAGCAAGGTAGATTGTCGCGAAGGCGCCGCCCTCGAATCGCTTTGCCATCGCATCGTCACGGAGCAGGTCCTTGAGCGTATAGTACTTGCCCTTCGCCTGGATCAGTTTCTGGTTCTCGTCGAACACGCCCGTCTGCGAAAGCACGCCATCGACCGGAGAGACTATCTCGCTATCGGCAACGGGGCGCGCACCGGGCTTAAGTTTGCGGATAAAAAGTTCACCAATATTGCGGTAGTGGGAAAGCGGATACTCCGACTCTTCCATGTTCAACTTGTAGTAGTTGGCAAAAACGTTGCGCAGGGCCTTCGACACAAAGGGAATGCGGAGGCGCGTGACAATACCGAAGACGCGGCTCGCGGCGTTCTTCGGCAGGAGTTTCATAAAGACGTAGAAAGGCGTATTCATAATTAGGAAAGATAGTAATTAGAGATTAGTGATTTTCCAGCGCATTCACGTCGGTAGTGAACATTTTCCCAAGGCGCTCGGCAAACGGAGCCGCCCATTCCTTCTCGGGAGCCACGCTGCTCGTCGTCTCAGCCGTAAATTGCGAATAAACTAAAAACACCAGTTCCCCATAGCGGGCATCCCACATGCACCAGAGTATTTTCCAGGTGTAGCCACCGCTCGAGCCCAAACTGGGGATCATTTCTACCTCGAGCGTTACCGGCATGGTGATGTAGCGCAGTTCGTAACGTGCGGCGATATCGTTCAGCAAGTTCTTGAATGCAGCAGGCAGTTCGCGGGTCAGCGTCTGTTCCACGCCGTCACGCGATATCCAGGGTTCCATATTCGAGAGCGCCTTGCCCTCCACAAACTCGCTCTTCAGGAGTTTCACCGAAAGGGTATCTATATAGAGGGAATCCTTGTCGGGGAGTCGCATTCCCGGCAACAGGAGTTCTCGGCGCATCTTCGGGAAGGCCGCCATGAACAGGGAATCTTCCACGCGGGCCAAGTCAAAGTCGAGAGCATCTGCGCTGAAGCTATGACACATACGGCACTTTTCGGGCTGCATCGCCTTCACCTTGAGCGTCGGGAGCACGCCCACCACCGCAGAGGAATCCAGGCGGGAATAAGCCTCGCGGTTCCATTCCCGGTAAGACTTCTCGTCGGTAATCTTGAGTTCAATCTTTCCGCGCTTGCCGCATTCCTCGCACGGGGCATCACGCATATCACCGCCCGCAGAGCCCCCGCGGGCATCGTCGCGCAGGCCCGCGCACGAGACAAGCGCTACGGCAACAAAAATCAGGGATATTTCAAGAAGGGTTTTCACGTTCTGCAATCTATAAAAAAATCACGTCACTTTCACGCAAAGAACTTCTGGATTACCGCATTCTTGCCCGTAACCGTGAGGGCCAGCCGCAGGAGTACCGCCGCCTTCTGCGGCGGGAGCGCCCCCGCACAAATACACCCGCCGGCAAGGCGTTCATTGAGCGTCACCACCCCATGGTGCGTGCGGCTCGCAATCACGACAGGAATATCAATCTCCCTGAGGGCTTCCGCCCAGGCGAGGCTGAACTCGCCCGAGCCCGCACCCGCAATCACGAGCCCGTCGGAGACACATGCGGCATACTTGAGCACCTTCGGGTTCGCGTCTACGTTAAAGTACACGATATTCACCTGCGGGAGGCATTCCAGGCGCGAGATATCAAAGAAGTTCCTTTCTGCGGGGGCGTTATAGCAGGCGCCCACACCCGGGGCATCCACCCCCATGGCATTCAGCGCGCTGGCGCTGCACTTCTGCACGCCTCTCGCATCAAAGAGTTCGCCCGCAAAATAGACCCACACCTTGTTTGCGGGCTTGTCGTCATCGACGGCAAACCCCACTGCCACGCGCACCGCCCCGAGCAGGTTCGAGGGCCCGTCCGGATTCTTCGCTGTCGCAGGCTTCATCGAACCCGTAAAGATCACCGCCTTCTCGCACTTGACCGTAAGGCTCACGAAGTACGCGGTTTCGTCCATCGTGTCGGTTCCGTGGGTAACGACAATCCCGTCTACGGCATCATCTTCCTGCAGTTCAGCAATATGCCGGGAAAGCGCAATCCATATTTTGTCTGTAATGTCATCGGAATTCACGTTACAGACCTGCTCGGCAACCACATCGGCATATTCCGCGAGTTCCGGAACCGATGCCACCAGCGCCTCGCCCGAAATCTGGCCCGACACGTAGCCCGTATCCTTGCCCGCATCGCCTACACCCGCGATGGTACCGCCCGTCGCGAGAACCACTATACGCTTCTTCTTTGCTGCCATAACTTACCTTACCTCGTCGAGCAACTGCGCAGCCGTCACCCCGTAAAACTTCTGGAGCGCTTCTTCGTCGCCCAACTTATGTATACTTTGGATAAAGTCCCTGAAATACACGAAACTCGCATTGCGTGCAAGCAGGCGTTCCACCATGCGCTGGGAATACCAGTAGAGCCGTTCCGCATTGTCGCTCCGGCTTTCCTTCACGAAGGGTGCCGTAAGTGCCTCGATACCCGGCACAGGGCCATCCGGCCTCGGGAGCGTCGTGCGCGAAGCATCAACGACCTGCGCAATGCCCTCGTTCACCCAGAACGGCACATAACTGCGCGTCATCGCCCGGATAAATGCGTGCGTGAGTTCATGGAACAGTACCGGCCTGTAGAGTTCGCGGTACTGCATCATGCCCACGGGTATGCGGAGCTTGCCGTCGAATATCGCCCCCACCCACTCAGGCCGCGGGCCCATTCCCTGGTACTCGCTCGAACGGTACAGTACCACATGCATCTTGTTTTCGGGCCTAACTTCAAACAGGTGGCAGAGCGAATCGTAGGCGACCTCGAGCACCGCAAGGGCCTCCATCACGTCAACCTTCGAAAGGTTGCCCTCGAACTCCACGCGGAAGTGCATAGAACGCTCAATCCCGAGCTCGGCGATTTCCCTCAAAAGCTGGCCCGATTTCTCGTACAAAAACTTAAGATCTTCGTTTGTGTACCCGAGGCTTTCCACATACGCCCGGCAATCATCATAGCGTTCCTGCTCGTACAGGATCCCCGCCAGGTGCAGTTGCAGGTTTTTGTCATCCGGAGACTCCTCCAGCAGGGCCAGGACCCCCTTCTCGGCGCAGTTCCAGTCCGCCATTTCCAGACATTCTGTGACCTCCGTCACAAGCGCCTCGTGCCGGTCAAAAGCCTCTTTTTCGCTCTTTTTAGCCAAAAAAACCTTTACCGCAAAAACGGCTACAAGTATTGACAAAAAGGTAACGATATAATTCTTCATAACCGGGAATCCGCCTACACCAAATTATATATTTTTTTACAAATACGGGGCAACTACAATGCCAACTATATACGATTATACAGACTACCGTGACGCCATTCGAGATTTCTACCTCGAAAAGAAGAAGAGTAACAGCAAGTACTCTTATAGCGTGCTCGGGCTTGCCATTGGCTTGAACGCAAGCCATGTGTTCTGCGTCGTGGAAAAGAAGCGGAACCTGCCCGTCCGTTGCGTCCCCGCCATCAAGAAACTCCTCGGCCTTACCGGCCGCGCCGCGCAGTACTTTGACCTGCTGCTCGCCGCCACCCGTACCAAGTCCGAAAAGACCCGCGAAGAGATCCTTGCCAAGGCAAGCCTGCTGCGCGACGTCAAGAAGCATTACCTGCAAGAGAAGGAACAGAAATACCTCAGCGACTGGTGGACCCCCGTCATTCGCGCCCTTATCGAAGTCAACCAGGGCAAGATTAACGCCAAGGAGATTGCAGAAAGCCTCGAACCCAATATCGGTGTCGAGAATGTACAGGAAAGTATTGACCTCTTGAAGGAACTCGGCTTTATCCAGCCACTCGGCAACGGACTCGTGAAGCTCGCCGACGCCCATATCAACATTTCGGGCGAGGAACGTGCCCAGGCAATTAGGCAGTTCCAGGCAAATGTCATGCAAATTGGCGCACGTTCGCTGAACGTGATACCCCCAAAAGACAGAGATATTTCTACACTTACGATGGCTGTGGACCAAAAAGGGTTCGAAGACATCAAGAATATGATCCAGGAATTTCGAAAGGAAGTGCAGGTACGAGTCGACAAGTGCGGAAAGCCTACGCGCGTTCTGCAAATGAACCTTGCGATGTTCCCGGTGGCATTCAACAAGAAGAAAGCTTAACCATGAACGCCCTGTGTAAGACATTAGTACTTGCTCCGTTCGCACTCTTCTGCGCGTGCACCAACTCGAGTACCGCCGGAAGCACGACCGAGACGGAAAATGCCATCGCGCGCGGCGACGGGGTTGTCTCTATACACCTGACCGATGGTGCCAGGGCGGCCTACAGGGTTCTTCCCAACAGTTTTGTCGCAGATACTGCCGGAACGGCAGTCCCCGATAGCGAGTACACCTATATAGGCGAAACCGACACTGCCGGAAATATCCATATCAAGGATCACCTCGAAGGTACGTTTACCATCGAAATCGAGAAGGGCGATTCCGCCATAGCGTTCCAGTACACGCTGGACAAGGAAACCAAGGAATTTGCCGTCAAGAGCGCGAAACTTACCGCAAGGGGTGCCGTAATGGGTGCCGTTTCCGTCCCCGAAGACGCACCGCACGCCTGGGTCCATGTGCCGGGTGTCGGTAGGGTCGTCAAGACCGACACGCTCGGGAACTTCCTCATCGAAGGCCTCCCCACGGGCAAGCTCTCGATTGTCTCCTGGAACGTGCAGACGCAAGATACGATTGCGGAAACCTCCGTCGAAATCCCGGCGAAGGATACCCTCGACCTGGGCCACATCCTGGCACCGGGCGAGACCATCAACAAGCAGTCCAAGTCCGTGGAGGCAAGCGGCATCATCTCCAGCTGGATGAAGCCGGTGAGCATTCCCTCCGTACTAACCCTCAGGCTCGACTCCAGCAATTTCGACTTTGCAAGCGCGAAGGGCGACGGGAGCGACGTGCACTTGCTCGACAAGGACGGCAACGACGTGCCGATGCAGGTTGACTTCTGGGATTCAACGCGCCAGAGTGCGGCCATTTTCGTGCGGCTCGAAAGCCTGAAGGACACATCCGCCACATGGACTCTCGAATGGGGCGACCCGTATGCCAAGCAACGGCAGGCAGACGTATGGGAATCCGTCAGCGATTCCGTCTGGTACGCCCTCAATTCCGTAGAAATTTTCAACTTCGACAGCAAGGCCATCGTAAACGACCTGCCCTCCCCGCTCAAGAAGTACGACTGGTACGTGCAGTTGCACACGGTCGACACACTTTCTGATTCGGTGACTGTCAAGACCCTCTCGCCCGCAAGTTTCTTGCAGGCCGATACCAAGGGCCGTTCGGGAACGGTTGCGCATATCGAATACAGCGCCGACTATCCGGACTACACCGTAATCGGGACCCGCGTTGCACAACACACGCACGACTGGGGCCGCATGGATTCGATGGTCGTATGGCTCCGCGGGAACGGCGACTACGAGATTATTCTCGAAAACCTTCTCGACAACCTGAACTACAAGGCATCGCACAAGGGCAAGTTGAGCAGCAACTGGGAACGCATTACGCTCAAGCCCGAAGATTTCGACTATGTCCAGCGCGATTACCACGGATGGGAAGCCGCCCGCGACAAGATAACGCACTTCACGATTTTTGCCTACAACGGTACGGAAATCTGGATCGACAACGTGCGCGTCTACGGCGTGAACCCTGACGATTTCAAATAAAAATTGAAACCGCGCAAGCAAAGAAAAACCACCGGCATAAACCGGTGGTTTTCTTCTTAGGCAGGCACGAGCCTACCCCATTCACAAGAAGCTTTTCGCCTAGCGGCTGCCCGTAACCTCGTACATCCGCACTGCACCGGCCTTTTCCACACGGAGGTAGACTTTCTGCTTTTTGCGGTCGAACACAAGGCGTGGCTCGCGGGGCTGAACGGCGCCCGAACGCACCACCGGGATAGCGTCAATTATGGGATCGATTGGCAAGGAATCCTGCGTGACCAAGCCCGAATCGGCAACAACAGAATCCGAGACGACGGAGTCCGCCAACACCGTATCGGGGGCGGGCTCCGCCGCATTCAGGAGTTCCAGCATCTTTTCGGCATAGCGCTTGCCGAAGGTCTCGTAACCCTCACGCGTAAAGTGTAGCGTGTAGTTCGGTTCCTTCAAGGCAGGGCAGCCTTCCGCAGATATAAGGTGGCCGTTCGGGATTAGATCCGCAACCTCAGCGACTGCCGTATTTCGCCAACCCAGATCTCCACCGGCAGCGGTGGTCGCCAATTCCCCCACAAGAATAGGCACCTTAGTTGGATCTAATCCCAAATCGGCAATAATATCGTCATAAACTTTCTTCACGCGGCTGGGCCAGTCACTCATCTGGTAATCCGCTTCGCCCTGGTGGAAAAGGAGCCCCTTGATGACGCCCTTCTGCTTGGCGATCTCGCCCATCTCGATAATGCGCTTGTAGACATCGCCACCGTACTCGTTCAGGTACTGGATCCACCAGGTATCGTTCTTGGCTTTCGCGTTCTGCACGTAGGCAGTATTGCGGTCCTTGTCGAAAAGATCGATGCTCTGCCCGCCAATGGCGATGTTTGCAACGGCCACGGTAATGCTATCGGGCAAATTTGCAACCATCGTACGGCCGAAGATATCGGCTATGCCCACCTTGGACGCGCTATGGCCCATCGGGGGTGCCGCCGGGTAGAACTCGCCCACCTTCTGGTTCGAATGGTTCGCTGCACGCAATACAAGGAATCTCTGGTCCGGGACGCGGTCTGCATCGGTAACAGTCGCCTGGCCCGACATATTCGATTGCCCGAAGGCCAAGTAAATGTGGAGATTCTTATCCTGGGCGTAGACACTACTCAGGGACAGCAACGTAAAGGCTGTACAGAATGCAAAAGTATGGGCAGGATTAATCGCCATAAAAAACAAAACTCCTTTTTGCCCAAACACAACCCAAATCCACCACCCATGCCCATAAATTACGTTCTTTTACCCCCCATTGGGCATTAGGCAAAAAACAACCCGTTTACAAAATGTAAAGGAAGCGTTTTTGCTTTAAAATCGCGAAAGTACGATAACAAAGATTTACACAACGATCGGAAGCGTATCGCACTAGACGGGCAAACGGGAATAAACTAACTTTCCAAGAAAACGGAGTTTGATTATGAAAAAGATTTTCCTTACCATGACTACAGCCCTCGTATTCTTCGGCTGTGCCCAGATTGACGAAACCGAACGCGGCGTTGTCCTCCAGTTCGGTAAGTACAACGAGACCTTTGAACCGGGCCTGAACTTCTACAACATATTTACCAAGGAAGTCGTGCGAATTCCCGTCTGCACGCAACTCGAGGCCATCAAGATCGAGTCCGGCTCCAAAGACCTGCAGACCGTCTACGTGGCAACGAACGTGAACTACCACGTTGACCCGCTAAACGTCGACAAGATCTACTCCAAGTACGGCACCCGCTATGTATCTACCGTGCTCCAGCCCAAGATCAAGGAGACCATTACCGGAATTACGCCGCAGTACGTGCCCGAAGAGATGCTCCAGAAGCGCGAGGAAATCCGCAGCCGCATGGAAAACGCCCTCAAGTCCAAGCTTGATTCCGCAGGTGCACACATCATCATCGACGGTTTCACCATTACGGAATTCCAGTTCAGCCGCGCCTTCAATGAAGCCATCGAGGCAAAGCAGGTGCAGGAGCAGGAAGCCCTCAAGGAAAAGAACATCAAGATTAAGATGGACTACCAGAACGAACAGCGCGTCGCGAAGGCAAAGGCGGACTCAGCCGTCATCGCGCTCCAGATGGAAGCCCTCAAGAAGCAGAACGGCAAGGAATACCTGATGCTCAAGTGGATTGAGAAGTGGGATGGTAAGCTCCCGCAGGTCAATGCGAACGAAAAAGTCATCCCGATGATCAACATGCAGTAAAAAAAGATTATATTGTATGTATAACCACCACCAGGAGTCCAAATGAATACATCGTTCATTGCTTTCATTGTCTTGACCGTCGCCATTGTCGCCATTTCTGCCTACCGCCTGGGCGTCAAGGTCAGCAAGGCCGCAAAACAGGAAGAGGCCCAGAACAAGATTCCGTACGAAAAATGCCTCGAGAAGAACTCCAAGGCGTTCAAGTACGGCACGTTCACCGATGCTCGCGATGGCGAAACCTACCGCACAGTAAAGATTGGCGGACAGACCTGGATGGCAGAAAACCTGCGTTTCAAGGCGGACGGCTGCTTCGCCCCAGACAACGACGAGGCTAACGTGAAAAAGTTCGGACGCCTCTACACCTGGACTACCGCGCTTGGAATTTCGGAAGATTACTCCACACAGTCCTCGGCAAACGACATCGACCAGCACAACAAGATTAAGGACAAGCACTTCCAGGGCATCGCTCCGGAAGGCTGGCATATCCCGAGCAACCAGGAATGGGAAGCACTCCTCGCCAATATCGACCCCAAATCGGATGGTAGCGAGTTCCGCAGCGAATGCATTTGGCAGAAGCCCGGCAAGGACACCTTCGGGTTCTTCGCCCTGCCGGCAGGCTACCGCTTCAACAACGGCACGTACCACCACTTCGGCAGGCGTGCACGCTTCTGGAGCAAGGACGAATACGGCGGACTGAACGCGTTCCGCCTGAGCCTCACGAACAACTCCGTCGATATCGAAGGAGTCTACAGGTCCGACGCCATCTCCGTCCGCTGCGTCAAAAACGCATAAGGCGGTAATTCCCTAGCGTGGCCCTACTCCTCGCAATACTTTTCCTGGCGCTCTTCGTGAGCGCCATTATTCGTGGCAAGTTCTCTTACGGCAAGGCCGACTACGACTTTCACGAGCACCCGGTGCAGTTCGTGATTGTACTCGTGTTTATCCTGGGCGTATCGGCGCTGTGTTTTTATAGATTCTTGGTAGAGATGGAATTTATATGATCTTGCGGAAGCCCGACTTTTACGACAGTTTCAAGTGCATTGCCTCGCAGTGCACCGACACATGCTGCATCGGCTGGGAAATCGACGTAGACAAGGCCTCGCAGGAGGCTTACCGCAAGGTAGCAGGCACATTCGGCGACAAGCTGAAGGCAAACATCGAGGAGGGGCATTTCAAGTTGCTCCCCCATGACCGCTGTCCGTTCCTTACCCGCGAGAACCTTTGCGAAATCTACACGAACCTGGGAGAGGGCGCGTTGTGCGACATCTGTCGCGAGCACCCGCGATTCGTAGAGGTCTACGGCGACATTATGGAGCGGGGGCTCGGCCTCTGCTGCGAAGAGGCAACGCGCCTGCTGCTTGCAGGGAGTGGCCCACTTACGTTCGTGAGCGAGGAATGCGACGAGCCCGAAGACGAACTGAGCGAAGATGACCGCGAAATATGCAACGAGGTGCTGTACGAGCGGGAATACATCTTCAAGACTCTCGCCGATTTCGACAAGCCTTTCGGCAACCGGCTATACGAAGCCTTCGGGTACACAGGCGACAAGCCGTTCGCCCCGCTGAACGATGCCCGCGGGCTATATGAACTGCTCGCCAGGACGGAAAGTTTCGGACCTGCGTGGGATGAAGCACTTGCCCGCATCAAGGAACGCGTTGAAAATGCCGCGGGCCTCCAGGACGAGGGCTATTTTTCGGAAACGGAAAGCGCACGCCTCCTCGCCTACCTCGTGTATCGTCACTATGCCAAGTGCCTCTTTGAGGGGCGCGCAGAAGGCAAGCGAAACTTCGCGGTATTCTTCTGGAATGCGGCACGGTTCTTTACCCGCGAACTCGCGGGAGTCGCAGTATCCGAAATAAACGGCGCGGCACCCGACGCCTCTATCATAAAAATCAATGCTATCAAGATTCTCTCCCGGCAGTTGGAATACTCCGAGGAGAACATGGAACTCATCGAAAGCGAACTGGAAGGCTAGTCGATTTTTTCAAGCACGTGCTTGCGCCACTTCCCGCTTTTCCAGCGCCGCCAGAAGATGAGCGGCGCCGTTCCGTACACCGCGACAACGGCAATCCAGGCATAATGTGCCGGCAGGTGGAACAGGTATGCGGCCACGTACATCGCACCCGCGACACACCAGTTCATTATAGCGCAGGTGAACATCACCCACACGGTATCGCCCGCGCCGCGCAACGCACCCGCATACACCACAAGCAGGACTTCCACAAAAATGTAGAGCGTAGCAATCTGCAGCATGAATATGCTCATAGGTCGCGCCGCATCGAAAATTGCAATCGCTTCCGCAGAAGCCTCGGCCACATCGGGCTTGAAGATATCCGTCAATACACCCGGCAGGAACACGAAGAAGATTCCCATTATCAGGGAATAGCCCCACCCGAGTTTTAGCCCCGAATAGGTGGAGCGCGATGCGGCGGCGCCGTCCCTCGCCCCCACGTAGCGCCCCACAAGGCTAGTAGACGCAATCTCGAGACCCATCAGGGGCACGTACGCCACCATGTCCCAGTTGAACATCACCGAAGATGCCGTCGCAGCCTCGGGCCCGAGGGCATGGAACATCAGGATAAGCAGCTGGAAGGCGGTCATGTTCAGGAACATCTCGACGCCCGAAGGGATGCCCTTGCGCAGCAACTCGCGGGTAAGCGGCGCACTAAATGCAAACGACCTGCGGGAACTGAACCGATCGTTGCAATCGCGCCCAAAGAATTTCGCGAACAGGATGACGGTCGATACCAGGTTCCCGATGAGCGTCCCGTACGCGGCACCCGCGACACCCAGCGCGGGGATTGGCCCCAGGCCGTATATCAGCACAAAGTTACAGACAACGTTCACAATCATGCCCACGAACGCAGCCTTCATCACAATCTTGGTCTCGCCGATGCCGCTAAAGAAGCAGGGAGCCGCATTCCTCACTAGGGTAATGACCCCACCGAACATCAGGATATTGAAATATGTCTTCTGGTATTCTAATTGGTCGGCAGGCAGGTGCTCAAGTCCGAAGGCGAAATGCCCCACGGGGATAGTCAGGTACAGGAGCGGCACGCAGACAAGCGACAGGTACACCGCCTGCATAAAGACCTTCGCGCAGTCGCCCCGCTGCTTTGCACCCAGGCGCTGCGCCACCATCGCGGTCGTGTAGCTGATGGCGCCGGTGAAGAACATCGTGAGTGCAAGTTGCACCGCACCCGCGCCCAAGGCGGCATTCATCTCGGCAGGGCCAAGTTTCGAAAGAAACAGGCGGTCGATGAACGTCATGATGGTATCGAAACTCATCGACAGGAGCATCGGAAGCGCCACCACGAGCACATCCTTCACGTCCCCATTCTTCTTGAATTTCGACGGCCTGTAGAACCTGTTCAAAATCACATCGACCATATTGGGGGGCAAATATAGAAAAAAGAATTCCCCGGCACAAGCCGGGGAAAACATAAAGGTCGAACGATTGCGAAATCAATCCATCAATCATCCGGTGCAGACGCACCCACGGCCTGCTCAAGAGTCGTAAGCCCCTGCAGCGCCTTGTTGATGCCGTCCATACGCAGCGTAATCATGTCGCATTCCTTCATGGCGCAACGCTTGATTTCGTCACCGGAGGCGCGCTTGATAACCAGGTTACGTACGGATTCGTTCGGCACGAGGAACTCGTAGATACCGCAACGGCCCTTGTAGCCCGAGCCATCGCACTTGTCGCAGCCCTTGCCGTGGTAGAACTGCATATCCGGAGACAGGTGCAGTTCTTCGCGCAGGGAATCGGAAATTTCCACCGGCTCCTTGCAGTACTTGCAAATGCGGCGCACAAGACGCTGGGCAAGAATACCCTTGATAGCGGTAGAAACAAGGAACGG
Source organism: Fibrobacter succinogenes (assembly GCA_902800815.1). Classification (GTDB taxonomy): domain Bacteria; phylum Fibrobacterota; class Fibrobacteria; order Fibrobacterales; family Fibrobacteraceae; genus Fibrobacter; species Fibrobacter succinogenes_B. The sequence continues at coordinate 14,598 of CADCGB010000002.1, forward strand.
TTCCAGGCCCATTTCCAGCAAGCGCGGGAACGAACCGGCAGCATCGTTTGTATGCAACGTACTGAAGACCAAGTGACCCGTCAATGCGGCTTCAATAGCCATGGACGACGTCTCCTGGTCACGCATTTCACCGATCATGATAACATCCGGGTCCTGACGGAGCAGGGCGCGAATGCCCGCCGCGAAGGTAAAGCCTGCGGCGTTGTTAATTTGTCCTTGGTTAACGCCATCGATGTTCAATTCCACCGGGTCTTCCATGGTAGAAATGTTAATCGTGGAATCAAGAATCTCGCGAATGGAGGCATAAAGCGTAGTAGACTTACCGGAACCCGTCGGGCCGGTCACCAGCACAATTCCGTTAGGAGCATTAATCGCATCGATAAACTGCTTGAACACGCGCGGGTCGAAGCCCATGTCCTTCAGCGGGAACTGACCCGAGTTCGGGTCCAAGATACGCATAACGATCTTTTCACAAACACCGCGCTTGCGCAGCGAGATCGGGAACGAGCTCACACGAAGGTCAACTTCGGATCCCTTGTAGCGCACCGTAAAACGTCCGTCCAAAGGTTTACGCTTTTCTGCAATATCCATCTTGGAAAGTAGCTTGATACGCGAAAGGATCTGCGGCATGAGTCGCGCCGGAATCGGGGCCATCACCTGCAGGTCACCGTCAATACGGTAACGCAGCTTGAGGAAGGTCTCCTGCGGTTCCAGGTGAATATCAGATGCGTGGCGCGCAATGGCTTCGTGGATAAGCGTCGTCACAATCTTCACGACCGCGCGGCCTTCTTCGTCACTCAGTTCGGGCTCGTCGTTACCGCCCTGTCCGCGTTCCACGGTCTCAAGTTCTTCGCCATCCTTGCTTTCGCTAATAAGTTCGGCAAGCGATTCCTCTTGCGGGCCATGACCGGCGTACACGCGCTCGATGGTCTTCTGCACGTCGACTTCGGATGCCATCACGACATCCACTTCCATCTTGACCTTGAACTTGACGATCTGGATAACGCGCATGTTCGTGGGGTCGGTCATCGCAAGCGTGAGCGCCTCGCGAACGGCCTTGCGGTCGTCATCGTTCTTCGAAACGAACAGCGGTACAATCTTGTACTGCTTGCACATGTCCTCGGGCAGGTACGTGTAGGCGTCCGGGTCGATATTGAAGTTCTCAAGCTTCACGTACGGGACTTCGAACTGCCTCGAGAGAATCTCGACAAGCCTCTCTTCGGGCATGTAGCCCAGTTCCACCAGCGTGCGGCCCAAGCGCTTGCCCGTAGACTTCTGCGTCTCGAGCGCCTTCTCCAGTTGTTCGGGTTTGATGTAGCCCTGCGCGAGGAGCATCTCGCCGATACGCATCTTGGTCGTGGACTGCATCTGCACGCCAAGGATACTCGTGAGCGTGTCTTCAGAGACCATGCCCAAGCGCACAAGAATTCTCGCCAGCGGAATACCAGTACGCTTGTGTTCGGATGTAGCGTGAGCCAGCTGGTCTTCGTCGAGCACGCGCTGACGGAGGAGCAACTCACCAAGGTTCATTTTCACGTTACTTATCATAAATGTGACCAAGCCTGTGCTTTAATAACCGAAACATTCCCGTCCAAGCCTCGCATACAGACGCCCGAACCGTCTACGACAGTCCCAATCCTGTAAACTCCGCCCGGCAGGGGGTCGTTTTCACGAAATATATCATTTTTGCAAGAATTTGAGAATAATAGTTCGTATTCTTCGCCGCCATTCAAAGCAAATTCGAGCGGATCGAGCCCGAAGCGCGCACACAGGCGCCCCACCTCGGGGTCTACCGGTATCTTGGCACAGTCAATCTCGAGCCCCACGCCCGATGCAGATGCGATATGGTTCAGTTCCGAGGAAAGCCCGTCGCTTATATCCATGCAGGCGCCGCGTACACCCGCTTCTACGAGTTTTGCACCGGAGCGCTCGTCTATCGCAGGGGCGAGGTGGTACCCGACCAGGGCCGGGAATTCTTCCGCCACCTCGGGATGGTTCAATAGAATCCAGAGGCCTGCGGCAGACTTGCCCAGTGTACCCGCGACATACACGCCGTCACCCGGCCTTGCACCCGAGCGTACCAGAGGTTTATCGCCAACGCACGTTCCCAACAACGTTGTACTGAACATGCCGCAATCGCCAGCAACCGTGTCGCCACCGATAAGGGCTATTCCGCGCCTTGCAAAGCCTTCGGCAAAGGCCTCGCCAACACGCTTGCGAACATCCTCGCTCCAGGCCTTATTCATGCAGATTCCGCAAACAGCAAATTTCGGCACGCCGCCCATCGCGGAAATATCAGAGACATTGCTCACGATGTGCTTTTCTACCGCCTGCTCGGGGCTCGACCAGTCCATACGGAAATGCGTCCCCTCGACCGAGAGGTCCTTCGTCACGAGCCACCCGTCGAACATGGCGCAGTCATCGCCCACAGGGAGCCACCCCCTGTTCCCGGGCGTAGCCTCGCCCATCGGGAGCGACTTTTTAAGCACGGATTCAATGAACTTGAACTCACCCAAATCAGCAAACATGCCCTAAATTTAAATAAGTCTTCAGACCACCCAAAAAACATCTTGGCGACAAATGGTGGATAAGTTGGCAATAATTGTGTGGTAAAAAATAAAATTTGAAAATACCCCCAAAAATCTATTCACAATCCGCAATAAATACCTATCTTTTAGGGCATGGGACACATCTTTTTCATATCGCCGTCCTCCCCCGGCAGTCTCGACAAGATGAGCCAGTGGACCCTCCGCTGGCTGCTCGAGAACGACATGGCGGAAGACTGCACGATGTACACCTGCAATTCCGTGGAAGAAGCCACCGGAATCCTCGAAACGGCGCTCATCGTCGGCGAATCCCCGTCCCTCATCATCTTCGACCATGCCGACCGCCCCACGGACGTGAATCTGGCGTTCAGCAAGACCCTCCACAGCAGCATTCCTGAATCGTGGATCGTGGAAATTGTCCCGGATTCCATGCCTATCCAGGCAAACCCGGACAACAGCCTCTACTGGGTACGCAGGCCGCTCGACGAAGATGAATGGCGCGAGACCCTCGAACAGGTGCTCCGCAAGACCCCCACGCCGCAGTGGGCGAACGACTAAGAACATCTAGTTACTCGAAGGACGCTACAACAGGCGTTCTTTTTTTACCCATATTTAACCCTAGCCACTAACAATTGGCCACTAGTAACTATTTTTTGCAATATGGATTTGAAATTTAAAGGTGTAAGTTACTTTGGCGTGCGCTCCCCCAAGCACGTTCTGGCCGACATGGCCGACATCAAGGCGGCGGGCTACAATGCCGTGCTCCACACCTGGAGCGAAGAGGACCAGCAATACTACTACGGCACCATGAAGGACATCGTGGACGCCTCTGCGGATATGGGCCTGAAGGTCTACGTGAACCCGTGGGGTGTGGGCCGCGTGTTTGGCGGCGAGGCGTATTCGGAACTTACCGCCCGCAATCACGATATGTGCCAGGTGGCGCTCGATGGCAAGCCCAAGGTGGCCGCCTGCCCGAACCATCCGGAATTCCGCGCCTACATGCACAAGTGGATTGAATCCGTATGCGCGACGAAGGTCGACACCATCTTCTGGGACGAACCGCACTTCTATTTCGAGAAAGGCGGACTACAGAACTGGAGCTGCCGCTGTGAAAAGTGCCGCGCGCTGTTCCGCGTCCGTTTCGGATACGACATGCCCGCCGAACTCACCAACGACGTGAAAAAATTCCGCGAGGACTCGCTTATCGACTTCCTGAAAGAAATGACCGAGGACGTGCACGCCCGCGGCAAACGCAACTGTGTATGCATGCTCCCGCCGTGGTTCCCCGCGGGGCTCGACGACTGGGGCCGCGTTGCAGGCCTTGCAAGTGTCGATGAAGTTGCAAGCGACCCGTACTGGGAAAAGGGCGCGACCGAAGAATGGGTCCGCGAAAAATACGCCGAGACGGCTCGCAAGCTGACAGAAGTTGCCGCCAAGTACGGCAAAGCCGTGCAGATGTGGGTAAAGGCATACCAGATTGAAGCGGGCCGCGAAAACGACCTCGCCATCGCCGTTGAAGAAAGCCGCGCCGCAGGTATCGACAACATCTTTGCGTGGAGTTACCGCGGCACCGAGATGCTCACCTGGCTAAAAAGCGACAACCCGGACGAAGTCGCCCGGGTGTTCAGAACGGCCGTGTCATCCTGAGCAAGATGCCGCTAGGCATCGCGTCGATATACGAAACTAGCCAACTTGTTGACTTAGTTGAGTTAGGTTCGAAGGAGCAGGATCTATTACTTCATAACGCGCACTACCGTGGAGCCTGCGCGGGATTTCGCAATGAATGTGCCGCCGGTTTTCACGAGGGTTTTCGCGCTGGCGCGGAGTTCCTGCATTCCTGAGGCTCGCACCTTTCCCAGATAATTGCCGTTCATGTCGAAGATGCGGTAGTTTTCGGCTCCGGCCGCGTGCGATAGCGCGGGCCTTACAAAGTCTGTGCATCCGTCAACGCAAACGATTTCGTCTTCTCCGAACACAAAGTAATCCACGTCCATCCAGGAACCGGTTACCGTAAAGCGCAATATGTGTTCGCCCGCAGGGAGGTTCACCGTCGAGCGCACCTTGCTATAATCGTCATAGTTGTCTTCGCCATCGTTTTTCGGGACAGAGATTACGTCCGTGATGTTCTTGCCGTCAAGCGACATTTGGAAGCTCGAAGTCTCGTTTGCGGATGCGACCGACGCGTAGAAGGAATATTCGCCCGCTTCCTTCACATTCACGGTGTATTCGAGCCATTCGCCTTCCTGGTTGTAGCCCACGATGTAGCCCGTCGCCTTCTTGTAAATGTCGACGCCCGTCCCTTCGCGGTAATTGGTGCCGCCGTGGTCTTCGGAATCGTTTTCGCTGTAGGAATCGTTGCCCGAGCCGACCCCCGGAATGTCGAAGTCTTCGGCCTCGATCTTGCCGGGAATTTCAAACGGTTTGTCCTTGAACGGCTTCTGCGGTTCGGGAACTACCGGAGCGCGGTTGATTGCCTTGAGCATCTGCTCTGCATAGCGCTTGCCAAATGTCACGTAGGCATCGTGACCGAAGTGGTAGCGGTCCACGCCGTTGCCGTCAAGGCCCTCGGAAGAAGCGTAGTAGGTATTGCCCATCGTGTTCGGGAGTTTCGACACGCGGTCGGAATAGCAGCAGCCCGAACGCAGGAGTTCGCCCGCCACGAACGGCACCGTGTCGGAACTCATGTCAAGCGCCTTGAGGATATCGTCGCGGGTCTTCTTCACGATTTTCGGCCAGTCCGGGTAGCCACCGTCGGTTTCGCCCTGGTGGAAGATGAACCCCTTGATGACGCCCACCTGCTGCGCCTTCTTCGCGATATCGATAATCGTCTTCGTCACGTTGCCGTCGCTCGCGTATTCCTTCGCATAGTTCTTGAGCCAGTCTTCTGCAGTCGAGAGGTAGCTCGCGTACTGGTCCTGGTCGAAGAGTTTGATGCTCGCGCCGCCTACCGCAACCGGAATAATACCGATGGTCACGTCGGGCATGCTGTCGGCCATCGTGCGCCCGAACCAGTCGGCAATGGAGATCGTGTTGCCGCAGTTAAAGAGCGAAGGTACCGCCGGGTAGACCTCGCCGATAGCGTTGCGGCCCTTGCCGCTGCACTTTTGCGAGGCGAAAATCTTGAAGCGCGGGTTTTCGGCCTTGTCGGCGTTATCGGCATTGGCCGTGCCGCCCATGTTGGACTGCCCGTACGCGATATAGATGTGGAAATTGGGGTCCGGAGCGGCACCAGCAGGCGCGGAACCGAACGCAATGAAGCCCGCGGCGAAACACGCCACGGACGTAAACCGGGTGAGTTGTTTAAACATTCCCATACATACTCCTTTCAAACAACACTCTAAATTTACCCTCTAAAAAGCGAAAAGGGCGCCCAAAGCGCCCTTATTCCATAGACAGATTGTCAATGCGACAAGGGAGGGCTCAGCCCTCCCTAAGGCCCTCCTACGGCAAACTTCGTTTGCCTTGGGCATACGCTTAGGCGTATGCGTTCGTAAACTTTTTGAAAAAGTTAGGGATCGTCCTTGACGCAACGGACGGAGTAGGCGATACTCTTACTCTCGCTGAACAAAATCGCATCGCTGCGTTCGCTGTACAAGGCCACGTAGCACGAGTAGTAATTGCGCATCGTAGAACTCCAAAAGGTCGCGTTGTCGCCCTCAGCGTAGTAATCCCCATTACTGTATCTGTAGCCAGCAGAAAGCGCCGAGAACCCGAAATCATCCGTGCCATTACCACTACTATTCCAACCAGACGCAGACTTTAATCTCAAGCCCACCGTTGAAGAGTCTCCAACTACAGTAAACAGTTTTTTCCATTCTGTCGTGTCCGGCAGGTGCCAACCGCTGGGACATACCTCTATTGCAGTCCACCATGAGTAAAACCGACCTTGCTTGGTGCAGTTTGTAGTATCATCATTGTAGCAATAGCTGGGAGAAGCTTCATAGTTCAGGTTCTCCGCCATCCACCACTGATCTCCGATTTTTACAGTCTTGTAGGTCTGACCGTCTCGGTCATCCACCAACTCGCCGTATTCGCAATTATCTTCTGTCTCAGTCTTGCACGGAGTCACCAATGTAACCGAACTCGACGGCTCCACCGAACTGCTGCTCAACGATGAACCGCCCGAAGGACGAGCCGCAAAATCGCTTTCGTCGTCACCGCAAGCGACAAACATCGCCACACAAACAAAAACTCCAATCCAAAGAGAACGCATATTTCCTCCTATTTTCCGAATAAAATATAAAAAAGCCTCGTCGCAGGGACGAGGCATTCAATGTCGCAATAATCAGTGATTACTTCGCGCGTTCGAGGTAAGAACCGTCGCGGGTGTCCACGCGGATCTTGGTGTTGTTCTCGATGAACAGCGGGATCATCACCTTGGCGCCGGTTTCGAGGATGGCTTCGCGCATCACGTTACCGCTGGTGTTGCCCTGCACTGCCGGAGGTGCTTCCACAATCATCAGGTCGACGAAGGTCGGCGGGATGACTTCGATGGGGAGCGTAGAACCGCTCTTCGGGTCCTTCCACCAGGTCACTTCGACGGTAGCGCCGTCAAGCAGCCACACTTCGCAGCCGTTGAGGGCTTCCTTGGCGATTTCCATGGTTTCCTGAGTGGTGTTGTCCAGGAAATACCAGGTAGAACCGTCGTTGTAGAGGTAGGTCATTTCGGTGTAGGTCACGTCGGCTTCTTCGACAGTGTCGCCGCTCTTCCAAGTACGTTCGAGAGTACGGCCAGTCACCAGGTTCTTGATGCGAACGCGGTTGAAGGCCTGGCCCTTGCCCGGCTTCACGAACTGGTTCTCGATGATTTCGTACGGCTGACCATCAACCATGATTTTTAACTTCTTGCGGAATTCGTTGGTGCTTACAGTACCCATATTATCCTCTTGTTGATTTTGATGCTAAATTTAGCAATATAATGGACGACGCCACAAAAGTTTTCACGCAAATTAACGATTTTTTGGAATATCTGGGCCCGGAATGCGCGGCTACAATCGCAAATGTGGCCCCGCACGGCAAACTAGACTTAAGCCCCAAGTTTCCCTTTGTATGTTCGAGGCACTATGCCGACCTAATCAAGAAGGCGAGCGAGCCCGAGGCGCTTTTGCGCGAGATTTTGCCGCATGTCGCCGAGCGTGAAAATGTTGCCGGATTCGTGGACGACCCGGTAGGCGACCTGCCTGCGGGCAAGGCGGACTGCGTCATCCAGAAATACGACCGGCGGGCGCTGATTGTCTCGACCGCCACCTGCGGTGCGCGTTGCCGCTTCTGTTTCCGCAAGAACTACCCCTTCCAGAACATACCCGACGTGGCACGGCAGGTGAGCGCCTGGCTCGACACGCACAGCGACATCTGGGAGGTCATACTTTCGGGGGGCGACCCGCTCATGCTGGGGCCCGGCGAATTCCGCGACCTGGTGGAGGCGATTGCCATGCATCCCTCGGTCACCACGCTGCGCATCCATACACGCCTCCCCGTAATGCGGCCCGACGTGGCGATGCAGCACTTTGAACTATTGCGCGAACTGCCTGCACGGTTTGAATGTGTTCTCGTGGCACACGTGGACCACCCGGACGAACTCGACGATGATTCCCAGATGATTTTCGGACAAATTAAGTATTCCGGATGGACGGTCTTGAACCAGAGCGTGCTCCTGAAGGGCGTGAACGACAGCGCCGATACACTCGAAAGACTGAGCCGCAAACTATTCGAGCAGGGAGTACTCCCCTACTACCTGCACCAACTGGACCATGCGAACGGAGTCGCGCACTTTGAAGTCAGCGATGAAAACGCTCGCACACTTATTGAAGAAATCCGCAAGCGCCTGCCCGGCTACCTCGTGCCCAAACTCGTAAGGGAAATTGCCGGCGAAAAGAGCAAGACACCCATCTAGAACAGCGTCTTGACGCCGAAGCCGAGGATGCCATCAAGGAAATCGCAGCCGTTACGGAGTGCGTAGTACAAGTTCACGCTCCAGTTTCCGCGATACTGCGTAAAGCCCAGGCCATAGCCCTGCTCGCGCGCCCAGCCGTGCCCAGGTTGCATACGGCGGTATAGTCCCGGCTGGTAGAACGCCTCAATACTTAGGTCATAACCGTCCTGCCACAGGATGGCGAGTTCAGAGAGTCCATATGCACGACTGCGGAGCATGTGGTACTGCATTCCCTTGAAATCGTTCGGACCACCAAGCGCAAACAGGTCGGTGCGCCGGAGCGCCGCGTTGCCCGGGAATATTCCGCCGACCATGCCTGCAAAGCGCGCGATGAAATTGCCATACAGCGTGTAGTATGCCGTAACATTCGCCGTTGCCGAGAGGTAGTTGTCGAGAGAATCGGGGCGGTCCATCTTCCAAGTAAGCGAGCCGTCAAAGCGGATGCCGCTGCGGGGCAAGACGAACCGGTCAAGCGACACATACGAGATTTCAAAGGAGGAATGCTTGTCGTCTTCGCTCATCCCGAGGAACACGCCTATTGTGAAATCGAACCCGATATCGCGCGTGATGCCCACCGAGCCCAGGAGCGTACGTTCCACAACCTCTTCCGTACTATCGGAACCCGCAGAGTCGCCCGCAACTACGGCATCGAGAGTTTCTTCGTCAAAGTTCCCGCGCACCACCACGTTCCACGCGGTCCCGAAAATCCAGGGTTCCTTGTAACTGCCCGAAAGGTGCCGCGTGTTTTCGCCCGTAAAGCCTTCCAACTGCAGGTCACGCGCCGTGCCCGCAATGTTGAACAGGTTCACGTCCAACTTGCCTTCCCATACGTTGTCCTCGCTAGAATAGGTCAGCACGCCTTCCGCTTCCGACACGTTCGCCTTGCGCATACTGAACGCAGGCACAATCCTGTTCCTTGCGGGGTCGCGGAAGAGGCGCGTCGGAGCCGTGCGGTTGTAGTACCCGATGCGCGAGAGTTTGCGTTCGCTGCGTTCCAGGTCCGTAAGGGACACGGCCTCTCCCGCCTCGATGCCGGAGAGTTTCGCAAACACCTCGCGCTTTGTCCCCGCAGAATCAAGATTTTCGGGCGGCGCCCACACATAGCCCGCACCCCGCGTGAATTCCAGTTCCAGCACATGCTTTTCGCCCGCCTGCCGGACTTCGCCCCGCATGCGTGCCGCAACAAATCCCTGGTCCTCGTAATAGCGCACCAGCTTATCCGCCAGCGGCTTCCAGGCGTCACACGGCTCCCCGATGGCAGATTTCATCTGCGATTCGTCGAACTCGGTATGCTCTCCGGCCCAAGCGATGCTATCGATGGTACACACGCCCTCGCCCTTCGCCATCGCGAAGGTTGCAAAGAGTAATATGTACAACATCCACCTCATCAGAACATTGCCCTCGCTTCCGTCGAAAGTTTCTGGAACACGTTCTCTTCCGCATCGCCGAAGCGGATCACATAATGCAGCCCAAAGGAAATATTCTGGTTCACCGACAACTGCGCCGAAGCCTCCAGACGGAACGTATTGCCGTCGCTGTAGCCCGACATCATCTGGTACGGAATCATGTTATCGTGTGTTTCCACCTGCACCGCAGAAAAACGCACGAACCCGTCAAAAAGTTTCTGCTTCGTATAGCCGAACCGTATGTAGCCTTCACACAGGTAGGCATCGAAATCCCCGCCGAACCTTTCCGAACCCTCGCCATAGCGGAACCTGCCACCGGGCTCGATGCTGAACATGTCGCCAAAAGTCAGGCGGTAGCGTGCACCAACACTCTTCACGTTCCATTTCAGGTCCTCGAGTGCCTCGAGTTCCGCATCTTCCACAAACGCATCCGCGCCCACAAAGTGGTTCTCGTTCACGCGGTAGCCCGCCTCCACCGCATGCCGGTAGAGCGATTCGTAATACTCGATGGAAGAAAGCTTTTTATCGTATGTCGCAGAAGGCCTGTAGGCAAGCGAGACGCCCGCCGGGTGTTCCCACTCCACGAATCCCGTCCAGAGGATAGAACCCGAAGAAACGTCACGGAGCGAGGACGGCAACACACCCGGGAAATAGAGGCGCTTGCCCGTAGTATCCGCAGAAGTCGCGCTGAACGTGCCGCCGAGCCTGATATCGCGCAGGAGACCATACCCGATGCCGAACATTTTCCCGGGTGCAAGTTCCAGCGCTGCCTCGAATGTCGCATTCGAGGAAAGCACCGCCCCGATGGAATCGTTACGGCCCATGCCCTCGTATACAAAGTCGCCGTTGTCCACGCCCTCGACAAACGCGCCTGTAAGGCTATCGTAGCGCACGTCACCCGTACCTTTCGCCACCGCCTTGTAGATTGCCGTGTAGGTCTGTTCCTCGGTAAGGCCCAGCTTGTAGCCCACATTACCGCGGATTCCGCGCGGTTCATTTGCATAGCGGGCATTCAAGTCGCCCACCCAACTGTCCTCATCGCCTTCCTGCGCGAGGTCGCGGTGTTCGTACTGCAAAAAGTGCGAAAGGTCTATACCCTTCAGGTGCAATTCGGCGGACTGGTTCCAGCGTACCTGCCGTAACGAATCGGCCCATTCGTCGCGCGATCCACCCGCATCTTTAGCATACGAATCGCCCCGCAAGTTCACGTTCCATACCTCAACCGCCTCCCGCACGTTCCAAGAGTCATCGGTCAGCAAGACGCCCGAGTTCACCCGCGTCGAAAGGTAATCGTCCTCAAGCCCGATACTGTCGCGCTCGGTATACCTTACATCCGCCGAACCGAACGGGCGTACCAGCCCCCGCAGGAACTTCGTGGAAAGTATGCCCTGATAGCGTTCCCGCGAGCCACCCGCATCGCTTGATACCCGCACCAGGGTCGCCTCGCTCGCAACGTTGTTCGTTGTGTGCGTAAGCCCTCCCTTCACGCGCGAGGAATTCCAGCGTTCATCATCCCCCTGGCGGTAACCCCACGAGGCATTGCCGAACAGGCCCGGCCCGAGACGCACCCGCATCCCGAATTCATCGTGCCGGAACGCTCCCCGCGCAAGGAGTGCACTATCCAGGTCCCACTCGTCCTTCAGGCGGTACGAATTCCAGTCGTCATCGCTCCCGCGGAACTTCGAAATCCCGAAACCCTCCGCGACATAGTTGCCATACGCGGAAAAAGCCACCGGGAAGCGTTTCATGGCCGACGAGGAGTCCGTTGTCAAGTACCAGCGGAAGGCGCGACCACCCGGGCCGTCCACATCGTCCGATACCGTATTGGAGTCACTCCGGCTCATCGCCACCTCAAAATCGGCATAGTACCGGTGATCCGCCTGCAGGCGCATCCTCGCCCCTGCACGCTCCACGCTCTTTGGCCGGCGCAGAGCCCCGAGGGAATCGTCACGGACAAACTCGCTTCCGTCATCGCGCTTGAGCATCGCGTAATCGTCATCGGTCCACACACCCTTCTTGAGGCGGTCCACATCGCTCTCGAGCCTGAACCCCGAAACATCCAAGAACATGTTCGGGTGCCTAAACTTTCCCGTCGCGGCATAGAAGTTCTCGATATGGTCCTCTTCGTAGGCATCGTACTCCACGCGGATTTCATCTTCCACGTGAGGCATCCTCGAGCCCTTGAAATTCAGGAGGCCGCCCGCATAGTTTACCTCGTAATCCGTGCCGCGCTGCAGTTTTTCGCCATTTAGCCAGACAGTCTCAGAACCGGGAACCATCGAGATGTAGTCGCCGTACTCACTGAGCGCATAGCCTTCGCGCTGCCCGCTCACGCCGTTAAAGGTCCTTACAATGCGGGTTGCCTCGCCAGTACCTGCCGCTCCCCGTATTTCAGACAAATTTGTTCTAAACCCAACCATTCCCCCAAGTGTGGTCCGTTCCACTGCCATGAGCCCAAGGTCGGAATCCTTCCACGTGAGGTCACCCAGATGCAGCATCCAGTGCCTAGATGTCGCGCGGAAGTAGACCAGGTCCACCTCCTGGAGCGTCGCCGTTGTCTGGTCGCCCGCCTTACGGTCCACATCGCTCAGCAATGCATCTATGTACACGCTGTCGCCCACGAAACCCGTAATGGAAAGTTTGAGCATCTGATCCACCTGCGTGTCGCCATCGCCCACCGTCACCTGCATGGTCTTGATGCCATGCGTCTCTAGTGCCGATTCCGCATAAGCAGAATCAAGCGCTGTCGGTTCCGTACCGCGCACAAGGATTTCGGGGTTCCACACCGGAAGCGAATCGATGTCGAGTGCAAAAGCCTCTACCGCAAGGAAGGCGCCCACAAGAAGCAAACGCCACATAAGGCTACCTATCGGATTCTATGCGGAATTGCTTGCTAGAAAGGAGTTTACGCCCCGCGACAAGGTCAACGCTCCACTCTCCGGGCTTGAGCAGCTTGGGGGCAATCTCGGTATGGCACACGCTGAGCCCCGTCTGCGACTGGCCGCGGGTTTCCACGCCCTTGCGGATTTCTTCCACCTTCAAAATGCAGGGAACTTTCTGGATGGTATCCGTACCCCAGAACCAGATATGCAGCAGCGTATCGCCGGAATAGCGGACCGCGTTCGAGATCGTGGAATAGAAGTACAGGCGCGTCGTCTCTTCAAAGACGCTATCTACGCCGAAGGGAGTACCGCGCACCACGTCACGGCAAACGACGCTCTGTGCAGGAGTCAGTTCCGCACCGGAAAACGTCTGCAGGGAGGTATCGTCCATCCAGAAGGTGACGAAGCGGTGTACAAAGAACGCAAGAAAGACAAGCGCCACGACAAGGGTCGTCTTTCTCAAGTTGCGAAGTGGCGGAATGCCTGCCACGGGAAAGGCTCCTACCTGAGTTTACTCGTGTTCTGCGTGAACGCCGGGACGGCATCCACCAGTTTTTCGACCAACAGGCGGTTGAAGTCGTCGATGCGGTTCGGAAGCTTGGAGCCCGGGAAGACCTGCACCAGCAGTAGAGCCTCGTCGACCGGGGAAATATAGATGGAGCGGTTCTCGCCCGAATAGGATACGGACTGGAACGTTTCGCCGCCAAGCATAAGACCGACCTGCTTCGCAGAGTCGAACGACGCGGTGCTGAGCACGGCAAGCGGAGTCGCATCGATACCGAGAGAGCCAACTTCGGCGATAATGGAACCGTCGCGATGGCAGAGTACGATATAGTCAGCCTTGACGCTCGCCTGGTAAGCGAGCATGAGCCTGCGAACCTTACCTACGTCATCAGAATAAATCGTAAAATCACTCATTCAAACCTGCTACGATAGTCGTAAACTACTTCTTTTTCGGCACGTACGGGCGCAGTTCGATTTCGTCGTCCGACACCTCCGCATTGCCCTTGTCCACTACGCGGCCGAACGTCGGCATGCGCGGGGGTTGCGGCATGGCGCGGGGCCTGCCAAACGGAGAAGACACCGGTTTCTGGAACGGACTGCCACCGCCAGACGGCATTGCGCCGACAGGGGGCTTGGTCGCGAACGAGGGCATCTTGAACGGAGTCGCTGCCGCGGGTGCTGCGGGAGCGGCGGGCTGTGCAGGTGCTGCCTGCGAAACGGAAACGCCTTCCTTGGTAAGGCTCACGTCGTGCACGCCCGTGTTGTTCACGCTTTCGGCCGCCTTGCGGAGGAAACCTTGCTTCACGTTGAACTTCTCGATCACGAGCATTGCGATAGTCTTGAGGGTCGTAACCACGCCCTTGCCGTTGTGGGCCGTAGCCGGGAAGAACGGCACATTGCGCAGGTTGAGTTCCGCGTTCATCTCTTCGAGGGTGAACACGTTCTCCATGTCGCGCTTGTTGTACTGGAGCACAAACGGCATATCGTCAAGGTCCATGCCGTAGTCCTGCAGGTTCTGCCGCAGGTTCTGAAGGCTCTCGAGGTTCTCGGCCTGGCGGGAGCGCTGCGAGTCAGCGACAAACACGATACCATCTACACCGCGGAGCACCAACTTACGTGTACTATTGTAATAAACCTGGCCAGGGACCGTGTATAACTGGAAACGGGTCTTGAAACCTTTAATATCACCAAGATTCAGCGGAAGGAAGTCAAAAAACAGCGTGCGGTCACCTTCAGTAGCGAGCGACACCATGTCCGTGCGCTTGTCCGAAGGCATCTTCTGGTGGATTACCTGCAGGTTCGTGGTCTTGCCACTCAGACCCGGGCCGTAATACACCACCTTACAACTGATTTCGCGTGTTGCAAAATTGATTGAAGACATTTCTAATCCTTGATACTTGCCCGTAATCTAGTAAATTATCACTCAACGATTTAGCGACATTGGCAAAATAGGCGTTTTTTCCGATTTTTCGCCACTTTTGAGAAGTTCATCACGCATTTATGCAGAAGCCAATAAAAACACAAAACACCGGTGCACGTATATGCACCGGTATTAAACCGGACTAAGCCGTTTGCCTAACGATTAGGCGAAGCCGTTAACGAGCTTTGCGACCTTGGCCTTGTAGTTGGCGGCACGGTTCGCATTGAAGCCAGCGCGGCTCTTGTTGGCAGCAACGTCCAACAGACGGAAAAGCTTCGGCATTTCGGCAAGGGCGGCATCCTTAGAGGTAGCAGTACGGATGACCTTGAGGCTTGCGCGAATTTCTGCGCGGGCAGCACGGTTCATAGCATTGGCCTTTTCGGCCTGACGCAAACGCTTTTTGCAAGATTGATGTTGAGGCACCTTATATCTCCGGGTAAAACCTACTTAAAATTTTTTGTAGGGACAAAGATAGTAAAGAATGGGAATTTGTCAAGCCCCCAAATTGGGCGAATTTGCTAAATTTTAGCCATTATGATGCCATTCGTGAACCTGACAGCGCAAAGAGAGGCCTATCGAGAAGAACTCGAGACCGCAGAACGCGCCGTTCTGGACAGCGGATGCTACATCGGCGGGCCCGAAGTCAAGGCCCTGGAGGCGGAACTTGCGGATTTTTGCAATTCAGGCAGTCCGGACGCCGGAAAGAAAGGCTTTTTTGATGGAAAAGGCGGCGAAACTAGGGCAATAACGTGCGCAAGCGGTACCGACGCCCTCACCATCGCGCTCATAGCCCTCGGGCTCAAACCGGGGGACGAGGTCATAGTACCCGACTTCACGTTCATCGCACCGGCAGAATGCGTCGCGTTTTTGGGCGGCATACCGCGTTTCGCGGACATCGACTCCGAGACGCTGCTGATTGACCCGGAAAGCGTGAGAGCGCTGATTGGCCCCAAGACACGCGGGATTATCGGCGTGGACCTGTTCGGGCAAGTTGCGGATTTCAACGAGCTATGGGAAATCGCCGTCGCGAACGACCTCTGGCTTTTAGAAGATGCAGCACAGGCATTCGGTGCGAAGTACGACATCGGAGTGCCGCCATATTCGGATATCATAACGAGCCGCGCCTGCACCCTCGCCACTATTTCCATCACGAGTTTCTACCCCTCGAAGCCGCTGGGTTGCTACGGCGACGGCGGTGCGATGTTCACTTCGGATGCACAGCTCGCCGAGAAAGTGAGGATGCTCACGAACCACGGGAGCAAGGAACGCTACCTGCACGAGACCGTGGGCTTGAACAGCAGGCTCGACGCCCTGCAGGCCGCCATCTTGCGGGTCAAGCTCCGCCACCTCGAGGACGAACTGAAGGTGCGCCGCGAGAACGCCCGCAAGTACGACGAGTTTTTCGCGGAATACAGCGCGAGAGCTTCTGCGGGTGCGGGCATTTCGGGCGCAAGCGCCGGTGCAAAAATCGTGCCGCAATACATCGAGCACGGATGCACCAGCACCTACGCGCAGTACACCGTGCTGGCCGATGACCGCGAAACATTTATCAAGAAACTGGACAAAGCGGGAATCCCGCACTGTATCCACTACCCCATGCCGCTGCACGAACAGCCCTGCTTCAGGGGGCTCGCACAGGGCAGCGAAAACAGGAACGCCATCATGGCGAGCCAGAAGGCAGTAAGCCTCCCCGTCTGCGCGTTTACCGATGTAGATTTTATCATAAACAAGCTGAGGTCCGTCCTATGAGAAACACAGGCCTGATACCCGGAATCGCCAACGACAAGACTCCCCGCAAGGTCTCGGAGTCCGCGCTGGAATCGCACGCCATCGTGCACCCCGTCGACACGAACGCGCTGAACAACGCCTTCGGGGGCTACCTGATGAGCCTCATGGACGAAGCCGCCTGCATCGTCGCCTTCAAGCACGCAGGCCGCAAGGTGAACACCGTCTCCATCGACGGTGTGCGGTTCTTCCGCCCGACGGCGGTCGGCACCATCCTCAATATCCACGCGAGCATGAACCGCGTGTTCAACACCTCCATGGAAATCGGGCTCAAGATAACCGAGACCGACCCCGAGAACGGAGCCGAGCTCCCGGTCGCGCACGCCTACTTCACGTTCGTAGCCATCGACGACAACGGCAGGCCCACCGCCACGGCCCCCGTGGAACCCGATTCCGACGAGGCCCGCCGCCGCTACGAGCAGGCCCTCATCCGCCGCGAAGCAAGAATCGCACTGGGTAAAAAACTCCAGTAAACCCTGTATACAGGCGGAACCATTATTTATGTTCGGGACTCTTTCTGAGCCCCTTTCCCATTTCTAAAATTGTGCCATGCGCGGACCCCAAAAAGACGTCAAAGACCGCTCCCTGATAAGCCTCTCCTGGCCGCTTATCCTCACGTTCGCCGTGGGCATGATCCAGCCCATGATGGACAGCTGGTTCCTCTCGCGCACTTCCGAAACCGCAGCTGCCGGCGTCGGCGCCATGCTCCCGATTCTAGGCGCCCTGTTTACCGCACTCCATGCCTTCGCGCAGTCCGGCGCAAGCATCGTCTCGCAGTACATCGGCGCAAAGCAGAATAGCCACGCAAACAGCACGCAGACGATGGTCCTCTTCGGGAGCATCTTGCTCGGGGTCGCCCTCACGCTCGTCATCTACCCGCTTTCAGGGCATATCCCGCAATGGATGGGCCTCACCGAGGAACCCGCGAAATACGCGATGATGTTCCTGAGCGTCGTCTCGTTCGGGTTCGCATTCCGCGCGCTGCAGACCATCCTTACCGCCCTCATCGCCACGCACGGCCTTACCGTATGGAACCTCGTGGGCAACACGCTCACCATCGCGAGTAACGCCGGCCTGAACGTCGTGTTCCTCGAAGGATATTTCGGGCTCCCCAAGATGGGCGTTTACGGCGTGTCCCTCGCGACAGCGCTCTCGTGGCTGATATCTTCGGGCATCCTGTGGATGGTGCTCAAGTTCAAGGTAAAGCACCAGAGCAAGGCCCGCGACTGGAAGCGCTCCCGCATACTCCTCCCCGACTGGATTCGCATCGGCCTCCCCGCCGCCGCGGAACCCATCAGTTTCCAGCTTTTCCAGGTGTTCATCACCGCAATGGTCGTGTACGTGGGCACCACCGCGATGACCGCCCGCGTGTTTGCGGGTAACTTCGCCGCCCTCTCCGTGATTCTCGGGGTTGGCCTCGGCAGCGGAAACCAGATTCTCGTGGCACACCTCGTAGGCGCCCACGACTTTGTGAAGGCGAACCGCCGTGTTTACCAGACGCTTGCCGTAGGCATCACGAGCGGGCTCTTGCTCTCGATAATCGTCGCACTCTTGGGCGAACACCTGCTACGGCTCTACACCGACAATCCGGAAGTGCTCAGGCTCGGGAAGATATGCCTCTGGTGCGACGTGGCCGTGCAGCCGTTCAAGGCGGTGAACTTCATCCTCACCACGTCGCTGCGTGCCGCGGGCGATTCCAAGTTTCCCGCCATTGTCGGGAGCGGCATGATGTGGACGCTCGGGCTTGCGACTTCGCTTATCCTCGCGTTTGTCGTGGGGCTAGGCCTCCCCGGCCTCTGGCTCGGCATGGCGAGCGACGAATTCTACCGCTCGTTCGCGAACATCTGGCGCTGGCGCAGCGGCCGCTGGAAAAGCAAGGCCGTGGTTTAGTCTTGCCGCTACTGCGTAGCGCAGATACTGCGCCTCGGAAATGGTCGCTCAAGTAAACTTGGCGACCGCTTCACTCGGCTTGTTAATCCTTGATGCAACGGACAGGGAATGCGTTGTACTTGACGTTGCTGCTGCTCAGGTCCGCAGCCCCGGTGAGGTGGAGCAAGAACACTTCGTACGCGTAGTTGCTATCGTCCTCCGTAGAATTCCAGAATAACGCGGAGATACCCTCGAAGTTGGAAATCCCATACTTGTTCCTGCTGCCAGCAGGGAGCACCGTGAATCCGAAGGAATCCGTACCGTTGCCACTTTCATCTTCGTAATCAACCCAGCCAGATGTAGACTTGAGGTTCTTTCCAGCGATGTCTTTGCCGCCAGCTGCGTTGAACAGAATTTCCCATTCAGTTATGTTTGGCAAGTGCCAGCCTTCGGGGCAAATCCCTCGTATAATACCGGCTGGCGAGCATGTCGAATCATAGCCGCAACCCTTGCCATTCGTACTCCATCTACCAGCACTGTCCATGGCCGCAGACCACGTATATAGGCGACCATACTTATTGCAATTGGCAGAGACGTTATCATAGCACCAACTAGTGGAATCGGAAGTAACTCCTTCATAATCAAAAGGATCGTCTATGTATGCATAATTGAGATTCTCCGCCATCCACCACTGGTCACCAATTTTCACAGTCTTGTAAGTCTGACCATCGCGGTCATCCACCAACTCGCCGTATTCGCAGTTGTCTTCCGTTTCTGTTTTGCAGCCTATTTGTGAACTAGACGAAGACTCCGCCGAACTGCTGCTGGACTTGGCGCTGGAAGAGGACTTCGCAGAACTGCTACTCGACTTGGCGCTCGACGAAGACCCGTCATCGCAGTCCTCGCACACACTGGACGAAGACCCGTCAGAAGGCCGCACCGCGAAATCGCTGTCGTCATCGCTACACGCGACAAACAGTGCAGCCAAGATAAGCGAAAGTACAAGATGTATGGATCCTCGCCTACGCGAGGATGACAACACTCTAGGATGACACCACAAGTTCGTCATATTTCCTCCTTTTATCCGCCTTAAATATAAGAAATTGCTAAATTTACTTACATGCCCTTTTACCCGGATGACGTGATTCAGCAGCTCAAGTCGCAAGCGGACATTTCGCTTGTGATTCAGCAGTTCTTGCCGCTGAAACGTTCCGGCACAAACCGCTACGTGGGCGTATGCCCCTTCCACGACGACCACTCCCCCTCCATGACGGTTAACCCCACGCTCGGCATCTACAAGTGCTTTGCCTGCGGTGCGGGTGGCGACGTGTTCAAGTTCGTGCAGGAACACGAGAAAATTGACTTTAACGGCGCGGTAGAATGGGTTGCGAATTTTGTGGGCTTTACTTTGCCCAAGTACGCCTCTAAGGAGAGTGCCGAAGTCCAGGAAGAAAAGGGCATGGTCCGCAAGCTGAACGAACTTGCCTGCGACTGGTTCGAGCAGCAACTCACCCTGAGCGAGAAGGCGCTCGAGTACCTTGCCAAGCGCAACGTCTCGGAACAGACCCGCAAGGCGTTCCGTATCGGCTACGCCCCCAACTCGCGCGAAGGCTTTATCGCCTACGCCGCAAAGAACGGCTTTTCGCCCCGCGACTGTGTCAAGGCGGGCCTCGCCACCGAAAAGAAGAACGGCGGCATCGACGACAAGTTCCGTGACCGCCTGATGATTGCCATCCAGAACCAGTCCGGAACCGTCGTGGCATTCGGAGGGCGCGACCTCGCCCCGAAACAGGAAGGCTTCGAACGCCCCAAGTACATGAACAGCCCCGACACGGCGCTCTACAACAAGAGCGAGATACTGTTCGGTTTCAACCACAGCCGTGCAGCCATCGCGAAGGAGAACGCGGTCATCATCGTCGAGGGCTACTTTGACCTTATCAGCCTGTACCAGGGCGGCGTGCAGAACGTGGTTGCAGCATCGGGCACCGCACTTACCGAAATCCAGGCGAACATCCTCTCGCGCTACGCGAAAACCGCATACCTCGTGTTCGACGGCGATGCGGCCGGGCGCAAGGCCACCAAGCGTTCGCTCGAGATCGTGCTCCCCAAGGGAATCGTCCCGAGGATATTTGCACTCTCTCGCCCCGACGGCACCAAGATTGACCCCGATAACTTCGTGAACGAGCAGGGAGCGGAGGCATTCCGCGAACAACTGGGCCACGCCGAAGACTGGCTCAGTTACCTCTCCAACAATTCGGACCTGCAGAGCATCGAGGCCCGCGCGAAGTTCGTGACCTACGCGAAGTCCATCGTAAAGAGCATACAGGACACCGAACTCCGCAACCAGTACGTGAAACTCATCGCCGAGCGCTTCGATACGTCGCGTTCGCTCGAGGGCATCCAGGGAATCCGCCCGCAAAGGGCACCCAAGGCTCCCGTACAACAGCAGCCGGACCCGGAATACACGGAGTACGGCGAAATACCGCAGCAGTCCGCCGAACCCGAGCGCGTCCCGTGGGAACTGCTCTCGAAACTCGAAGTCCGGTTCGCGAACCTGCTCGTGCACAACCCCACGCTCCTCGACCGCGCCTGCGAATACTTTGACGTGGAACTCGCCGCAAGCGGAATCCAGTTCTTTGAATCGGGAATCATCGACGAGTTCGTGAACACCATCATCGCGGGCTACAGCGAAACGGGACACTTTTCGCCCCAGGCGCTCTACGACCAGCTTTCGCCGCTGCTGAAGCAGTTCATGGAAGCCCTGCCCGAAGAATCCTGGAAGACCCCGAAAGAAATCTACGAGTTCTACGAGAGCCTGATGGTGCTGAACCTGCGGCTCTGCGACCGCTTCCGCAAGAGCATCGCGCTCGACACGCCCGAAGGCGTGCAGAAACGGCTCGGCCTCAACAAGTTCATGCAGAACATGGAAAAACTCGAGACGCAGTACCGCAACGGCAAGGTATCCATCGATACGCTCGCCGAGCAGCTCGTGAAAAGCAAACAGCCTTTACTTAGCATTCTAGCCTCCACGCAAGGATAGCACAATGTTATCAATCAAAGATCTCAAAGCAAGCATCGAAGACGGAACACAGATCCTCAAGGGCATCAACCTCGAGGTAAAACCGGGCGAAGTCCACGCCATCATGGGCCCCAACGGATCGGGCAAGAGCACGCTCTCCAAGGTCATCATGGGCCACCCCGCCTACCACGTGGACGGCGGTTCCGTGGAACTCGACGGCAAGAACCTGCTCGAGATGGACATCAACGAGCGCGCAAACTCCGGGCTGTTCATCAGCACGCAGTACCCGACCGAAATCCCGGGCGTAAACAACGTGGAATTCCTCAAGATGGCGTTCAACAGCAAGCGCGCCTTCCTCGGGCAGCCCGAGATAAACGACGACGACTTCAAGAAACTTTGCGAAGAGAAGATGCAGTTGCTCGAGATGGACGCGCGCTACCGCGAACGCGGCGTGAACGACGGCATGAGCGGCGGCGAGAAGAAGCGTAACGAAATCCTCCAGATGGCGATTCTCGACCCGAAGGTGAGTTTCCTCGACGAGACCGACTCCGGCCTGGATATCGACGCGCTCCGCATCGTAGCAAACGGAATCAACCACATCATGAGCCCGGAGAAGGCGGTTATCCTGGTGACGCACTACCAGAGGCTCCTGGACTACATCAAGCCCACCTACGTGCACGTGCTGCGCCACGGAAAGATTATCCTCTCCGGCGGCCCGGAACTCGCCCTCAAGTTAGAAGAACAGGGCTACGACTGGATCGAGGAATAACGATGGACGCCATTACCCGCATAAAGCAACTGGGAATGCCCCGCCGCAACAACGAGTTGTGGACGTTCTTCCCCGTGGCAAAGATCCCGAACGTACTGAGCCCGGATAGTGATTGCCACGTCGCTGACGCTCCTCGCAATGACAACCAGGATGCATTCGACTTTTCGGAAGAAAATGACTTCGCCGCACTCCTCCCGGTGGCACAAAACGCCCGCACAATGGTCCAGAACATCGCCGACGGTTCCGAAGAGATGGCGATGCTCAAATGCAACAACGACTACGGGCATACGGTGCTCAACATCGGCAAGAACGCGAAGGCAAGCATCGAGATCCTCGACAACAAGGTACAGCACCCCATCTGCGCGGAACGTTTCGACATCAACGTGGGCGAAGGCGCCAGCGTAGAGATATTCTTCGCGAACCCCGCAAACGACCTGCCGCTCACCTTCAGGCACTTCCGCATTACGCAGGCGGCCGGCAGCAACGTGCGCTTTTCGGCCATCGAGCGCGGGAACGGCATTACCCGCGTGAGCATCGACGCCTTCCTGAACGCAGCGGGAGCAAATTTTGACGCACGCACGCTGAACGTGCTCGGCGGGGAATCGTCGAGCCACCACAGGCTCCACATCTACCACAACGCCCCCGAAACCACGAGCACGCAACTTTCGCGCAACCTGCTCGACGGCAACGCAACCGCAAGTTACGACGGGAGCGTCATCGTAGGCAACGGATGCACCAAGGCGTACTCCAGCCAGCTCGTGAACACCATCCTCCTTTCCGAAAACAGCAGCGTCTCCGTAAAGCCTGTGCTCAAGATCTACCACGACGACGTGGAATGCACGCACGGCAATACCGTAGGCGAACTTGACGCGGAACAGATGTTCTACCTGGTGAGCCGCGGAATCCCCGAAAAGGCGGCCCGCAAGATGCTCATGCACGCATTTGCGTTCGACACCTTCGCCCCCCTGCCCGAAGGCCCCGCGAAAAAACGCCTTTTACAGGAACTATAAGCGGCTTTTTCAGGCAACACAAGAGAAAACTTCGGCAAACAGAGTTTGCCTCGCGCATACGCAAAGCGTATGCGATAATATGCTGATGCGGAAAAAAAGGGCAATTTCGCGATAAAAACTGCATTTTTTGATGCAAAAAAGGCTGCCTCTTGGAAGAGGCAGTCTTTTTTTAGGAGCCGATGAAAATATTATGAGAGAGAGTTGATGAGGTAGAGGGTGACGCCCATGAAGGCGACCATGAAGTTCGCGAAGAACGTTCTAGAGGCTAAATCCTTGAGAATTGTAGTCATCATTTTATCCATCCCTTATCCTTACGCTCCATAATATAGAATGTAATATTCCATTTTCAAAGTAATGAAAATCACACTGCGATTTGCGTCACGCGAAATGCGAACGGTCCTTGACAAGCGGGAACCAAGTTCCCAATTTTTCGCTACTTCTTCTCGTTCTCGATAATCTTGATGGGTTCGTCCATCATCTTCTCGGCAATAACTTCGGGCGTTTCTTCGGCAATCGCGGCGTTAGATTCCTCGGGCATCCAGGGCTTGTCGAGGCTCTTTTCCCAAGAAACAGTAGGCGCGGGCTGCACCTCGTGCGAGGCATCCACCACCGGGAGGCCAAGCAGTTCGCGCGCACGGTTGAGCGCCGCGTCAATGTTACCGAGGGCATTTTCTTCACCGAGTTGCTTGAGCACGCCTGCGCGGGTCAGGGCCACCACAGGCTGGGCATGCACGCCAGAGAGCAGGAGTTGCGTTCCCTCACGATTACAGCGGGAAAGCAGGTCCTCGATCATCTGGATGCCTGCGGCATCGATGCTAGAGACACTACGCATACGCAGGATAAGGATTTTCGGCTTGTCCGAGATGCGGGCCATCGTGTCCTTGAACTTGTCGACCGCGCCAAAGAACAGCGAACCAGCGAGTTCGTAGACCACCACGCCCTTCGGCACCTGGCGGCTGAGTTCGTTGTGCGCGGCCTCCTCGTCGTCTTCCTTGAGGGCCTCGGTCACCGTCTCCATCTCAGAGACGTCGCTCATGCGCTTGATAAACAGCACCGCTGCCAGCAACACGCCCACTTCGATTGCCACCGTGAGGTCGATAATCACCGTGAGGAAGAAGGCCACGAGCATCACAATTACGTCGCTCTTGGGGGCCTTGAACATCTTGATGAAACTGCGGTAGCCGCACATGTTGAACGCCACCTGGAAAAGCACCGCGGCAAGCGCCGCCATCGGGATCATTTCGGCATACTTGCCGAGCACAAGCATGATAAGCAAAAGCACCACCGCATGCACCAGGCCCGAAACCGGGCTCACCGCGCCGTTACGGATGTTCGTCGCAGTACGGGCAATCGCGCCCGTCGCGGGGATACCGCCAAAAATCGGGGAAAGGATGTTCGCCACGCCCTGGCCAAAGAGTTCGGTATTGGAGCGGTGCTTGGTGCTGGTCATACCGTCGGCCACCACCGCCGAAAGCAGGGACTCGATGGCACCGAGGATGGCAATCGTCAAAGCCGGCTGGAACACCTTCTGCATCATCTCGATGCTGATATTGGGCAAGTGCGGCACCGGGAACCCGCTCGGGATATGGTTCTTCATGCCGATGGTCACCACGCCGTGGCCCGTAAGCGGGTCATCCCAGCCAAGGACCTTCACCATCACGGTCGCAACCACAATCGCCACCAGCGAGCCCGGGATCTTCGTGGTGATCTTCGGCCACAGGATGCAAACGGCAAGCGCCACGAGCCCCACAATCACCGCATACATGTTCACGGTATCAAAGGACGAGGCGTAGAGTTTGATCTTGCCGATGGCATCGGCCGGGTCCTTCGCGAGGAACCGCAGCCCAAAGAAGTTCGGGACCTGGCCGAGCGCGATGATGATGGCGATACCCGCGGTAAAGCCTACCGTAACCGGGTACGGAATGAACTTGATAATGGCGCCGAACTTGGCAATGCCAAAGATAATGAGCAGGATACCCGCGAGGAGCGTCGCGGAAGCCAGGCCGTCGTAGCCGTACTGGCTTACGATACCGTAGACAATCACAATAAAGGCACCCGTGGGGCCGCCAATCTGGAAACGGCTACCGCCCAGCAGGGAAATCGCAAAACCCGCTATAATCGCGGTGTACAGGCCCTGTTCGGGGCCAACGCCCGAGGCGATAGCGAACGCGATGGCGAGCGGGAGCGCGAGGATACCCACGATGAGGCCCGACATCAGGTCGCTCACAAAGTTTTTCTTGGTGTAGCCCCGACGGAGTACCCGGACGGATTCAGGGGTTACGGTCGCTTTTACGCCCAGTAGGAAGTTCTTGAACGATTCCTTGGCGTGAATATTGGTCATCTGGCACTCCGTGATTTAAAGACGGCGCCAAATTTAGAAAAATTTACACGTTTTGTGTAGGGTGATTTTATCCGCTATTTTTTTGTAAGTTGCGGTAACGACAACGAACCGTTAGTTTCCGGAAACTAGCGGCTGTTCAGGTACTCGAGCACCTTGTTGGTCAGGTCGTTTTCCTTCTTCCAGAAGAGTACCGCACCCGTCGCGCGGTCCACGACCATGTCGTAGCCCTCCTGCAGGGCAATCTCGTTCACCGCCTTGCGGATAAGCTGAATAATGGGCGCGCTCACCTTCTCGTTCTGGGTGATGAGTTCGCCCTTACGGCCATAAACGCGGTCGATAAACGTCTTGAGCTCGATATCCTTCTTGTTATACTCGGCCTCAAGTTCGCGCTTCTTTTCGTCGCTGAGCATCAGGAGCTGCTTGTCGAGCTTTTCCTTGATGGCGGAAAGTTCCTTCTGCAGCAGGTTCGCCTGCTGTTCCCACTTTGCCACCTGGCGATCGTACTCTTCCTGAGCCTTCTTCGTGCCCTTGTAGCCATCGAAAATAAGCTTGGAATCCACGTGAGCGATGCGCAGGCCGTCTTCGGCGAAACTTGCGCATGCAAACACCATCATCAACGCGATTAAGACCTTGCGAATCATAGAGCCTCCCGATTCCTTAGAATCCCTGACCGATGACAAAGTTGAATTCCATATCGCCCACGTTGGTACGCTGCAGGCCGGTGTAGGTCTCGCCCACATCGAGCGGCCAGGCGAAGTCAAACCCGATAATGCCGAGCATAGGCACCACTACGCGGAAACCGAAACCGATATCCTTCTTGAGGCTCGACGGATCCCATTCGCTGAGCGGGTTCCTGCTGGGCTTTGCAACCTTCGTCTTGGGGTCATAGCGTTCACCGAACACGTTACCCGCGTCGAAGAAGAACGGCAACAGGTAGAACACCTGCGGCACAATGCCAAGTTGCAGTTCAGCACCCGTGTACTGGTAGCTGCGGCCCAGGCGGCGGTAACCGATAGAGCCCGAGCTGTAACCACGCATGTTGCCCTCGTAGCCCATCACGCCACCCATCGTGAACAGCGTGCGGTACTGCAACTGGTCGCCAAACATCACACCGTACTCGTTGGTAAGTGCAATCGCGAGGCGGTCGCGGAACAGCGGGAACCACCACTTGATGGTGAGTTCCGTCTTGACAAACTCGAAGTCGCTGAACAGCAGGCCATCGGCCACCTGGATATCGAGCTGGTAGCGGGAGCCTTCCGTCGGGAACTGCGGCAGGTTCTTGTCGTCGCGCACCAGGCGGAAATTGATAGCCGATTCGATACCGGTGTACACCACGTAGCTGTCGTCGATGTTCGGGCCCTGCTTGTTCATGAGCCAACTGTAACCGACCTGGCCGTAGAAGTAGTCATCGGGCCACTTGAGGCGCTTACCCACGTACACGGAACCACCGTAGCGGGTAATGTTCGGGTCGCCGTAATCTTCCATGTTCCACCAGGAGTAACTCAGGCTTGCACCGAGGGTAATCGGCTTGTCGAGGAGCCAGGGTTCCTGGAAGCTAATGGATGCGCTCTTCTTGTCGGCACCGTATTCCACGCTCAGGCTTGCGGCCTGGCCGTCACCCATACAGCAGTTCGGGATAGAAATACTTGCCGTACCCACAAGACCATCGCTCTCGCTGTACGAAACACCCAGGCTGAACTGGCCGGTACCTGCTTCCTTCTCTTGCACGGTGAAGTCGAGGTCCACCTCCTGTTCGCCGTAAATCTTGATATCGGGCACCACCATGTCGAAGTAGTTGAGCTGCATGATTTCGCGGAAGCTACGTTCCAGCAGGGACTGGCGGTACGTATCGCCCGGATACAGGCGCACCTCGCGGCGGATCACCTTCTCGTTCGTCTTGGTGTTGCCGTGGATATACACCTTGTGGATGCTTGCGGGCAGACCTTCGCGCATGCGGTACGTGAGGTTCACCACGGAGTCGTTCACAAACGTGCGTTCCTCGTCGTACTGGGCAAACAGGTAGCCATCCTCGCGGTAAACGTCGAGCAGCGCCTTCCTGGAGGCATCGTAGAGGTACTGGTCGAACACCGCACCGCTATCCAGGCGGAAGGCGTAGCCAAGCACCTTGTCGTTCAAAACCTCGTTACCCGAGAAGTGCACGTTGCCCATGTAGTAGCGGCGGCCTTCCACCATGCCAATGTGGATGCAGATATCGCTCGAGGTGTGGATATTGTCGTACTTGTTCAGGAGCGGGAACATGTCCTCGATCATGTAGCGCACGAGCAACTTTTCCTCGTATTCCGAGCGCTTCTTGAGTTTCTTGAGCGAGTCAATCTTCGGGTTGTTGAACTTGCGGCCATCAACAATCTTGAGCCATTCCTTGCGGGAATCCTCGTAGCGGATAATGTCGTTGATGAGCTTGAGGGCGTCTTCCTCTTCCTTGACCACCGGGAGCGGACGGGTCACGTACCCGTGGTGCGACATCTCCTTGGAGGTGCGGAAGAAGTGTGAGACCTGCATCGTGGGCTTGCCCGCCATCTTGTACATGGCTGTCGCCGGGTCGCCCATCGCGCGGTTCAACTGGTCGTAGAGCGGCTGCAGGCGCTCGCCCACCGGCACCATTCGGCCCAGGTAGAACAGGCAGCTGGAATCGGGCAGGTATTCGGCGCGGTATTCGGTCAGTTCCGCATCCAGGTAGCCAAAGTGGCGGATGGCGTTCAACACCGTGTCGCGGTCAGCCTCAAAAACAGTCTCCTTGAACTCGCCACCACCGTACCACTGGTCCACCTTCGTGAGCATGTGGTCGGTAATGTCTATCGCGGGTACGTTGTCGTTACCCGTAATCTCTATGCGGCGCACCTTCACCTTCTCGCCCTCGCGGATAATGAAGGTCACCATGTTCTTGTTGTCATCTACGGGGGTCTCGCGGTAGCCCACCTCGGCCAGCAAGAAGCCTTCGGAATGGTAGTAGTCGATCATCGCCTGGCGGTCGCGTTCCAGTTGGCTCTTGCTGTAAACCTGGCCCGGAATCAGGCGCATCTTGAGGCGCAAGTCGTCTTCGGAGACCTCGTCGTTACCGTCCAGCACCGCCGTATCGAGGGCAGGCAGTTCCTTAATCTTGAATATGAGGTCGACCTCGGTGCTGTTGTCGATATAGTCGACCCAGGCAGAAACGTCGTCAAAAAGGCCCGACTTGTAGAGGGCGGACACCGCCTCCTGGACCTTGTCAGAAAGTACCGTGGGCGAAAAAGTCTGGCCATCGCGGATGCCAATTCGGCTCAACACCGCACGCTGGTCCATGTTCACATTACCTTCAATCTTAACCTTGCGAACCTTGTTTTCGGCCATATAGTCCACAGGCATCTGGGACATATCCAATAGCTGGGCCTGAACAAGACCAACAATACACAGAATCAATAAAATCAGACGGGTACGCAGAATAAACCTACCTATAGATTCAAAAAACTTAAAATACCGCACAAAAATACAAAAATTGAAATGTTCCGCCCAACCGGATTTGCCGAAAAACGCACTTTGTCCGTCAACTTTTCACTGATTGTAAAAAATGCGGCGACCAAGGTGAAAAAAGCGGCGATGAAGAAAACTTTTATATTTTTTTTCATTCTTTCCCGGCTTAAAAAGACTAAATTCTTCTCGTTAAATTTCAACCACTCTTTTTTAGAGGATTATATGCGTTCAACCGCCTGGAATGACGAAGAAAACAAGGTCCTGCCCGAAATGGCCCTGGACTTCATGCCCGAAGAAAAATTGCGCGACCTGCAGCTGCAGCGTATGCGCGCCACCGTAAAGCTCGCCTACGAGAAAGTTCCCCTTTTCCGTGAACGCATGGACGAGAAGGGCCTCAAGCCCGAAGACATCAAGAGTCTCAAGGACGTCGCCAAGCTCCCCTTCACCATGAAGAAGGACCTGCGCGACACCTACCCGTACGGCCTGTTCGCCGTCGACCTGAGCGAAGTCGTGCGCCTGCACGCAAGTTCGGGCACCACCGGCAAGCCCATCGTGGTCGGCTACACCAAGGAAGACATGGACGTTTGGGCCCAGGTCGTTAAGCGCGGCCTCCTCGCCTGCGGGTTCAGGAGCACCGACATTGTGCAGAACTTCTACGGCTACGGCCTGTTCACTGGCGGTCTCGGCATCCACGGCGGCTTTGAAGCCCTCGGCGCGACCGTCATCCCCATCAGCGGCGGCAATACCGAACGCCAGGTGATGCTCATGAAGGACTTCGGCGTTACCGCAGTGGGCGGAACCCCGAGTTACTTTGTACGTATTATCGATGTTGCCGAAAAGATGGGTGTCGACATCCGTGACCTGAAGGTGAAGCGTGGCATCTTCGGTGCAGAACCGTGGAGCGACGGCATGCGCGACTACATCGAAGAAAAGACCGGCATCAAGGCATACGACATCTACGGTCTTTCCGAAATCGTGGGCCCGGGCGTGGGCTGTGAATGCGAGTGCCGCGACGGCATCCATATCTTCGAAGACCACTTCTACCCCGAAATTGTGGACCCCGAAACGCTTGAACCGCTGCCGGACGGCGAAGAGGGCGAACTCGTGCTTTCTACGCTCAGCAAGAAGGCCATGCCCATCATCCGCTACCGCACCCGCGACATTACCGCCATCGAGAAGACCAAGTGCAAGTGCGGCCGTACCATCCGCCGTATCCGCCGCATTGGCCGCCGTAGCGACGACATGATTATTATGCGCGGTGTGAACGTGTTCCCGAGCCAGATCGAGACGGCCCTCCTCCGCGCAGAGAAGGCTCTGCCGCACTACCAGATTGTGCTCGACACCAAGAACAACATGGACACGCTCGAGGTGAAGGTGGAAGTTTCCCGCGACATGGTGAGCGACTCCATGAGCGACATGGAACAGCTGAACAAGAAGTTCAAGCACTCCATCGAACAGATTCTCGGCATTTCCGTCATCGTCACGCTGTGCGAACCCGATTCGCTGCCGCGTAGCGAAGGCAAGGCCAAGCGCGTCATTGATAACAGGAAGAAGATGTAAGGAGGCAAAACATGAAGATTCCGCAAGTATCCGTTTTCGTTTCTAACCGTCCAGGCCGTCTCCAGACGGTGTGCCGCTCGCTTGCCGACGCCGGCGTGAACCTCCTTTCGCTCACGCTTGCCGACTCCGGCGAGTTCGGGCTCATCCGCCTCATTGTCAGTGACCCGGAAAAGGCTGTCGACGTGCTCGCGAAGGCGGGCCTCAGTGCCACCATCACCGACGTGGTCGCCTGCCCCGTGAACGCCGCCATCGGTGGCCTTGCCGAACTGCTCTCTACAGCAGTTGGCAGCCAGCAGATTGACTACATGTACGCCTACCCCTCCACACTGAACGGCAGCAACATCATGATTCTGCGTTTCCAGGATACGGACAAGGCTATCGAGGCACTTGAAGCCACGCACTTCAAGGCCATCAGCAAGGAAGAACTGCTGGGATAACGAGCCGTCATCCCAGCGACCTTAGTTGTCATCCTGAGCGAAGGCGCAATGCGCCGAAGTCGAAGGATCCAAAAACATTAAACGCCAAGCTTTCGCTCGGCGTTTTTTTCACCTTGTCCTAGGCGACAAACTGGTTATTTCACGGTATAAATCGTGAGAGTCTTGCTGTATTCGTAGCCGACAACGAGAAGTGCGGCGCCGTTCGGGCTTTTTTCGGCGGGGATAAACAGCACGCCTTCGGGGCCACGGTCGCTAGGGTCTAGGTAGTAGTCAACAATCCTTGGCGAGGGATTGCTCGTCTTGCCGAAATCGGTAATGTCGAATACAGCGATGCCGCTCGTGCGTTCAAGCCCCACAAAGGCGTATCGCTTGCCCGCGACCTCGCCCACGGTCACATTTTCGGGTTCGCAGCCCTTGTCTTCGCTGCGAGAATCCATCTTGACCTTGTTCTTTTTCGAATTCCAGTTAAAGTAATCGGGAGCGACCTTCGAGATAGTGCGTTCGAGCATGTCGCCACTATCCCAGATAAGCGCGCCCGTTGCACCGTCAAAGATGCTCACACTGCGAGAGCCAAACGTGTATGCGTACGGGCAACGGCCACCGGGCACAATATCGGGCGCGACATCGCAACGTTCCAGGTTGCTCACGGAAATTCCATTCAAATCATTCACCAGCTCCGAAGTAAACACTTTCGGGTCCAGGCGACCCTGCTGCGAAAGCATCACGAGGCTTGTCACGTCGGTCCATGCCTTGTAATCGTTCACGGGAGCGCCCTCGTTCGCCGTAACCACAAAAGACCTGCCGTTTACAACAAACGAAGAAATGCCATCGGGCTGGCGCAGGCCGCGCAGCGGGTAGTTTGCAATTTCAACTTTCGAGTTCTTCTTGGCGTCGAGCCCGAACCCGGGAACGGAATGGTCGACAAACCCGAGCGGGTACACGTTCGTGATTTTCTTTGCGGCAATGTCAACGACCGCAATCGCATTGTTCTCCTGCAGGCTCACCCACGCCGTCTTGGAATCCGGCGAAACGGTGATGTACTCGGGTTCGAGCGTCTTCACGAACCCCTGCGCTCCGGTCTTGCGGACGCCCTGCGCCATCAGCGCTGCAGTATCGAGCCCGTCAAAGCCCGCAACCGCAATCTCGAGGCGAGACCACGGGCCATCCTTCGGGGCGGTTATAATCGCGACACCGCCCTCGGGATCTTCGCGGAAGTTTATGTCGGGAGAGCCCTCGCAGGCCACCAGAAGCGCCGAGCCATCGGGCGTAAACGTGAGCATGTCGGGCTGGTGGCAGACCTCGAAGAACCCGAGAACCTCAAGGCTGTCGGTATAGCGCATCACCTGCACGTGGCCCTTCTTCCACTCCGGAGCGTTCAGCAGGCTCACGGCGAAAAGGTTCCCGTTCACCGTCACGCTCGAGGCATCGCCCCCCAGCGAAACGGTCCTTACCACCCTCGGCTTTGCCACGTTGGAAAGGTCGACAATTTCGAGCAGGTTCTCGCCACCCACGACAAACAACTTCTTCTTTTCGGGCATGTACGCCGAGATTTCCGCAGACTTCATGGGGATTGTCGCAACCGGCGTGAGCGTTGCCCCCAGCTGGAACTGGCCCGCAGGCGCGCCGCCACCCTTCGCAAGGCAAAGCCCCGCGCCCAGCAACACACCCACAGCAGCACACAGTCCAAGCCTCATGCGGCCTCCGTCAATCAAAAATCAGCCAGAACAGGAGCGCCCCGACAAGCAGGCCACCCATAAACGAAGATGAACTCATCACGGCAGCCTTGCGGCGTTCCTCGTCGGCACGGTCCTTATCCTTCTCGCTCGCCTCGATGGCAATCCCGAGGGCCTTCGCGCAGACCTCGTTGTTCTGCTTCATCACCTGGTAACTCTGTTCCCAGTTCGCGCACTTGGCCTCCTCGACCACCACCGACTTGCGGAGAGAATCCTTCTCCACGGTGCAGAGGCTATCGCGAAGCTGCATCACGCTATCGCGTATGGCAAGTTCCTCTTGCATTACATCCACTGGGACCATCTCTGCAGGGGCTTCGGTTGCAGGCGATTCACCCGCAGGCTGTGCGGGCGCAGCCTGTGTATTTGCAACTTGTGTATTTGCGGCATTAGACTGTGCATCGCCTGCCTTAGACGGCGCGGCGAGCGCGAACGCGACTGCAAAAAATAGAACAGCGAGGGACCTCATAAGCATCGGCTACGACCTACCTGGGCAAAACCGCCATCTTGCTCCACTTGCCGTTGGAGTACTTCACGTAGTATACGCCCGGGGCAAGCTTGCCGGAGTTATTCACGATGGAGCCGTCGAGGGTACGCACCTGCACCATGCGGGCAGAACCGTCAAGAGTCGGCGCAGTCACGAGACGTGCCGATTTTTCGGAAGAACTCGATTCCGGTTCAGCGCCAGAAGAAGATGTTCCTTGCGTGCCGCTGGAAGACGTTGCAGGCTTGTCGCTGGAAGAGGATTCCTGCGTGCTAGAAGATCCCGGCACGTTGCTCGAAGAAGACAATGCCGGCCCTGTAGAAGAAGACGTCTCGGGCTTAGCAGAAGAAGAACTTTCATCATCAGCAGAGGATGTCGGGCCCGGAGTCCCGCTGGACGAGGACTGTTCCGCAGACGAAGATGTTGCCGGCGTATGGCTCGAAGAGGACTTTACCTCGGACGAGGAACTCACTACCACGCTAGAAGAAGACTCAGGCTCCGGCACCTTGCGGGAATCGACAAGCACGACCTTAAGGGTCTGAATGCGGATTGACTTTGTAGTATCAGGAATCGCTAATTTTGCAATAGCCCTATTAACAGCATTCAACGAATCGTTTCCTGTTGTGGTCGCGTAATAACTATTTGTTGTAACAGACGTTTCAGTTCGGTTTATATGTTGATAAGATGCAGAAGCAAACCAGAATTCAAAGGCAAACTCAAATGTTGTTGAATAAAGCAATTGGTTCGATTGGAATGAATAATCCTGAGGAATCTGGTCAGGGACAAACGCCAACAGGTTATAAGTGTTCGTAGCATCATGCCCTTCCATCGTCAGTTCAAGCAAGGTGTAGATTCTTGTTGCAACATCATCTTCGCTAACTTTTTCCCATGTCTGGCGAGTGTTCCATTTGGCATACCCCACTTCCAGACCTTGCGACTCTATGCAGCCGGCTTTTATAGAAATGGGCAATTGCATTGAACTAGTCGTACTGATACTAACCTTCACCGTCTCATATGTATAATGGCGCTTGGCATTCGAGGAGTCCTTCACCCACGTCTTCGGATTGCCGTACCAGTTCGATTCGTCAATATAGGCAGGCACGAGTTCAATCACCGGAGTCTCACCCAGCGAAAGGGAATCGCAAACATTCTGAATCGGCGTATCTTCTGCCGCATAGAGGGCCGGCACCATCATAAGTGCAGCGAGCACGAAAAACAACTTTTTCATAGGACCTCCTTATTCCTCCTAAATATACATCGTTTTCGCCCGGAGTGTTAGCGGGCAAACTACCCGCGGGCCGCAAGAATGCGCTTCCAGCCGTCTTCGGGGATTTGCGCACCCATCACCTGCACAACCTCGTTACTCACAACACTCCCGAGGTTGCCGCTGCGTTCCATGTCCCAGCCGTTCATGTAGCCGTACAGGAATCCCGACGCCCACAGGTCACCGGCGCCAGTCGTATCGATGGCCTTCGCGGGGCCAGCCTGCACGTGGGTCACCTTGCCGTCCTTCGCAATGAGGGCGCCACGCTTGCCAATCTTCACCACGGCGACCTTCGCCTTCTGCGCAAGCACGTCGAGAGCGGCTTCTTCCTTGACGCCCGCATAGGCATAGGCCTCGTCCTCGTTCGCGATAATGATATCAATCATCTTTTCAGCAAAGAGTTCATCGAACAGCTTGCGGCAGGCTTCCACCACGCCAAAGCTGCTGAAGTCGAGCGCGGTTTCCACACCCAGGCTGCGGGCAAGCGTGAACGACTTCTTGAAACAGTCCGCATTGAACGCGCGGTAGCCTTCCGCATAGAGCAGGCCTACACCATCGTAGAGCGCGGGCACAAAGTCATCGCTAGCAAGGAAGTCAGATGCCCCGAGGTAAGTCCACATGGAGCGCTGGGCATCGGGCGTCACCGCACTGAACACACAACCCGTAGCGGCATCGCTCATCCCGAGCTTCGATTCCACGCCGTTACGTTCCAGGTGCTCGCGGAAAATCTTCCCGAGTTCGTCATCGCCGACCTTCGAAATGAAGGCAGCCTTGCCACCCAGGCGAGAAAGTCCGACCATCGTATTGCAGGTAGAGCCGCCCGGCACGCGCAGCGGGTTCTTGAGCGCAGCAAGGAACTTTTCCATCTGCGGCCAGTCCACCATATTCATGCCGCCCTTCTGCACGCCCTGCGATTCAATCCAAGCGTCATCCACGTTCGCGAGAATATCAACGAGGGCAGCGCCCATACCAAGAACTTTCTTCATCAGACAACCTCAAAAATGAATTACAGTCCGCCCCTGCGGCGGCGCAGCTTTTCGCCCGCCTGCAGCAGGAACCTGCGTTCGGATTCGGTCAGCGAGTTGATACCCTCGCTATTGACCTTCTTCAAAATCTCGTCCATGCGCTTCTGCTCATCGACGTAAAAGACTTCACCCTCGATAGGCTCGTCACTGCGACCTTCGCGGTACACGGTGCCCTCGCCATCAGAACGGCCACCCTCGTGGACCTTAAACTTCGGCTTGCGACCAGCGCCCCCAAAACTACGGCGCATACCCGCGAGAGTGTTCCCGAATCCCTTCTCGTAAAGGAACATGTACAGGAAACCGCCCACAACACCGCCTAAGTGTGCAAAGTGTGCCACGCCATCGCTCGAATGCGCCATGAACACGTCTACCGCGACCATGAACCACATCGCATACTTGATGCGCATCGGGAAAAAGAAGAACATGAGCAGCATGCGATCCGGGAAGAACTTGTAGTAGGCAACGAATATGCCCATCAACGCGCCCGAGGCGCCGATAATCGGGGCGTTCGTCATGCCGAGCAAGTACATCGCGAGACTGAACACCGCGGCAAAAATCCCGCAGAAGAAGTACATCCCCGTAAAGTGCTTTGCACCCATCATGTCGGCGACATCGCTACCGAACATCCACAGCATGAGCATGTTGAAAAGGAAGTGCCAGAAGTCGACATGCACGAACATGTAGGTCACGAATCGCCACGCCTGTTCCGGAGCGAACGGCCAGAAGGCGCCGAAGTACGCAATGTAATCGGCAAGGCTACCATAGCCGAGGCCAGGCAGGTTCAGGTGCAGGCCAAGCAACTTGCCGCCCACGAAGGCAAGCAAAAAGACAACCGCATTTACAATCAGCAGCGTCCGCAAAACTTTAGGCAAAAACTGGAAAGGTCTCATAAAATTAAACGCCCGCCAAGATCATTGGCACAATACTTTCAGGTACATACTTCGCGAGCAACTTGCGGCCCGCATCATCCTTCGCGATACCCGCCTTCAAAAGTTCACGCACCACCGTGCTCGAAATCATCAGGTGCTCGGGAGCGCTGGAAAGGAAAACCGTCTCGCATTCCGGGTAGAGCATCTTGTTGTTCCACGCAAAGGACTGTTCAAAATCCAGGTCGGCTGCGTTGCGGATTCCGCGCACCAAATAACTCACGCCGATATCCTTCATGAATTCAGTCGTGAGCCCGTCATAGGCATCCACATGCACGTCAGGAATCCCCTCGACAGCCTTCTTGATCATTTCGACACGCTGCGATTCGGAGAACATGTAGTTCTTGGAAGCGTTCTTCGCCACAAGCACGTACACGTCACCAAAGCACTCGGAGGCACGCTTCACAATATCAAGGTGCCCGAGGGTAAACGGGTCGAACGACCCCGCGAATACGACATTTCTCTGCATGCCGTAAATATAGAAATTAGTTATTGGTCACTAGTCATTGGTCATTAGCCACTAGTACAAGTGTAGGGATTAAATGTATGGATTCCGGACGCTACGCGTCCAGAATGACTATTTAGAACTAAGCTCTAAATATAACTAGCGAGGATTCGCCGTAGCGGCGGACCTGCACGGTTCCGGCCTCGTCGGCCTCTTTCACCCATGCAGGGAGATTCTTGCTCGGAGCCTCGAACACGGCGACACCACCCGGGTTAAGCCACTGCCAGTAGGGGCGCAGGTCCGGGTATTCCCTGTCCTTGAACGGAGGGTCTGCATAGATCAGGTCAAAGCCCTCTTCGGCGCAGAGCGATTCCTTCTCGAGCGTGAGAGCGCTCTTTTCTAACAAAGTAACTTTTTCGGAGAGACCGAGAGCCTTGTACGCCTGGTACACAAGCCTCGCCTGCGAATGCACGATTTCCACTGCAACAATGCTTGATGCACCGCGGCTCAGCGCCTCGATGCCCATAATGCCCGAGCCTGCAAACAGGTCAAGCATGCGGAAGTTTTCCACGCCCTGCAAAATGTTGAAGAGGGCTTCCCTCGTGCGGGAAGCCGTCGGCCTAGTCTTGTTGCCTTCCGGAGAAGGAACATTCCTTCCGCGGAGGGCACCACCGGTAATGCGGATAGACATGCTTACGGGGCAACAAACATCACCAGCGTGAATGCCGATGCGATTGTGCGCTTGGCGAACTTCATTTCGGCCTTCGTGACACCGATACGGATCGGGGATGCATCGAGGGCACTCATCAGGGACTGCAGTTCCGGGAAGTCTGCCGTGGAGGTCACCTGGTAGGTGAAGCGCTTGTACACGCCGAATTCCTCGATAGCAGGCTTGTCGAAACCGTTAAGCGTTACTTTGTTCGCAGTAGCGAGAGCCTTGAAAGCCTTGACTTCGTCGGCAACCTCGCCCGCATGCACGAACTTCGAAACGGCAGCCTTGTTTACGTTGTTCACATTGAACAGGCCGAACGCCGTAATGTCGGTTGCAGGAGCGTTCTCGGGCAGCGGCGGAGTCCTGAAATCGGAGCTCACCGACTTGATACGTTCCAAGAAGCTACGCTGCGATGTAGGCTTGACCGACACGCCACGCAC
This sequence comes from Fibrobacter succinogenes, assembly GCA_902800815.1. Lineage (GTDB taxonomy): Bacteria > Fibrobacterota > Fibrobacteria > Fibrobacterales > Fibrobacteraceae > Fibrobacter > Fibrobacter succinogenes_B. Next base: position 52,572 of record CADCGB010000002.1, read on the forward strand.
GTAGAAATAGTTGGGCGACTGGAACACGCAGTCCGAGAAGCCCACATCGTCCGGGGTCGCCGTCGTGAGGAACGTGAAGAACTGGTTGATGGCCGCGCGCTGGAACGAAATCTTTTCCATCGGGAGGAACGAGCTGTAATCTTCGCGCTTGTTGTTGAAGAGCACCTGCGGCTTGACCTCGCCCACGACCTGCTTCACAGTCAGGGAATTCCTGTGCTTGAGCGCCTCTTCGGCTGCGGCAGTCTGGGCGGCAAGCGAACCACCGGCGGAGGTCTGCTGTCCGTTGCTGAGTGTAAGAGCTGTACGGCTCGGGTCCTCGGCACCGATAAGCGAGAGGTACGGGCCCGGCAAGACGCCCTGCAGCGGCTTGGGCACGCCGAACACGCTGATGAAGCAACTGAAGAATACAAATGCGAGGAGAACAATCAGGAAGCCCACCAAGGTTTTCTTCTTGGAAGTCTTTACCTGTGCCGAAACGTCGGTCACGCGGACCGGGGTAACGATATCGACAGTGGCCGCGCGTTCCGCGGCTTCCATCAAGTTCAAGTGAATCATACACCCTCCATGACGCTGAGTGCAGTCCCGATAGCGCCGGCGCAGTTAAGAACCGCAGCGGAATCGGCCTCGTCGACCGGGAGCCTTAAGTTGGAGAACGAATCCATCAAGATAAGCTGGCAATCATCCGTAAGCTTTTCGCGGAGCTTCTGCACGAACACCGGTTCCATCGCCATTTCGCCGCAGACATGTACCTGCTTCACGTCGGTCACGCTGTTCTGTTCCTTGGCAAGCTTCATCTGCTCGATAATGCCATTGGCCAGGATTTCGGAAGCCTCTTCCATCGAGGCGTTCACGAGGGAAAGGGTCGACACGCAGCGGAGTGCGTGCAGGTTATCCTTGCTGAGCCAGAGCATGGTCACGCCGAAGTAGTCGGCCTTGATAACGCATTCCATCTGGTTGATGCCATCACCCACGTCCATGAGGTTCATGAGCGAGAGCACATCGACTTCCATGCCCTTCGGCACTAAGTTCTTGCTACGGAAGCCCTTACGGAGGGCCTCGGCCCATTCACGCCGGACCGCGATAAGCAGAACGGTCTCCCCAACGGAAGCATCGCCGCTCAGCACCTTGTAGTCCACAACGTAGGAACCCTTGTCGCCGTTGGTAATAAGTCCGAGGTACCACTGGACATAGTCGTCGATATTCGCGACGGCCTCGGCAGGCACACAAATCTGGCGGACAATCGACCGGAAAGCCGGGACAGTCACCGAGATGGCCTCGACATCTTCCAGACCGGATTCCTCCATCCAGCCCTGGAGGACGGTCTCGAAAGTGAAAATGTCATCGATGGGGCTCGTTTCCGTCTGGAGTACGGCAGTCTTCAAAACGCGCTTTTCGGCAGCGTCCAAGAGGGCGACTTTCAGGGAAACATCACCGACCTCAATACCTAGGTACAATTTCGTATCACTCATATACTCAACGACTTATGAAGATTTTGACACCCTAAAACTAATCAAAAATTACCCATGGGAGAATGCCCTCCAACTTTTTTTTACCGATTCCTGGCACTTTTTGGAGGCTGGAGGGCCCGCCGAAGGGTCCGTTCGCCTCCCGAAAGGCGATTATCTTGTCAGCAAGCTTGGGTCCGACGCCTTTCAGGGCACAAAGTTCGTCCGCCGTGGCGGCGTTGATACGCAAGGGAAAGTGGACTATCGCCTTCTTTTTCTTCGCCCGTTTCGGTGGCTTTTTCTCCCCGCTCTCGGGGGCATCCCCGGTAACGGCGAGCGCACCCGCAGGCACCTGCTCCCCATATTCCAACCTGGACTGCGACGACTCCGAATTTTTGCTCATTTGAGCAACCTTCGGACGATCGCCGATATCCACCGTCTCGATGGCGGGCAACCCCCAGGGCAAAAACCTTACCAGCATGCCGACCGCAAACAAGAAAATTGCGATTCGGACGACCTTTTTTTCAGCAGTATTCATCGGACCCCTCCAATTGATTTTTTATCTGCTTCCGCGGTTTAACATTTCTTTTTCGATTAGCGCCTCCACCGTGCCCGCGTCGGATGGAACATCCACCGACACCGACGGGTAAGGGCTCTGTACTATGCGTATCGAGCGCCGGTCCAAGATTCGCATCTGCTCCAGCGAGCGTTCCTTCTCCACCGCACTCTGCGGGAGCGAAGCGAACTCGTCCCGCGACACACGGGAATACGCGTATATTCCCTGGTGCTGGAACCAGCGGGGAGCATCACCTGGTTCCACATGGCGGGTAAAGTCTATGGCAACATCATTTTCCACACGGACCTTGACTACGGTTTCCAGAGTCGATTCCGCAGGGTTCAGCGGGCAGGCGACAGTCACCCAGCAATCAGGGTACAAAGAAAGTTCCTTCGCGACATCAGAGAGCACGGAAGGTTCCACAAGGGGCTCGTCACCCTGAAGGTTCACCACAAGATCCAGATCCAGCATGCGGGCGGCCTCGGCAACGCGGTCGGAGCCCGTTGCCGCAGGGCCAGTCATCACGAAGTCGAAACCCGCCCTGGACACCACCTCCGCAATCTGCTCGCTGTCGGTAGCGCAGACAATACTCCCAAAACAGTCCGCGAGGAGAGCGCGCTCCAGCGTCCTTACAATCATTTCCTTGCCGCACAATTTAAAAAGAGGCTTCCCGGGAAACCGAGAAGACCCAATGCGTGCGGGTACAATGCAGTGTACATCCGTCATAAATCTAATAACGCCACTTAGGGCAAAAAGGTGCGACTAGCCGCCGATGACCTTCGGGATAGCGAAGTGGTCGTTTTCCACGGCGGGAGCGTTCGCGAAAGCCTGGTCAAGGGTAAAGCCCTGCACCGGGACATCTTCGCGGAGGATCGTGGCGCCGTTTTCGACCGCAGTCATCGGTTCGACCTTCGAAAGGTCGAGAGCCTTCAGCGCCTCGAGATGGCCGAGCATCTTGTCCAGATGCCCCTTCACCGCAGGGATATCCTCTTCTGCGATGCTCAGGCGCGAAAGTTTCGCCAATTTTGTCACTTCATCATTCTCTAACATATGACCTCGTTACTTACGGACTGTAAAATAGCAAATTATTCTCGCGGGGACAACCACTAGCCCACAATCTGGAGGGCGGCATACTTGAGGACTATGGTCCTCGTGGTGCCATCGCTGTTGAAACGCACATCCACGCGGGCATTGTCGCCGGTACCGTAGCACTTGACGATGGTCCCGATGCCATACTTGGTGTGGCGCACGCGTACTCCCGGGCGGAACGGATTCTCGCTGAACTCGTCGTAGACGATGCGCGGGCCGCTCGGCACCTCAGGCTTGGGCGCGTTGTTCACCTTGATGGGGTTACGATAAACGATACGCTTGTCGTTCTTGCGGATGGAGTCGGGTATCGGCCTCGGAGGGGGCACCCTGCCTGCAAACGAAGAACCGCGCTGTACCCCCGGGAAACGGCTCGCACCCGGGAACTGCCCCGGACGCGGGTACGGCGCACCCGAACCAAACCCCTGCGACATGCCGCCAATGCAGGGCGTGAACTCCACCACCGACGGGTCAAGTTCCTTAAGGAAGCGCGAAGGGGCAAACGGACGGATTGTCCCCTGGAAAAAGCGCCTTTCGGCATGGTACAGGTAGAGTTTCTTCTCAGCGCGGGTGCAACCCACGTAGAACAGGCGGCGTTCCTCTTCCATCTGCTCGCGGATTTCCTCGTTCGTCATCATGGAACTGCCGCGCACCAGCGGGAAGATTTCCTCGTCGCAGCCCGCGATATGCACCGTATTGAACTCCAGGCCCTTCGCCATGTGGATAGTCATGAGCGTCACTGCGCCCTTGGAGGAATCCACCTTCTTGTCGGCATCGGTCAAAAGCGAGATATCCTGCAGGAATGCATCGAGGGTCGCGTTCGGGTGTTCCTCGTCGAATTCGCGGATAGCGTTCACCATTTCGTCGATGTTCGCGATACGCTCGTCGGCCGTAAGCTCATCGTCCTTGCGGAGGAACTCCTTATAGCCCGTATCGGCAATAATCGTTTCGGCAAGGATCGGGAGCGGGGTCTCGCCCGCGGCAATCAGGCCCTTCCAGCGCTGCACCAGGTCCACGAAGCCCTTGAGTTTCGGGGCAGTACGGCTACCGCTATTCGATTCGGCCACAAGCATATCCCAGAAGGAGCCTTCCCCGTTCCGGACATGCTCAAGAATCGCTTCCACGGATGTCTTGCCGATGGCGCGGGACGGCGTGTTGATAATGCGCAGGTGAGCGGCATCGTCCTTCTCGTTTGAAAGCAGGCGGAGGTACGCCAGGATGTCCTTGATTTCCTTGCGGTCCCAGAAGCGCGTGCCCCCGAAAATCACCGAAGGGATTCGCATGTCGTTGAGCGCCTTCTCTATCACTCGGGACTGCGCGTTGGTGCGGTAGAAGATTGCGGTCTTCGAGAAGTTCGACATGCCCGCGGCGCTGATGTTTTCTGCAATCTGCTGCGCCTCGGAGCGGTCGTCAATCATGTGGCGTACGCGAATCGGGTCGCCCGCCTCCTCTTTCGAGAAAACCTTCTTCACCATTTCGGCAGGGCGCACGTTGTTTGCAATCACGGAGCCCGCACCCTTCACGATGTTGCCCGTCGAGCGGTAGTTGCGTTCGAGCTTCACGATGGTCACCGGGGCGAAGTCGCGGTGGAAGTTGCGGATAATCTTGATGTTCGCGCCACGCCAGCCGTAAATGCTCTGGTCGTCGTCGCCCACCACGGTCACGTTCTTGTTCTCGTTTATCAGGAGTTTCAGCAGTTCGTACTGCACGTCGTTCGTATCCTGGTACTCGTCGACAAACACGTATTGGAAACGCTGTGCAAACTGGCTTGCCACCTGCGGCACCTTCTGCAGCATCAACACCGTATTGAACAGCAGGTCATCAAAGTCCATCGCATTCGATTCGCGCAGGCGCTTCTGGTATTCCGCGTAGTAGCGGGCGCGGCGTTCCTCGTCGGCAAACTGCGCACGTGCAAGAGCAATCTCCGGAGTCTGGAGTACGGGGCCATTGCCCTCGTAGAGCACCGTGTTCTTGTAACGCGAAATGGCGCCATGCACGCGCTTGACCTCGGCGGCATCGCAGTCATCGCCCAGGTCTTCCTTGATAATCTGCTTCAGCAGGCGTTTCTGGTCATCGTCATCGTATATCGAAAAGTTGCCGTCGTACCATCTGCCACCAAATTCACGCAAAACAAAGTCACGGTTCAGGCACATCCTGAGCATGCGGAGGCAAACGGAATGGAACGTTCCCATCCAGCCAAAGTGCATGTGCGTATCGAGCAACTTCTGAATACGCCCGTTCATCTCGCGGGCAGCCTTGTTCGTAAACGTAACCGCAAGGATCCAGTCGGGCTCGATGCCGTAGCAAGAAACGAGGTGCGCAATCTTGTAGGTGATGGCACGGGTCTTTCCCGAACCTGCACCCGCAAGGATAAGCATGGGGCCGTCCACCTTCTTCGCGGCAGCCGCCTGCTCCGGATTAAGTTCCCTGTCCAGTACGCTTTCGTCTACAATCGCCATCAAATTCTCCCAGTCGCACAAAAATTTTTCTGATTAATCTATAGCGCGCAAAATATAAAACAATCCCGCCAAAGCATCGCCCGGCGGGAACAAAAAAGCAGTGTTTTTTAGAACAGCATCATCGGGGGCCAGTGGCCGGACTTGGGGCGTTCCTTGAAAGATGCTTTCGGCAGGAAATCCTTGAGCCTTACCGTCATAGCGGGAGTAACATCCTGGTCCATGCGGCCATAGAGCACCTGGATGTCAGCACTGTTTTCAACAACGCTATCAATCCTGTTCTGCACCATGAACCTGAGACCGTCGGCAAGGAGTGTCGGGTCCATCTTCTGCGCAGCCTCGATCCACTCGTCGGGCCAGTCGCTGAACTCCTCGCCGAACTGTTCCTTGAACGCGTTCAGCGCGACATTCTTCGAGCCGTGCATCTCGCGCGCCTTGAAGAGGATGTTCTCGGAATTCCACGGGCCTTCCTCGTCGCAGAAATCCGCGAACGGCGAAAGCAGAATCCACTTCTGCGCCTTGGGGCGCTTGTTTGCAGAGAGCATGAGCAAGAGCGCGCCCAGCCCCCAGCCCACAACGGTTTCCGCCTTCGACATGCCGTCGATTGCGTAAACGTCGCCGAGGTTAGCGGCCATAGTTTCGTAGGGCACAAAGATATGGTCGGCAGATGCATCCGCATCTGTCAGGTCGTCTTCCCAGAGGGAAAGATCCGAAGCCCAGTCGGGCAACCATATCCATTTTTTACTCATACCACAAATGTATATATGCAATTCAAAAAAAGAAAAACTTTTTTCAAAAAAATTTATTTTTTTACAGATACTATATTTTGGAATAAGCAAATTGTAATTTTTTGAACAGAACAGCAAAAAATAATATAGATAGGCAAGCCCATGCGTCATTTTGTAACCACCCTGGCACTCCCGATTGTACTCGCCGCCTGCGCAAGCTCCCCCGAGGTTGAAACCGAGCCCACCGCAGAGGTTCCCGAAGCCGTCGAAACCGCAGTAGCGCCCGAACCGGCAGCGGGACCGGCGAAGCAGCTCCCCGACAACTCGTCGCTCCCGAGCATCCTCGTGACCCCCGCCCAAAACGGGAAGGGAATCTCGGAACTACAGGTGGTGCAGAACAACCCGATGGCACGCGCCATGATGGAAGCGGTAAACGAGTACCTGACCAAGAAACTCTACGACGTAAAGTCGCTCGAGGGGGACGCGAACCTCAACTCCGTGGTGCAGATGCAGAACGACATCGCCGAGACGGACGAAGACCTCTCCTACCTCGCGAGCCTCGCCCTCGGTGCAGACGTTTACATCAAGTTTTCCGGCAACGTGAAGCCGGGTGCCATTTCTGTAGACCTGAACGCCTACGAATCCTCCACTGCAAGGCTCCTCGGCAGCGAATCTGCCATAGATGACGACTGCGGCGGCAACGACCAGACCACTATCGCCGAATGCCTCCACAAGGCAGCAAGGCGCGCCATGCCCCAACTTGAAAAGAAGATCAAGGCATACTGGCAAAAGGACCTGGAACAGGGTGTTCAGTACAAGGTAATCATGAACATCAAGGGCGAATTCGACGAGGAAGAAATTGAGGACCTCCATGACGACATCGCCACGGGGCTCAAGAAGGCCTTCAAGCGCGTAAACGTGAACGTGATGACCGCAAAGACCATCGATGCGATTATCTACGCCGACGGGAACGAATTCCCGGATTCCCAGAGCGTGTACAGCGCCATCCGCGGCATGCTCAAGGGCAAGGGCCAGACCAAGAAGATCAACCTCACGAGAAAACTTATCCTGATGGACATCGAGTAGGTGACCCCGTACTTGAAAAACATTCTCGCGGCAACGCTTTTGCTGTGCGCAATCGCGCAGGCTCTCCCCTCGCGGCCCGAAAACAGCCACATCTACGACGAAAACCGCCTGGTCCCAGCGCAGCAACTTGAATTTTTTGACAGGCTCTCGGACGATATCGCCAACGAGACGGGTATTGTTATCGATGCCGTACTACTGGACGATATAGGAGAACGGGTTGCGGCAAAGTACGCCGAAGAAATTGCGGAAAAGTGGCAAGCCGATGCCGGCCGTGAAGGCGAAGTCCTGATATTTGTCGCCCAGAAGCAGAGGCGCAAGATGGTGGTGACCCGTGGGACCGCAAGCAGCATCCTTAACGAGGCTGATCTCCGCAAGGCCGAGCAGGAACTCCTTGTGCCGAGTTTTCGCCAGGAACGCTACGGCGACGGCATACTTTCCCTTGCCGGGTGGCTTACCTTCGCCATCAGCGACAGTACCGGGAAATCCATAGAAATCGACGAGAACGCCATCCCCACCGAGGAGGGCATGACGGTGCGCGGATGGATCTTTATCGTGGTCGTCTTCGGCCTGCTCATCGCCTTCGGAGGCAAGGCGCGGAGGTTCGGATTCTTCGACAACATGAAGAAGTTGCTTAGCGTTAGCGAAATCGAAAAGTCGCAGTGGCCGGGAATTTTCCAGAACGTATTCGGCGAGAACCTCGTTTCGGCGTTCATCTCGGGCAAGTGCCTCATGGAAGGTTTCGACGCGCTCGCAACGCCCTGGACCGTAGACTTTATCCTCAGGGACAACTCGCCCGAGGTGGTCGCGAAGCTCGATGCCTTCCGGGCAAAGGCCCGCAGGGAAAACATCGCGTTCGGGCACTTCTACACCCCTGCAGGAATCGCACAAATCCGCGACCCCCAGGAACTTGAATACCTGCAAATCGCAAGCAGGAACGCGCCCCTGTGCGGAATAAAATCCCGCGAAACATAAGAGATTAGGGAGGGCGGAGCCCTCCCTAGCCGAGACCTTCCCTTGTCGCATTACCTCCGGCGGATTGCGCCGCCGAAGCCGCCACGAGAAGACCCGCGGTCATCACGGTCCTGGTCGTCCCTGCGCGTTGAAGGTGGCGGCGGAGGCGGCGTGGACGAAGAGCCCGAAGACTGCCTGCGGGGAGCGGCGATATCCATCGGGTCGTAATTGCTGTTGCGGCTATTTTCCCAGCGGTCTTCACGCGGGGCCTGTGCCCTCGAGGGAGGCGGAGCCGCCTGCACATTCCTGCGGGGAGCATCGCTTGCCGCATATCCATGTGCACTCGGGGTCTCGCGGGCGTTTAAATCCACAGGTCGTGTCGCCGAATGGCGCGTCACCGCTGCCGCAGGCCTCGAAGACGCCTGCGGGGCAGGCACCGCCGAAGAACGGCGATTCAGGTCCGGGCCAACGGAATGCCCGCGGTGAGGAGGCGGCATGTAGCGGTGCGGGTGCCTGGGTCCGCGCCTTGGCGCGTACCAGCGGTGGTCCCGCAGGTAGATTGCACGCACGTTCCAGTCAAACCAGCAGGCATCCCAGCCCCAGTAACTGTAACGCGTGCCCAGCCAGACGCCGGGAGCGTAGCTCACGCGCACATAGCCGTCGTAATAGCTGTAGTAGACCACGTACGGGTTGTATACCGGCACGTAGATGTATTCCGTACGTACAGGCAGAATCGTGATATTGTCGCCGGTAGTAATCTTCACGCGGTCATCGGATACCAGGTGCCCGTGCTCGTTCGCGGCCCTGCGCAAGCGCTGCACCGCCCGCATCACGTCCTCTTTCTGCATGTACACCGCATCACCCAACTGATCGGTCCATGCAGCATACCTATCCATCATCGAAAGCACGCGCGGGAACGGTATAAGCGCCTGCACGCTAGCATCGTACGGCAGGTTCGCACGCGTCATCGCGTCCGTGAGCGCATCGCCCTTCAGGTTCTTGTGCGCCTCCGCCCATGCGGCAGCGGGTGCTATCTGTTCGCCGTAGGTAGAGGCAGCCAGCACCTGCACCAGGAGCGGGTCTGGATAAAGTGCAATATTTGCGACCAAAGTATCAAGTTCCGCAGCGGAAAAATTGCCCTGTGCACGGGCCACGCCCGGTAAACAAAAAAGCACCGCCAAGACAAAAACCAGCCAAATTTTGGAACATTTAGTCTCATTTCTAGACATAGGAACCTCCTTCCTTATCAATATACAACTATTTGATGAACAGGAAAACCCTTCGGTTTCAAAAAAAATCGCCATTTTTCGCCTTTTTTCGAGTTGTAAGCAAAAACAACGCGTAAACTACAATTAACGTAGCGTTTTTACATATATCATATACTTTTAGTCTAGACAAATGAACAGGTTTGGTTGGAGGTCACATGTCAAGCCTAAAAAAACTCTCTCTCGCTGTCGGATTCGGCCTAGCAGGCGCTTTCGCACAGACATATGATTTGCCCATCGTGTTCATCGACACCAAGGGTAAATGCCTAGACAACACTGTGAACGACAAGATGCCCGCCACGATGAGCGTGCTGGACGCGGCAACGAACAACGTAGCCGACAGTGCCAAGGGTACGCACTACGACATCGGTATCAAGGTTCGTGGCCAATCCTCGGCCAAGTTCCCCAAGCCCGGCTACAGCGTGGAAGTCCGCGACAACCAGGGCGAAGGCCTAGACGTAAGCATGCTCGGGCTCCCCCCTGCCGACGATTGGGTATTCCATGGCCCGTACGTTGACAAGAGCATGATGCGCAACGCGCTCGCCCACTGGCTGTTTAGGCAGGCAGGCCACTACAGCCCCCGCACCAAGCATTTCGACCTCTACATCAACGGCGTGTACCGCGGCGTGTACGTGCTTATCGAAAAAATCAAGCGCGGCAAGTACCGCGTAGACGTGAGCAAGCTTAAAGAAACCGACATTAGCGGCGACGACGTGACCGGTGGCTACATCTGGGCATTCGACAAGACCGGCACCAATACCGGCGGCATGGGCAACGAAGACATCAACAAGGAAGGCTTCAAGACCGCCGACGGCCTGAACGTCATCATGCACTACCCCAAGAAGGAAAACCTGCAAACAGAGCAGCAGGCCTACCTGAAAAAGTACCTGGAAGATCTCGAGAACCTGTTCAAGAACGGCAAGAACGGCAGCGGGTACGAAAACTATGTGGACATGACTTCGGCGCTCGACTACGTGCTGCACGAAGAAGTGACCAACAACTCCGACTCCTACTGGTGCAGTTTCTTCTTGCACAAGCCCAAGGAAAGCAAGGGCGGCAAGGTGACGCTTGGCCCGGCTTGGGACTTTAACCTCGCCATGAGCAACGGAAGTCAGCCCGAGAACGGCGGTAACAATAACGGCGGCAACAACGGCTTCAACTGGAATATGTGGGGCGGTGGCGGAATGGGCGGTGGCGGAATGGGAAGTTCCGGCACCACCGGCTGGCAAATCGAGAGCAGCATGAAAACCGGCATGAGCGGGCTCAAGATTCCCAACTGGCTGCTTGGCATGTGGAAAGACAGCCATTACCAGAGCGAACTGAAAAAACGCTGGGCGGAACTCCGCAGCGGCGTATGGCACTCCAAGACCATGGACGTGTATCTCGACTCCATGAAGACGTACCTGACGAAGGCTGCCGACAGAAACTTCAAGCGCTGGCCGAACTTGGGCAAGTCTAGCGGACAGGGCGACAGCGACCCGCAGCCGATGAAATACTGCAACCAAGGCGGTGGTCAGCAAGGCTGGGGCATGAACATGCCTATGGGCGGCTACAATGCCGACACCTGGGACGGCGAGTTCGAACATCTCCGCAAGAAGATGAAGGAACGCATGAAGTGGATGGACCAGCAGCTCGGATTTACCGAACCTGCGCAGCCCATCGTCACCGAGCCCGTAATCCACGTTCCCGACTGGGAAAACGACAAGAAGGATTCTTCGATAACCGACCTGGATGGCGATTCCATCCCGCCGATTACTGTCCCGTGGGGCAGGCAGGATTCCATCCGCACAGCCCTGGACGATTTCAGCAGGCTCTCGCCGACAAACTTCTTCAACGTGAACGGCGACAAGATCGAAATCATGACAGACCTGGGCGGAACCTTCGCGCTAGTCGACCTGAACGGCGTCACGCTGTTCAAGACCAGAATCAAGAAGGGTGTCACGACCCTGAAGGTGCCGGAAAGCGCTCAGGACAAGCACTGGATAGCAACACTCAACGGAAAGATGCTCAACAAGTAGAAGATATTAGAAAAGACTTATTCGCAAGGACGACTCTCAAAGCCGTCCTTTCGTGCAAAAGAAGGTTTTGGTTAAGGAGTTCATCTATGTTTAAAAATTTCAAGATTCCGTTTTGTGGAATGGTTCTTGCGATGGCGCTCCCGCTATTCGCGCAGACCTACGACCTGCCGCTCATCATCGTGAACACGCAAAACGGCAAGACACTCGAGAAGGGAGCCGACAAGATTCCCGGCACCATGCGCATCCTGGACAAGGGCACGAACAGTGTCGCCGACAGTTCCAAGGGCGAACTCATGAATATCGGCATCAAGATTCGCGGGCAGACCTCCGCCGACTTCCCGAAAAAGGGCTACGGCATCGAACTCAAGGCGCGCGCCTGCACGAACGTCGCCGACACCGCCTGCCACGATACGAGCCTCAAGGTCTTGGGCATGCCGAAGAACGCCGACTGGGTGTTCCACGGCCCGTATGTCGACAAGACGCTCATCCGTAACGCGCTCGCCCACTGGCTCTACCAGCGCACGGGTCGCTACAGTTCCCGTTTCAAGTTCTTCGAACTCTACCTGAACGGGCAATACAAGGGCGTGTACCTGCTGCTCGAAAAAATCAAGCGAGCCAAGTCCCGCGTGCATATCGCGAAACTCAAGGACGAAGACGTTGACGGCGACGAGGTTACCGGCGGCTACGTGCTGAGCGTCGACAAGGTCGATAACAACTCCACGAGCGGCCTCAGCAAGGAAGGTTTCAAGAGCAAAGACGGCTCCCCCGTCATCATGCGTTCCCCGAAAAAGGAGAACACCAACAAGCAACAGCAGGAATACATCGAGAAGTTCTTCAACTCCATCGAGCAGAAGTGTGATAACGGCGATGTCACTACCAACGGCTGCTCCGACATCCTTGACCTGGATGCCGCCGTCGACTACATCATGCACGAGGACGTAACCAACAATACCGACGCCTACATCTGCAGTTTCTACATGTTCAAGGACAAAGACAGCAAGGGCGGCAAACTACAACTCGGCGCCCCGTGGGATTTCAACCTGGGATTCGGCGCCTACCAGCGCGTCGGTGGCGAAAAGTCTGACGGCTGGCGCGTACCGCAGAGCGCGAAGGGCGGTTCCGGCGAATGGTTTGTGGCCAAGTGGGTGCAGAACCTGTGGAACAACAACACCTTCCAGCAGATGTACAAGGCACGCTGGGCAGAACTGCGCAGCGGCGTATGGCACACCAAGAACATCGACAACTTTATCGACTCGCTCAAGACCGTGCTCAAGAAAGCCGCCGACAGAAACTTTGAACGCTGGCCGAACCTGGGCCAGGCAAGCGGCACCTGCGACGCCGACCCGATGGATTCCGGAAACAATAACGGTGGCAACAACAACGGCGGCATGTGGGGCTGGGGCGGCGGTGGCATGGGCGGCTTCTGCATGGGAATGAAGATGAACTACTACAATGAACCCACGTGGGACGCCGAAATCGAGCACCTCCGTAAGTACGTGAAGCAGAGATTCGCATGGATCGACCAACAGCTGAGTTTCTCTACCCCCATCGCAACCGAAGCGCTCATCATCGATGACTGGACCTACTACGACAAGGTGGAAGAGGACGACCCGGGCAACATCACCGAACCTCCCCCGGACGCGGTACAGCCCTACCTCAACATCACCCGCCTGAACTTCTACACGCTCGTGGGCAGCACGCTCACCGTACAGAGCGTCGACGGAGGCCTGTTCAGGCTTGTCGCGCTCGATGGCAAAACGCTCTTCAAGAAACAGATACCCGCCGGCACGCAGTCGTTCCAGATTCCGCGTGCGGCACTGAACCAGCACTGGATTGCAACACTCAACGGGAAGATGCTAAGCCGCTAAAGTTTTTACCGCGGCGCACGCCCCAGAAATTGTCGCGAACTTGGTGAAGTGTATTTTTTCCGTTCACGACAATTTTTATTTCTAGGCGCGAGATGTAGACGCCAGTCCCGACCAAGCGGCCGCTATTGGAACGCATGTTCCATGCAAGGAAGATATTTCCCTTGTTCTTGAGGCAGCCCTCTTCGCCGTACACGCCCTTGTCGGAGCACCTTATCGTATTGGACGTTCCGCCCACGTACTCGCCGAACTGACTGTAATAGAACGTGCGGTAGTACAGTTCCACGGCATCGTCAGATACAACCGTCCTTTCGCCGCTACGGTACTCTTCGAGATTGAACTCGGTTACCTCGCCCGCCTTTACGGCATCGATAAGTTCACGCGCAACGCCTGCTTCTGCAAGTTCCGCATCCAGCCTGCCGCTACGGATGGCATCGAAGAGGTCGGCCTGCGTCACGGTCTGGACGTTCCCTATGGTGATTACCGTATCGCGGCTCGCCTCGATATTCGCCTCCGCCATTTTCGCGAAGAGCTCCAGGTCGCCCTCGCCGACAACGGACCTGTAGTTGTCCTCGGTAATGGAACCGTCCAAAATCCCGTTGATGGCCTGCTCGCTAAAACCGTACGAGGTATCCACCAGGTTCACGCGAATGTCGTTGAACAACTGCGTCAAGGCTTCCTGCTCGCTGATGCCGACAATCGTCGTGTCGTAATCAGTTTCGCTCCCGACGCGAGACTTCACGAAGGCATCGAACTTCTCGACGGCATCCTTCGTCTGCTCTACCATAATCTTCGCGATATCAAAAGCGACAAGCGAGCCCTGCACGCCGAGCGAATCCGCTATCTGCTGGGCGCTCTGGCTTATATCTGTCACAAGCTTCACCTGCGTAACCGTATCGTTCCCGATAACGCCATAGGGGTCTTCTCCCAGCGAGACTACGCCCGGGTTCTCTACACCGAGTTCCTGGTCGCCCGTAATGGCAACCCACGGATTGTCCCTGTGCGGTACATTCCCGGCAAGGTCCTGCGCACCGCCCTTGGGTGCAAACCTGATCAGGTCACCATCCGTCGGCAGTACAGCCCCGTTCCCGCCCGAGGTATAGACGAGCGTCATGCGCGCACCCGTGCCGCCCTGCTGCAGAGGCCTTTCGGGCTTCTCGTTTATTCCCGAGCGCATGCAGGTGTATTCAAAGATTTCAGTAAACAGGTGCCGGGACTCTTCAGAAATCGCCTCGCTGAAGGTAATGTCTATAAGCCTGCTCCCGTCCTTGCTTAACTTTTTCGAGGCAGAAAGCACGATGGGTCCGACACCATCGGCAACCTGCTCGTTCTCGATAAAGAAGTTGCTGACCTCGCCCTCATTTTCGTAGGTAAACCAGTTGTTCAGGCTTCCAGAATAGATTCCCGACGCATCTCCGGTAAACTGTCTACTACCAAAACCGCAAACCTTCCCGGTACATTCCGCGCCAAGGTCTTCGGCAGTAAGTACGATGTCGGTCTCGTTCACAATCTTGAAGTTCGATGTCGCCACGAACGTTTCTCCGAAAGTCAGCTGGATAGAATCCAGACGGCTCTTGCCATTGACTGCGCGCTCAAAGTGAACGTACAGGCTGTCGGCACGCCCGTCCCCGTTCCGGTCCATCGCAATAGCCTTCTCCACACGCGGTGCGGGTGGTTCGGCAAACTTCAGGTCGGTCCATACCGAAACCCCCGCCGCGGCGCCCTTCGCCGTGAGCACGGTTCCGGACACGGGAGCATTCGCATGCACGTAGAATGTCGCACGCCCATCCTCGTCCAGGTTCACCGCGCTGATTTTCTTTCCGCCCGGCGCATCCAGGATATCTATCGCCGCATTCGAGAACGATAGGTTTATCTTGCGGTTGTAATTGTTGACGACGGCCCATTCCTCGAAGAACGTGATATTCACCTGGTAAGTCGCATACGCCCAGGGGCCAATCTGCGCCGTATCGCCAGAGACCTGCGTACCGAGGACAGTCCAGTCTTCCTTCGCGAACGCGACGCTCGGCACGGAATAGGACGGCACGGTAATTTCCACCTTCGTCACCTGGCTCGGGTCAGCCTTCAGGGTAATTTCCAGGAAGTAGTGCCCGGGAGCAAGCGCGTAATTCGAAACAATCGCTGCAGAATCTATCGAGAACGTGGAATCGCTCGTAATCTTGATTCCCTCGTAATGGGTACCGACCCCGAGTATCTCGGGCCCCGCGAGGTTACCGCCGGTAAGCTTGAAGGTCGACGCGCCACCGGTCGTATCGCGCTCGGCAGAATTCGCGTCGAAATTGCAGGAAAGCTTGCTCTTCTTGTTGATCTGCCATACCTCGTAACTCATTCCGGAGCCGCGCCTGTCCGAAGTCAGGAACAGCGACGCCTCGACCTGCAAGTCAATGGAAGTGCGCATGCGGAAATTCGACGAACCGGTATGGCGCTCCACGTAAAAAATATGGAAGTCGTACGTCTTTCCCGGAACAAGCATGTCGCCGGTATTCTGCCCGATGGTATCGAGATCTACAGCACCCGCCACCTGGCCATGCTGCCCGCCGATATCCACCGCAAGGCGATTGTCGATAAACACCCAAACATCGTCGTCGCCGTAAAAGTCGAAGTACTGGCCCGGGACATACTCGAACGTCGCCTGGATCTTTGCGGCATACCCGAAGTTGTGCTTCCCTATCTTCGTTCCCTTCAGCTGGTCGTAGTAAGGGTTCGGAACCGTCTCCGCATCGTCGAGAAACTCGAAATCGTCCAGCAGGAACATACCGTCCGAATTGGCCTCGTTGCCTTTCGATATCTGGTCCTTCGAAACTTCCGCAAGCCAGAAACCCTCGTCATCCATAGATACATACAGGTCGCGGCAGGTCATGTTCGTGTATTCGTTGCCCGCACTGTCCTTGGCGACAACCTCGGGCAGGAACCAGCTGTCGAGATGCTCCGTAATCTTGCACTTTTCCGGGAAGGGGTCCGCACGCACGGGAACCCCGTTCGCACCGAGCCTGTATTCGACCATACCCGTAACAGCCTTGTCCTTGCCGGAGCACCCGCCCGAACCGAAGTCCGCGCTGACGCCGTTTGCGGGGTCACCGTTTTTTCCGCTTCCGTCGCCATCGCCATTGGTACCGTGCAGCCAGTCGTAGACGGTCACGGGAATCTTCTTGAGCGGGCAGTCGCCAAGCACGCCGGGGTAACCGGAAAACAGCGCGGGAACGTCGGTCTTGTAGCCCTGCACCCAGACCGTATCGGAGAGGGCGGCAACGGAATCCAGCAATATCTCGCTAGATACCGAAGGTTCCTCGGCGACCATGCCCTCGGCACCCACGTAGTTGAGGCCGACAGTCTGCTTGAAGTAGACCCCGAAGCCCTCGGCGGGCGCATCCACCGTCGCCTTGAACCAGCCGCAGTAATTTTCGAGAGGCGTCATCGTGGCTACGGAATCGCCCCCTACGAACAGCACCGCGTTTGTGTTCGACCACGGCGTAAAGAAAACGACCGTCTTTTCGGCATGAGCCGTTCCGAGCGCCAAGACGGCAGCCACGGCCAGCACCCTGCCCTTTTCTACCCAATTCACCATAACATCCATCCCTGAGATCATTTACAATGTTCTCAATTTTTAGGAACAAATATAATATCATTCCAACAAAATCTATTATTTTAAATAAAATTTTACCATTTTTCAACAGCAAACGTTCTCACTTTTCACAAGATGTTCTCATTTCCCCTCAGAAACGACCAAATAAAAAAAGGCGGCGCAAGGCCACCTTATTCTCCACATCTTGCTAAAAGCAAAAGGGACGTCCGATGGACGCCCCTTATTTGTTACTTCTGATTCGACCAGATGACGTAATCCTTGAGGGATTCTATCTGCTTTTTATCCAGGTAGTAAGCCAGCGAGGGCCTATCCGGGAGAATGATTTCGTACATGATAAAGGAATTGATCTTCCCTGCCGAAAGGACCTTGTCCAGGCGTGTAAGCGTCTTTGAATTTGCCTTCCGTTCATCAATCTTCGGCAACAGGCCGGCAAGGCATTCCTTGATCATCGCCTCGCCCATGTCCTTGTTAGCCTCGGCACGCTTCTTGTACTCGGGTTCGAACTTCCACGCTGCCTCGATAAACGCGTAATACATCCAGAGGGTATCGACCTCCACCACCACGGAACCATCGGGTGTCTGGAGGACACGTGCCTGCGGGTTGAACGCCCAGTGGCTTGAATCGAGCCCGTTGGCCGCATAGATTTTCTGGCGCAGGGATTCGAGCCGCGGGTTGTTACGGTTCAGCACCTTCGCGATAGAAATCTCCTCGAGGGCCTTTTTCTGTTCGCCTTTGTTGCGGTAAACATCGGCAAGCAGCCAGTGTGCGAGGTAATCGATGTAATTCGCCTCTATCGCCTTCTTATACCAGGATTCAGCCATGTCCCAGTTCTGCTCAATGCCGAAGGTCTGTGCGATGTAGGCCATCACGATAGTCGCATTCGGGTCGAGCAGCAGCACGCGCTTGTAGGCATCGCGGGCCTTCGCGTATTCCTTCTTGGCAAACAGGTCTTCAGCCTTGTTGAAAGCCTTCTTCAAATCGCCCTTGAACTCAAAGGCGGTTACCTTGTAGCCACCATCCACCGTCTTGCGGTAGGCGGGCATGTTCAGCAGCTTGCTGCGGTCCGGTTCCGGGAAGGGCTTCTTGAGTTCCTTCACGGAATAGGCAATCTTGGAGGAGTTCAGCGTCTCCATCGCACGCTTCAAGGGGTTGTCGTTTTCCGCAAAGGCTACTGCGGCAGACATGCAGAGAATGAGAAGTGTCTTGAATTTCATACTGTAATTATAAAAAAGTTAATCCTTTACACAGCGAACGTAGCAACCGAATAGTTTCTCGTTCTTACTCATGCTCGCATAATCACTGCCAACATACAAATAATAGGCAAAACGCGGAGAAACGTCGTAAGAAGCCCAAAGACATGTGGAACTGCCTGTTTGCTGATTATTGAAGACGGGTGGCAAAACCATCCCGCCAGGCATCAGCGAAAATCCGTATTTATCACGGAAAGCACTTTCAACGGTTCTAGAATCATTCTGCCACAAGTTAGACGCCTTCAAGTTGCTATTCCCGGAATGCCGTTCATTGACTGCGTAGAGCATAGTCTGGAATTCAGCCAAATCCGGCAAATGCCAGCCTTCCGGGCAAATTCCGCGAACATCTCTCGCTCTTGTGCAATATGAATCATTGCCACAGCCGACCGCATCATCGGAAAACTTGCCCAGGTAGTCCATGGCCGCAGCCCAGGTATATCCATATCCGTACTTGGCACAGGAATCCTTGTCATCCTTGATGCATCCTGCCCCTTCCGGATAATCAAGCCTCAGATTTTCCGCCATCCATGTTTGATCACCGATCACGACAGTCTTGTATTCACGGTTGTCGCGACTATCCTTGAGTGTCCCGTATTCGCAGTTGTCCTCTTCTTGCGTCTTGCACGGTTCCAGTTGCGCGACATCCGCAGAATCGGGTATCACCTTATAGAAATCGTCATCCTTCACGCACCTTACGGCCATATAGCAGCCACCACTATTGTCTTTCCATTCCACCGGTTTTTCTGCTTCCAAGTTAAAGGAATACAGGCTACCGTACTGGGCATAGTCTGCCGACATGTATATGGCTTTCGTATTGGACCCTCCGCTACATCTCATTCCCGTGGGAGTCGCGGCAAAACCATAAATGTCCGTATCGCCCTGCCTATCGTACCAGGCGTCGACAGACCGCAGCAACTTGCCTGCGGAATCCGGGCCGCCAACAGTCGTCACCAGCTTGCTGAAATCCATAAATCTCGGAAGATGCCAACCCGCGGGGCACGATACTTTCGCATCCATGTCCCAATAGTAGCGCCATACATCAGTGTCGGCAATGTCCGGGGTATAATTATATGAATATTTCGTGGCAGTATCCGTATAGTTCAGGTTCTGCGCCATCCAGGTCTGTTCCCCGATGACCACGTACCGGTAAGCCTGTCCGTCGCGTTCGTCGATAAACACCTGCACGCTGCTCGAACTCTCGGGTTCCTGCGAACTGCTGGATTCTTCTACAGAGCTACTCGATACAGAACTGCTGGATTCTGCAATGGAACTGCTAGATTCCGCGATGGAACTGCTGGAAACGATTTCAGATGAACTTTCTATGGAACTGCTCGATTCATCCACAGGATATTCAAGCGATGACGAACCGTCATCGGAACACGCAGCCAGCGCCAGCGCAACAAAAGCACCCGTCACACATTTATTAAAACTCATTTGCCTCTTCATTGAGGAACCTCCTATTCAATCTTTTCCAAAGATATATTAAAAGGCGGCGCAAGGCCACCTTTAATTTGTTTTTAACACGCAGTATCGCGATGCGTTATAATTCGAATTACTTCGCGACAGTTTTTGCGAAAGAATCCTTCAGATCCACAGTGCGGTTGAACACCAGGTGACCCGGCTTGGAATCTTCGCTGTCCAGGCAGAAGTAGCCCTGGCGCATGAACTGGAAACGGTCTTCCAACTTGGCGTCAGCGAGGCTCGGTTCCACCTTGGCCTGCTTGATGACCATGGAATCCGGGTTCAGGTAGTCGTGCCAATCTTCGCCCTCGGGAACCGCAGCCGGATCTTCGAGCGTAAACAGGTTATTGATGAGGCGCACTTCGGCATCCACGGCATGGGCCGCAGAAACCCAGTGGATGGTGCCCTTGACCTTGCGGCCATCGGGAGTCTCGCCACCCTTGCTCTGCGGGTCATATTCGCAGTGAATCACCGTCACCTTGCCGTTAGCGTCCTTCTCGACACTCTTGCAGGTCACGAAGTAGGCGCCCTTCAGGCGGACCTCTCCGTCCGGCTTCAGGCGGAAGTACTTCTTCGGCGGTTCTTCCATGAAGTCGTCGGCCTCAATGTAGAGTTCCTTGCCGAACGGGACCTGACGCTTGCCGGCGGTTTCGTCGTTCGGGTTGTTCTCGACTTCGATCATCTCGACCTTGCCGTCTTCCCAGTTGTCAATCACGAGCTTCACCGGGTCAATCACGGCCATCACGCGGTTTGCCGTCTTGTTCAGTTCTTCGCGGATGCAGAAGTAGAGCAAGTTCACGTCGACCATAGAGTCGGCCTTGGAAACGCCGATACGGTCGCAGAACTCGCGGATGGAACTCGGCGTGAAGCCACGGCGGCGGTAACCGCAGACCGTCGGCATACGCGGGTCGTTCCAGCCCATCACTGCCTTCGTCTCCACCAGTTCGAGGAGTTTGCGCTTACTCATCATGGTGTAGGTCAGGTTCAGGCGGGCAAATTCAATCTGCTGCGGACGGTTGTCGAGACCGAGTTCAATCAGGAACCAGTCGTACAGCGGGCGATGCGCTTCGAATTCCAGCGTACAGATGGAGTGCGTAATGCCTTCAATCCAGTCGCTGAGCGGGTGCGCAAAGTCGTACATCGGGTAGATGCACCACTTGTCGCCAGTGCGGTGGTGCGTGCAATGCTTGATACGATAGATGACCGGGTCACGCATGTTCATGTTCGGACTAGAGAGGTCCACCTTGGCACGGAGGCACTTCTCGCCGTCGGCATACTTGCCGTCGCGCATCTCGCGGAAGAGCTTCATGTTCTCTTCGACGCTGCGGTCGCGGTAGGGGCTCGGACGGCTCGGCTTGCCGGCGTCGTTGCCGCGGTATTCCTGCATCTCGTCGCGGGTCAGGTCTTCCACATAAGCCTTGCCCATTTCAATCAACTTTTCGGCAAAGGCGTAAATCTGGTCGTAGTAGTCGCTCGCGAAGTATTCGCCGCCCTTCCATTCAAAGCCGAGCCACTTCACGTCCTCGCGGATGGAATCCACATATTCCACGTCTTCTTTGGTCGGGTTCGTATCGTCAAAACGGAGGTTCGTGATGCCACCGAAATCCTTGTACTTGTTCGCCGTACCGAAGTTCAGGCAGATGGACTTCGCGTGCCCGATGTGGATGTAGCCGTTCGGCTCCGGCGGGAAGCGGGTATGCACGTTGGTGCGCTTGCCCGTAGCGAGGTCGTTAACGATAATGTCCTGTACAAAATTCGAGGATTCGGGGATTTCCATTTTGGTATCCTTTTAAAATTTTACGGGCTAAATTTAGCAAATTACTGACGGCGGCGTTCCTCGCGAATGTCATCCATGCGCTTCTTGTACTTCATGTTCACCGCCTTGAGCCTCTCGTCCGAGACGGTCTTCTTGAAAGACGGGTCCATTGCCTCGTAAATGAATTCGCGCACGCCCTGGATAAAGAAGTGTGCCTCAAAAGGCTCACCGAAGTTTTCCCTCATTCCGTTAAAGAGATTGTCAATCATCACGCCCTCCGCATAGGAATACTTGACAATCATGGACGTGGTATCGGTAATGACAACCTTCTGGCCCGTAATCGGCCCAGCAAGGGCAATCGACGGAGCCTTGTCACCCGCCGCCTTGCGTTCCTCTGTCACCTTCTCGAAATGCTCGTTGACTTTTTTTTGCTCTTCTGCCGAAAGCTGGAGCTGCCAGGTAGAATCCTTCAAGGCCCTCTCGTTATCCACAACACCCTGGATCATGGCATCGAGATCGAGCATCGCACCGATCCGCTGGGGCGTGTTCATGTAGAGCGGCAGCCCGTACACATTGCCCAGGATGTACGCAAAGACCTGAGCATCGGTCATCGTGCTTGCACCGGCATTCTGGGGCTGACTGGCGGTCTGCTGGGCAGCAGTCTGCGCCGGAGCCGTCTTTTGGTCGGTCTTCTGCGATTCGTCAGCGCCGCAGGCAAGCAGTGTAAAGGCACAGATACATAGGGCAACAAAATTTTTCATAGCATTTCCTCTTTTGCCCTAAATATTATATATCTTTTGTAGTGTATAATGAGAGTTCAGCCCCAGGTGGGCGGACAAAAGAGGTAAAAATTGGCTAATACGAATGCCGGCATAGACGGCAAAACAGAATCCCTGTGTATTTTCGGGCATCCGGTCGCACACAGCAAGTCGCCCGCGATGCACAACGCCCTTTTCGAGGCGCTCGGAATAAACGCACGCTACCTACCCCATGCACCGGAACCGGAAAATTTTGCGGACGCCATCCGCGGGTTCAGGGCAATGAAATTCCGTGGCGCGAACGTCACCATCCCGTACAAGACCGAATTCGTGGGTTGCGACGGAAGCCCGAGGCTCGTAGACGAACTTTCCAACATCAGCAAGTTCACCGGTAGCGTGAACACGCTCTACTGGAAAGACGGCATTGTCGGCGGCACCCTCCGCGGGACGACGACCGACCCGTACGGTTGCATCCGTAACCTCGAGGAGAACGGCGTTGTCGCAAGCAACAAGAAGGTTGCCCTCCTCGGGAACGGCGGTGCAGCAAAAGCCATCGCATTCACACTCGTGGAACAAGGCAACAAGCTCACCATCGTATGCCGGAACAAGGAAAAGGGCCTGGCGCTCGCCGACGGCCTTAACGCGGTCTTTGCCGATGTCGGGGTACAGGTTTCTACCTTCGACGAATTCGAAGGCATTTCCGCAAGTTTCGACATCATCATCAACGCGACATCGGTGGGCATGACCCCGAACGAAGGCGAAAGCCCGCTCCCGGCAGAATGTCTGCACGCAGGACAGGCAGTCTGCGATATCGTGTACACTCCCCCACGCACCAAGCTGCTGCAGATGGCTGAGGCGAAGGGCTGCAAGGTCGTCACGGGCGAAGGCATGCTCGTGCACCAGGGGCTCGAGAGTTTCCGCAAGTGGTTCCCCAAGGAGACCGAGGGCCGTACGAACGAAGAACTGACTGCGATTATGCGCAAAGGAATGCAGGGTTAGTATGAGAGAGCATATTTTCTTTACCGGTTTCATGGCCAGCGGCAAGAGCCGTACGGGCCGCGCGATGGCAGAACGCCTAGGCCGCCCGCTCGTCGATACCGATGCGGTAATCGTCGAGCGCGCAGGCAAGAGCATCAGTGAGATTTTTGAACAGGACGGCGAAGCGAAGTTCCGCGAGATGGAACGCGACGTAATTGCAGAAATCGCCCGCAACGAGACACCGCAGGTGGTATCGCTTGGGGGCGGTGCCCTCAACAATCCCGAGAACGTGAAGGTCATCCGCGAGTCGGGAACGCTTATCCGCCTGTGGGCCAAGCCCGAAATCCTTTCCGAACGCATCGGCCGCAAGAACACGCGCCCGCTGCTTGCAAACCTGAGTGACGAGGAACGCCTCGCGAAAATCAAGGCGATGCTCAAGGAGCGCGAAAAGAACTACGCGCAGGCGGACTTCAGCGTGGAAAGCACGAACGACGCGAACGAATCGCACATCATTGAGCGCATCCTTCGCATGCTGCAGTTCTGGAAGAGCCACGCGCTGGACGTCTACCCGAGCAGTGGCGGCCGCTACCCCATCTTTATCGGCAAGAACATCGTTCCCGAGACGGCATGCCTGCTTGAAGGCCTGCAGCTTGCGCCATCGCACGAGTTCCTGGTATGCACCGACACAACTATCGCGAAGGCACAGGCGCAGATGCTCAACATGCTCCGCGGTCAGGCAGGCAGGTGCCCCGTATTCCGTTTCCAGGCGGGCGAGCGCAACAAGACGCTCCACAACCTGAACCAACTCTTCAGTTTCATGCTGCACCGCGGCTACACCCGCAAGAGTTGCCTGCTGCAGTTTAGCGGCGGCGTGGTCGGCGACATGGCCGGCTTCGGAGCCGCCACCTACCAGCGCGGCATCCCGTTTATCCAGTTCCCCACGACGCTCCTCAGCATGGTCGACAGTTCCGTGGGTGGCAAGGTGGCGGTGAACCACCCCGAGGGCAAGAACATGATTGGCGCATTCTACCAGCCCCGCGCAGTGGTGTGCGACATCTCGGTGCTTTCTACCCTCAACGACACCGAATACCTCGCTGGCCTTGCCGAAATCGTGAAGTACGGCGTCATCTACGACGAGGAATTCTTCAGTTACCTCGAAAACAACGTGAACGCCATCAAGAACCGCGACTTCGAGGCACTCAAGCATATGATTTTCCGCAGTTGCGAAATCAAGGCCGAGGTCGTGGGCATCGATGAGAAGGAATCGGGCCTGCGCGCCATCCTCAACTACGGGCACACCTTCGGGCATGCCATCGAAAAGATTACCGGCTACAACATGTTCAGCCACGGAATCGCCGTCTCGCTCGGGATGCGCGTCGCCGCAAGGGCCGCCGTGATGCTCGGCATGATGGATTCTGCAGCAGAAGCACGCCAGAACGCGCTCCTCGATGCGCTCGGATTCCCGAAGACGTTTAGCGTGGATACGGAAAAGGCGTGGGAAGCGATGGCAGTCGACAAGAAGGCCGAAAAGGGCACGCGCGTCTACATTCTGCCAACCAGAATCGGTGCGGTAGAAAAGGTAACGAACATCGAAAAAGATATTGTAACGAAAGCATGGGATGCAATTAGGTGAGGAATAGCGTATGAGCATACTAGTTACAGGCGGTACAGGCGGACTCGGGTTCCATATTCTCTCGAGCCTGAGCGGCACAAGCCACGATCTCTACAGCTTTAGCGACGAACAGCCGCAACCCTGGCAGAAGGTAGACGGTGTGGAGTACCTCACCGGCGACATGCTGAACTTCAAGGACGTGCTGGAGATGATGCAGAAGGTGCAGCCGACGCACATCTACCACCTTGCAAGCCAATCCTCCGTCGGGCTCAGCTACAAGAAGCCCTACGAGACGCTGAACATCAACCTGCTCGGCACGCAGACACTCCTCGAGGCGACCCGCCAGATTGTCCCCAAGGCAAAGATAATGCTCCTGAGCTCGAGCGAAATCTACGGCCGCACCGAGCAGCACCTCACCTACCTGCACAAGGAAACGGACCTGCCGAACCCGCTCACTCCTTACGCCACGTCAAAGGCGTGCATGGAAATCTTAGGCAACCAGTTCCGTAACGCGAACGACATGCACATCGTGGCCGTGCGCCCCTTCCATTTCACGGGCCCGCACCACAGCAGGCGTTTCGCAATCCCCTCCATTACCTACCAGCTGGTAAAGATAAAGTACTACCATGCCGAACCCGTAGTGTATTCGGGCAGTCTCGACATCAGCCGCGACGTGGTGGACGTGCGCGACGTTGCCCGCGGGATGATACAGATTCTCAACACGGCCCCCTCCGGGCAGGTGTACAACATCTGCAGCGGAAAATCCTACACCTTCCGCGAACTCGTCGACATGCTCGTTGAGATTGCTGACGTGAGCGTGGACTTCCGTTTCGACCCCGCCTACGAACGCACGAACGATATCCCGCTACTTGTCGGCGACCCCACCAAGGTAAGCGAGATTGGCTGGAAGCCCATGATAAGCATCGAGGACAGCCTCACCGACCTCTTCAACGAAATGGTCGTGCGCAGGCGCACCGAACTCAAGCTCGGCATGGGCAAGGACCTGCCGCTGTAAAAGCGCTCGTTATCCCGATATTCCGCCAAGCGCCCCGATAAAAGGGCGCTTTTTTGCGCCTCATTTTTTTATTTTTAGGAATATGAGACGTTCCTTCGGCAAGTTATTTTTCGCAGTCCTCACCGCATTTGCGGTCCAGGCCGCTTTCGCGGGCGATGTGACGCCCCCCTCTGGCGCCGTGCGCAACCTTACGGCAAGCGACTTTATGCCGCACCAGAACAGCGCGAAGGAATTCAACGAGACTTGGAGCTACCAGTTCGTGTTCGACAACGGAACGCGCGCATTCGTGAACTATTCCACGCTGTATGTCCCCGGTTCAGGCAAAAAGATCGGCTGCGACATGAGTTTCTGGAACTTCAAGGGCAAAAGTTACGCCGTGGGTCGCCAGTACCCACCCGAACGCCTGAAAGCCATCAAGGAAAAGAGCACTATCGACATCAAGGGCGAATACGCGATGGAAAACAAGCCCGGCAAGGGCCACCGCGTGTACTTTACCGCCGACAAGGGCGGAAAGTTCTTCATGGACCTCACGTTCGAAAGTGCGGAACAGGGCAAGGTGCTGGGCGACGGAGTCTGGAAAGTCGGCAGCGAGAAGTTCGCGCAGTACGTGCACATTCCCTACGGGCGCGTTGCAGGCCGAATCGGCTACAACGAGGATACGATTAGCGTGAAGGGTTACGCCTACATGGACCAGACGTGGCAAACCGTGCAGGCGACAGACCTCGCGGTCCGTTCCATCAATTTCAGCACCAACACCCGCTCGCCCTACTATGCGGGCAGAATCTCCATGACCGAGAAGGGCGGGCTGTTCGGCTACGCACTCTACAACTCGGGTGAAGGCACTAAAGTGCTGTTGCCCACGCAGGTCAAGGACGGCGAGGACAACTACAGTGGCAAGAAGTTCCCGAAGAACAAACTTACCATCGCATGGAAGGAGGGCGCTCCCGAACTTTCGTTCCCCGTGAACAAGACGTACCAGAAGGCAAGCCTCCTGGACAAGGTAGACGGGTGGTTCGCGAAGAAGGCGATGAAGATTGCCGCGGGCGGCGAGATTCTCTTCTACCGCGGGCGCAGCGATGCAAGCCACAACAAGAAACTCGACTGGACCGTAACAGGAGCGAAGGACTGATGACGAAGTTTCGCCCCTGCATAGACCTGCACGACGGAAAGGTCAAACAGATTGTCGGCAGTTCGCTTAACGATAGCGGTGCCGGCCTCAAGACGAATTTCGAGACGGACCGCTCCCCCGCCTGGTTTGCGGAGCTCTACAAGAAAGACGGCATCAGAGGCGGGCACGTGATTATGCTCGGGAAGGGCAACGTGGAAGCCGCAAAGGCGGCCCTCGCGGCATACCCAGGCGGCCTGCAGGTCGGGGGTGGAATCACCGCCGACAACGCGATGGAATACATCGAGGCGGGCGCAAGCCACGTGATCGTGACCAGCTGGATATTCCCGGAAGGCAAGCTCGACCGCGAGCGCCTGGAACGTTTATCGAAAACGGTGGGCAAAGAAAGGCTCGTGCTGGACCTAAGTTGCAAGCGGGTCCGTACCGACAATGATAGCAGCGACGACGATTCCGAAGATATCCAGCCGCGCTGGAAAATCGCCATTAATCGCTGGCAGACGCTTATCGATATCGAGATTACGGCCGAGACCCTCAACGATCTCGCCAGGTACTGCGACGAATTCTTGATCCATGCCGCCGACGTGGAAGGCAAGCAGCAGGGCATGGATGACGAACTCATCATGTTCCTCGCCGAAAACAGCCCCATCCCCTGCACTTATGCAGGTGGCGCCAAGTCACTCAAGGACCTGGAACACTGCAAGAAGATTTCTAACGGAATGATAGACCTCACCATCGGATCGGCGCTCGACCTTTTCGGTGGCAAAGGAGTGAAGTATGAAGACTGCGTCAGGTTCAACAAAGCTTAAGGCTACCGACGCGCTGGACACGAGACCGCCGATTTTCG
This sequence comes from Fibrobacter succinogenes, assembly GCA_902800815.1. Classification (GTDB taxonomy): domain Bacteria; phylum Fibrobacterota; class Fibrobacteria; order Fibrobacterales; family Fibrobacteraceae; genus Fibrobacter; species Fibrobacter succinogenes_B. The sequence goes on from CADCGB010000002.1 coordinate 80,429, forward strand.
GGCGCACGGTCACGAGTACGTTCAGGAAGATGTTCAGTTTCAAACACCAGCCCCCCGGAAACCTGCGTACAGGCATGATTCCGCCGATTGTTTTCGGGTCGCTCATCCTGAATATTCCGAAGTTACTGAAGTTGCGCGGCTACCTGAAGAAGGAGCGCGCGACACGCCCCGCAGATGACGTGCGCATCCTGTTCTATTCCGACAACCTGGACGAGACTAACGGGATTGCGAACAACCTGAGGAACGTTATCCCCTACATGCGTGCCCACGGGATGAAGGCATTCCTTGCCGGCAACGCATTCAACACGCGCCCCTGCGGCGTGGTAGAGAACGGCTACTGCATTCTGCTCCCGAGGCTATTCAGCATGGAACAGCTCGGGTACGCGAACAGCGAACTCGCTATCCCGCGCGTGGGCCCGGTGCTCCGGCTACTGAAGCGCTACCCCGTCGACCTGATTGAGTTCGAGACCCCGAGCCCCGGCGCATGGCTGGTATGCTTCTGCGCAAAGGTGGCGGGCATCAAGGTATTCAGCCACTACCGCACCGACGTTCCGACCTACACGAAGACCCTCGTGAAGGCAAAATGGATGTTCCACTTTGTGCTGTGGCTCATGAAGGTTTTCTACGGGATGACGAAGCCCGTGGTCAGCCCCTGCAAGGACTATGCGGATATCCTTACCTCGCAGCTGAAGATCCCCGCAAACCAGGTGCAGATTCTGCCGCGCGGGCTCCCGCTCGAAAAGTTCTCGCCCGACCTGCGCGGGAAAGGCGTTTGGGAAAAGTACAATGGCGCCATCGAAACGGTTCAGACCGGAAGTTCGCGCAAGGTACGTTTCTCGTTTATCGGACGTATCTCGAAAGAGAAGAATCTCGAGTTCTTGAACGGCGTGTGGAAGAAGTTCGCCGCCCAGCATAGCGATGTGGAACTCATGTACGTGGGCTACGGCTGGTACCTCGAAGAAATCAAGAAGTTCTTCGAAGGCGACAACAGCGTGCACTTTGCAGGTGAGCAGGGCGGCGAGACGCTCGCGAGCCTCTATGCGGATTCGGACTTCTTCCTGTTCCCGAGCATGACGGACACCTTCGGGAACGTCGTGGTAGAGGCGATGTCTACAGGGACGCCCGCAATCGTAAGCAACTACGGTGGACCGCACGATATCGTGATGGACGAAGCCGCCGGGCGCATCTTGCCCATCGACGAGAATGCATGGCTAGGCGCGCTGGAAGAATGCCGCACGATGTTCCTGGAAAACCCCGAAGCATACGCCAAGATGCGCGAGGTCTCTCACGAACGCACGCTCAAGTACACGATGCAGAACTCCACCAAGGCGCAGTTCGAGTACTTCAGGAAACTGAAGAAGGAAGCCTACGGCCTGTAGTCGTCGTACTCGCCCTCTTCCCACTCCTGCTTGTAGTCTTCGCAATCATCCCTGAAATACTCAATGCGGGGAGCAAGTTCCTCTTCTACGTCCACGTCCTGGAATCTTACGATAAAGTAGGACACCCCGTTTTCGCAGTAGGTTTCTGCGAAATCGTACTTGGCGCTCTTCTTCTCTATTTCGTCATTAAATTCCAGGCACATCATTGCCTGCTTGACTGAATTCAGGCTAAAATAGGTTTCCTCGTAGTACTGCGTTCCGTTACCCGCCGCATCGTAGGTAATCCTTTCGACGTGGCCCCGGTATTTCGGGATATTCACCCTGATTTCGGACCAGTTGTTGCCATTCTCGTCAACGCCACTATCGGCGATGCAATAGAAATTAGGATCGCCACCCTGAGGGAAGCTGCCCTTGGCCTCGCTCTTGCCAGCATTGCCACCCGCATTACCGTTCGTATCGGAGTTGCTGGAAGCGGAATCGTCGCACGCGGTAAACGCGAACGCGAGAGCCAGTGTACCTAATGCCAGAATCTTTTTCATGTTTCCTCCTGTTATTTCCCTTTTTGCGCCTTGCGCCAGCGCTCTCGAATAAGTTGCAAGTCGTGCTGGTACGGATTGCGCTTGAAATCCTCAAATGCCCATACCGTCGGGTGGAACACGCCCTTCGCGTACGTGAGCAACATGTCAAGCCACACGCCTTCGCCCGCATACAGCTTAAAAGGCCCGCGCTTGTAGCTCGGGAGAACCACCTTGTCCAAATCCATGTAGCCAATGTCGATATTCACGGTACGCATGTCCGGATTCTCGGCACTAGCCATCGTGAGTTCAAGTTCATTACTGCGCGCCTTTTCCAGAGCGATAGTCTCTGCCGGGATGCACTTCTCGAAAGAGACCACCCCGCGGTAAAGTCCCTCGCCCATCTCGGGCACGTAATACGGAGTCTTATCGAAAGCGAAGAGTGTTCCCTTGTGGCGCAGCGGGCCCCAAGTATTTTCTAACGCGCGCAGTACTTCCGGGTTCCATTCCGCACCTTTCTGGAGTACAAACGCGAGTAACTGCACCGGCTCGCAAAACTGTTGCTTTGTCGCCATCGTGACCTCAGTGCGGATAGACCCGCAGGTTCTTGCGGATATGTTCCAGTTGCTGTTCCGTAAAGCCCTCCATGCCTTCATCGTCCACCGCAGGGAACATCATGTTGCGGGCATCGGGGCAATCACTCACATTGAATGCAGGCTTCGCGGCAAAACGTCCACGCAAGATAGGCAACCTGGCGTAGTCGGCAGCGGGTTTCACCTTCTGCGTCTTCAACAGCCCGGACGCGAGCAAATCACGGCAGTACGGGGTATCGGTAAAGCCGTCCTCGTAGTTCGAGTAGTCCATATCCACATCAAAATCCGCCTGGGTCGCAGTCGTGTGCCTTAGCCCAAAGAAATGCCCCGTCTCGTGAACGGCAGTCGATATCATGGAGGCGGTCATCACGCCCATCTCCCCTGTATTCGTCTTGTTGTGCGTGCCAATGACGACCGTGCTACCCGTACCGCCAAGCAGGTTTCCGCCATACATGAGAGAATAGCCCAGCACCCAATCCAGTTCGATGCGGTGCACGAGCACAATATCGAGAGCATACTTCAGCGCAGGTTCCGGCCAGCCTCCCAGTTCCGTGACAAAGTAATCCTCAGAAGACCTGCCGGCAATCCACGGCTCGTTCGCCGGGTACTTTGAGCCGAGCGTCGGGTGTTCATGCGCATAGCGCACGTACAGCGTGTCGATGGTTATCGAGGTGTAGTACTTCCTGAATTCGTCAAGCAACTGGCGGGCAAACGTATCTACAGTCATCCCCTCTTCCATGAAATCGACCTTGCCCACGACAATCAGGTTGAGCGAGAGCGTATCGGAATAGGGGCCTTCCGCCATAAGGCGCGCCTTGCGGGTTGTACCCTTGTAGAAATCGCCATCCTGGACAAGAGAGGTCACCCATACGTTGCGGTCAAGTTCCTCGCACAGGAACTCGTAGACATACCTCCCGTTATCGAGTTTTGGCTCCAGCGAGCGCACATGCCGGGTCGAAACGTGGCCGTCATCCACCATGTCACCGAGGCGGAACAGCTGCAATATGGGAGCCTCCTCGATATTCGGGTCCTTCTCAAAGGAGAGCGTGTACGTGACCTTCGGATGCACAACTAACTGTAGGCCTTCCACCACATGGGCAGAGGCCGAATCGTTGTTCGCAAGGTCGTTCGGGTACAAAGCAAACGGCGAGAGCGTCCGCGGAAGGACAATCACTTCCCCAGACTCTTCTTCGGCACAGCCGACAAGCCCCGCAACAAGAAGGGCGAAAAACATGTAAAGAATTTTTTCACGCATGTTTTGGCTCATTTTCGCGTTTCGGGCGTCTTAATAGGTAGAGACACCTTCAACTTGAAACAAAACTATAAAAATATGGGAAAAAAGCAAAACAGGAAAGCGGTTCTTTTGCAGAACATGCGCGAATTGATAGACCCGCTCGCGGGGAAACCCGCCCTCGTGGCATCACTGACCGTAATGGCGACATACGCGAGCCTTGACACGCCCACATTTGCGGTGGCACTGCTGCTCCCTATCGCGATATGCACGAGGTTTTTCCCGAAGAGCGTGCAGTGGTGCATTCTGGGAGCGCTTGTCGCCGGAGTGGCGTGCCACAGCCTGCTCGGGATATCACGGGGCACATCACTCCCGGGCGATGTGCCAGCGAAGGCGTGCGGGAAAATCGAGGCGATGCTCCCGAGGGCAAATGGAACTGCTTTTATAGTCACGGTGAACGGTTCTGGTAAGGAGGGCGCCGCGTATCGCGTGCGGATTACCGAGAAGCGGGAACTAGACGCGCTCCCGGAACCGGGGGACAGCATCTGCTACGAGGCAAAGTGGTACCCGGTAACGGACCCCACGGTCCCCGGCGGGTTCAACACGCGGGAGTGGCTCCTGAGCCAGGGGTTTGCCGCCTACGGAAAAATGCGGCACTGGGATTCCTGGCGCGGGGAATGGACGTTCGAGCGGTATTTCCACCGGTTCCGCCGCTGGCTCAAGACGCGATTCGACGACTACCTGGAACCTGCAGAGACGGGACTCCTGCTCGGGCTGCTCGCGGGCGACAGGAGCGGAATACCCGAGGCGCTCCGGAACGACTTCCAGCGTTCGGGCCTCGTGCATGTCCTCGCGATTAGCGGCTTCCATGTGGTTCTGCTCGCGGGCATGCTCATGGTGTTCCTGAAGGCGACGCGGCTCCCCCACAAGGCGGCAAGCATCATCGCAATCTGCCTGCTCGGCGTGTACGTGCCGGTTACCGGCGGGTCGCCCGCAGTCATACGCGCGGTGCTGATGTTTGCCGTCCCACAACTAGGCACGCTGTTGCAACGCCCCGCAAATACACTAAACAGCCTGGGAGTCGCCCTACTGTGTATTCTCCTGCATTCGCCCGCAGAACTCTGGAACACGGGCTTCCAGCTTTCCGCAGCGGCAACCGCGGGCATCCTTGTGGGCAACAGTTACAACCCGCTCCGCAATCTCCCAGAATTTTTGAAGCGGAGCAAACTCTGGAACGCACTCGAATCGCTCGCCATCGCCCCCACGTACGTTACCCTGTGTGCAACGCTTGCCACCGCGCCCTTCCTGATACACCACTTCAAGACGCTCTCCCCGATGGCGTGGCTCGGAAACATCGTGGTAGTACCCCCGATATCCTGGGGCATGCAGGCGGGTCTATTTGCAGCACTCTCGCCCGTGGACTATATGCGCGAAACATTCTGCAATGCGGCCGGATTCTTCCTCCGGCTGGCAAGTTTGCTTACGCGGCTACTTTCCGATTCGGCGCAGGCATCGGTAACCGTCGGGCCGTTCAACGCGTGGATACTGCTCCTGCTCGGCCTGCTGTTCGTCATGTTGCCCGTCTACCGCAAGAACCTGGTCGCCCGCGGGTACTGCACCATATGCCTGCTCATTTTCTCCATCACGTTCTGCATCCAGGGCGTAACGAAAATCCTGAACCCATCCTGGAGCATGACCGTCATCGACGTGGGGCAAGGCGACAGCATACTGCTTACCTCTCCCGGTGGCAAGAACATCCTGGTCGACGCGGGCGACATCGACTACTCCGATTCCGGCAAGGACATCATCGTGCCCTTCCTGCACCACATCGGCGTGCAACACCTCGACGCACTCGTGATAACGCACCCGCACAAGGACCACTTCGGGGGTGCCGCAAGCATACTGCGCATGTTCCCAGTGAACGAGATATGGACCAACGAATGTTCCCGCACGGCAAACGGCATGGAATGGCGCGACATGGTCGAGGAAGCGGTTGAGCGCAGGATCCCCATACGCGAAGTGAGGCGCGGCTTTACCTGGAAGGAGACGTTCTTCAACAGCGACTTCTTTCAACTGCAGGCGATACACCCGAAGGGGCTATCGGACGCAAGCAAGGAGTGCCGCGACCTGAACGAGGCGAGCATCACGTTACGGGCAAGTGGGCTCGGGCATTCCGTAGTCCTGACCGGAGACCTGACCGTTCCGGGCGAGAAGACGATACTCCAGTCTCTCGCCTACCTAAGGAGCGACGTGCTGAAGGTAGGACACCACGGGAGCAAGACATCGAGCAGCGAGGAATTCCTGAAGGCGGTTGGCCCGCAGGTCGCCATCATCTCGAGCGGGCGCAGGAACAAGTTCCGGCACCCGCACAAGCAGGTGACCGAACGGCTCGATGCGCTAGAAATTCCGTACCTGAATACGGCAAAGAGCGGGACCGTTACCGTAACGTTCTCGGAAGATTCCGTAAGTGTAGAGACAATGTTGAAATAGGCCCGCGCCGTTTATTGCTCGAAAAAAATGCGCAGTTTATTGTTCGAAAAAAACTGCGCGGCCGATGGTGTCCAATGCGTCAGCGTTTTAGGCAGTCGAGTGCGACATCGTGCAACAGCCCGTTTGTCGCGACACTCGAGAAACCTTCGTAAATCGGAGCGACCGGCTTGCCGTCCTTATCGAAGAGTTCTGCTTTCCCGTCGATGGTACTGAACTTTCCGCCCGCTTCTGCAAACAGGAGCGGATACGGCGCGATATCCCAGAGGGAAACAACCGGATCCACCATCACTTCGGCGCGTCCAGCCGCCACAAGGTAATACCCGTAGCAGTCGCCCCACCCGCGGTGGAGTTTTGCACCGCGGCGGAGTTTCGCGAAACCTTCGCCGTAGCCCGAAGTCTCCATGGTGTTTACCGTACCCGAAAGCACGAGAGCCTCGTTCAACTGCGAAACGCCCGAAACACGGACACTACGGCCGTCCAGGAAGGCCCCCCCGCCGTTTACCGCCCACACGGCAGTATTCATCGCGGGAATGCGGATGAGCGAGCATACGGGAATGTTCTTCTTGTAGAGCGCGATAAGCGTGCCGAACAGGGGAACGCCGTGAATGAACGCCTTCGTACCGTCAATCGGGTCAATCACCCACTGGTATTCCGCATCGGGACTCTCGATCCCGAATTCCTCGCCAATCACGCCGAAACCCGGAGTCTCCTTCGCCCAGAATTCGCGGCAAAGTTCTTCCGTGCTCTTGTCGGCAACCGTTACCGGCGTATTGTCCTTTTTCCACTCAACGCCGATACCGGACTGGAAATACTTCAGGATGTTCGCCTGAGCGAGTTCAGACGCCTTGAGCGCAATCTGCAGCAGGTCCTTGTATTCCTGAGCCATATTACGCCTCGCACCACTTTTTCACGAGTTCCATCAGGAACGCATTCTCTTCGGGTTTGCCTACGGTCACGCGGATGTATTCCGGCATACCGAAGCTAGTGAGCCCGCGGACAATCATGCCATTCTGTTCTAGGAAGGCAACAAGTTCCTTCGCACGCTCACCGATCTTTACGCAGATGAAGTTCGCCTGCGTCGGGAGTACCCTGAGTTTGAACGCTTCAAATTCGCGCGTCAGGACTTCAATGCCCTCGGCATTCATCTTGCGGGTCGCCTGCACGTGTTCCTTATCGCCTAAAGCGGCGATCGCCGCCACCTGAGCCGCCTGGTTCACGTCAAAAGGCGGTTTTACCTTCCACAGGGCACGGATAACTTCGGCATTACTGAAGGCATAGCCCACGCGGAGCCCTGCCAGCCCGTAAATCTTGCTGAAGGTGCGGTTCACGAACAGGTTCGGGTACTCGCGGACAAATTTCGCCATGTTCGGGTAGTCCGGTGCCGTCGCGAACTCGGCATACGCCTCGTCCAGGAACACGAGCACATTCTGCGGGACCTTCTTCAAAAAGTCGCGAATTTCCGCTTCGGTGTAGTACGCACCCGTCGGGTTGTTCGGATTGCAGATAAAGGCCACGCGGGTCTTGTCGTTCACCGCCTTTGCAAGGTCATCAAGCGATGCACGCACCTCACCCTCGCCCACACCGACAAAGTCGGCGCCGTTCGAGAGCGTCGTAAACTTGTACACCGAGAAAGTCGGCGTAATTCCCACGCAGTTGTCTCCCTGGCGGATGAACGCCTTGCCCACCATATCGATAATCTCGTCCGAGCCGTTACCGATAACAATCTCGTTCGTGGCCACGCCATACATCTTGGCGATGGAATCAATCAACTTCGGGGCATCGCCACGCGGGTAAAGGTGCAGGCTGTCCGCAATCCCGTGAAACGCCTCGACCGCCTTCGGGGAAGCCCCGAGCGGGTTTTCGTTAGACGCTAACTTGACAACTTTTGCAAGTCCAAAGCGCTCGCGGATTTCCTCGATGGATTTTCCGGGAACGTAATCGGAAAGTTTTGAAAGCTCTGGACGCGGTTCGACCATAATTACCTCTTTTAACGCACGTAAATTTAGAATAATCGCCGAGATTAAGTTAAATTTAGCGTGTATGAACCGCCTTGTAGCCCTGTTTATCGCCGCCCTGTGCGTAAATGCGTTCGCTGTCGACCGCATGTGGGACATCCGCTACACGTTCGGCCCAGACACGCGCCCCTCGCCCCGCTGGGGAATCGGCGTCGGTGCCGTGAGCAACTACGGTTCAGACATCCTTTTCCCGGCAAACCTCACCATGGCACTTTCCAGGGAATGGAACATCGGTGGCAAGGTGAACGTACAGAGCCTCGACAAATTCGACCAGGTCATCATCACGCTCGATATCGGCGGCCGCTACCTGATTAACGCGAACAACTTCATTGAACTTGACGGTAACTTCGGCCTAAACCGCAACAACAGTACGGCAGTCGTGCTGACCTACGGTAATGAGCAGTTTATCTCGAAGAATTTCGCAAACTTCTACGAACTGCGTGCGGGCGCACTGCAAGGCGTTACCGGCGAGGACGGCTACGTAAAATTCGCTGCTGGCATGACCCCCACGCTGTACTTCACCAGTTACTTCCGCACGTACATCGAGATTAACATGTCCGGGAGCATCGGGAACATTACCGACGACTTCATGATAGACATTATCCCGAAACTAGAACTGAGCCTAGGGCCCGCGCGGGTCAGGCTCGATTTCGACATCGGGGTTATGCAGAAGAAAAACAACGACGTGCAGACCATCGCGCTTTACGTGATGACTGCACTGTAGTTTTTTATTTCACCGTAAACGCCGTTCCGTCGTAGTCGATGACTACGGGCTTTGCGGCACTTACTTCGCCAGCGAGGATTGCATGGCTCAGCGGGCGTTCCACGTTCCTTTCCAGGTAACGCTGGATCGGACGTGCACCGAATTCCGGCTGGTAGGCACCATCGGCAATGGCGTCGAGCGCCTTGTCGGTCAGCGTGAGCTGCAAATCCTGACGGGCGGCACGTTCGGCGAGTCCCTTGAATTTGAGCCTTACGATGTCACGAATCTGCGGCTTCGTCAAGCTCTGGAACACCAGCACTTCATCCAGACGGTTCAGGAATTCCGGCCTGAAGAACGTACGAAGTTCCGGCTCGATTTCCTTCAAGGTCACAGGCTTTACATCACCCGCGCGGTTCTGGAAATGAGCGGCGCCCAGGTTCGACGTCATCAGAATCAAGGTGTTCTTGAAGTTCACGGTACGGCCCTTGCCATCGGTCAAACGGCCATCGTCAAGCACCTGCAACAGCGTGTTGAACACATCGGGGTGAGCCTTCTCGATTTCGTCGAGCAGAATCACGCAGTACGGATGCGTACGCACGGCTGTGCGGTCTCGTCGTCGAACAGTTCCACGGCGAGCGCCTTCGCAAGTTCCGTCTTGCCGACACCCGTCGGGCCCAGGAACAAGAAGCTACCGATCGGCGCATTCTCGCGGCTAAGACCGCTACGGTTACGCAAGATGGCTTCAGAAACCGCCTCGACGGCTTCGTCCTGGCCAATCACGCGGGCATGCAGGCGTTCGTCCAAGTGCAACAACTTTGCCTTTTCGCCTTCGCAAAGCTTGGTCACCGGAATTCCGGTCCAGCGGCTCACCACAAGGGCGATGGTCTCTTCCGTCACCTCTTCGCTCAGGTCGCTGTCGCCGGCGGACTTCTTGATTTCTTCCGTCTTCGCGGCGATTTCCTTTTCGAGGTTCACGATCTTGTTGTACTTGAGTTCGGCGGCGCGGTTCAAGTCGTAGCGGGCTTCGGCCTGCTCCATCTCGTCCTTCGCCTGCTGCAAGGACTTCTTGAGGCCCTGCAACTCGGCATTCTTCGCACGGCGTTCCTGCCAGCGGTCCTGCATCAGCTTGACTGCAGCATCTGTCGTCGCGAGTTCTTCACGTAACTCTTTCAGGCGCTTTACGCTGGTGTCGTCGGTTTCCTTCGCCAAGGCCTGCTCCTCGATCTTCATCTGGAGTTCCTTACGCTGCAAGGTATCCAAGGCTTCCGGCACGGTGTCCATCTGCGTCTTCACCAGGCTCGCGGCCTCGTCAATCAGGTCAATAGCCTTGTCCGGCAAGAAACGGTCGCTGATATAGCGGTTCGAAAGTTTCACCGCCGCCACGAGCGCGTTATCGTGCAGACGCACGCCATGGTGCGCATCAAAACCGTCCTTGATGCCACGGAGAATAGAAATCGATTCCTCTTCGCTGGGCTCGTCAACCTGCACGGGCTGGAAACGGCGTTCCAGGGCGGAATCCTTCTCAATGTACTTGCGGTATTCCTGCGTGGTGGTCGCACCGATGCAGTGCAGTTCACCACGGGCCAGTTTCGGCTTCAGCATGTTGCCCAAGTCCATGGAGCCTTCCGTCTTGCCCGCACCCACGATGGTGTGGATTTCATCGATGAACAGCAACGTGTTGCCGTCTTCTTCGAGCGCGTCGAGCACAGCTTTCAAACGTTCCTCGAAATCACCACGGTACTTTGCACCCGCCATCAACGCGGACAAATCAAGCGCAAACAACTTCTTGCCCTTCAAAGCGTCAGGCACATCGCCGCGGTAAATACGCTCGGCAAGGCCTTCCACAATGGCAGTCTTGCCCACGCCCGGTTCGCCGACCAGGCACGGGTTGTTTTTCGTCTTACGGCTCAGAATCAAGATGACGCGGCGGATCTCCTCTTCACGGCCAATCACCGGCGAAAGCTTTCCGTCGGCGGCCATTTCCACGAGCTCACGGCCGTACAGTTTCAGCGGAGACTGTTCCTCGGCATTGGCGGCACCCGCAAACGGGTCCGACAGCCACGTTTCCACGACCTCCACGCTGCCCAGCGCATCTTCAAAAACCTTCGCGAGTCCACGGTCGCCCGAAAACTTCATCAAGGCCACGAGCATGTCGCCCGGGGTCACCATACGGTTCACCTGACGCGCCGCCTGCACCGAGGCACGCAAAATGCGGTTCAAGTCGTTATCGGGTTCCACGTCGGGGTTCACGCCTTCCATGCGCGGAATCTTCTGCACGAACGGCTCCAGCTTGCCGCGGAGCTCATTCGTCTTCGCGCCCTTCGACTTGTAGAGTTTCTTCAAGGTGGCATCCGGGCCTTCGACAAGCCCCACCGCCAAATGCGCCGCACCCAGGTAGGAATGCGAGCAACGGTCACGCAGGCTCTGCGCCTTGGCCAACACCTTTTCTGCATCATTATTGAAATCGGACATAAATGAACCTTCTTTTTATTTTTACCGCTTCCTAGGTGCAAAACCCATGCCAAGGGCCTTGCTCGGCAAAAAACGCCCCAAATAGCGCAAAAACGGCAACTTCCGCCATCAAAAGCAAAAAAAATGTCGCATTTTTCAGCATCATTTTTTCAAAATAAGACGCGCGGGTGTTTAATTCCGCATAAAATATGGTATATTCAGAAAGTAGATCTTATAGGGACTTCCCGTAAACATTTATGTAGATGATAGTGGTGCTTAAAATAAACTATATTACCATCATGAAAAAAATTTTTCTCCTATTCGCTGTAGCAGCCCTCCTTTGCAGTTGCTTCAAACCCAGTCGAATCGAGCCCTCTGTCAAGGAGTACACCTTCAACAACATGGGTCGCACCTATGTAAGCAGCAGGACGGTTTTCATCCCCGTTCCGCTCCCCTTCAAATACGAGTTTGGCGGGGCCTGGGATATCCGTTTCAGCGCATTTTCCCTCGAGCAGGAGTTTTCCGCCTTCATCGTCCTGAAAGACGACAAAAAAATCTCAATCCGCGGCGCACGAAAGGACTTTTTCGCCAAGGACTCCACCTTTACCAAGCCCTTTGACGTAAGTGACGAAGAATTTGTCATGTACTACCTGAACTGGGACATGGATTACTGGAAAGATCAAGTAAGCAAAAACGCCCATGCGGGTGACGGGCACGGCCCCAACTACACCGCAGGCAAGGCAACCTACAATTCCGAAAAGAAGTATGGGACCATCAGCCGTTCCCTTCCTTATAGCAAGACATGCACCCTGGCCAGTGTCCAAAAAAACAACTACATCTATATGATTACGGGTTCAACATCCACTGACGACAAGGACGACATGTGCGAAGTCGTCGTGGAGATCTGGGAAGGCCGCGCAGAATTTTAATAACGGTCTTTTTTGAACGCGATTTCGCCCCCCGTCCCCGGTCGCATTGTAAACCTTTCGCAACAAACGATAATTAAATCGCCCTAACGGCGCCCCTACCCCCTCAAAAAACGCTTTTTTTTCGCGTATTTCGCGCAATTTCCCGTTGTAGGTGTTGTAAACCTTTACAATGGAATTTGACCCAACCCACTCCCCATAGAGCCCGAATAAATCTACTTTAAACTCAGAAACCAAACATCCCATACACCAACAACGGCATCCCTTCGCGGGGTGCCGTTGTGGTTTATACAGGCTTGCGCTAGGCTGCGCAGTTTTTCAGGCGGCGCTATTTGCCACACGCCATTTTTCTGAAATTACCGGCCGCCGACGAGAATCTGGTCGACCTTGATGCTCGGCTGGCCCACAGTCACGGGAATGTGGCCCGAAGAGGCTCCGCAAATGCCCGCGGCCTGCTCGAAGTCGCTGCCGACCATGCTGATGCGGGGCATAATCTCGTGCCCCTTGCCGATGAGGGTCGCGCCGCGCACCGGTTCGCAAATCTTGCCGTTACGGATAACGTAACCTTCATCGACGGCGAAGTTGAACTCGCCTGTCGCGGGGTTCACGGAACCGCCTGCCATGCGGGCTGCATAAAGCCCGTTATCTACGCTCGCGATCATGGAATCGAGCGTATCTTTACCGGGGGCGATAAACGTGTTGCGCATGCGGCTCACCGGCGCATACTTGTAGCTTTCGCGGCGGGCCGAACCCGTGCGGGCGATTCCCACCTCGGTTGCACCCACGCGGTCGCTCATGTAGGTCTTCAATACGCCATTTTCGATAAGCGTCGTACGCTGCGTCGGGGTCCCTTCGTCATCGTACTTGAGGCTTCCCCACATACCGTCCAGCGTGCCGTCATCTATTGCGGTAAGGCACGGCTGCCCGATTGCCTCGCCCAGCTTGCCACAGAAGGGGCTTGCATTCCTGCGCACGGATTCCGTCTCGAGCGGGTGCCCGCACGCCTCGTGGAATATCACGCCACCGAACCCGTTGCCCATTACCACGGGCATCTGTCCGCCTGCGATGTAGCCCGCATCGAGCATGCGCACAATGCGTTCCGCACATGCCGTCGCAATCTTTTCCGGAGAGTAGTTCGCCAACAGTTCGTAACCGCCAAGCGCACCCGGAGCCTCGTGCGTCGTGAGCCTCTCGGTGCCATCGCTTGCAGTAACCGTCACGTTCACGCGAACCCTGGAACGGTCCAGCGCGAGATTCAGGCCCTCGCTATTCATGAGCGTAATGGAAGTGCACACGTCGGAAATGGTAGAGCCGACCTGCGCCACCTTGTCAGAAACACTGCGGGCGGCCTTGTCGGCACGGAACAAGAAGTCCTGCTTGACCGCCTGGCCCAGCACGCGCGGATCCTTGAACGCCTGCATGTTGTAGTCGGCCACGCGCTTTTCGGGGTGCAGTTCAAACGGGGCATTCGTGGCCCCCGCCTTGGCGATACGCCCAAAGGCAAGCGTCTGCACCAGCTTTACAAGGGCTTCTTCGCTGTCGTCGCTCGTGAAACCATACAGCACCTCGGTCCCGTACAGGAGGCGGATTCCAATACCATATTCCGTACCCGCCGTAGCGGTTTCTATATGGCGGTCCTTGAGCCCGAGCACCGAACTGCGGGTTTCTTCCTCAAAAATTTCCACAAAGTCGGCGCCGGCATTCCTGCCCGCCTCGAAAATCTTCACAGCGACTGACGGATTCAACTTAAACCTCGCCGTTCATCTTCTTGCGCACAGGGATACCTGCCGCAAGCATTTCCTTTTTGATTCCGGGGACCGTGTAATCGCCAAAGTGCACCATCGATGCGACCAGTGCCGCATCGGCAGCAGTCTTGTGGAACAGGTCCACAATGTGCGCAGGGGTACCCGCGCCACCGCTTGCAATCACCGGCACCTGCACGGCACGCGCCACCTGGTCGGTAATGTTCAGTTCGTACCCGTTGCGCACGCCATCGGTATCAATTGCGTTCAGGCAGATTTCGCCCACGCCCAGGTCCTCGGCCTTCTTCGCCCACTCGACGGCATCGATGCCCATCGCCTGGCGGCCACCGCGGATATACACTTCGTACCCGCTTTTGAACTTGTCCGAAACGCCCACGAACTTCGCGTCCATGCCAAGCACCACGCACTGGCGTCCAAACGCCTTCGCGCCGTCGGCAATGATTTCGGGGTGCAGCACGGCGAGGCTGTTCACGCTCACCTTCTCGGCACCGGCCAACAGGGCCTCGTGCATGTCGTCGAGGTTACGGATACCGCCACCAACAGCAAACGGGATAAACACGCGCTTTGCAATCTGGCGGATCATCTCCATGTCGCACGGGCGGTTCTCGGCGCTCGCGGTAATATCGTAGAACACGAGCTCGTCCACGCCGTCAGCACTGTACTGCGCTCCCATTTCCACGGGGTCGCCGATATCGATATTTCCCTTGAACTTGACGCCCTTCGTGACCTTGCGGTTACGGACGTCAAGACAAACTATCAAACGTTTTGTCAGCATGGAACTACAGGTTCCTGTCAATAACGGCCTTGACGGTCGCCTTGGGCACGGCACCCACCACGTTCCCGACTTCCACGCCGTTCTTGAACAGCTTCATGTTCGGGATGTTCGTGATGCCGAAGCGGGCGCAAATATCCTTCGCGCCATCGCTGTCCACGTCCATCTTCGCGATAATGGCCTTGCCGTTGTACTCGTCGGCGAGTTCATCGATAATGGGGCCCATCATCATGCAGGGGCGGCACCAGGTCGCCCAGAAGTCAACGAACACCAACTGGCCCGACGAAATGGCCTTGTCAAAATTTTCTGCAGTAAGGTGAATTGCAGGCATAGTAAACTCCGATTTTTTCCTTTAAAATAGAAAAATCGGACTAGAAAGCGTAGCCTATCGCGTAGTTGAGGTCTATACCAAAGCCCGATTCCGCAGCCTTGTCGGCATCGCCCTCATCAATATCGTTAGAAGTGAACATTGTGTACCCAAATCCCAATTCCGTAAACGTGACAAAGTGCCCGCTCTGGACCTTTAATCCCAGATAGCAGGCAAAAATCCAGGCGGAAGCTTCACCGGACGAGGAACTGCGATGATTGTAGTAATCGCTCTTATAGTCAACAGAAATACTCTCGTAACCGACTTGCGGCGACACGTAAAAACCTTTGTGACCTTCATTGAAATAGAACCTGAGTCCTTCGTAAAGCCCGTATGCAAACAGGTCTCCACCGGAGGCCGATGCCCACATGAGTTCCGGGCGCGAGGAGAGCGACAGCCTCGAGGTAAGGTTATTCTCCACCGTCACCGTAATCCAGGGTATCCCGAATATGGTTGTGAAGATAAGCAACGATACAGGATGAATGGAAATAGACCAGCGGGTATTGGGGACAACGGGTTCAGGTTGCGACGGAGCGGCCTGGGTCGAAATATGCTCGTCGGAGGACGCAGTGGGCTGGTCAGAGCCATAGTTCGACCAGTTACCCCCCTGGGCGCCAGCAAAAATGGCAAGGAACAAGGCTACAATAGCAATGCGTTTAATCATTTGTTCTCCTTTTTCCGTACAAATTCGCCCAAAATCTAGTAAAATCAGTAGATTAGGCGCATTTCATCGGCCCAAAGGGTAGCCCCAACAGAACCCTTATACAGGTTACCAAGCGCACTGGAGGCCATCACCACGCGGATATGCGTCACGTCAAAATCGTCCGGAGAATCGGTCTGGACCACATGATTATCGATACCGGCAGAATTCTTGAGCGACTTCGAGAAAACACTGGAATTGAAAATCGGCGACCCTTCCAGAGGAACCCCGTACTTGAAGGCCATACGGATAGTCTTAAAGCCGTCGTGCGCGGCATCGGTAATAGAGACCACATCCGGATCATCCTCGCTCGTGACCGTCGTTGCACGGTACCAAGCGCTCGCCACCATTGTATTCACGTCGCTCGAGGTACGGTACTGATTCTTGCCCTCGTTGCTAGAACGGCTTCGGTGTTCCAAAATCACGTACAGGTCACAACTGTCGCCCTTGCCCTCGTACTTCACGTCAAATTCCACATACTTGGGGCGGCCATAGAACGGCCTACCGAAATCAATAAGTTCATTACCGTCATCGTACTTTGTCAGGTTTAACGTACCCACGCCCTTGGGGTTGAAATAAGCGACAAGCATGTTACCGCTAGCGAATTTTCCTATGCCGAGAATCTTCGCATCAATGGATTCCATCTTGACAACTTGTTCGTCCTCGTTCACAGTAAGCGTCTTGGTCGAATTTATGGCAGAGTTATTGCCGTTGTCCCAACCAGCAATATCGTTCTTGTTGCCAAAATCATCCTTAATCCAGTGATTGAAATCGCTGTTCGGGTACTGGTAGCCCGCCTTCACGGTATAGGTACGTTCGCCACCGTCACTCGTAAGCTTCATCTTGTAGCCACGAGTAAAGTCGTAGGACTCGCCCTCTTCGATATTGGCAGTCGCACCGTCAGAAAGTTCCAGTGATTTTACTTCAAGGTCGCGGAGGTCCAAGTCCTTGCTATAATCCATGTTCAGGAATACCGTGCCCGCATCCTGGTCGATTTCACCTTCGACATCGCCCGCGCCCACTTTTATCTTCAAGAGTTTCGGGGCATCGGGAGAAACCTCTTCCGAAGAAGACGATTCCGGTTCCTCGCCACCCGCAGAGGAATTGCCCTCGCCACCGCTTGCAGAACTGTCGCCGTCCTTTGCAGAGGAACTGGACGAATTATCGGAGCCCTTGCTGCTACTAGACGCATCTGACTTGCCCGACGAAGAATTACCGGACTCCTTCGTGGAAGAAGAGCTCTTTGCGTCCGTATCGCCGGATTCCTTTTTCGAGGAGGAAGACTTGACCTTCTTCTCGGGAATCTCGAATTCCATCTGCCAGATAGAGGGGTTCCCGCTTTCGGAAACGACCACCAGGTACACGACACCGCTCGAAGGCACGCGAATCTTGTCGCCTTCGCGGAGGCGGTCCTTCGCGTACGAGACTTCCTGTACCAGCGAGTCTATTGCGGCAGAATCGTTCGGGAATTCCTTGAACTTGCTATTGACCAGGTGGAACGTCGCCATCGAGCTAATGTCGAGCGAGCCAATCGTCACCGAATCCCAGGTGTCGAGACTGTCGGGAATCTCGGCAAGCGATACGATAATCTTGTGTTCGCCCTCATAGATAGCGGCATTGCCGTCCTGTTCCTCGAAGGCGATACCGTTGAACTTGTTGTAATCGGAAGCCCCGAAGGTATCATAGTCGGCGGAGCAGGCAAACAAGGCGAAGGCAACAGTGGCCGTCATGACCACAGAGAGCGTTGCAAGCATCCGTTGCAGAGAAAGCGCGTTCAGAACCTTCATTTTCTTTCTCCTAGTATATCAGTTTAAAATCATCCAACACGAGCGCCGAATTTTCGCCGCCGCGGAAATTTTGCGGAGCTAGATCTGCACCCAAAAGAACCCCGCAGCCAGACACGACATGAGCATAGGCCGAAGAAGCGAACATCACGTGTATCGAGACAACATCTTCGTCGCCAGTGCCGAGCGATAGGCCTTCCGCAACGGGATATTCGCCCGAAAGCAGCCCGAATGGGTCCTTGCCATAAGAAAGTTCAACCGTACGGGTCGTCATCTCCGTGCTTTCGCTATCCGAGAAGGCGCCGGTCGCGACCACCTTGCCGTTCTTGCCCACGAGCATCACGTACACGAGGCTCTTTTGCGGGTAGTCCGTAGACTTGTTCGCCACATGGCTATAGGAATACTTCACCGTGAATGCGGTCGGGCGTGCAGTAAACGGCCTGCCAAAAGTCATATCCTTTACTATGTAGGAATCGTCCGTAGAAGGAGTCCCGTCCGTATAGCCCTGCTCGTAAATATCGAGCGCGGTCTCGCCTGCATAGGAACCGGCAAAGTAGAAGCCGCTCGCCATTTTTCTGTCACCGTCAATTACCGCTAGGGAGCCTTCGATTTTGCGGGTTGTAATAGTCGCCATACCATCGCCAAAAGCAAGGTTCGCCTCGGAAGAAACCGTTATGGCCGCAGAGGTCTTCTTTGTCGCCATCGCATCGCTCGTGGTTGCCCAGAAATCGTTGCGGGCGCTAAAGTCGGAGCCAGGCAGTTGCGGTTCCTCACGTTCGCTGCTCGAGGATTCGTTTTTTTCACTGCTCGATGATTCTGCGGAAGAACTGGATTCGGAAACCTCACTCGACGAAGATGCATCCTCCGACGAACTCGAAGCAATCTCGCTGCTCGAGGCAGGTGCAACAGAAGACGAGGAACTTTCCGCAGGCTCTTCGCTCGAGGAACTCGCCACCTTTTCACTACTGGAAGAAGCCTTCTCGGCTTCGCTCGAGGCAGGAACAACAGAAGACGAAGATTCCCCCTCGGGCAAGCTTATGGTCCAGACATCCACCACGCGGTTCGACTCGTCAAGCACGACAAGCCGGAGACCTTCCTCGCCTATCGCGAGCGTCGTGCCGGTACTTACCGGATTATCCCAGTCAATTTCAGGGTCCACCGGGTCGTCATCAAGCGCGAGGTAGCATTTTTTGCCGCCTAAGGCCGCAATGTTATCGACCGTAAAGGAATCTGTTCCCTCGGGGAGCACAATCGCATGCGATTCCAGGTCAATATCCGCATCGTCGATATTCTCGAAAAGTTCGGACAGGTTAGGAGCTGCAACCGGAGTTTCCACCTCATCGGAACAAGCCCACAGGCCAAGCGCCAGCGAGCACAGCGTACCCGCGATAAGCGACTTCATTTTCCCGTGAATCTCGAACCGCATAGCAATCCCCTAGAAGAATGTCACCAGCGAGAAATCCAGCGCCAGGAGGTTTATGGTGAAATTCACGATGTTATACACAAAGCGGCTGTTCGTCTCGTCGTTCTCTTCCACATCGATAATGCTAGAACTCAGGCCCAGAAGGCCCACCGAGGTCTCGAACGCAAAGCGGTCCAGCACCATCACGCAGATACCCGGATTAAGCCCCGCCTTGATGGTCCATCCCCTGTTACGAGTCTTCTTCATGTCCTCGCCGTCATCGGTCTGCGAAATGCCGTAAGAATACTCCACCGAAACGGAAGTCTCGTTGAAGAGGTAGAAAATGCGGGAATCCAGAACCTTCAGGTAGTTCTTCAGTAGCGGCTGCACAAAGAACCCGTTGCTCACGTACTTGCGGCGTTCCTTCACATCCATCAGGTCTTCAAGAATCGAGAAGTCGATATCGAACCACGTGCGCGAATAGCCAGCACGCAGGCCGAGCGCCATCGCATCGCGGATAAAGTACCCGCCAAAGGCCTCGACCGTAAACGTGTAGCCGTAGGCCTCGTAAACATCGCCAATGAGAATGTTCAGAGCATCGTCCTCGGTATTCGCCTGAATAAGCGAGAGCGTCGCTCCCGCATAGAAATGCCCCTTCGCAATCGACTCGTCCGGTTCTATCGGGAACAGGGCATCCAGAATGCTAGACTTTTTCGCAGGTGCCGCAGAATCTGCCGTAAGCGGAACTGTCTCGGGGACCGTTACCGCAACAGGCGTTGCCTGGGCCGGTGTTTCCGCAACCGGAGTTTCAGCAACAGGGGCTTTCGCAACCTGATTTTCCTCAACCGAGGCTGTTTCTACCGATTCCGCCTCCGGCACAGCATTCTCTACCGCCGGTGAAGTTTCGGTCTGTACAGAATCCGGAGCCGCATCCTGCGCAAATGCGGGCAAAAAGGCAAAAAACAAGGAAATAACAAAGGCGGCTCTTCTCATATACTTTAATTTACATTATTATAAAGCAATGAGGAACCGCCTACCAGGCACATGTGAGGAATTTCAACGTTTTTGAGGCCGCAAGGGCTTCAAGTTGGCTCTATTCCGCGTCCTTGACGCAGCGGAGCGCATAGCCCATGCGTTTATCGAAATCCTGGCTAGAAATATCGTGGTTAGAGACGTACCAGGTGACGGCACCCTGGGCGTTTACCTCGGATGATGTCCAGTAATGTGCGGCAGTCGCGCTCGCAAAGCTCTTGCCATAGCGGGTATCTACCTCCCCTGTCGGGATATCGATCAGTTCCTTTTCAAGACTGGAGGAATACTGACGCAAGTCATACCATTCCGAACTCGTCGGCACGTGGAATCCCTCGGGGCAAATCCCGCGAACAGGGGATTCCTCGTTACACCTATAGCCATAACCACATTCCGCAGCAGTCTTACCCATTGCGGCATGCCACAGGTACATGGCCCCGCGCGTCTTGCAGTTTTCCGGGTCGTCCTGCCAGCAGAAGGTCGCCCCTTCAAGCGCAGGCGTTTCCGTACTGTCGGTATACCTCAAGTTTTCTGCCATCCAGACCTGCGTACCGACTTTCATCACGCTATAGACTTCGCCATCGCGCACATCCGTAATAGTTTCCAAGTCATCCAGGGTCACACTCGAAGAGGAGACTTCGGAAGAAGAGCTTTCCACAGATGAACTTGAACTTTCCACGGACGAACTTGAAATTTCACTTGAACTGCTAGAGGATTCACCGGAAACAACCGTTTTTTCAACCTTCACCTCGCCCGGATCAGCCACGCAACGGAGCGCGTAGCCATAATCCTTGCTGTAGCTCTGGCTCTTGAACGATGTTTCGGAACCGCAGCGGTAGAACTCATACGCAGCCAGGGAATTCGCCTGCGATGCAGTCCAGTAGCGGGCGCAATTGTCCATCTTCGCATAATCCCCGTGTTCACCCGTCGGTGCAGAGGTAAAGCCCGTCTCCGCATTGAGCGAAATGTTCAAGCGGGTCGCATTAGACTGGAGCGTATCCCATTCCGCCTTCTTAGGCACATGGAAACCTTCCGGGCAAATTCCCCTATGCGGGTAGAGAATACCGCAGAAATCCTCCGCACAGCCCAAGTCATTTACCACAGCGGCAAAATCATACACGTATCCGTTCTGCCGGCAATAGCCTTCCTCGCCAACACACCAGCTATGCTTTGCAAGCAACGAATTCGCATCGGCATCGTGGTACCTCAGATTTTCCGCCATCCAGACCTGCGTGCCGATTTTCACCACGCGGTAAACCTCGCCATCGCGCTTGTCGATAATGGTATTGAGGGTCTCGTCACTCAAGAAGGATTCCTCTTCAGGTATAGAGGAGTCCACCCCGGAAGATGGCGAATTTATGGTAGACGACGAGTTTATAGATGACGAAGAATTTGTAGAAGAAATGCGCTCGCTCGAAGAACTTTTTGCGCCACCCTTCCCGGAAGAGGACACGGGGCCGGCACGATTGTAGCCCGTGTAGTCATCATCCTCGGGCGACATCAAGCCCGAAGAGCCTCCATCACAGGCCATAAGCGCAAGCACCCCGCAGGCAATAGCCGCTAGCAGCACCGGCAAAAAGATTCTACGCATTCAAATTCTCCTTTCTCTATTACGCCCACAATATACATTTTTGATTCCGGACGAGGCTACTTTTTCTTAAATCTCAGATAAAGACCCTCAATTTCGGAACGAAATGCCTTGAACAGGGTCAAGCCATCCAGCGCATCGGAAAAATACTCCACTTCCAGCGACTTGGGCGCATCCACATCCGCATTTTCCATGTCACTTGTCATTTGTATGTAATTCGTGGGGTCCGCCACTACCACGACAAGCATCGTCCAGTCTGCACCCGCAGGCATCGAGAACTCCGTAACAAAATCGAGGACGAGTTTCCCCTTGACCATACTCGCCTTGAAATCCCTTATGCGCTTCGCACTCAGGAAATTCGACCCTGCCTGTACGTAATTGTAGTAGTTACTCTTTTCTATGGGGCCAAGAATTGCGGTCTGCAGCGAAGATAGTTCGCCTGCAGAAATCTTCCCGTCGCCATCCTTGTCCACCGAAGAAAGCATCGCGATACTGTAGGCCTCGTCGTACGTCCAGTGGTTTTCAATGCCGACAAAACCGGTCGCATCGTAGAGGACCTTCACCTTGACATCGGCAAATACGTGCGGATGCGCAAACGCCTGTGCCGCAAATATGGGCACAAGTATCAGGAATAGTAACAATCCGCGCATGGGAACGCCCCCGCTAGAAGGCAAATACGACACCCGCCACGAGGAGGCCCGCACCGATTGCACCGAGGCCTATGCCTATCGCCGCCTTCGTGTCACCGGACTTGTTCAGGTCGTGGTTATCCTTGATCAGGCGTTGAGCCTTCTCGCTGTCGAACACCGAGCGGTTGTATTCGTGCTTCTTGTCGGCCGCATCGCTCCAGTTGCGTTCGGCTAGGTACCAGAGTACCCCGCCCGCAAGGATCGGCGCAATGGAGCTCCACAGGAGCACCTTGCCCACACGGCGGTCGCTACGCTTCTGGTTGAATTCCCTCTGGCCCTGGATGTACTCGATATCGTCTATCGCCTGCAGTTCCACGTTAATGAAGTTCGGCATGAAGGCCTTAATCTCGGTGGTAATGGAGGTATCGCGATAGCCCACCTTGCGGAAGAACAACTGCATCTGCGCCTGCGGCTTTACGTCGTCGACGATAAGGTCGGTCACGTAGTCGGGGAAGCGGTTCACCGTAGGCTCCTCGCCCACATAGACTTCGACCGCTTCTGGGTTCGTGCTGAGCGTTATCCTCGTGGAGGGGCGCTGCACGGGGATTTCCACCTTGTTCAGGCTATCCGCATTGATCTTCACGGTGGCAGAGCCCCACCATTCCACATCGCGCAGGACCTTCATCACGGAAATCGTGTACTTGCCCGGCTTGATGTTCTTGATGGTATCAGGCGCCACCTGTTTGAGCGCAATCCCGTTCACAAACAGCGAGCACGCCTCCGGATTCGAGGTCACGAGCAGGTTCGCCTTTCCGGGAGGGTACAGTTCCATTTCCTCTTCCTCGTCCTTCACGACGGGCACCACGTAGTTCGAGAGCGAAAGGTCGATCATCACCTTGTCCTCGAGGTTGTACAGGCGCTTGAGGTCAAGCCTGAAAATCTTGATATACGGGTTCTCGACCACGTTCGCAAGGCTATCCTGGATTTCACGTTCGCGGATTTCGGCCTCGACCTTCGCGACCTCTTCCATCTTGAGGCGCTTTTCCTCCTTCTCGAGAGCGGCCTCCAGGTCGTCCTCGGCATCGGCAGCAATCTCGGCTGCCTTCGCGGCCTCGGCAGCGGCAATGGAATCGGCAATTGCGGCAGAATCGGACTTGGCGGCAAGGGAATCCTTCACCGCATCGGTCATAATGACCTCGGCAGGCTTCTGCGGTTCAGGCTTGTCATCGTCCTCGAATTCATCCTCTTCCTCGACCTTCTGGCCGTTGCTTTCCTGGAGCGCAACCGCCTCCTCGTCGCGGATTTCTTCCAGCACCTTCTGGGCGGCATCATCCGGGGCACGCAGGTAGACGGTATCCTTCTCAATCTTCACGAAAATGGCTTCCTGTTCCACGGAATCGCCCACAAGGAAATAGCGGACGGGCACCTCGCGGGTCGTAGCCGTATCGGCGGGGTTCACGACAGCAGCCTTCGGGGCCGGTGCAGCAGGGGCCGGAGTAACAGCGGGAGCGGGTGCAGGAGCCGAGGCTACCGCCGGAGCGGCCTCAGGCGCCGGGGCATCCTGTGCAAAGGGTACGGAAAAACACGTCGCACAAAGTACGACCAAAAACACGAAAGAACTTATTCGTTTCTGCATACCCTAAAGATATATTATTTGGCCCCTAGTAGTTAGCCAATAGTCGTTATTTCTGGTTAATGGTCGCCTTTCACAAGTCGGGCGCAGTATATGGGGCCACAGCCGTTGCACCTGTCGGGCAATATGTGCACCCCGCATTCGGTGCGGTCCGCCCCCTCGGGGAGGTTTTCGAGCGGTTCCACCCGCATCGCGGGCCTCTTTTTCAGAATGCGCTTCACCACGTCGTCGTTTTCCATGGGCGAAAGCGCACAGGTGCCGTACACGAGCGTGCCACCCGGCTTCAGGGCATCAATGGCAGAGGCCAAGAGCCCGCCCTGTTCTACCGCAAGGCGCTTCACCCGCTTTACCGACCACACCTTGAGATGTTCCGGCGAGTTGAGCACATGCCTGTCCGACGAGCAGGGGGCATCAAGCAGAATCTTGTCGAAACTCTCCTTCCGGTGAAGCCCGAACTTCATGCCGTCGTAACCCGAGACGGTCACAATCTGCCGCCAGTCTGCCGGCAGGGAATTCTCGATAACATGCGAAAGGCGCAGTCTCCGGTCCGGAGAGCGGTCGTTACTCTGCAAAAAACCGTTTCCCTTGAGCATCGAGGCTATCACGAGCGTCTTGCCACCGGGTGCGGCGCACATGTCGAGCACACTATCGCCGGGGCATACCCCGAGGGCGCGAGCGGCAAACACCGAGGCCTCGTCCAGGTAATACGGTTCGAGCCCTTCGCCAAACTGGAGCTGCACGGCACGGCCCTCGCCCTTCAGGGATTCAAGGAGGGTTGGCCAGCGTTCGCCAAACAGGTCTGTGAAGTAGTCGAAGAATTCCATACTCGTCGTTTTCAAGATAAAAAAAACTCTCTGCTCAGGGGTATGAACAAAGAGTTTTCGTTGAGCTACCAGGATTCGAACCTAGACAAACAGAGTCAGAATCTGTTGTGCTACCATTACACCATAGCTCAGTGTGGGCACAACTTTAGAAAAAATTCTTCCGTCGTGCAAGGGGTAACCCCAATTATTTTGCAGATTTCGGCAATGTCGGCGGGGTGTAGGTCATTCCCTGCCACTCAAGGTCGTCGCCCGTGGGCAGGTTCACGAAAGTGCTCACCACGTATTCATCGAGCGGGGTTTCCGCCTCCTGCAGGGTCGAAATCACCTTCGTATCGCCGGAATAGAGCAGCAGTTCCTGCTTGCCCGCCGGTATCTCCTTGATTTTCAACGAGTTGCAGGTCACAGCACGTACAAAGTGCGCCGTACCCTTAGCGCCCACCACCACGCTATTCACCATGCAGTTGCTAGACTGCGTGGAATCGCGCTGGTCAATCACCAGGGCAATCGTGCTGATCAGCCCGGACTGCGGGAGGAGGCTCGCCTTACCGATATCGAGAGTATCCTTCAGCGATTCCACCTCGGATACCTTCACGTAACGGCTCAAGCCCATCTTGCTCGTCTTGACGGAATCGCCCAGCCTGTATTCCACGCGGAAACTGTCGTAGGCAACCGTATCGGGAACCGGCAACCACCAGCGGCCCGTACTGTCGGTAACGGTCTGCGCCACAAAGTCAGAGGAATCTCCCTCGAACTCGAACCCGTAGATGTCGGTCACCGCCATGACTTCGATGCCAGCACAGGACTTTGCAGAAGAACATTCGACCGACCCCGAAATGCGGCGCAGGTCCTCGGGTTCCTCAACAGGCACATCCTTCATGAGGCTATCCACATCGGCTGTCGTGCTCCAGATGAACGGGCCCGCATCAAGCGTATCGCCCGCCTTCACCTCGATAGAATCCATATCCCACAGGCGGTAGATGAGGCTATCGGCAATGCCCTTGTCCTGGAGCTTCGCCACGATCTGCGGGTCGCCCGGGCAGAACCCGAACCACCACGTACCAGCAGGAATCATCATCCTGAACGAGTCACCCGCGAACACGCTCTGCGAGAACGGCATGCCCGGCATATAGACCGTAAAGTGCGACCCGACCGCCACCGCCGGACTATCCGGTTCGGCATAGTACATCACGCTCTCGAAGAACGCCGCCTTCTCAAGCTTGATGGTATCCAGATCCTTGGAATCGTGCTGGACGCGCGGCAGGTAGGAGATTTCTTCGGCGTCCTCATCGATAACCGCCAGCTGGAACGTATCGGCAACCGCGGAATCGAACGCGAACACGCCCGCCGTATCCGTACGCACCTCAATATACTCGGGCACGACGGCCACATCCTTCGAGGAATAGACCTTCGACATACGGACAGCGGCAGCGGCAGCGAGCGTACCGTCGGAACGCTTCACCGTACCCGTCACCGAGGCCGAGGCGGTCATCATATTTTCAGTATCGGTAGCTGTCCCCGAAAGCTTTTCGCTATCGGAACATGCAAAAAACAGGGCACTGCAGGCAAGAGTCAAGGTCAAGGCGTACTTCATTTCGCGTCCTCCCCGTCCTTATGGGACTTGGATTCCTTCTCCTTGCTGAGAGGGAAAAACTGAACGTTCAACTCACACACCATTGTTTCACCACTATCGGAGCGCACTATATCCAGAACTTCCTTACGGAAAACGTCAATCTTGTTGATGATGCGTTCGAGCCCCTCGGCCGACACGCTCATCGTGGTACAAGATACATTTCTGCGCTCGGTGCTGTAGTGGTCCAAAGCACCTTTAGCGAGGTCAATCATCTGCTTCTGGAACTGGTGACCAAAAATCGGGGCAATCTCGCGCCCGCTCGATATGGTCTTGTTCACGGAGCGGTAGAAGCCGTCTTCGGCCAGGTCGATAAGCCCGAGGTCGAGCAGGAGCTGTATGGCCTGCTTCGCCTGCGGGAGCGTAATCTTGGGGTTGAGGAACAGGGCCACTTCCTGGATGTTCCTGTCGTTGATATTGAGTACCGAAAGGGATTCACGAACCGCCACGTAGTACCACTTGCTGTAGTACTCCTGCTGGTTCTTGGTGAGCGTCTTGACCGTGCGGGGCAGTAGCGCCGACATCTGGTCGAATATCTGCTGCTTGGAGGCGGGCGTCGTCGCGTGGGTGAAGTCCACCATCAGGGTGAAGTAACGGCTCTCGCGTTCGTTAAGGCCTAGTGCGGCGATGAACTTCGGGAGCATCTGCGGGGTCAGCGACTTGCGGCCGCGGATCAGGTCGAGGTAAAGCCCCGACGAGGAATACCCGGCCTTCTTCGCGAAGGACCTGTAGGAGAAGTAGCGCTGCACGGACTTACGGTACTCATAGTAGTCCTGCAGGTACTTCCTATAGTTGTAATAGGCGTAGACGTTCATTAAAGTTAAAGATAATTTATTATTTTCTTGGGAACACCCCCTTTTTCGTAAAAAGTGGTAAAATTCACCTTTTTTGAACAAAAACGGCAAAAAAGAACACTTGGAGAACACTTTTTGTTTTTTACCTATACCACTCTGCCAAAAATTTGGGTATATTTGGGGAACACCCAATCCCATCCCTCGGACCTTCGCTAATACTCCTAGCGAAGGTCCTTTTTCATACCGTGCGCTCGACGTTTCGGGTATCAAGACCTCCGGTAACTCGCGCACTCTCGCAACCGCCCCTAGTTAATACTAGGGGCTTTGTTGCTCACAGGAGACCGCTCTATGTTTATTGCGCCGAAGGCGCCTTTTTATTTTTAAATTTGGGTACATGGATTTCAAGAAGAAGGCTTTAGGGTTGGGTGCGCGGATACTGCGCATCGCAGGCATCATCCTCGTCATATACGTGAGCATGGTGTTCTACCTCGCGCTGACTGAGCGCAGGAACGCGTTCCCGCGCGCCATCACGCACAAGGAAGCCCGCGAAGCCATTGCAAGCACGGCGAAGCCCATCACCTGCACCGTAGAGGACGGCACCGTCCTTGAAGGCTGGGCCATCGGGAACCGGGGCGACAGGGTCCTCCTCTACTACCCCGACGCCGACGAGGATGCGGCCCAGTTCCTCGCCGAAGTCCAATCACTAGAAGGCACAGCACTCCTTGCCTTCAACTACAGGGGTTCGGGCAACAACAAGGGCACCCCCTCGGGCGAAACCTTCGAACCCGACGCAAAGTCCATACTGGAATGCGCCACCGAATGGGGCGGAACTCCCGCATTTATCGCGGGCCGCGGCACGGGAGCCATACTTGCGGCAGAGAACCTGAGCAAGAGCCAGACGCTCATCCTGATCGACCCGGTTTTGAGCATCGCCGACGCCATAAACGAGAAATACGGGTATCTTTACCCCAGATTTTTGGTGCGCGCCAAAGTAGCCATGCCGGCCGACTTGTCCAATATCACGCAAAACCGCAAAGTGCTCGTTTTTGATCGTGAAAAACATCGTGTCAAAAATCACGCGTTTTTGAAGGTTTTTGACAAACTAGACACCCTGAAGCGGGGCGAAAAGACACTCCGTAAAACGTTGTCTATCATAACAAGTGAACAGCCGTAAACATCGCCAAACCCTTATTTTATGCGGGTTGCAAGCGTTTCCCTATCCGTTTACAGAACAAGTTTCCTTTGTCTAAAATTGACATATAATTACAGGAAAACTATTATTTTTTCAAATAACCTTGTCTGAAAAGGGACTTGACAAAGAGCCTCGAATTATATTAATTTACTTGTTAGGGAGCGAATTAATCATTCACAAGAGGTGTATATATGGAAAACAAGATCACAATTAAAATGGATATCCGAGGGTTTATCCGTTTTTCCAACCAGGCCGTCAAGGACCTTAAGCTCGACAAGAATCCGTATGCGGATGTCGAAATCGATACCGTGGGCAAGCGCATCGCCGTGACCCCGACCAAGACTCTCAAGACGACCTCCTTCCGCTTCATGCCCAACGGTGCTGGCTACCTGCTCTACTTCAAGGGCGCCATGAACAACACCGGTTTCCAGGTCGCTCCCGGTGCATACACCATGGTGAAGGAAGGCAACAGGGTTGTTTTCTCCGGCAACGCTCCGGCAAAGAAGAAGGGCAACTGGGAACTGTTCCCCTGCCGTAACTCCGTCGGCATCCCGATGCTCTCCATCGACAGCCGCGGCACCATCATTTTCGACAAGCGTTCCTGCACGGCCCTCGAAACCGCCAAGAACGACACCATGGTCGCCGAATACGATGCGAACAAGAAGATGTTCAAGCTTACCTTCAGCAAGAAGGGCTTCATCAACGTCCGCACCATCGCAAGCCATGCCAACGCCTCGTTCATGGGCACGCTCTCCTCTCACGGCATCGCCCTCCCCACGAAGAGCTTCCGCACGGAATGCAAGATTTCCGGCAAGGTCGTGACCTTCAGCGTCGCACAGCTCATCGCTGAACAGAAAAAGGCAAAAGCAAAGTAATAAAGAAGGCCCCGTATGATAGACGTACTCAAGGCATTCTATTCCGTCCACTATAACTTCGGCATCCTAGCCATAATCATCCTGTTGCTCGGCATCTTCTTCGCCACGAAGAAGATGTGGATCTTCCTAGCGATTGCAGTGGTTATCGTGCTCGTTCTTAACGTGGTCTGCTACAAGATGACGGACGGAAAGTCCTGGACCATCGAGGCATCCCCCATCAAGACCGAGTTCGGTACGGAATATAAACCCGACCCCATGACTTTCTCCGTCAAGAGCAACTGGGTGAGCGAGGAAGGAATCGTGGTGGACCGTGGCGACACAATCCATCACTGGTGCTGGGTCGACCAACTCTGGGAAAACTTCTCGGAAACTGACGTTATCGGGGCACTCTGGGGCGAAAACAAGAGCAAGAAGATGATCAAGGCGTCTGAATCCCACGCAGGTGGATTCAACGAATAAGTCGCCCTAGATACTCTCAAGAACTAGCCCGCCTTTTTCCATACGGAGAAAGGCGGGTTTCCATATCCACTCCCCAGGAGAGGCGACCATGCCGCCCTCGACATCCCACATGCCGGCAATATGGTGATGGCCGTGAATGCAGATATCGCACTTGTTGCGCTTGAGGATGGACTTACCCCAGTTAAGGTATTCTTCCAGGCGGATCTTGCGGGATTCGCCGATTTTTCGGCTATTGCGGCCCACAAAGCGAGCAAGAGCCATACCCCAGTCCGGATGAATCTGCTTGAAAAGGAAGCGGTTTAGCGGGAAGTCGAGAACCCGACGCATGATGCGGTAACCGAAATCGGATTTCGGGACGCCATCACCGTGATGGAAATAGACCCGCTTGCCCTGGATTTCGAGGATTAGGCTCCTGTGGACCTGCACCCCGAGCGATTTCGGGAAAAAGTCCCCGTAGGCAAAGTCGTGGTTCCCGCGCAAAATGTGCACCTCGCAACCCGCCTGGACAAGTTCACGGAGTGCGAAGAAAAGGTCCATGTGGTTCTTGTTCACGTAGTCGTTGTACTCGTACCAGAACTCGAACAGGTCGCCTACGATAACCAGGTGCGAAGCCTTGCCCTTGATGGACCCGAGGAAATCAACAAGGGTTTTCTCGCGGTCGGCAAGCGCTCCCGGAGGGTTTACCCCCAGGTGGGCATCGGATATGAAATAGGCACAGGATTCCATCAAGAAAGAATATAGTAATTGGGAACTACTAGTGTATGCGGGTTGCGGGAAGTTTATTGCGCGGCAAAAGAATTATATTTAAGGTAATGAAATTTTCCGTAGCAAAATCGCTGATTATTGCGGGCTGTGCGCTCCTTGCAGGCTGTTCCATGAGCCTCACGAAATACGACCTGCAGGAATACCCGAAGACCATCCCGTTCTTCGAGCCCATCACGATTGCCTACGGCGGGGACACGCTGTACCTCGACACGAACCTGCAGCGCGCCTACACAAGGGTTATAGACACGCTCAGCTACCCGATGGAAAGCTGCCGCGGGGTGGCGCACATTGACGCAGGCGTCTCGCAGGATGCCCAACCAAGCACCTGGAACGTGGGGTTAGCCTTTATACCATTCTGGCCTATCTCCCCCGTGAGCGAAACCTGGACCTACAAGATGGACGTGCGGATTTTCTGCAACGGCACGCTCACCTTCAAGGCCGAACTTGAGGAAAGCGAGCATGTCGAAGCCTTCTGGTACGGGCTCTTGCGAGCCGACCTCGTGAACGATGCCTCCCAGGAAATGCACCGTAAGCTGCTGGAGCGCATCCGGTACGAGACAAGCCTCGGGCGTAACACAGACCTCAATTCTGCGCAGGATTTTTAGCATGCATACCCTCTACATTGTCGCGACCCCCATCGGGAACATGGAAGATATCACCTACCGCGCCGTGCGGATCTTGAAGGAAGTCCCGCTCGTGCTCGCCGAGGACACGCGACACACCCGCGTGCTGTTTGACAATTACGGCATCAACACACCGATGGAAGCCTACCACGACTTCAACAAGGAGAAGGTGACCCCGAAGTACGTGGAATACCTGAAGAACGAAGGCGATATCGCGCTCGTAAGCGACGCCGGCACCCCGGGTGTTGCAGACCCTGCCTTCAACCTGGTCCGTGAATGCGTGCGCGAAGGCATCGACGTGCGGGCCATCCCCGGCCCCTGCGCGATGATTACCGCACTCGTATCAAGCGGCATGCCTACCGACCACTTTACCTTCCAATACTTCTCGCCCAAGAAGAGCGCCCAGCGCATTCACCTGCTCGAAAAACTGAAGGACGAAGAGGCTACTCAGATCTTTTACGCAAGCCCGCACAACATCGACAAGTTCGTCGAGGAAATCGGGCAGGTTTTCGGCGAAATCAAGATCGCCCTGATGCGTGAACTCACCAAGAAGTTCGAGGAACATCTCATCGGCACGCCGGCAGAAATTACCGCACACTTCAAGGCACACCCGCCCAAAGGCGAGTTCGTGCTGATTTTCAACCCGAAAGATAAAAGCGGGCTATAATGTTCGAAAAAATAAAATCGCAACTTAGCGCACTCCCGAAAGTTTTCTGGATTTATTTCGCAGTCCTTTTTATGGCGGAACTTGTCGCCTTCGCGCTCCGGCCCAACGAACCGGGCCTCTACATAGAGGTAGCGCACTTCGCCCCCGTCGCCATCGCACTCGGATTCCTCTTTACGCGCGAGGCCCGCAAGCATTTCCGCAGGCACATCTATACCTACGGCATCTCGCAGTTCCTTTTCCTCGCGCTCGACTATACCCTCGGGGATTCTACCGGAGCGGGGCATGCCGGCCTCTACCAGATAGCGACCCTCGCCCTCCCGCTGTTTATCTTCTGGCTGGTGCTTTTCGCCCGCTGGAACGTGGCGCGGTTCCGCGAGTTCGATTCCCGCAGGGCGCTCCTCCTGAGTGCCATCGCCTGGGGACTTTTCGCATTCGCCTTCCCGCCGCTCCCGCTCGGGCCCGCCGCCCTCCTGCTTCTCGTGCCCTGGTTCATCGTACTTGACCGTTACAACAGGAACACTGCGATATTCGCGACGTTCTGGTCGGGAATGATTTACAACACGGTGAACTACTACTGGATTTACAACGTGATGAACGTGGATTCCGCGCCCTCCGGCCTAATCTGCCTCGGCGTATTCCTGCTCATCGCATTCTTCAGCGCGTACAGCGTGTTCGCCGCATTCGTCTACACGCTCGCAAAGAACATCAAGTTCGGGGGCCGCGCCTGGCTGCTCGCACTCTACCCCATATTCTACGCAGGCCTCGAGATGACCCGCACCCGCGGGGACTTCGCCTTCCCGTGGAGCCACCTGGGCTATGTATTCGGGAACACCCTCGAAGCATTGCAGGCACTCTCCGTCATCGGCATCTTCGGGTACACCGCGCTTATCATTGCTTCCAACATGATGGTGGCGAAGGCCATCGAAAGCCCGTGGAAATTGCCCGCAGGCGAAAACCGCACAAGATTCGTTCTCGCGAAACTCCCGCTAGCCGCGCCGGCGCTGATATTCGCGGCACTCCTGATTCACGGGAGCATCGTGCTGAGCAAGCCCGAGGCACAGCCCTTCTATGGCGCCGATGCACAGGATACGCCCTTGATGGCGATGGTCCAGCCAAGCATCCAGCAGGGGGAAAAGTGGAGCAAGGCGCGGTTCGACTCCATCACCGCAAAGACATTCGGTATGGTGGACGACAGCGTAGGTGCAGGGACAAACCTCATCATCCTCGCCGAGACCGCCATCCCCGACCACATCCGCAGGCAGCCTGCAACCATCAAGGAACTGCACAAACTCGCGGAGAGCCATAACGCAGCGGTCCTTACGGGTGCGCTCGACTTCCACCGCAACGGCCCCGGAAGTCCGCGCAAGTACGACATCTACAATGCATCGTTCCTGTTCACGCCCGACAATCCGCACTCGTACCAGCGCTACATCAAGAAGCACCTCGTGCCCTTCAGCGAGCGCATCCCTTTCGACGACATCTTCCCCATCCTCAACTACGTGGACCTGGGCGAAGGCGACTTTGTGCCGGGCAAGGAAACTCCCGTCTACGAACCGTTCCTATGGACCCCGTTCATCTGCTACGACGCCATCTTCGGCGATCTCGTACGCGAGGCCATCAACGAAGGCTCGCGCCTGATGGTGAACATCACGAACGACGGCTGGTTCGGCCGCAGCACCGCCCCCTACCAGCACCTGAACCTCGTGCGTTACCGTGCCATCGAAAACGGCATGCCCACAGCAAGGCTTGCAAACAGCGGTGTTTCCGCATTCATAGACCAGTACGGCCATTACGACAAGAACACCGACATCTTCGTGGATGCAGTCGTCCAGCGCAAGATGCAACTCAAGACCCGCGACACGCCCTACCAGCACTACGGCGACAGCGTAGAGACCGCCCTCCTGTGGTTCTTCGCGATTTACCTGCTGGCATGCGTTGCTTTGGCCTGCATCAATAAACGCAGAAAATCTATGCACAAATGAGCAAATTTTTGCTATATTTGGCGCGATGGATTTTGGTAATCACGTAAATGCCTGGTGGAGCCGCAAGTGGCTCGACACGCTCCTGGAATCGGCCGACGAGCAGGCCGTGCGACAGGGGCTAAAGTTCGTGGAACGCGGGCAGGTGACGAGCATCGACATCATCGACAACCGCGTGATTTCTGTGGTAAAGGGCCCGAACGGGGGCATCCACAACAACTATATCGTGTTCCCCAAGTTCAAGGACGAAAAGGCCGACATCTTCGTGAGCCTATTGATGCAGCAGCCCGCCGAAATGCTCGCGCTCAAGAACGGGGCCATGAACCCGCCGCTCGAACTTCTGCTCGCCAAAAGCGGCATTTCCCTCTTCGACAGCATCGACGACGTGAAGATGGGCTGCGACTGCCGCGACCCCGTGCCCTGCAAGTACATCGTGGCGACCTTCATCAAGATTGCAGAACAGGCCGACACGAACCCCAACCTGCTGTTCAAGCTGCACGGGCTCGACCTAGAAGTCTACCGCGAGAGCCGCCCTCTCGACACGAACCTCGAGGCGCCCCCCGAACAGAAGATCGTGCGCGCCCTGGGCGGCAAGAGCAAAATCTTTGAGCAGGCCGTAGACAATCGGCTCGACTTCGCCGAGGATTCGAGCGAAAGCTTGTTTGCAAACTCGCAGGGGTCCGTTACCCGCACACCCCGGCAGATATTACCACAATTCGATTTCGATTCCTGGAAGGACTACTCGCGCATACTGCCCGCGATGCTGCCCAACTACCCCAAGTTCTGCCCCGCCGGGAACTTCCGCAAGAGCTTTACCGACGAACTGGAAGGCTGCCGCAAGTTTTTCGCAAACTACGAGAACTTCGACCAGTTCCTGGAGCACTACCGCGTAAACAATTCCAAGACGTTTATCGCCGAGAACGAGGCCCTGCGCATCTACCACAAGAACGGCTGGCGCTGGCATTTCGACCACCTGAATGAAGGCGGGAACGTCATCGAGACGGGCCTTAGCGTGCCCCAGGTGATGGGAGCCGTGAGCTGGCTCGGGGGCCGCAACCTCTCCTGGCACCACTACACGGCATGCTACCTGTTCCTGCTACTGAAGGTGGCGTTCCACCTGGTACGCACGGGCGCCATCTACCCGCAGGTCTTCTGGACGCACAAGGATGTCGCGCAGGTGCGCTGGCTCCCCGCCGAAATGCTGCCCGATATCCTCGGGATTGTCGCGGACCTCGAGGCGGCCGCCCCGCAAAAGTTCGCGTTCACCGCCCGCGAAGAGGAATTCGTGGAAATGGCGGAACCCGCAGAACAGGTGCTCTCGCTTTTCATATCGCAACTGCTGCGGTTCGCGCACACGTACAAGCCCGCGC
Organism: Fibrobacter succinogenes; assembly: GCA_902800815.1. Taxonomy (GTDB): domain Bacteria; phylum Fibrobacterota; class Fibrobacteria; order Fibrobacterales; family Fibrobacteraceae; genus Fibrobacter; species Fibrobacter succinogenes_B. The sequence goes on from CADCGB010000002.1 coordinate 115,574, forward strand.
TCAAGACAAACCACGGGAACCTGCTATCGTTCTTCTTCACGTGCGTCTCGGGCAGGCTCGCAGGCAACATGCTCTCCGTACCGGCGGGCATACAGAAGTGGTTCTCCGTCTACTCGAGCCTCGATTTCCGCACGCAACTGCTATTCAAGTGCTACGAGAGCGGAGAGCAGGTCGCACTCGAAGTTTTCGTCATCGATACGGACAAACTCACACCCCTTTCTACTTTATTCGAAGAGAACGATGCGCGTCTACTCTCGATTTTGAACATCCTGAATGGCATCGCAGATTCGTTCAAGCCGATGGGTACATACATCGAGAATCGTGCAGCCTCCCCCATCATGATGCAGGGAGCCGTACTGCTCCAGTTTTTACAGGATTGCCTCAAGAAACTCGAAATTTTCGGCATCAAGACCGAAATCCCCAAGAACCTGATGAACGTGGGCAAGCCCAAGCCCAAGATTCGCCTGCAAGGGAGCATGAGCTTCGGTGCGTTTACCGCGAACGACCTGCTCGATTTTGACTGGGAAGTGGCGATTGGCGACGAGAACGTATCGGCGGAAGAATTCCTGGAACTTGCCGAGAACGCGGATGGGCTATTAAAATACAAGTCGCAGTATGTGGAGGTGAGCGCCGAGGACCTGCAACGCATCCGCGAACAGATTGAAGGCCGCGCGAAAGGCGCGAAAGATCCCGATGCGGGTGCGGAAGACGCTGCGAGCAACGACAATGCCGGTAAAGATGGCACGGGTTCGGAAGGCGACGAAAGTGCGGACGACGCCCCGGTCATCACGCAGGCGAAACTCGTGCAGGCGTGCTTCACCGGGGAATGCGACGGCATTCCGGTCGACATGGCGGGCGAATTCAAGCAGCAGTTCGATTCCTGGCGCAGCGAAACCGAAGTCGCCCTCCCCGAGCACCTGAACGCGACCATGCGCCCCTACCAGGTGCGCGGCTACTCGTGGATGTACAAGAACCTTGAAATCGGTTTCGGTTGCATTCTCGCCGACGACATGGGCCTCGGAAAGACATTGCAGGTCATCGCGTTCCTCCTCAAGATGCACGAAGAAGGCAAATTGGCCGAAAAGAAGGCGCTCGTGGTAATGCCCGCGGGCCTGTTGTGCAACTGGCAAGTCGAAATCAAGAAGTTCGCGCCAGAACTTACGTTCTTCGCCTACCACGGAGGAAGCCGCGACCTCGAGAAATTCCACGCCGACGTATTGCTCACGACCTACGCCACCTTCCGCAAGGACTTTGAGGAACTGAACGAACGCCCGTGGCAAGCCATCGTCATCGACGAAGCGCAGAACATCAAGAACGCCGACAGCGAGCAGAGCAGGCTATTGCGCCGCATGCGCGCCCCCATGAAAATCGCGATGAGCGGCACCCCCGTCGAGAACCGACTCATGGAATTCTGGACCATCATGGACTTCGCAAACCGCGGGTTCTTCCCGAGCGCGACCGAATTCCGCGAAAAGTTCGAGACGCCCATCCAGAAACTCGGCAACGAGAAGGTGGCGGAAACCTTCCGGAAGATTGCCGCGCCCTTCATGCTGCGCCGCCTCAAGACCGACAAGAGCATCATCAGCGACTTGCCCGACAAGATTATCCAGGACGAATACGCCGAACTCACCAAGCCGCAAGCGGCACTGTACCAGAAGACGCTCGAGCACTTTATGCAGGAACTCGAGATGGAGCAGGCGATGAGCGAGAAGGCGAACGACGCGCACGCACTCTTCAAGCGCAAGGGAATCATCTTGCAGATGATTCTCGCCCTCAAACAGATTTGCAACCACCCCGCAACATTCCTGAAGGGTGCGGCTGTTGCACCGCAGGAGAAGGTCGCTGAGCCTGCCGAAGCGACACCAGCAGAAAATGCGCCGGCCACAAGCGCGCCGGCCCTTTCCTCCGGCAAGATGCAGATGCTCCTCGACCTGCTCACCTCCATCCAAGAACAGGGCGAAAAGACGCTCATCTTCACGCAGTTCGCCGAAATGGGATTCCTGCTCGAAAAGACCATCACGGAAGAACTCGGGCTCCGCACGCACTTCTACCACGGCGGATGCACGCAGACGCAGCGCACCTCCATGATCGAGGACTTCCAGAAAAACGAAGACTGCAAGGTTCTCATCCTCTCACTCAAGGCGGGCGGAACGGGCCTCAACCTCACCGCCGCATCGCAGGTCATCCATTACGACTTGTGGTGGAACCCCGCCATCGAAGCGCAGGCCACCGACCGCGCCTTCCGTATCGGGCAGACGCGCAATGTGCAGGTCCACAGGTTCATCACCAAGGGAACGTTCGAAGAAAAAATCAACGCGCTTCTCGAGACAAAGAAGTCCATCGCGAACATGACCGTGAGCGCGGGCGAAACCTGGCTCGCCGACATGGACGACAAGCAACTCGGCGAAGTCTTCGGGCTCGACAACACCCTCGTCTAGCAAGATTTCAGCACAAACTAATCACAGAAAAAGGCCGCCGGGGCAACCTTCTTATTAAAACTTAATCTATTTTGATTTCACTTTTTCTTTGATGAAGAAAAAGTGTAAATCCCCGCTAGGTTCATTTTCTCTTTGTACTATATTGGTCCCATTCACACAAAAAACTTGCGTTTCTTCAATCATCCAATTTCCAGGGAATTTTTTCGTAAGCCATTCCTTATATTTCTCGCGAAACGGAACCAACTTGTACACAAAATAACACAGAGAATCACAAATTTTAGGATTTTCTTGGAGATTCCCGTCTGTTATAGGACAGTAATATCGGTCAACGAGACCTAATCGATAATGGATCGAATCACCCTCATCTCGTTTAAATTTTTCGATATACTTTAAAACAGAATCGGCATCTACATAGTCAGGGCAATACACGCCATTTACAACTTTATATTCAAGTTCTTTGTTATTCTTTTCACCTTGTCCAAAAGCAAGGCAAAAAGAAGAAAGCAACAATAAAAAAAGCAACTTTTTATTCATTAGAATAGAATTCCTTCTTTTATATTGTAGCAAGCACCTGAATTATTCACATCAATCCACGCATTTTTCCATATAGGAAAGCCATCTATTTCTGCATTGTAATAATAGTCATAATCAACAAGAACAAAATTTAAAGAATCTATTTCTGCAACTTCAGCCTTCGAATTCCATTTTTCTATACAATAACTAAAGGCATCCTCTGAAATACTACGCACAACATAAACAAAGGAATCTTCTTCAACACTGCAATAGTTTGAATTATCACAATGATTTTTTCGTCCAGATGTATTAAAGATCTTTTTCGCAATATCTTTATCTAACCGGCAAGGATAAGGAACAGGGACGTCGCTATCCGAACAAAGAGGGCTTTGACTCTGTTTTGGATGAGTAAAACAAGAACAGAGAATCATGCATAGTGAAAGAATTAAATGCTTTGAAATCCTCATATAACTGACGACATTCATTAAGAAAGGCCTGATTTCTATTCGGCCCAGTGGTTTCCGTTGTAGTTCTTGGCGGTGTCGGCGTCCATGCCGATTTGGCGCACGAGGTCTTCCATGCTGGCAAATTTCTGTTCAGGGCGCAGGTAGGCCATCAGGTCGAGCACCAGGTGCTGCCCGTAGATATCCTCGCTAAAGTCGAGAAGGTAGGCCTCGATAGCCATCTGGTGGGGCCCGGGCGCAGAGGGCTGCACTCCGATATTCACCACAGCGCGGCAAATGCGGCCATCCGCAAGCCTCGCGGACGCCACGTACACGCCGGATTTCGGCAGGAACTTGTACTGTTCCACCTGCAGGTTCGCAGTCGGGAACCCGATGGTATGCCCGAGACGCTTGCCCACGACTACGGTGCCGGAGAGGCGGTAGGGTCGCCCGAGGTATGTCTGCGCGCGGGAAACGTCGCCGTTCAATAGCGCGTTGCGCACGGCGGAAGAACTCACGCGTTCGCCCTTGTGCAAAACAATCGAAAGCATCTGCGTGCTGAGTTCCGGGAACGCGGCGGTAATCGTCTCGTAGTTGCCCTTGCCGCCCGCGCCAAAGCAGTGGTCGTGTCCGAAGAACATGGAGCACACGCCGCGCTTCTCGATGAGTTCCCTACGGACAAATTCATCAAACGGGAGTTTCGCGACTTCGGGCGTAAACGGCAGCACCAGGAAATCGAGCCCGAGACTTTCGATGAACTCGCGCTTTTCTTCGGTGGTGGTGAGGAGCAGCGGGTCACCGGGTCCGCGCAGCACATAGTTGGAATGGGGTTCGAAGGTGATGACGGTCGGAATCCAGCCGTTCACTTCGGCAACAGCCTTCAGGGTACGGAAAAGCGCCTGGTGCCCCAGGTGGCACCCGTCAAAATTACCCATCGTCACGGCGCGTTTCATTCGTCTTCCCCTAAATATATCTTCGGGCAAATACGTCCCGGTTCGTAGCGGCATACGCTCAGCACATTGCCATTTGCATCGGCGGCAAACACGAGCCTTTCGCAATCGTCGCCACGGCCCTGCTGTTTTTCGGCGCCTTCCACGGACTCGCGCCACGGAATCCAGTTGCCCTTGCGGATAACCGCCATCTGGTCTGCATCGAGTTTCACGACCGGGAAGTCGAGCACCTGTTCCACAGACTTGAGGTGTTCACGCGTCAGGTCTTCGCCGCGCACGGCGGATTCCACGGAGACCTTCCCGATGCGGTGGCGACGAATCTGCGAGACGCACCCGCAGGTCCCGAGAGCACGGGCAATGTCGCGCCCGAGCGCACGCACGTAGGTTCCCTTGCTGCAAACGCACTCGATATTGAACGTCGCAAATTCCTTGCCGGAACAACCTTCGGTCACACCGCCCTCGCCCACGACTTTGAGCGACTCGATATGGATGCGACGCGGCTTCATCTCAAAATCCTTCCCGCGTTCGGCCCAGTCGCTCGCGCGGCGGCCGTCAATCTTCACGGCGCAATAGCGGGGCGGAATCTGGTCTATGTCGCCCGTGAACTGCGGGAGAACCGCTTCGAGGGCAGCGCGGTTCACTGCACGCGCGTCCCCCTGTTCCACGACATCCCCGTCCCATTCGAGAGTGTCGGTCTCGTAGCCCAGATGCAGGCGGAACGTGTAGCACTTGTCCTTCGCCTCCACGTAAGGCAACAGGCGCGTCGCACGCCCGGTGGCGGCGATAATCAGGCCCGACGCCCGCAAATCGAGCGTCCCGGCATGCCCCACGCGCTTAGTACAAAAGACCCTTTTCAACGGGAAAAGGGCCTTGAACGATGTTTCGCCGGCAGCTTTGTCCAGCAGGATGAATCCCGAAGGAGCCAACTAGAGTTCCCCTTTCTGCTTCAGCTCGGCGAGGATTTCCTCGATGTGCATCGCATGTTCCAGGTTCTCGTCCAGCACGAACTTCAGTTCGGGAATCTTGCGTATCTTGAGCGACTTGCCCAACACGCCGCGGATAAAGCCCGCGGAATTGTTGAGGCCAATCAGGGAATCGGTCTTTTCCTTGTCCGTCCCCATGACCGACACGAGAATCTTCGCATAGCTCAGGTCCTCGGTAATCGTCACGCGGGTAATGCTCGCAAGGCTGCTCACGCGAGGATCCTTGAGCCCCTTCTGCAGGAGCTTTCCGATTTCCTCGCGGAACTGTTCGCCCAGTCTGTCTGTTCTGCGGCTCATTAGGCGTCCTTTTCCTCGGCAGCCTTCTTGGCCTTCTCTTCGGCTTCTTCGCGGGCGACGTCTTCAAGCGTACGTGCAACCTTGACTTCCTTGAAGAAGATGAGGCTGTCGCCTTCCTTGATATCGTCGTAGCCCTTGAGGCCGATACCGCACTCGAAGCCACGAGCGACAGACTTGACGTCGTCCTTCATGCGCTTGAGCGACTGAACCACGGTCGTACCGAGTTCCACGCCGTTGCGGTACACGCGAACGTGAGAGGTGCGGTCCACTTCGCCGTCGGTAACCATACAGCCGGCGATGAGGCCGATCTTCGGAATCTTGAACACCTGGCGGATTTCGGCTTCGCCCGAAAGTTCCTCGCGCATAATCGGCTTGAGCAAACCTTCCACGGCGTTCTTGATATCCTCGATGCAGTCGTAAATCACGCGGTAGTTGCGGATTTCGATGCCTTCCTTCTGAGCCATCTCGCGGATAGAGAGCGAGGGCATCAGGTGGAACGAGACGATAATGGCAGATGCGGTCGTCGCAAGCAAAATGTCGGATTCCGTAATGGTACCCACACCCTTGCGGATGATGTTGACGCGCACTTCCCTGTTGGTAAGCTTTTCGAGGGATGCGGCAAGAGCTTCGGCAGAACCACCCACGTCGGCCTTGACGATGAGGTTGAGTTCGGAGAGCTTGCCTTCCTTCTTGTCGTTGAAGGAATTCTCGAGAGAAACGGTCTTGCGGGCGCGCAGGTCGCGTTCGCGAGCGGCCATGCGGCGCTTGCTCGCAATCTCACGTGCCGTCTTTTCGTCGTCGACCACGATGAGGTCGTCACCGGCCTGCGGCGTACCGTCGAAGCCGAGCACCTGGCACGGGCTGGAAGGCGGCACGGCCTTGAGCTGCTCGCCACGTTCGTTGAACATGGCGCGCACGCGACCAGCGTAAATACCACACACGAACGGGTCACCCACATGGAGCGTACCGTTCTGCACAAGAATCGTAGCCATGGAGCCCTTGCCCACGTCGAGCTTGGATTCCACGACGGCGCCACGGGCGTGAGCGTCCGGGTTCGCCTTGAGTTCCTGAACTTCGGCTTCGAGCGCGAGCGTTTCCAGGAGCTGGTCCATGCCCTGGCCCGTACGGGCAGAGACTTCCACACAGCTCGTGGTACCGCCCCACTGTTCCACTTCCACGCCGCGTTCGGCGAGCTGGGCGCGGATCTTGTCGGGGTTCGCCGTCGGAAGGTCAATCTTCGTGATGGCGACAACCATCGGGACCTTCTCGCGCTTTGCAAGATCAATACATTCTACCGTCTGGGGCATCACCATGGAGTCGGCAGCCACAACGAGCACGATCACGTCGGTCACCTGAGAACCGCGGGCACGCATGGCGCTAAACGCCTCGTGACCCGGAGTATCGAGGAAGGTCACCTTGCCCTGGGCCGTCGTTACTTCGTATGCACCGATGTGCTGGGTAATGCCACCCGATTCGCCAGAAACCACGTGGGTCTTGCGGATCCAGTCGAGGAGAGAAGTCTTACCGTGGTCCACGTGGCCCATCACGGTCACCACCGGATGGCGCGGCTTCAGGTTTTCCTGGGATTCCTCTTCCACGCCGAGAGCTTCCTCTTCGTATTCCTCCATGAGCTGGGCCTCATAGCCAAACTCGTCGGCAAGAATCTGGATGGTCTCGAAATCGAGGCGGGCGTTGATGGTCACCATCATGCCCATCTCCATGCACTTCGCAATCACGCGGGCAGGCATCTGGTCCATGAGGCCAGCGAGTTCGCCCACGGTAATGAAATCGGAAGTCTTGAGAATCTTCTTCTCTTCGCCGGAATCGTTGTCGTTGTGTTCCTTGCGATAAACTTTCTTGACAGGCTTCTTGGAAAGGTCGGCCATCACGCGCGAGACGTTCTGGCGTACCATTTCCTGCTGCTGTTCCTTCTGCTGTTCCTGGCGGTCACGGCTATTGCCACGGCGGTTCTTGTCGTTGCCGTGACGGCCATTCTGGCCCTTTGCGGAATTGCCGCCCTTGCCGGCATTCTGCGAGCCCATTCCAGGTGCGCTCGCGTTGAACGCCTCCTGCATGGAACCGCTGGAGAACCCACCGTTACGGCCGGTGTAGCCGCCGCGGGAACTGCTAGCGCCACCGCCCTGACCGGGCCTGCGCTGACCATTGCTACGATTGTCGCCGGTGCCGCTGCTACGCGGGCCGAACGAGCCGGTGTAACCCTGGGCATTGCCCGGGCCACGACCACCGGGGCCGGGGCGACGGTTGCCACCCGGACCGCGGCCGCCCTGCTGTTGCTGCTGGGACTTCGCGATACGCGCGAGGATGGCGGCATCGGGCTTGAACACCTGGGCCTTCATCGGGGGCTGCTTGAGTTCAGTATCTGCGGTCATCATCGTCGGGGCTGCAGGGGCAGCCGCGACAGGCTTGGGATCAGGCTTCACTGCCGGTTCCGGTGCCGGCGCTGCAACAGGCTTTTCGGGAGCAGCGGCGGGTTTCTCGGGAGCGGGGGCAGCCTTGGGAGCCTCCGGTGCAGCAGGTGCCTCTACGGGCTTCGGTGCAGCGGGCGTTTCGACCTTGGGGGTTTCAGCCTTAGCCGGTGCCGCGGGGGCAGCAGGCGCGCTTGCGGGAGCAGCGGCGGGGGCCTCGGCGGCAGCGGGCTTTGCCGCAGCCTTCGTTGCAGCGGGCTTTGCCGTAGCCTTCTTTGTCGTAGTAGCCTTCTTGAGGCTGATCTTCACGCCGTCCTTCGTCGTCGACGTAGTCGTCGACTTCTTCTTCTCGGTAGAAGATTCCGCATCGGAAGAAGATGCCTTCTTCAGGTTCTTGGAGCGGGCATCCTGTTTCTTCTTCTCTTCGGCGACTGCCGCTTCGATCTTTTCGAAGTCCGAAGCGTTCACCTTCGACACCTGCGTCAATACCTTGACGCCGTTGTCGCGCAGAAGTTTCATCACGAGTTCACTCTTGACCCCGTGTTCCTTAGCCCAATCGACCGGTTTGATCTGTTCTTCAATACTCATTAATTAGCCTGTTTATTGATCCCATTTATTGGAGGAGACTAGCCTTCTTCTCCCTGTTTTTCTGCATTAGCAAAGAGGGATTCAGCCTTGCTTACAGCACTGTGGCGGAGTTCGTGCGCACGCGGAGCCAAGACCTGGGCCTTAGCATCGGCGTCCTTCTCGGACCATTCCTTCTCGCCAAACACGTCGAGGTCGCGTTCCACGAGCTGGGAAGCAAGCTTCACGTTCTGGCCGTTCTTGCCAATCGCCTGTGCGAGGTTATCGTCGTTGATAACCACCACCACGCGCGAAGTGCCCTGCACTTCGTTGAGCATCACGACGTTCGCCGGAGAGAGCGCACGGGTGATGAAAGTCTGGATATCCGGATTCCACTGCACGATGTCGATGCGTTCGTTGCCGAGTTCGCGGACAATCGTCTGCACGCGGGCACCCTTCATACCGACGCATGCGCCCACCGGGTCAATCTTCTCGTCACGGGAGTACACGGCAATCTTTGCACGGTAACCCGGTTCGCGGGCAACGCCCTTGATTTCCACGGAGCCTTCGTAAATCTCGGGAACTTCCTGGCGGAAGAGTTCCTTGAGGAATTCGCCACTTGCGCGGGAAAGCACCACCTGTGCACCGTTCTTCGCGGATTCTTCCACGCGGGCGATGACAGCCTTCACGGACTGGCCCTGCACCAGGCGTTCGTGACCAATCTGTTCGCGGGGCGGAATCATGGCTTCGGTCTGCTTGCCCAGGGAAACGATCACGTTGCGGCCTTCGAGGCGGAGCACTTCGCCGCTGATCATGGAACCGATGCGGTCCTTGTAGGTGTTCATGATCTTCTGGCGTTCAGCGTCGCGGATCTGCTGGGTCAAAAGCTGCTTGGCGGTCTGGATGGCCTGACGACCGAAGGAGGTGGTCGGAACTTCCATTTCGAGGAAGTCACCCGGCTGGGCGTCCTCGTTGTATTCCTGCGCCTCGGCGACGAGCATGTAGCCTTCGTCCATCTCCTCGACTTCCTCGGCGGTCATGTTCGGGTCGTAGTCCGGGTAGTCGTCCACCACTTCGACGCGGAGGAACACGTGGATTTCGTTCGTTTCCTTGTCGATATCCACTTCAATCTTCTTGTCGATGTGCAGGTACTTGCGTGCGGCAGAAATCAGGGCCTGCTTGAGGGCGCCCTCGATGACGGAGTCGTCCATGTTCTTGGCGTCCATCACTTCCTTGAGCACTTCAACCAGATTAACCTTGGGTTCGTTCTTTTTAGCCATTTTAGACCTTCCTATTATATTTGTACATCCACTTTCGCAACAAGCACCTCGGAGCGGGGAACGACCACGTCGCCCGCATTACCCTTGAGGGTGAGCGTCAAACTTTCTTCGTCTGCTGCCTTGAGCTTGCCCGTAACGGGCTTGCCGGTGCTGCGCGTGACCCGCAAAAAGCGACCGATGTTGCGGGTAAAATCTGCGACCGACTTCAAGGGGCGGTCCAACCCGGGGGACGAAACTTCGAGCGTGTACGCCCCCTCGATAATCTCCGGATCCAGGTCGAGGGCATCGGAAAGGTGACGGCTCACGTTAGAGCAGTCGTCAATCGTGACGCCTTCGGGCTTGTCGATATAGAGGCGGAGCGTCTTGCGCTTGCCCGCACGGAACATATCCTGTTCCACCAACGTGACGCCTGCGGCCTTGCACGCCTCGGCGATTAGCGAATCCAACTTGCCAGTTACCAAATAGACCTCGTATAATAAACGGCGTTCGTATACGGCCCCGAAATCTGCTCATTTTAGCCGAAATCGGGTCCACGAACGTCAGGACGCACCAAATAGAGAAAATTTTTTGCCTTTAGGCAACCGGCAAGGCCGGAAACAGGGGCTATTGGAGGGGGAAAGCGGGGCTTACTTTATAGTCCAGCGTTCAAGTTCCTTCCACCAGTCGGCAAGCAGGTCACCCTTCTCGATGCTGTTCACCAACTTCTGCTTGGCCTCTTCCTCGTCGAAGCGACCTACACCCTTGAGGGTAGCCCCGAGGGTAAAGTACGTTTCGCCCTTGCAGGAACTGCCGTTCAGGGCCACCACCTCGGTACAGGTGACGCCAAGCCCGCCTTCCTTACACTTCGGGTCCGAAAGTTCAAGGCTCAGCACGAGTCCAATTTCACAAGCGGAATCCAGCACCGTCTGCAGGAACACCTTCTTGGAAAGTTCCTGGAAAATCTTCGCGCCTTCCTCGGCCTCGAGCACGCCCTCGAAGTAAATATGGTAGCGGCTCTTGAATTCCTTGTAGCCTTCCTGGGCCTTCTTGTAGTTCTCCTCGATTTCCACCTGGTTGTCGGCAACACCGAGAGACTGCAGTACCAAGGCGGATTCCCTGTAACGGGAATAGGCGGCAGTCATCTTGTCGTAGTTTGCGAACTTCTCGAGCGGGTGGTTAGTCATCTCGAGTACAGCCATCGAGGACACCAGTGCGTCGCGAGCACTCTGGTAATCCTCGCGGAAGGGCTTAGCCGCATCGGTTTTCGCCATGCAGGCCACTACGCCGACAACACCCTGACGGGCAACAGTCTCCAGCACGCGCACGTCCTGGCGGTTCCTAATGGTAGCGGAAACCTGCGAGGTACGCTCGTACGAAGACGTCACGCTCTCCTTGCCTTCGGCATTCACGTCAGAGCCAACCTGAGCCTTGCTGATCGACGTGACCGAGCTCTGAATCTGGATGGCAATCTGGTTCACCGCATTCTCGAGAGCGTGGTCATAATCGCCCGCAAGGCCCGAACCGCGGAGGTTACCCTCGGGGCAAGTAAACAGTTCAAGTTCGTGGGATACCGGCACCTGCGGTGGCGGAGGGGGCGGCGGAGTCTGCTGCACGACTTCCTTCGAAGAACACCCGAGAAGGATCAGGGCCATACCGCCCACAGCAAATACATTACGCGAGAGTTTCACGATTCACTCCTAAAAGCACTGTTTTACACAGGTAATATAACTTAAAAGAAGGGTTAGTGAATTTTTCTTAACAGAAAATATTGTGAAAACGTAACGAAAAGTAGCCCAAAACGCAGGCTAGCGGCCTACGAGCACTTCAGAGAGGATACTTTCGCCCTCGGGCAGGCGGAGCGCCTTCTTGAGTTCTGCCTCGCAGTAGAACGGTTCGCGACGGGCGAACTTGCCGAGCCCGCGGGCCGATTCGCGCAGGATTTCGGCGACGTACCCCGCGTTCATGTTCAGGTAGCGGTAGGCGCGTTCGCCCAGCATGTTGCCCGCCTCCTCGAGGTCTGCCGTAAAGATAACCGCGAACGAGACGTTCTCTACGGATTCGGCGCACAGGTGCACACGTGCAAACTTTTCACGGTCACTGAAGTTTGTCTGCAAGAAGAGCGACTTCTTTACGGGCAGGTAGCGGTACAATCCCGGATAAACTAACTGCACGTCGAACGAAAGCACCCAGATTTTCAGGAGGCCCGCGCCGAATGCGTTCAGGTTGCAGATTTCCATCCAGCGGAGCACCGTAGAAAAGTCGTCGAGCGAAGCCTTCCAGGGTTTAAAGCTACGGAAACTCACCGCGCCGGGTCCGAGAAACTCGTACTCGCGGAAAAAGTATTCGTTCGGGAACTTGAGCGGCGTAAGCGGGAATTCCTCGCCCTTGAAGGGGCTTGCCACCACGCGGCAAACCTTCATGCAGCGCGAAAGGTCGGTAATGCATTCCACGCGGTTCTGGAGCATGAACCGCGCCATGTAGCGGTTCTCCGCCTCCGGAGATACCGGGTGCATCTCCCCGCGGTTGCTATAGGCAAATTCAGATACGGTCTCGTACTTCTTGAGCGCCTTGGGCATTATGCAAAGGGCGGCAAGCGGGACTTCGGAAGGCGAAAGCGAGAGCGCCACCGCAACGTCGTCGTCCACGAACGCGCTGAACGGGATGGCGATACCCCCAAGCGACTTCGCGAGGATTGCAACAAGCCCGGCGTAGCTGCCCGCATCCAGCTGCAACTCCCTGTAGGCAGATTCCTTGTACCGCCAGACAACACGGTCGAGGATACCCGTAAAGAAGAGGGTTATGCCCGCCACTTGCATAATCTCGTTCGGCGGGAAGGCCGCCTTCAGGTTCTCGATATTCGAGCGTCGCGCCTTCGCGTTTTCGGCAGGCAATTCCACAAGTTCGTCTGACGTGGGGTCGAAATAATAGAGCCCGTCGGGGATGTTCTGGCCCTGCAAAAGCGTGTACACCCCGATGGAGCGCAAGCCATCGGCACACACGTCGTTCTTTAACTGAGAAAACACTCGGTTGAGCATCGAGGAGGGCTCGCCCACCAGCGAAAACAGGTCGCCGTCCAGCGCCTTCGCATGGTTCTTGGAAACGGAATAGCGCTTGGCCCCCGCAAAACTCTTGTCAGAAGGCATCCGCTGTTCCCAATGCAGCGTCACGGGATCCCCCGCCGAGCGGGGCGACTTTCTTATGGATTCATGATACGCGATTGAGAATGATGCCACGCCCAAAATATACTTTGTTTTTCGGGAGAATAAATTGCACGACTCATCTATTTATGATGTTTTTGTATACAAAAAACGTGATTTTCCTCAAAATATCGTAAAACACTTGATACACTTTGATACATTTCGTCTCATTGAAAGAGTCTCCCAAAAGCGCATTTACATATATTAGGGTACGTAAGTAAAAAGAGGTATACTATGCTTTTCAAGAAACTACTCCCCATCTCCGCAGCCGGTCTCTTTGCCCTCGGCACCATCGCCTGCGGCGATTCCGAATCGTCCGCCCCCTCCGCCACGGATAACAGCCAGGTCCTCCCGGATTCTACCACCACGCCGGTAGACACGACCACCACGCCGCAAGACACGACACCGAAAACCGAGCCTGTCGTTATCCCGCCCACTACGGGCGCGGGCCTGCTTATCGACGACCTCGAGGATGGCGACGGCGGCACACTCATCGGATCGGGCTGGTACACCTACGACGACAACGATAACGACGGAGCATCTGTTATCACGACCCCTAACGTGAGCGACGAAGGATATCCGCTCCCGACCGCAGCGGACAACGGCACCCTGTACGCATTTACCGTCAACTACACGCTCGACAAGGGCGAATACGCCTACGACCCGTACGTGGGCTGGGGCCTCATTGTCCCCGACTCCATCGACTGCAGCCGATTCGGCGGCATCAGCTACTGGTACAAGGGCGGCAAGCACGAAATCCACGTGGAAACAACCGACGTGATGGACTACGACGTGCATCTCGCCACGGTTCCCGCATCCCGCACCTGGAAGCAGGTAACCATCCGTTTCAAGGACCTCGCGCAAGGCGGCTGGGGCGAAGAAGTCGAATTCGACGCCTCGCATATCAGGGCAGTCAGCTTCCAGGCCAAGGGCAACAAGGTGACCGACTCGGTCTCCATCGACAACCTCTACTTCCAGGACACGAGCGAAGTCGTGAAGGATATCGCCGACATGCAGATCAGGGATCCGCTCATTCCCGAAGTGACCATCGGTGACATCGCCATTGCAAACCCGCTCCAGGAAAAGGCAATGAAGTACCTCAACAAGGGCATCAACATCACCAACTGGCTCGAAGAAGACAAGACCCTGTTCAAGGGCGTATTCAAGTTCGACGAATCCGACATCAAGCTCATGGCCGAAAACGGGATCAAGTCGCTGCGCTTCCCCATCGACCTTGACCACTACACCACCAACCGCGACGAATTCGTCGCCGACACCACCGGAACCGTGGAACTCGCATTCGACGACACGAACCTCTTCGCCGTGCTCGACTCCTTCGTGGAATGGACCGGCCGTAACGGCATGTCGTTCGTAATCGACTACCACGAATACGACAACAGCTACAACTCGAAGAGCGCGAAGGACCCGAGATACACCAAGATGATGGCAACCGTATGGAAGCACGTGGCCGCGCACTACGCAGACAACGAGCGCGAAGACATCTTCTACGAACTGCTGAACGAGCCCGACATGAGCAAGGGTGCCGTAAAGTCCGAAACCTGGCGCCTGGCTGCACAGGAAGACATCGATTCCATCCGTACCGTCGATACGACCCACACGATTATCTTCGGCGATGCGTCGTGGTACTCCATTGAACTTCTTTCGCAGGGCGAGCCGCTCAACGACAACAACGTCATCTACGCCATCCACACCTACGAACCGTTCGTCTTCACACACCAGAGCGCCAGCTGGGCCGAGACGAAGACCATCAAGAACCTGATGTTCCCCTACGACAAGGAAAAATGGTCCGAGTACAGCGCCGACTTCGGCGTGACCAAGGGCACCGTCAAGTGGGTAAAGGACGCCGTGAAGAACTACTATATGAACGGCAGCAAGGAAGCCATCCTGAAGATCGTTCTCCCCGCGAAGGAATGGGCCGTGAAGAAGAACGTACCGGTCATCATCAACGAGTTCGGCGCCTACAACCTGAAGACAGACAAGCAGTCCGTGCTCAACTACATGACCGCCATGAGGGAAATCAGCGACACGCTCCAGATTCCGCTCACGCACTGGGGCTACACCGGCGGCTTCTCGCTGTTCGAATCCACCGACGGCGTGAAGGGCACCCAACTCATCGAGGGCATGAAGGAAGCCTACGGCCTGGAATAGGATTTCATAGGATTTCTCCTCCTAACAAAAGCGCTGTGCGGGCAACCGCACGGCGTTTTTTTCTTTTTTATGGGTTCTTAAGCGCGAATTTCCTACATTTATAAGACAATGCTCTTTGACGTGAAAAGACTTTCCGCGAAGGTCGCGGCTACCCTTGCAGGCGTAATGCTGTTTGCAGGGGCTGCAGGCGCAGCCGGTTTCTACGGCAACCAGAGCGACATCAAGTGGAAAACCGCTGACACGAAGCATTTCCAGTTTATTTACCCGCAGGAATACACCGAGCACGCCTCCGCGCTCTCCGCCTACGCGGAAGCAGTCTACGATTCGGTGGTGGGCCGCTACAAGAAGGACCTGCCGGGTCGCGTGAACGCAGTGCTCAACAACGCGCTCTACAGCAACGGCAGCGCCGTCCCGAGCGAAAATGCAGTGAACCTGTGGCTCACCAACTGGGATTTCAAGATCCGTAGCAGCCACGGCTGGCTCGCCGATGTCATCACGCACGAATTCAGCCACCTGGTGAGTATCGAAAACGGGAGCAAGTTCAAGCCGAGCATCTACGGCGTGCAGTTCAGTTACACCGACTACTACAACGAGCGTACGACAAGCGACTTCATGACGCTCATTCCCTTCACGCTGCAGCCGCTCTGGTTTGCGGAAGGTACGGCGCAGTTCGAATCGAGCCGCATGGGCTTTGACGCCTGGGACACGCACCGCGACATGTTGTTGCGCGTTGCGGCCCTCAACGATAGTCTACTTCCGCTCGAATACATGCACGACTTTTCGGATAACTCGCTGTTTGCCGAACTCGGGCCCTACACGCAGGGGTTCTCGCTCGTGCTCTACATCTCTAAGCATTACGGCGAAGACGCTGTCCCCAAAATCTGGACTGAACTTTCGAAGCCCTACCGCGTAACGCTCGACGGAGCACTCAAGAAGATTCTCGGGATTAGCGAGAAGCAACTCTATGAGGCATGGAAGAAGGAAATCACCGAGGCGTACAAGGCGCAGAAGGATTCTCTCGGCCCGCTCGTCGAAGGCAAGAAGATTACCGCCGAAGCCTTCTGGCAGGACTTCCCCGTTGTCGCGGGCAAGCACCTCTACGGCGTTTCCAATTTCGGCGGACCGTGGTTCGACGGTGCGGTTTTCAAGATGCCGCTGGAACCGGATTCCGCTTCCGTGGACTCTACCGCAGCGGATAGTAATAAGGTTGACGGTGTTGAAATTGGGCAGATTTCCATCGAGGAAGAGGAAAGCGATTCGACCATTGATATAGGCGACTACGCGAAGAGCGGTTTCCGCGCCAAGAAGCCCTGGTTCGACAAGGGCATCGACGTGTACGACGCCCCGGAGAAAGGCCCGATTCTCGCCTACGTGACTTTCCAGAACCGCGACAAGGACGGACACGCTCACTTCGACATCGCGGTGAGCGACACGAACAAGAACAAGCTGAACCTCACCCACCTCGTGGACGCGGTCTACCCGGCATTCAGCCCCAAGGGCAACGAAGTCGCCTTCGTGCGGCGCGAACCCTACAGCACGCGCTTCGTGCTGAGCAAGGTTCCCTTTACCGCGGACTTCAGCGAATACACGGCAGAAGACCCCATCGACATCTACGTTCCCGACGCGAAGTTCAGGTACTACAATATCTATAGTCCCAAGTACAGTCCCGATGGCAAGCGCATCGCCTTCAGCTTCTTCGACGACGTGCATCGCGGTATCGCCGTGATAGACGCAGACGGCAAGAACATGAAGGTCGTGAGCACCGAGGGCTACGACGAGCGCGACGTGAACTGGATTGACGACAGCAAGATTGTGTTCGCGAGCAACAGGAACGGAATCTTCAACCTCATCGAGAAGAACATCGATACCGGGAACGAACGCCCGCTCACGAACGTGGTCGGCGGCGCATTCACCCCGGTACTCGCAGGCGACACACTCTACTTCACGCAGTACGACAAGGACGGATTCTCGCTCTACAAGTTGCAGTACACGAGCGTCGCGATGATAAACGACACGACGATGAACGTTACGGAACGTGACAGCGTATTGCAGGTCGCCGATACAGTATGGAACAACTGCGCGGATTCTATTGCAAAAGACTCTATCGCCGCCACGCAGTTCCAGAGTGACAGTACCCAGAGCAATGCAGTTGCAAACTGCACACCAGAACCGACCATCACGATGCGCGACAGCACCATCAAGATTCTTGACACAACATACACGGTGACACAGAAGCCCGCCCCGAGCGAAATCGTGCTCAAGGGCACTCTCCCGCCCAGAATCGAGAAGCATATCGAACTCGAAAGCCGCGAATTCGCCGGCACCGAACGCGACTACAAGCCCATCCCCACCGTACCACTATTCATCCCGATGATTGCCTTCAACGAGAACGCCCCCGACCTCACCGTATTCGGAGAAGGGCAACTCAAGGCAAAGATCGGGCTTGCCGCCATCCTTGCCGACCCGCTCAAGAAGAACGTCATCCAGATTGGGTTCATGCTCGAAGTCGGCAACGGGATTGACTACATCAACTCGGGTGGTCTCAACCCCAAGCAGGAGAAGGAATTCTTCGTCTCGTGGGAAAACAGGAGCACACCCATCGACCTCGGTATTTCGTACACCTACGCGAACTACACGAGCAGGGATACTGTACGCTACGAGGACGTACGCGCCCACGACGGCGACAGCCTCGGCGTAAACAACTACGCCGTCCCGATGCAGGCGATTGTCGCGATGGCGGGCTACAGCCCGTTCAAAAGCGTTGACACGCTGCAGGTCGCCGTCGGCTACGACTGGGCAGACTTCAACCTGTACGAAGACGACTTCGCATGGACCTACCAGAAGCGAATCAGCGCGACGGCCCTCTTCGGGCTCTATGGTGACTCCGAGGGCGAAGACGGCACAGGCATCAGCGGGCAGGGCGACGGCGCCGTAATATCGTACCAGTATTCCAACAGCGACCTGTTCCGCCCGGGAACATTCGCCGAAAGTTTCTACGTCACCGAGAGCGGACAGGCGAAGCCCAAGTACAGGAACTTCAACATCCACGAATTCGGCCTAAGCCTCTACGGGAGTGTCCAGAGCCCGCTCACCGGAGCGCGCCTTGCCGCAGGCGGCAAGATTGGCGGCATCTTCAGTTGGAACACCGACGCGAAAGAGGATACGCTCGACTCGTACTACTATAGCCCTGTACTGCTTGAGGGCTACCCCTACCTGCGCAACGCCGAGAACTACACACGCGCAGGCACCAAGACCGCCATGGCGGAAGTCCACTACCTCTTCCCCGTCTACGACGACTGGCGCAAGGGATTCTGGATTTTCGAGACTCGCGCATTCTACATCGATGCATTCACGCAGATCGGTGCCGCATGGACATCCAAGTGGTTTGACATGGACAAGTTCAAGGACCACGACTTCTGGGACCGTTCCGTAGGCCTTTCCTTCAGGTGGAGCAACAAGTTGTTCTATAGCGTCCCGCTCGACATCACGCTCACGCTCGCGCGTGCCTTGAGCCGCATCGGCGATGAGGAAGGGCGTGCTAATAGTTGGAAGCCGAGCCCCATCGACGTGCCGCTAATGCCCGAAAGCATTGCGCCCACGCGGATCAAGTTCACCCTCGGGATGGGATTCTTCAATAGTTGGCAATAAAGATCCCCGACCAAGTCGGGGATGACAGTCACGACACCTTTAACGCCGCAATGAGTTTTTTCTTCGCGTCAGGGACGCGGGAAAGGACTACGTCTTCGAGCAGGCAGCACTGCCTATACGGGATTTCCTCATATGCAGGGATACGTTCCGGCGTTGCGATATAGAAATCGAGCCCGCACTTTTTCGCATGATGCAGGAACACGGAAGTAAGCCCGGGCCTCGCCTTCTCGAGCCCCGCGGTATGCAGTCCCAGTTTCGTGATATCGCCCAATACATGTGCATACGGCAAGTTCGCCTTCACGAACCGGCACACCTTGAATAGCAGGTTGACAGCATCTTCAAAAGGCACTCCGTCCGCACTGACGCAGGGTTCGAACACGATATCTTCGGCAAGGAAATTGAGTTTGCCCACTAGCAGGCGGTACATGCGCTCGATGATTTCGGTTTCGCGCGCGAATGTATCTGCAACGCCCTTCTCGTCTTCGGCAAAACAGACCAGAGCAAATCCGCGCTTGCGTATTTCCTGCGCCTTCGTGAGGAAAACTTCCTCGCCTTCCGAAAGGCTAATACTGCGGGCGATTCCCTTTCCCGGCGCACATTCCATACCGGCGACAAGCAGGTCCCAACTACGGGAATCCATCATCACCGGGCACTTCGACAAGTTCGCATCTTCGAGCATCTTGCTCATGAAGGCCTGAATCTGCGGGGCCTCCGTATCGTAGGAATCCAGGTTCACGTCCAGGATCTCGGCACCGTAGCCAACCTGCTTGCGCCCGAGCGCAACGGCATCCCCGATGTTCCTTTCGCCAAATACGCGCGCGAACTCGGGAGACTCCTCGCGGTTAAACACGTTCCCTACGCAAATGCAGTTCCCTGCACCCGAAACCGTCATGGGGGCAAGCCCGCTCAACAGCATGTTGTACCGGCGGGCAGGAATGCGGCGCGGACGGCTACCCTTGAGCGCCTTCACCATGAACTTCACCGTATCGGGGGTAGACTCGCAGCCACCGCCCACGATGTTCACGAGTCCCGTATCGGCATACCGCCAGATTTCCTTCGCGCGGGTCTTCACGGAATCGCTGTCGTGGGGTTTCATGCCTTCGAGCGAGACATCCACCATCACGCTCATGCGCACAGGAGCGCTCTCGATTTCTTTCAAGAGAGTCTGCAAATCACCAGAGTTCTCGCCCGCCGAAAGCCCGATACTGAACACCGGGAAACTGCTTACCCCGTGCTGCAAGGCCCTTGCGGTAAGGCCAGCCTGCTTGCGCTCCGGACCTTCGCACACCTCGCCGGTCACCATGATCGGCACCAGTTCCTGGCGTTCGGTACAAACCTTGTATATGGCGTGCAATGCGGCCTTCACGTTCAACAGGTCACGGAAGGAATCCAGCAGGATTATATCGGCCTTGCCATCCAGCAGTCCACGCGCCACCTCGCTGTATGCATCAACAAGGTCACGGAAGCCGACATCCGCAGAATCGTCCGCAGGCCCGATTGTACCCGCGACGTACTTGCGCTCGATCGTCTGGCCCAGTTTGCCGGTCTTGCACTGCACAATGTCGTCGTTGTATTCGGCAATCGACTCGCAGGCAAGGTTTGTCCCCGTAAGGGCGATATCGTAGGCCATGTTCTCGAGCCTGAACTTCCCCTGCGAAATCGGGTTTGCCCTGAAGGTGTTCGTGCGGATGATATCCGCCCCCGCCTCCAAGTAGGCACGGTGGGCCTTCTTCACCAGTTGCGACGCGGTAATGCAGAGGATATCGTCATCGCCCTGCAGGTCTACCGCATGGTCTGCAAACATCTTGCCGCGATAATCCTCTTCCCGCAATTCCTCCGCACCGATAGCAGTCCCCACGGGCCCATCCATGACAAGGATGCGCCCGATGCTCGCCCTCGCGAGTTCCTGGTAGGACTTCGAGAGGTTCATGGGACTATCTCCGCGTATTCGGGACCTCACCCGGGAGCAGCTGTCCCGGGCTCGTGCGCTGGGCATCGCGGCCCTTGAAATTCGGGTTGTATTGCTGGATCTTCGCTTTCTTCACCTCGGACTGCACCTCCATCAGGTGAGTCTCCCAGTCCTTCATCGCGTCGTCAAGTTCACCACGCGCCTGCAGCATGAGTTCGCGCAGTTGCAGCAGTTCCTGCATCTGCTCGCGCTTCATGATCCAGAGTTCCTCTTCCTCGGGCATGCGCTCGATATTAAAAAGCAGGTTCAGGTAACGTTCTTCCGCTTCCTTGTACGCCTTGTACGTTTCCTTGTACATCATGTAGCGGTCGTCCACCATCGTCTGCTGGGGCGACGGGTGCGTAGTACAGCCGGCAAGCACCGCCACAAAAGCGGCAGCAAAAACGGCACAGGCTTTGCGGAAGAGACTCGTCATAGGTTACTCCGCAGCCTGGTTGCGCTTGATGTTGAAGAGGCGTTCGTGCGTGATGTTGCTCTTGAAGGTCACGGTATCCTTCGTCACCGGGTGCACCATGTAGTGCGTTCCGACCTTCACCTCACGTTCCTGGCAAGGGATGCCCGTCTCGGGGTCGATCATGATTTCGAACTCGGTATCGTATTCCGCCCTAAGACCCGTATTGTAGGCCTTGAACTTCTCGGGCACGATATTGCTGTTCACGTGCTGCTCCCAGATGTAGTAGGGGAAGCTTTCCTTCTCGTGCAGGTAAATCTTGTAGTCCAGGCAATGGCGGTGGTCGCGGTTCTCAAAGCCCTTCGTGACCACGGAATCAATCTGGATCAGCGCAAAGTTTAGCCTGCCCTGGTCCTTGAGCATCTGCGTGATGTTCGCCTTTACGGGGACCGTCCCCTTGAGCAGGTGGTCCATTTCCCAGCGGTGCTTCTCGAGGCGGCGCAGGTGCGGCTTGTAATCGGGATTCAGCAGCTGGTTGCGCCAGCGTTCGGGCATCGGGATATGGTGCAACAGCGTGTCATAACCGTCATCGAGCCCGGTCAAGGATACCACCTCGCGGTCAACGGCGGCAAGGTTCACCTCCTTCACGCGCCAGGCAAGTTCCGAGGGCATGAAGTTCTTGAGGTACCCGCGGGAATTGTTCACGCGGTACAGGCGCTGCACCTTGGTGGTATCGCCCGCAGTAGAGTAGTTCAGGTCCACATAGGCAGCGGTAATCGTGCCCATCTGCTCCTCGCCCTTCAGATCAATCGTCGCGAAGTAGCTTTCGGTATAGACTTCCACATCGACAGGCGCTGCCAGCGTATAATTGACAGTAACCTCGGATTCCCCGCAGCCCGAAAGCATCGCAGGGATAGCACAAAGCAGAGTAAGCCCGCCGAATCTGGCCAGGAGTTTATTACAAATCATCGAAAATTCCAATTACTGTTTGTTCTTGATAAGCGTAAGTTCTTTCACGGCAAGGAGGCGGTCCCCCGTCGTAGCCTCGATAACAACCTGGCCCGGCGTATGGTGGCGTGTCAGTTCAGATGCCGTCATGAGGCCGCCGCGCTTGGAGTGGCCCTGCAAGGTATAGACGCTCACCTTCTCGTTCACCTTGGTCTCGTAATGCCAGATTTCCTTGCCCTTGGCCTTTTCCGTCCCTTCGTAGAACGTAATCTTGAGCGTCGGGAAGTCGAAACCCGTACCGTAGCGGAACTGGACAATCATCGGGTTGATGAGTTCGAATTCGCTGGTCGTGTCGGCAACAAGCTGCATCGCCGGGTTCCATTCACGGCCGCACACGATGTGCGGATCCTCGGTGGAACAGGCGGTAAAGAGCCCGCCAAAGGCAACCACGGCAAGCATGGCTATTCTTGCAAGTTTTTTCATTTTTGCCCTTCCTGTAAAATGGCCTAAGCCTATAACAAAGTAGCAAAAAGGGCTCGGGCGGGCAAATCAGCGGGCCAAAACGAGCATCATTTCGAGGTGAGGCGTCTGCGGATAGAAGGCAAAAGCCTCTGCACGCCGGATTTTAAAGCCTTTTTCGGCAAGGAGGGCCGTATCGCGGGCCAGCGTAACCGGGTGGCAGGACACGTAAATCAGGCGGTTCACCGAAGAATCTGCTATGGCATCAAGGGCCTCTTTCGGGAGGCCCGTGCGTGGCGGGTCCACGATGAGCGTCGCGGGGATATCCATCACATTGCGCGCAAGCCATTCCTCGGCCGGGGCGGATACATTTTCGATTTTACCGTTTATTGCGCTGTCCGTCGTTCCGTTTGTTACAGATAAATTAACTTTCGCATGCTGCAGGCATTTTTCTTCGCGTTCCACGGTCGTCACGCGCTTAAACTTGTCCATAAGCATCGCTGCGAAGAACCCTACCCCGCTGAAGAGGTCGATAAGCCATTCGTCGCTCGATTCCCCGCTCGCAAGGCCCTCGTCCACGGCATTGCGCACGGACTTCACCAGCGCGGGCAAAAGCTCGAGATTACTCTGGAAGAACACACTCGCATCAGCCTCAATCTTCTTGCCGCAGATTTCGGCGACGCTTACCGCATTCTCGCTGAACTCGCTAGCAGGCATACCTTCGTAATAGTACGAGATTTCGCCGGAGCCGTTATCAAAGAGGTTCACTTCCATCTCGCGGCCGGGGCGGAACTTGCCTGCAAAAATTTCGCGCGCCTTGCCCTGCAAAAACTCGTTCAGTGCAGGCGTCAAAACAGGGCAGTTCTTGAACAACGCAACACTGTTACTTTCCTGCTTGCGGAACCCGAAACGCACAATCGGTTTATCGCCGGCTTGGTCGCAAACCACGACGACACGGGCGCGATTGCGGTAGCCCCACGCGGGCCCCGTATGCACCGTAAAGCTTTCGGGCAGTTCTATGCGGGCGATACGCCGGAAGTTCTCACGTTCGACCTGTGCCAGGTATTCAGCCTGCTTTTCGCTATCCAGGTGTTGCAAACTGCACCCGCCGCACTTGCCGTACAGCGGGCAGCGCGCTTCTACGCGGTCGGGGCTTGCACCCTCCAGGACTTCCACGACATGCCCGCGGGAAAAATCCTTTTTCGTGAACGTCACCGCCACCTTGCAGAGTTCGCCCGGCAACGCACCTGCGACAAAGCACACGCGGCCGTCCGCAAGGCGTGCCATGCCTTCGCCGCCCTGCACCATCTTCTCAATGCGGACTTCGAACACCTCGCGAACGGGCATTGAAAAAGCGTGGCGCTTGGGGCTCGGCCTGCGCGGCCTTCCCGGCTTGTCATAACGGCGGAACATGTGCTTAAAGATAGAAAAACAGCACTTTGTCGGCAAAACATGCCCGCTATCCACTTAATGGTCGAAAGCGGGCTTTTTTTGGTGTATTTTTCTATATTTCGCCCGAAATTGTACCATGACAACCATTATCTTGCCAGATACGCTCACGGCGGCGAACAGCAAAGACTTGCTGAGGAATTGCAAAAGGCAACTCCGTAACGGTGCGTTGTGCCTTGACGGGAGCTACCTTGCAAGCATGGACTACAGTGGCGATGCATTCTTCGCGCTCCTCGCCGAACTTTCCGAAAAGACGGGCAACACGCTTACCCTCGCCCACTTCAATGCCGACATCAAGGCACACCTTTCGGCACTCCGCAAGATGGAACCGCCCGCAAGACCTGCGAAGGGTACGAACAACGTTCTTGAGATGCTCGGCGGCATCGGTTTTTCCGTCATCAAGGAGACCTTCGAAGTCCTGACGCTCCTGTTCATGTCCATCTACTGGACCATCTTCGGGCCGTTCGACAAGGGCAAGATCCATTTTGGCGGTGTCGCCAAGCAGATGTTCAAGCTCGGGAGCGAGGCCATGGGAATATGCTTTCTGATGGTCGCCCTCATCTGCCTTACGATGGCGCTCCAGAGTTCCATCATGCTGAACGCGGTGGGCGGCGGTTCCTACCTCGCCTCGGGTCTCGGCTTCCTCATTTTCGCAGAAATCGGCCCGCTCCTCACGACCATCATCCTCGCGGGCCGCTCCGGCAGTGCCGTCGCCGCCGAAATCGCGAATATGAGCGTGTGCGAAGAAGTCAAGGCGATTAAGTCGATGGCAATCCCTCCGGTGCAGTACCTGGTGGTGCCGCGCTTTATCGCGATGAGCGTCGCCACGCCCATCCTCTCGTTCTGCGCCTCCATTTTCGGGTGCTTCTCGGGGTTCCTCATCGCGTACTTCTTCTGCGACATTTCGTTTTCCAACTACATGATGGGCATCCGTGACGGCATTGCGCCCATCACGTTCCTAAAGAGCAGCATCAAGGCTCTCGTCTTCGGCTGGATTGTCACGCTCATCGCCTGCAACAAGGGTCTGAACGCGCACGGCGGTGCCGAGGCCGTGGGTAAGGCAACCACATCGAGCGTGGTCGCCGCAATCTGCTGCATCGTGCTCGCCGACACCCTCTTCGCCTTCATATTCTACTAGGAGCAGCAATGGAAGAAATCCTGAAAGTAGACCACCTGAAGGCAAGTTACGGACGCGAGTCCATTTTGAAGGATATTTCCTTCGGCGTAAAGCGCGGCGAAATCCGCATGGTGCTCGGAAGTTCGGGCTGCGGAAAGTCAACGCTCCTGAACAACATCCTGAAGTTTATCAAGTCCGACGCGGGCACCATTACCTACTTCGGCAAGACCTTCGGTGCAAAGGAAGGCCTCGACAGCGAGACTCGCATGCGCACAGGGGTTCTCTTCCAGAGCGGAGCCCTCATCGCGGACCTGACCATCGCCGAGAACGCGATGCTCCCGCTCAAGCGCAGCATGCCCTACATGCCCAAGAGCCAGATGGAAGCGATTGTCGCCGACCGTCTGGAAAAAGTGCACCTGCTGCAAGCCTTCCACAAGTACCCGGGCGAAATCTCGGGCGGCATGAAGAAGCGCGCAGCCCTCGCCCGCGCCATCGCGCTCAAGCCGGAACTGCTCTTTTGCGACGAGCCTTCTACGGGCCTCGACCCGGTAACGGCCCGCTCCCTCGACGAACTTTTGCTCGAACTGCGCGACACGCTCAAGGTATCGATGGTCATCGTGAGCCACGAACTCGAGAGCATCAAGATTATCTGCGACCGTTTTGTGTACCTCAAGGACGGCTACGTGCTCAAGGACGCCACGCTGCAAGAAGGCATGGAGTCCGACGACCCCACGTTACGCCACTTTTTCAACCGGCAGTGCCCCAAGGAAGAATACTCCGAAGGACTCTACCACTTTAATTTTATAGATTGATTCGGAGAAACGATGGAAACCACCCGATCCGAAAGAATTAAACTTGGCGCGTTCATGCTGCTGTGCGGAATACTCATCTGCGTATTCCTGGGCTACGTGCTCAAGCGCTACCTGAGCGAACAGTACGACAACTACTACACCATCTTCGGCACCTCGGTGAACGGGCTCTTTGTAGACGCGAAGGTCAAGCTGAACGGTATCGACGTCGGTAGCGTCACGCGCATCACCATCAACGAAGAGAACCTGAACGAAGTCGTGGTCGCCTTCAAGGTCACGCACGGCACGCCCATCAAGATTGGCACCCGCGCAGGCATGACGGCGGGCATGAACCTCACCGGCGAAAAGCAGGTGGTGCTCTCGGGCGGATCGTTCTCGGAACCGAATGTGCCCGAAGGCGGGCTCGTGCCGGCAGAAGTCTCGCACTTTGACCACATCACGAACCAGGCGGGCAACATTGTTGCGCACGTGGATTCCGTGCTCGTGAACGTCAACACGTTGCTCTCTGCAGAGAATGCTGAAAACCTGAGCAAGGCCATCAAGAATTTTGAAGAAGTGACAGCGAACCTGAAGCGCGTCACGCAGGGCATGGCAAAGCCCATCGACAACATTTCCAAGTCCGCCGAATCGATGCATCGCATGATGGGTGAAATCGAAGAAGCGAAGATTGCCGCGAAGGCGGGCGAAGACCTCGATATTCTGAAGGAAAAGCTCGACGCCATCGACACGAAGGCGATGAACGAGAACTTGACGAAGGCGATGGAATCCATCAGCCAGCTCTCGAAGCGGCTCGACGGCATGGTCTACAAGAACCAGGACCAGGTGGGAGAAGCCATCGTGGAACTGAACGCCGTACTCGAGAACCTCGAGGAGTTCAGCCAGAAAATCAAGAACAATCCCTCCGCGCTCATCCGCGAACCCGCGAAGACCCGCCGCAAATAAGAGGTAGAATATGAATAAAGTTCTTTGGATTCTATCGGGGCTTCGCCCCTCCAGAATGACAAGCAGGGCAACGATTGCGGGGATGACAATCGCGATCCTCGCCGCCATGACCCTTACTGCATGCTTCGGCGGAGGCACGAGCGAACCCACCCGCTACTACACGCTCGCCATCGAGAACATCGACATGCCTAGCGCAGGCAATGCCAGCGGCCGCCTGCAGGTGCGCAAGTTCACCATCGAGCCCGCCTACCAGCGTAACAACATTGTCTACCGCGAATCCGCCTACGACTTCATGTTCTATGACCTGGACCTGTGGGCAAGCCGCCCCGAGCAGATGGTAGCGCAGGTCGCCGCCGAATACATCGAGAAGAGTGGAATCTTCCAGGCGGTGGAATCCCGCGCATCGGGCAAGCCTGAACTGGAACTCCTCGGGCACATTGACGCCATCGAAGAAATCGACGAAGGCTCCTCGCAGTATGCGCGCCTCTCTCTCAGGCTCACGCTCCAGAAACCCGACGCCGATGCCCCCCTCTGGGAAAAGCGCTTTGACGAAAGACAGTCCGTAAGCAGCCGCGAGCCGCGCCTTGTGGCAGAGGCCATCTCGAAGCTGCTCGGCAAGTACATGGAAGAGGCCATCGCGGCAATAGGCTCTGCTAGCAAGTGAACTACATCACACAAGCCCGCAACAACCCGAAAAATCCGCCCAAATCCGGTAAAAAATTGTTAGCGCTGTAAACACAGCGCTTTTTTGATTGTAGATTTCACTTTATGGTAGGTATGGTTAACAAGATGTTTGATAATTCCATCTCTCGCAAGTTTTTCCCCACGACGCTCGCCTTCGGACTGAGCCTCTCATTCCAGGCATGTTCTGACGACCCTTCCTCGCCCAAAGGTGAAGAGGAGGTTATCCCCGTCCCCAAAGAGGAACTCCACGTATCGGAAGCCCCGACCCTCATGCTTACCGAAGTATCCTCGCTCAACCTCGCATG
Source organism: Fibrobacter succinogenes (assembly GCA_902800815.1). GTDB lineage: Bacteria > Fibrobacterota > Fibrobacteria > Fibrobacterales > Fibrobacteraceae > Fibrobacter > Fibrobacter succinogenes_B. The sequence goes on from CADCGB010000002.1 coordinate 143,534, forward strand.
GCTCGACCACGAAGGTGACGACCCCGCCTGGGTAGAAATTTTCAACGCGGGCAACACTGACGTGAACCTCAAAGGCTACTCGCTCGTCGAAAACCTCGCCAATCCGCAAAAATGGATGTTCCGTAACGAGACCGTACCTGCAGGTTCCTTCCGCACCGTATTCCTCGACAAGAAGGATATCGCCAGCATCGAAGGAATGGTGGACGGCATCGATGACGAAGGCCACACACTGCATGCCCGTACGCACACGAACTGGAAACTCGACAAGAAGGGCGGAACCGTCTATATCATCGACAACCACAACGCCATTCACGATAGCCTCACCTACCCGGAACTCAAGCCCGGCGTAAGCTACGGCAAGACATCCGACGGCAGCCTCAAGTACTTTGCAGTCGCGACCCCCGAAGCCCTGAACGATGACGCAGGCGCATATGCGACACTCGCCCCCTCGTTTGACTTCGGCACCAAGAGCGCAGGTTTCTACGCAAGCGAAATCACGCTCGACCCGCCCGCAGTCCCCGAAGGCACGGTTGTCCGCTGCACGCAGAACGGTTCCAAGCCCACCGAGGCCTCGCCCGAATTTACCGCACCGATGACCGTATCCAAGAACATGGTTCTTCGCTGTGCAGCATTCCAGCCCGGCGCACTCACCACCGACGTCATCACCAAGACGTTCTTCATCGGCGAAACAGTCCGCATGCCGGTTGTCGCCGTGAGCGTCGATTCCGCGTTCTTCAAGGAAAGCTACATCAAGACGGACGCCGAGACTCCCAAGAGCGCACCCGCCGGACTCTTCGAGGATAAGGAATACCCCGTGCACGTGGAATACTTCCCCGATGGCAGCAAGTCTACCGCACCCGCATGGGAAATCGATGCAGGCATTTCCATCATGGGCGGCTACAGCAGGCTCAAGGACAAGAAGTCCGTCGCCGTAGTGATGCGTGAGCAGTACCAGGATGGCAAAATCGACTACCCGCTGTTCGAGACCCGCAAGGAGACAAACAGCAAGTTCCGCGGGTTCAACCTGCGCAACAACGGTAACCGCTTTGTGAGCGACTACATCGGCGATGCCATGGGCGGCGCTATTCTCGAAGGGAGCGGTGTCGACTACCAGCGTAGCCGCCAGGTGGTGGTATTCTACAACGGGCGCTACTACGGCATTCACGATATGCGCGAACGCTTCAACAAGCATTACGTAGAAACAAACTACGGCATCGATGCGAACACGGTCACCATGGTCAAGCACCTGGGCCACGACATCACAGCCAGCAACGGCACCATCGACGAATACAAGACGCTCCTGAGCTTTGTGGCACAGAACGATTTCAGTGGCGACAACAACGCGAACTACGAACTGGTCAAGACGCTCATGGACGTGGGCAACTTCGCCGACTACATGGCAGCCGAAGTATTTATCCATAATGGCGACTGGCCCAACAACAACGTACGCGCATGGAAGAGCCCCAACCAGCCCTGGAAATTCATGGTGTACGACCTCGACCACGGCTTTGACTGGATGTGGGGCGTGAACGGCGGCGAATTCAGCCAGAGCACCGACATTTTCCCGTGGATCAAGAAGGGTGGCGGCAACAAGCCCTGCAAGGACGAAGGCTGTTTCGCGAACCTGTACATACAACTTATCAAGAACCCGGAATTCCAGCGCGTATTCCTGAACCGTTCTGCCATGATGCTGCAGAACAACCTGAACGGTGCCAACGTGACCCGCGTGGTTGACGCCATGACGGCAACCATCGACACCGCCGAAATCACACGCGACCTGAAGAAATTCAAGCAGGACGAGATGTACTACAAGAACTCCTGCGGGCATGGATTCAGCAAGACAGGCAGTTGCCTCAAGGAATGGTCCGAAGAACGTGATGCAAGCGTCATCCAGGACTACTACTTTGAATTCGGTATGACCAGCATGGTGACCATGAACCTGAACGTTACCGGGAACGGCTACATTACCGTGGAAGGCAGGCCTGCCCCCGCACCGGCATACGCAGGCAAGTTCTTTGCGGGTATCGGCATGGTCATCAGCGCAGTCCCCACCAACGGGTCCGTATTTACCGGATGGAGCGACGGCGATACCACCAACCCGAGATTTGTCGTCAACGAGGACGGAGCGACCTATACCGCCGTGTTTAAGTAGTATAACTCATTCAAAAGAACGCTATGGCGACCCTCGGGCCGCCATTTTCTATAAAAAAGATTGACTATCCAGGCAGTCTTTTCTACATTTATGCATAAAATTGAATAAATGCATAAGGGAAGAAGATGACGCTACGCGAAGCTTTTGAAAGCAAGATGATGCTGTTGGATGGCGGAATGGGTTCCGTTATCCAGACTTACGGCATCAAGGGCGCGAACAACGACATGCTCTCCATCGAGAAGCCGGAAATCATCCTCGATATCCAGCGCCGCTACGTGGATGCGGGCGTAGACTGCCTGACCACGAATACGTTCTCGAGCCAACGCGTAAGCCAGCACGAATACCACCAGGAACACCGCATTGCCGAGATGAACCGCGCCGCCGTGAAAATCGCGAAGCAGGCTGCGGCAGAGGCCATGGAAAAGTACGGCCGCCAGGTGTACATCTTGGGCGACGTGGGCCCCACGAGCAAGATGCTCTCGATGAGCGAAGACGTGAACGACCCCGCCAGCCGTAGCATTACCTTTGACGAACTCGAAGACGCCTACCTGGAACAGATTCAGGTGTTGGTAGAAGAAGGCGTCGATGCCATCCTGATTGAAACGATTTTTGATACGCTGAACGCGAAGGCCGCTGCCAGTGCATTTACTAAGGTGATGGAAAAGCGCGCCGCCGCCGGGAACGCCGCCAACCTCAACCCCGTGGAAGTCATGTTCTCCATGACGGTGAGCGACGCCTCGGGCCGTACGCTTTCGGGCCAGACGGTCGAGGCATTCGCCGTAAGCGTGATGCACATGCACCCGCTCTCCATCGGCCTGAACTGCGGTCTCGGTGCCGACGGTATGGTGCCGTACCTGCGCCGCATGGGCAAGGTTGCACCCTGCTATATTTCTTGTCACCCGAATGCGGGTCTCCCGAACCAGTTCGGCGGCTACGACGATACGCCCGAAGACATGGTGCGACTCATGGGCGTCTACCTGGACGACAAGCTGGTGAACATGATTGGCGGCTGCTGCGGTACCACACCAGAACACATCGCCGCGATGCGCAAGATGCTCGACGCCCTGCCGGCCGATTACGAACGCCGCAAGCCTGCGCCCAAGTATGCGACAAGCCCGCTCCTCCGCCTCGCAGGCCTTGAGCCGCTGTTCAAGGAACAGGTGCGCCCCAGCGATGGTGCCTTCAGCTGCAATGCAGAAGACTTCGTGAAGGTGGGCGAACGCTGCAACGTGGCAGGTTCCAAGAAGTTCCTGCGACTCATAAACGAGAAGAATTACGACGAGGCGCTCGACATCGCACGCAAGCAGGTTGAAGACGGCGCCGACGTGATCGACGTGAACATGGACGATGGCCTGCTCGACGCTACCGCCGAGATGCAGACGTTCCTGAACCTGATTGCCTCCGACCCGGCCGTGAGCCGCGTGCCCATCATGGTGGACTCTTCCCGATTCGAAGTCATCGAGGCGGGCCTCAAGTGCATCCAGGGCAAGAGCATCGTGAACTCCATCTCGCTGAAGATGGGCGAACAGGCGTTTATCGAACACGCGCTCACCATCAAGCGTCTGGGTGCCGCCGTCATCGTAATGCTCTTCGACGAAGAAGGACAGGCCACCAACTACGAACGCCGCGTAAAGATTGCCGCCCGCGCTTACGATATCCTGGTGAAGAAACTAGACTTCGCACCCTCCGACATCATTTTCGACCCGAACGTGCTTACTGTCGCAACGGGCATGGCCGAACACAACGCCTACGCCATCGACTTCATCCGCGCAGTCCGCTGGATTATGGACAACCTGCCCGGCGTGCGCATCTCGGGCGGGCTCTCGAACCTTTCGTTCGCCTTCCGCGGCAACAACTACCTGCGCGAATCCATGCACACCACGTTCCTGCATTACGCGATTCCGAACGGCATGGGCATGGCCATCATGAACCCGAGCGCGATTATCGAATACAAGACGATTCCGCTGGAACTCCGCATGGCCATTACCGAAGTGCTGTTGAACACGGAGCCCGATGCCAGCGAAGCGCTCATCGAGATTGCAAGCCGCATGACCGCAGCCCAGAACGCCGCAAAGGAAGCGGGCACCAAGTACGACCCGAAGGCGATTTTCGCCATGAGCACCGGCGCAAGCAGCTCTGCAGACGCGAGCAGCAACAGCGCCGCTGACGCCAAGCCCACCACGCCCGAGGAACGTTTGCAGGAGGCGCTCCTCAAGGGAACATCCACCACACTTCAGCCCGACCTGATGGAACTCATCAACCGTGGCGACAGCCCGGTGGGAATTATTTCTGGCCCGCTCATGGACGGCATGAACGAAGTCGGCCGCCGTTTCGGCGAAGGCAGCATGTTCCTGCCGCAGGTGGTGAAGACCGCACGCACCATGAAGAAGGCGGTGGAAATCTTGCAGCCCTACATCGAGGCCGGCAAGGACGCCAACGCATCGAGCCGCGGCAAGATCGTGATTGCCACCGTGAAGGGCGACGTGCACGATATCGGCAAGAACATCGTCTCCGTGATTATGGCCTGTAACGGCTACGAAATGGTGGACCTCGGCGTGATGGTTCCCGAAGATGTGATCGTGAAGGCGGTCATCGAGAACAAGGCCGACATTCTAAGCCTTTCCGGACTGATTACGCCCTCGCTCGAAGAAATGTGTACCGTGGCGAAGGCCATGCAGGCCGCGGGCCAGCGCATCCCGATTATCGTCGGCGGCGCAACGACCTCGCCCACGCACACTGCCGTAAAGATCGCCCCGTGCTACGACGGTCCTGTATTCCACGTGCGCGACGCCGCCAGTAACCCGGGCCTCGTGCAAAAACTCTTGGACCCCGCGACCAGCGAGCAGACCATTCAGGAAAATCGCGAGGAACAGCAGCGCATTCGCGACAAGCAAAACGGCATCCAGACCGAAGCCGCAAGCGCCATGGCCGCAGCCGAAAAGACTCCGGAAGAACGCCGCTACCAATGCGACTGGAGTAAGTACCAGCCCGTGGAACCGCCGTTCATGGGCGAAAGCAAGCTCCCGCCGATTTCGCTCGAAAAAGTTATCCCGCTTATCAGCTGGGAATACTTCTTCTTCACCTGGAAGGTCAAGCCGGATTGCGAAGAAGCCAAGAAGCTCAAGGCCGACGCAGAAGAACTCATCAAGAGCCTCACAAAGCCCGAATATGCATTGCGTGCCGTGCAGGCGTTCTACCCTGCAGCCGGTACGGAAAATTCCATCAAGTTCAACACGGGCCGTACCGGCACCGACTCCGACCTTGTCGAAGTCGCCACGGCACGCCAGCAGAACCCCGAAGGCACTTGCCTCGCCCTCTGCGACTACGTTGCACCCGCAAACGCGAACACAGCAAGCATCTTCGCCGCTCCCGCCGGCAAGGACGTTTTCCGCGACATCGTGGGCGCCTTCGCCGTCACCGTGAGCGACGCCTTTGTGAAGCGCCTCGAAAAACTGAAGGCAGAACAGGGCGGCAGCGACTACGACGTGCTCCTGATGCAGACCGTCGCCGACCGCCTCGCCGAGGCAGGCGCCGAATACCTGAGCCAGGAACTCGAGCGCACCAAGGGCTGGAAGGGAATCCGCCCGGCCGTCGGCTACCCCGTGCTCCCGAACATCAAGGAAATCTTCAACGTCGCAAAGCTCATCGACTTCGCGAGTGTGGGCATCAGCCTCACCGAGAACGGCGCCATGTACCCACAGGCCTCCGTGAGCGGCCTCTACATCAGCCACCCCGAAATCGACTATTTCCACGTAAAAGCGTAAACATAAAGGCGCTCGTTGACATAAATGTCAACAAAAGCATTCCAGTAAAACAACCGCTTTCTTGAAAAAGAGATTATTTTAAGAGCAGGTTGTTTATAAAGGGGTGTAATATGAATAGGATCCTAACCGTAGCCATCGTTGCGGGTTTCACGACGATGTCCACCGCCGCCATCGACATCACCGTCGACGCGCAAAAAGGCATCAAGAAGATTTCGCCATACATTTACGGGCGTAACATCGATAAAATCAGTGACACCAAGGCCGAAAGCGACTCCACCGAAGAGGCGTTTATCGCACAGATGCTCGACGCGGGCATCCACATGATGCGCGCGAACAACGGCAACAACTCCACGCGCTACAACTGGAGCCACAAAATGACGGTTCACCCGGACTGGTTCAACAATGTTTACGACCACGACTGGGACATCACTGCGAAAAAGGTGCTCGACAAGATGCCGGGAGTCGACGCGATGTACGCCTTCCAGCTCACGGGCTATGCGGCAAGTTCCACTGCACACAACTTCCCGGACTGGGACTGGAAACAGGAACACGGCTCGTATCCGTCACGCACGTTCGACCTCGCAGGCGGTGGCGAAGTATCGGAAGACGGCCAGACGCTCATCAAGGCGGGCGATGCCTCGCTCTACAATATGGAATGGCCCGCCGATTCCACTGTGGGAATCATCCCGCACTGGAAGGATGAACTCAAGTACGACATGAGCCGTTTTAAATACTGGAGCATGGACAACGAGATAGAAATCTGGCGCGGCACGCACAACGATTTGGATTTGCCCGTAACCGGAGACTTCCTCGTCGAACGCTATATCGACGTAGCCAAGAAGGCGCGCGCCGCCTGGGGCGACATCAAGCTCACCGGCCCGGTGGTCGCTAACGAATGGCAATGGTGCCACATCAATGCCTACAACGACGAAAGCAGGCCCAAGATCGACGGCCAGGAATACTGCTGGCTCGAGTTCTTCACCAAGAAAATCGCCGAAGCGCAAAAGGCAAGCGGCACACGACTTCTCGATGTTTTCGACATCCACTGGTACCCGAGCGAAAAGGACTACGAAAGCCGCGTCAATTGGCACCGCGTGCTGTTCGACACCACCTACTACTACAAGGGCGGAAACGGTGTGCGCTGCGCCACAGGCAAGTGCGACTGGAGCGACAAGGAGAAGGGCTACAGATCCTACATTTTCGTACGCATCAATCAGTGGCTCGAAAAATACTTTGGCAAGGATCACGGCATCAAACTCGGCATCACCGAAACCGACCTGAACGATTCCGACCCCATGGTAACGGCACTCACCTATGCGTCGTTCCTCGGAACCATGCAGGATAACGGCGTCGAGATTTTCACCCCGTGGACCTGGGGCGACGGCATGTACGAAACGGTGCACCTGTTCAGTCGCTACGGCCACCCGAACCGCGTGCAGTCCACCTCCAGCAACGACTCGCTCGTGTCCGCCTACAGTTCCATCAGCAACAAGGGCGACTCTCTCACGGTCATCTTCGTGAACCGCGCCGAAAAGGACGCCCAAGACGTGGACCTCGATCTTGCGAACTTCGCCTCCGACGGGACAGTCAAAACACTCACCTTGCAAAATCTCCAGGGCGAAACATTCATTTCACACACAAGCAACGCGTTGAAAGAAAACGTGGTAGATGCAAATCTGCAGGGCGGAACCACCTCTGCGACTGGCTACAGCATTAACAGTTTCAAGATGACGCTACCTGCCAAATCCATCACCGCAATACTCTTAACCACCGACACGCCAAAAGTTGTCGACTCGACCGACGCCATTAGGCCCAGGCCCACATCGCGTGCCATCACGAGATACGACCGCTACATAGACACCAAGGGCAGGAGCGTTGCCAAACCTCGACCAGGCTACTACGTATTACGGATTGGAGCAAAAAAGTAGGCCCCTACAAGAACAACCCTATTGACTTCAGGGTTGTTTTTGTTTAAATTGGGAATAGAAAATCCTATATAAACTATTTGCTCATTTTATTAAGAGGTACGGTATGAAAGACAGACAAGATCTTCCTGAACTAGCCAAGGCGTACCTTTTCGCTATAAAGATTACATTTGACAACGTTCTTCCCGACAAGGCTGAAGAATTCACAGAGCTCGCGAACAACCTTTCGGCACGCTGCCGCAAGGTCAAGTTCCTCAAGGAAAACACGAGCGACGTCTACACCATCGTAGAAATTTCCTTCGACGAGTTCGAGGACTTCCTCGTCACGACCTGCATCAAGAACGAATACCTGAAAAGCTTCCGCATGACCATCGACCATTACTCGTCGAACATGAAGCTCGTCTACAGCGAGAAGTTCTTTGACTGCAAGGCAGTTTACGTCGAGGAATTCGCCTACGACAAGTTCGACACCAACCAGGAACGCCTAGTCAAGACCATCGGCGTCAAGTGCAAGCGCGGACATTAAAAGATTATCTTTTTATAGTTGGAACACACGAAAGTAGTTTCTTCGTGTATTCGTGCTGAGGGTCCGTAAGCACGTCGTCTGCGCGACCGCGCTCCACCACCTTCCCGAAGTACATCACCAGCACGTCGTCCGAAATCGCGCGCACCACCTGCATGTCATGGCTAATGAACAAAATGCTCAGGCCAAAATCGTTGCGCAGGTCATCGAGCAGGTGCAGAATCTGCGCCTGAACCGACACGTCCAGTGCGCTAGTCACCTCGTCGCAAAGTAAAATCTTCGGCCTTACCGTAAGGCTCCGCGCGATGCACAGCCTCTGGCGCTGCCCTCCCGAAAACTCGTGCGGGAACTTGTCCATCGCCGCCGCCGGCACCGACACGCGCTCCAGCAGTTCACACGCGCGCGCACGCGCCTCGTCAAAGGCGACGCCACGCGCCGTAAGCGGCGACGTGAGAATCTCTTCCACCGTCATGCGGGGGTTCAGGCTGCTGAACGGGTCCTGGAAAACCATCTGCACCATGTCGCAGACACGCGCAGGCCTCTCGCCACCCTCGGGAGCGATCTTGCCGTCAGCGACGCCCCTCCCGAAAATCTTCACGCTGCCCGACGCAAGCGGCACGAGCCCCACCAGGGACTTCACCAGCGTCGACTTTCCGCAGCCCGACTCGCCCACCACGCTCAGGATCTTGCCCTGTTCCAGCGTGAACGAGACGCCATCCACCGCAGTGAAATAGTCCTTCACCTTGCCGAGCACGCCGCCACGCACCGGGAACCGGACCGTAAGCCCGTTCGCCTCGATAGCGGGGACGCCCGCAGGGATGGCCGCCTTCTGGTTAGGCATCGGCCTCACCGTCCAGGCTTTCCAGCGCGCCCTGCACGCTCTTTTCCGTATCCAGCAGGATCTGCCGGCACTTCTTCAACAGCGCGGTCGCCTCCTGCACGTTCTCCGCAAGCTCGTCAATCTCCATCTCGGAATTGTCGATGCGCGTGAGAATCGCCTCCAGGCGCTCCATCGCGTTCTTGTACTCGAAATTTTCTTTGCTCATGTGGGGGAATATAGTTATTTGTACCAAACATTTATCCGCATTTATTACATTTACCCCCAGTGGAGAAAAAAGAGACTCACAACCTGCGGAAGTGTTCCGCGGGCATGTTCAAGGGTTTCCGCCTCGTTTGCGGAGCGGTGTTCTTTGTTGCACTTACCGCACTTTTCGGCTGCCTCGACCTCCCCGACGACCCGAACGTAAGCCAGAACGTTGAACGGGTAGACATATTCCTGTTCCAGGACGGCACCCCGGATTCCACGCTTCTCAAGATTCGCCCAAACGATTCTGCAGTCGTAAGGGCGGCTATCTACCCGAGGCAGTTCAAGTACAGTCTCACGTTCCACTGGCTATACTGCAAGGGAGACTCCGCCACCATAATCGGCGACAGCGCGGAATACACCATCCCGGCCAGTCCGAATGCTTCCGACATCCCCAACGCCCTCGAGGTTTCCGACGAGGTCGGGAACACCCTGCGCAAGGATTTCGTGATTAACGTGAACATGGCCCCCATGCTCTACGCCGCGACTATCCCGGCCGACGGCGATACGCTCTACGGCAACAAGCACACGTCCATCCAGTTCAAGTGGAAATCCTACGACTACGACTCCTTTGACGAGAACAAGCTGCAGCACACGCTCATCATCGACGGCACGGAATACCCGGTCAGCCGCCTTACCGAGATCGTCCAGTCAGGCTTTACCGAAGGCAAGCACACGTTCCAGATCATAGTGCAGGATTCCTTCGGCGATGCGGACACACTTGCGCCACGCACCTTCTACATGCTTGATACGCTCGGAGGCACCCTATGAAGTTCGCCTTCCGCGCATTTTTCGCATTCGCGCTCGCGATAGCGCTCGCCTGCAATTTTTCCGCGTGTAGCAACGGCGAGGACTACCTCTACGACGAGGAACAGTCCACGTTCATCGAGGTCTCCATCGAGATGGCGTACTCGTTCGACTCGAGCAGCACCCGGATGAGGTCCGACACGCTCACTCCCGCCGACACGCTCATATTTATCGCGAACATTCTCCCCTCCAAGTCCATCAAGATCAAGCGATACCTCTGGACCATCGACGGCGAGACGCTCTCGTACGATTTCAGTTTCCGCAAGAACATCGAGGAGCCGGGCCCGCACAAGATAGCCTTCTTCCTCGAGACATACCTGGGCGACACGCTCTCGGATACGCTCACCCTGCAGATATCGAACCTGCCGGTACTCGACGTAAGCAAGTTCATCCCCGCGCCGGGCTCGCAGGGCCTCCCCACTTCGGGCGGGGTTTCGTTCGCGTGGAGCGCATTCGATCCGGATTCCATTGCGAGCCTCCACTACCACTTTGCCATCGAGGGGATTGTCGACACCATCGTTCCGGAGCCGGCCTTCACCTACTGGGGCAACCTCCCCCCGCTTGAACACCTGCACTGGAGCGTGCGGGCGATAAACGAATTCGGTTTTGCTTCACGCTCCACTATCCACGGGGACTTCTTTACCAAGGGCGGCATCGGAGAAGCAGGCGTCACGGGCGCCGTCACCACCAGTACCGCAGCAATCGGCACCGGCAACTATGAATTCAGCGTGAACGCCACCGTGCTGGACAGACTCGGGAATACCGTGCTCTCGAAGGATATCGAAAGCAACAGCCTCGCCACAAAGGCATTCTCCATATCGCCCCTAAGCGCAGGGACATACCGCATCGCGTTCAGCGTGCCGGAGTATCCCGACTTTAAGGGAGACACGCTCGACATCACGCTCCACGAGGGCGAGGTGCAGGACCTCGACACGCTCACCCTGCACGATACCACGCCACCACGCATTGCAGCGCTTTTCGCCGGCAAAGCCTTCAGTCGCATCGACACGCTGGACTACAGCGACACGCTCAAGTTCCTCGTCCTGGATTTCGGTTCGCCAGCACCCCATATAGCCCTGTCCGCGTTCATGGAATCAACACTCCTTAACGAGACTTCGCTATCGGGCGACACGTTCACCGTAGTCCTCCCCGAAACGGCACGTACCTGGAACAAGCGACTACTTGACATCGTCGCCACCGACGCGAGCAAGAACAAGACCGTGCGCAACTATACCCTCGAGGGCAGCGAATCCTGGTTCCGGACGAACCCTGATTCCACCCTGTTCACGGGCGATTCCATACGCCTCTATATTTTTGACAACAACCACTACGGATTCAAGCCCGACACGTTCTACTTCAATATCGGCACCAAGAACTTTGTCCAGCACGCAGGCGACGTCTCGCTCTATGTGCAGACATTTACAGGCGCCGACTTCAACGAGGGCGCCAACGTAATCGAGTGCGGCGTCCGTTACACGAACGGCATTACGCAATGGAAGCGCTGGACGCTCATCCGCAGAAACCCCACCGGAGGTGAGCCATGAAGCGACTAGCCTCCGTCATCTCTATGCTTGCGGCCATGACGGCTCTCCTTGCCTGCGGGGATTCCCACCTGGTAGAAGAGAGCGACCAGCCGACGCTCGGGCAGTACATATTCGTACTCCCGGACCGCTATAGTGGCCAGCCCTACAAGTACGGTTCACCTTCTACGACCGTCTACCTCGACACAAACCAGTCCATCAAGTTCTGGGCGTCGTATACCTTGGACGGGCGGTACATTCCCTCGGATTCCGCCGAAAACCACTTCCTGAACCACAGCTGGACTATTGACGGCGAATACTACAACATCTCGCCCTTGCGTTTCAAGTTCTCCACGCCCGGCTACAAGCAAGGAATTCTCGAGACCATCGACCTGCTGAACGACACCCTGCGCGATACGGTAAACATCTACGTAAACACACCCGTATCCGTAGGCATCATCGCCCCCGTCAACGGCTACAACCGCGTAAACCCGGGCCCGAACAGCAGCGTAGAACTGCGCTGGACACTCACGGGGGTTGACCCCTGGGAAGAATCGACCTGCTATGTCTACGCGACATACGACAAGGACTACCTGTGGAAATCTTCTATCGGGAAGGTGGACTGCAACGAAGGCGCCACCCTCAACGGGAATTTCCTGGGCGACTCCCTCACCCGATACATCATGCAGCACCCCGAAAGAGACACCTCCGTCACCATCTACTGGGGCGTAAAGGCAATCACCTTTACCGAAGACGGTTTCGAGGAAAGCGATTCTACCGACATATCCAGTTTCTCTACGCTATTCATGCATACCGATTCGGCAACGATCAGCATTCCCGTTGTCTACGACTACCTGCGCAACAGCAAAGTCTATACAAGACTCGTTGTAACCAGCAGTGCAGGCGACACGCTCGACATTCAGGACGCCAAGGTTTCGCCCACGACGTTTATCTCCAGGGTTGCCGCACAAACAGGCGTCAACATCCACGTATACGATGTTTCAAAAAAAGAATACGAATCAGAAGGCGTCACGGTAAACACTTATTCCGGAGCGATGACCCAAGTCGACACGATCCATATGCAGGACCATGTCCAGCCGCAGGTCGCCCTACTCAGCAGCGCAATTCCCTTCAACGACAGCATCGCCTTCTACGCCCTTGATGACGGTTCGGGCATAAACCCCAACCGCATCCACGTCACCGTGGATTCCGACACCGTCGAATTCAATTACGAGGAGCCCTTCATCAAGTTCAGGAGCAAGTGCATCGTCGGGTGTTCCATCCGGGTATCTGTCGAGGACAACGCCCGCAACATGAGCCCCAAGGTGTTCTGGGAAACAAAGCCTAGTCAGGGATTCCTCGACTCGCTCTTCATTAACGGGCCTTACAGCGAACTTTCGGGAGAAAAATGATGCAGAAGCTTATCCCGATTTTCACGCTCGTTCTGGCACTCGCCTCACTCACTTTCGCGGAGGAGGCGCACAAGTACCTGCACATCTCGACGAACCCTTCGTATGCGGACGCCTACGTGAACACCACCCGCAGGAATTTCGCCGCAAACCCCGATGCAAGTCTCCCCGGCTTCATAGAAATCCCTGCCGACGAGCATATGGTGCTCGTGACAATCTTCAAGCCGGGCTACAGGGACACGACCATCAACGTGACGCTTGCCGAAAGCGACACTTCGTACCTGATTGTTTCCCTTGCACCCAGTTACGACGACGTATACCTTGAACGCCAGCAGAAGGCGCTTTCGCACCGCACGCGACGGAATATCGGGTTCAGGCTCGCCATCGCATCGGGCGTGCCCCTTATCGCAAGTGGCATAGCGGCACTCGTCGCCGAATACAACATCGACAAGGCAAGCGACAAGAAGGACCTTATCGAAAAGAGCGTTATCCGGGAAGGCGACGAGTACGTCCACAACCTGGAAAGTTATAGCGAGCACCGCGACAACGCGGAATCGGCCAAGAAGTTTTCTGTAGGTACACTTATTGCGGGAGCGGTCCTCCTCGGTTTTGGAATAGTCCTTTCGTTCTAGCGGGTAAAACATGAGCAGCACCATGAAAAAAGTTATCCTCCTCCTAGCGGCAAGCCTTATGGCACATGCCTTTGCGGAAGACCCGCAGGGCATGCAGGTTATGGTCGAGCTTGTCTCGGGCACAAAGCAGAAGGCGCAGTTCCTCGGCATCGAGAACGATACCGTGAGTCTCGGCGGCTACATCAAGAACGAATTTACCGTGCTGAAGTTCCCGAAGAGCCAATTCAAGAGCATTCTCGATTCCCTCGGGAACAATATCCTTGCTACCCCTAGCCAGGGCACGCCCGCAGTTCAGGATTCCGCGCAGGAATACGAGCCGGTAGACCCGAACGCCCCCGGGTTTGTAAGTGAGGAAACCGGTACCGAACAGACCGCAGAAGTAAACCCCGAGCCGCCCGCAGGCGAGTACATTCCAGACAAAGTATTTGTCGGGTACGAATCCGACGGTATCGATTCCAGCAAGGGCGCGCTCCTTACGGCTTTGACTTTCGAGATCATGCACGAACTTGACCCGCGGTTCGGCATGCGCGGGCACAGCGCCACCCCGCAATGCAACGAACGTGCCTGCGTGCAGGATTACTGGAAAACGTACGGCGTGAAGGATATCTACTTCGGGAAGATTTCACGAGCACAGCACCCGGATTCCGCGAACGTGGAAATCACGCGCGTGCTTTACGAGGAGGAACTCCCCACCATATCCAAGGAGCAGGTCACCCTCTCGCTTGATTCCCTATTGCAGGATGCCATCAAGGACGGCTCCCTCGTGAACCTCGTCAAGAAGGCGGCCGGGTTCCCCACCCCCTCCAAGCGCAAGCGCAGCTACATCCACGTGGAAACGGACCCGGAATCCGCCACCATCTCGCGTCCCGAGAAGGATGCGATATGCAAGTCTCCCTGTACCTTCGCCGTTTCGGATACCGGCAAGATCGAGATAAACGCGTACTGGAGCGTCGATAAGCACCTGTGGGGCGCACAGACGTTCGTGCGCCCGCTCCCTGGCGACACGGTGAAGGTCTCGCTCAAGCTGAAGCGCGTGATTCCCGAAATCAAGATCGTATCTAACCCCGTCGGCGCAGAAATTTTCCCGGGCACCGAGGAGATTACTCGTGACAGCAAGTCCATCGGCACCACGCCGAAAATCATCTCGCTCACCAACCCGGGTATGACACACCTGCGCCTCCGCAGGGAAGGCTACCGCGATACGCTCGTGAACTTCTACGTTGCCCCCGTCTCCGAAATCAATCTCGATATCTCGATGGAACACCTCACTGACTTTGAGGAAATCAAGAAGCAGGAGGAATGGGCAAAGCAGCGCAGGATCTCGTTCATCGGCAAGGCGATGATGGGGTCTTCCGTCGCGCCGTTCCTCGCAGGCGCGCTCCTACTTTACCTCGCCCAGCAAAACTACGACGATGCCGACGACATCAAGGCAGAACTCAAGATGCCGAGTGCCGCGAAGGGCGAAAACTACAACAGGAAAAAGCAGAAGAACAAGGACCTCGTGGATACAGGCGACCGCTACAGCATCATAGGCGGTAGCCTCATCGGTGCGGGTATTGCCGTATTCGGGCTGGGCCTGTTCCTCACTTTCTAGCAAAAAAACACCTTAAAATCGTGAAAAACGGGCTGTTTGGGGCAACCAGACGCCCGTTTTGCGTATACAAAAACTAAATTTAATGACGATGCGTAAACTACTTATATCATTCCTGCTTTTGACCGCAGCGGTCTATGCGGCAGATTTCGAGCGCTCCAATTGGCGCGCCCAGATGTACCTGCAGGCAGAACCTGCCTTTATCCACTTTGAATCCGAAGAACCGCAATTGCTGAAAGAGCCTATCGACAAGGAACTCCTCACCGTCCCCGTGAGCGTCGGTTTCCTGTTCAACCCGTTCTTTACGCCCCTCTTCAAGGCCGATATTCCGTTTACCTTCTGGCTCGGTGCCGAGGTCAACTCCATACAGTTCCGTGAAATTGCAAACGACCCCCAATATTATGGTGTCAATGACAAGGGCAAGAAGAACACGGAAGAAGATCTTTCCGAAAACGGCGAAGGCCGCACGCTCTCCTTCCGCGCATACGCCCCGTCCGTAGTCGGCGGTTTTGCCTTTAACCTTGGCGGTGACTTTGACCTGCGCGTGCTCGGCGGTTACGGCTTCCACTTCTTTACCTTCGTGGACAACTACTCCACCAGCACCAAGGACCACACCGAGATGCTCCCGACGGCGTTCGTTTCTGGCGCCCTCGAATACCGCATTACCGAGATTTTCCAGGACGTGGACATGAAGATCGGCATCAACGTGCGCAAGGAATTCCTGCCGTACGAAGACATGATGGCGACCTACCCCTACAAGTACGACAAGGAAAACCCGACCCCCTCCTCCGGTTACTCGGGCATCAACTTTGCGAAAGTATCCTACAAGTGGCCCGTACGCGTAGGCCTCGAACTCTCGTTCGACTTCGGGCGTGAAAGCCGCCGTGACCGCAGCATGCGCTTTACCCTGCGCGACCGCGACCAGGTGTTGCGCGACAACAGCGAGGTCAAGGACACCCTGAGCGACTGGGACTGCATGGCCATCGAGCGTGACTACCGGTTCTTCCTCGACGAGAACGGCGAACTGCCCGACATGAGCGACGCCTACACCAAGACCCAGTTCTCCGACGTGCTGGAAAGCTTCCTCGCCTTCTGCCACCCGGCAGACCTCGCCACGAAGGAAAAGCTCTACGCAAGCCTCGACAGCGGCAAGATTGAACTGAAGGAATACCAGGTACGCCAGGAAGATTCCCGCTTTGACCAGGTCATGGCGAGCAACGACCCCGAGATGCTCGAGATGTTCCTGCAGTACTACCCCGACTCCCCGCGCCGCGGCGAAGTTGAAGCCAAGATCCGCACTCTCAGCGAATACCACAAGTTCCGCGAGATCCAGGCACAGAACACCTTCAAGGCTTACCTCTCTTACCTGAACGACAACCCCAACGGGGCATTCAGGGACGAGGCCGAAGCAGGCATCTTTGAGCTGGTGAAAAACAGCAACCGCCTGAAGGACTACGAAATCTACCTCAAGCGCTTCCCGAACGGCAAGTACGTCGAAGAGGCGAAGGCCGCCCTCAAGGCAGCCAACGGGAGCGCACCTTCCGTCATGGAATACCAGGCTCCGGAATACGTCGAACCGCCTGCACCGGAACCGGCGGTCGAGGAACCCGAAGAGGAAGAAGAAGAGGAAGAAGAGGTCAAGCCGGCTCCGAAGAGCAAGAAGGCTAAGGCCAAGGCCAAGAAGGCCGCAAGCAAGAAGAAAGCCAAGTCCAAGAAGAGAAGATAGGCCTTGAAAAAAATCGCCCTACTAGCACTCCTTGTCGCAGGCATGAGCCTCGCGGCATTTGCGCAAGTTGATTCTACCGTATCGCCCGCCCAGGTTGAAGCCGTTGCAGAAGCGACCGCCGACAGCGCCCCGAAGACCGGCATCTACGACCAGGTCATCGACTGGTACAACGAGAACCTGAACTACGGGACCATCGCACTGCTCATGGCGGTCGAGAGCTCGTTCATCCCCTTCCCGTCCGAACTGGTGGTGCCACCCGCCGCATACAAGGCGATGCAACCCGAGTCGGGCCTGAACATCATCTTCATCGTGATCTTCGCTACCATCGGGGCACTCGTGGGAGCGTTCATCAACTACTTCCTCGCAAAACTCCTCGGACGCCCGATTGTGTACAAATTCGCAGACAGCCGTCTGGGGCACTTTTTGTTGCTCGATTCGGGCAAGGTGACAAACGCCGAGAGATTCTTCCTCGAGCACGGCGCAATCTCTACGCTCGTCGGCAGGCTCATCCCGGCAATCCGCCAGCTGATTTCTATCCCGGCGGGGCTTTCCAAGATGAAGCTCTGGGCATTCGCGCTCTACACCGCCATCGGCGCCACCTTCTGGAATATTATCCTCGCCATTCTCGGGTACATCGCCCACGGTCAGAAGGATATGATCCAGCAGTACAGCCACGAACTTTCCATCGGGCTTGTGGGGCTCGGCGTATTGTTTATCGGCTACATGACCTGGTGTGCGTTAAAGCCGAAGAAGTAACTAGAAGTCGCAGTTCTTGACGCAGCGATTCTTCTCGAAAATCGCCTCGAACGTTTTCACGCCCTTGGTAAACCTGCGGTACGGTCCGTTGCGGAGCCCGTGCTCGAAAGTCATCTCTTCCTTGAGGGCACCGAGTTCATCGTATATCTTTGCGACACCGTGAATCTGGCCCTGCACGTAGGGCAGTTCGCGCACGACAAGCCCGCGTTCGCCCCACACTTCGCTCACACCATCGAGAACGCCCGCCTTGTAAACCTCGCGGGATTTCTTGATTCCGTTCTCGTAGAATTCCATGCTGGCTCCGTCCTCGATTCCATCCTTGTACCCGATGGTCTGCCAGACCTTGCCACTTTCGTAATAACTCTTGAACATGCCATCGAGCTTGCCGTTCTTGTACGGAGCCTCGACAGCCACGTTCCCATTGGGGTGGTACGTGTAGGCGATTCCCTCGCGGATATCCGTCCCCTTCTGCACCGTGTACAGGCGAGCGAGCGTCCCGTCGTCAAGCGTAGTGCGGATGGTATCGAGTTCTACACCGCTCTGTTGAGCAGTCTTCTTGGGCGCCGCCTTTTTAGGAGCGGCCTTTGAAGGTGCTGCGAGGGCGTTGATAAAACCGCAACACAGGAGTATCACGAAAAATTCTTTTTTCATCACGTATAAATGTAGTTTTATAGACGAGAATTATGTATTTTGCAGTTGCATATGCGTATTACATTTTTGAATCCTCCGTTCCATCCGATGTTCAGTCGCGAGTCGCGCAGCCCCTGCGTGACCAAATCGAGTACACTTTACTGGCCCATGTTCCTCAGCTATGCCGCAGGTACAGTCGAAGCCGATGGCAACGAGATTCAACTCATCGACAGTCCCGCTATGGAGCTGGACTTGCCGCAGACGCTCGAGGGCATCAAGAAGTTTGACCCGGCACTGGTAGTCTGCAGCACGAGTACGCCGAGCATCTTGAACGACCTCAAAGTGGTGCACGCCATCAAGGACTCCCTTCCAAACACGAAGGTTGCCATCATGGGAACGCACGCCACAGCCGAGCCGCTGGAATCCATGGAGATGGAACCCTCCCTCGATTTCGTGATTATCGGCGAGGCGGACTACACCGCGAGGAACCTCGTGCGTTACCTGCGCGGCGACATCAAGGAAATTTCTAGTATCGCCGGCCTCGCCTTCCGCAAGGCGGACGGCAGCACCGACTTCCAGCCCGAAGGCCCGAAGATCGAGAACCTCGACGAACTCCCGTGGGTCTCGAAGGTCTACCGCAAGCACCTCTACAGCTGCTACAAGAAGTATTTCTATGGTGCGAACCTCAACCCGCTGATCGTTATCTTGAGCGGACGCGGTTGCCCGAACCGCTGCAGCTACTGCGTGATTCCGCAGACGCTCAACGGCCACAAGTTCCGCCGCCGCACGCCGAAGGACGTGGTGGACGAACTGCAGTACATCAAGGACAATTTCGAGGACCTGGGCGAAGTCTTCTTCGAAGACGACACGTTTACCGCAAGCCACGAACATGTCCGCGAAATCTGCAACCTGATTCTGGAACGTGGCCTCAAGATTACGTGGAGTTGCAACGCCCGCGCCGATGTTCCCCTCGACCTGCTCAAACTTATGAAGAAGGCCGGAGGTCGTGAAATGTGCGTAGGTTTTGAAAGTGCTAGCCCCGTGGTACTCGAGAACATCCACAAGGGCGTGAAGAACACCGACAAAGCCATCGAGTTCACGAAGAATGCCCGCAAGGCAGGCCTGCTGGTGCACGGCTGCTTCATGGTGGGTAACCCCGGCGACACTCCGGAAACGCTCCGCATGACGCTCGACTACGCCAAGAAGTTGAACCCCAACACCGCGCAGTTCTACCCCATCATGGCGTACCCCGGTACCGAGGCGTACAAGGAAGCCTTGGAAAGCGGCGCATTACAGACAAAGGATTATAACCAGTGGCTTGACAAAGACGGGTTCCACCGCACCACCATCCAGCGCGGCGAACTCACCAGCCAGGCTCTCGTGGACTTCTGCGACAAGGCCCGCCGTGAATTCTACCTGCGCCCGAGCTACATATTCCGCCAGGGAATCATGGCCATCAAGAACCCTCGCGAACGCTACCGCGTATTCCGCGGTTTCGGCACGCTCGTGAAGCACCTGTTCCGCAAGCACGGGCAGCTCGCCCCTGTGGCGCGCCAGGCCCCGACTATAAAGCAATAGCAAATCGGCAGGCAAACCACCCTTTTTAAATCCCGGCCCCTGCGCCGGGATTTTTGCTACATTGGCTGACAGAGGTTAGCATGATTCAAAAGGACGCAACAAAAGAAACTACGGACGCACTTTGGAACGAACTCACTGTCGATAAGAACCTGAAATATGGAGAAAATTCCATTTTCTGGATCAAGGTCCTGTATGTCAACTCCGTCGCCATATTCGCCCTCTTGGCAATCGACTGTTTCCTATTCAAGGACAGTGTCGAGGGGGCGCCCCCGACAACCCTGGAAGACCTTTTCTACACAGTCTCCATTATATCAGTCATTGCCATGGTTTTTACAATTCCGATTCAGTGCTTCAAATTCGGTAAATGGGCTTACCACACCCTAAAATTCCAGAGGCTATTCACTGAAACCCGTTTTTCGCCCAAGGTCGCCGCCAGTCTTTGCAACCTGATATTCGCAAAAGACCTGTTGATCCGTCAAAAGCAGGCCCTCGAGAGTTACAACCAGGAAGCGGTAATCAATCCCCAAAGCCGCTCCTGGAAAATCACTCTCATTATAAAGTTCCTTACCGCCGGATTCACCATCGCTTTTTGTGCCGTCATGGTTATTCTAGCGATTCTACAATTCTTTTTCGCCGCAATACTGCTCTTTGTATTGGCACTACTGTTTTGTGCCGTCTATCTCGCATGCAGTTTCAAAATCATGCGAGCCATCATGGAGAACGAGCGCAGGCTCCATTCCCTCCTGCTCGATGAACTGCTGAACCGCAAAGTCGACGAAATCCTCGCCCAGCGAGGAAACCAGTAAGCATTTTTACTACTATTTATAATACTATGAGTGAAAACTGCCTTTTCTGCAAAATCATCAAGGGTGAAATCCCTTCCAAGAAAATCTACGAAGACGACGACGTGTTCGCCTTCTACGACATCGCCCCGCAGGCCCCCGTGCACTTCCTGGTGGTGCCGAAGCGCCACATTTCCACAATCATGGACATGAAGCCCGAAGATTGCGAACTGGTGGGCAAGATGCTCTACCGTGCGCAGCTCATCGCGAAGGACCTCGGCCTCGAAGAGGGCGGCGCACGTTTCGTGTTCAACTGCAAGGCCGACGCCGGCCAGACCGTGTTCCACATCCACCTGCACGTGGTGGGCGGACAGGCGATGGGCTGGCCCCCGTTCCCGGCAAAATAGTTGATTAAGTCCCACGCCATAGTCCTGCACCGTTACGCCTACAGCGACTCCAGCTGGATAGTGAAGGCGCTTACGGAGGAATGCGGCATTGTCTCCTTCATCGTGAAGGGAGGCAAGCGCAAGGAGTCGCCCTTCAAGGGCGCTCTTGACCCGCTCGCACTGAGCGAGGTCGTTTTCCGGCAGAACCCGAATACCGAACTGCAGTTCGTGAAGGAGGCGACGCTCCTCGACTGGCACAAGGATATGCGCGAAGACCTCCTGAAGACGGCGAAAGCGCAGGTCATGACCGAAATCGTATTGCGGTACGCGCCTGCGGGAGTCCCGCTCGAAGGGGAATTCTCGCTGCTCGAAAACGCGCTCGCCGCACTTTCCTTACCAGCAAACAATGCTCCCGATATTAAACCACCCGCGGACAATGCGCCAGAATCTAAACCGTCTGAAAGTGTTTTTGCCGATATTAAACCGTCCGCAGACAACACATCCAGTATTTTCGCCCGCTGGCTCCTCGACATCTGCGACCTGTGGGGCTATACGCTCGACATGCACACCTGCAGCCGCTGCGGTCACCCGATCGAGGGCGCTCCGGCAGATTTCCACCCCGAAACGGGCGCTTTTGTTTGCAACAGTTGTCTCGGAGTCGAATCACCCCGCGCCAGGAAGGAAACTCTCGACGGTTTTTATGCGCTACGCACCGGCAATGGCGATATCGCGCACCCGGAATTCACCGAGAATGCCCTCCTCGCCTACCTTAGGAACCACATCGGGTTCCTGCGCGAAATAAACTCGCTCAAGTTCCTGAACGAAGCCAGGAAATTATAATACCAACTCCGGTATAAAATTCTAGATTTGCAGTGCTGACAAGTAGCGAAAGGAGAATAGGAATGCTTACTCCAGAAGAAATCAAGGCTAAAAAATCCAAGGGCGAGATGATTTCGATGATTACCGCCTACGATTTTGCCTTCGCACGCATAGCAGAGGCCGCCGGAATCGACCAGATTCTCGTAGGCGACAGTCTCGCAAACACCATGCTCGGCTACAAGAGCACCCGCGAAATCGGCATGACCGAGATGCTTATCTTCGCTGCCGCCGTCTGCCGCGGCGCCCCGAACACGCACGTGATTGGCGACATGCCCTACCTGAGCGACACGGACCCGCAAACCGCCTACGACAACGCTCGCCGCTTTTTGGACGTGGGTTGCGCCAGCATCAAGCTCGAAGGCACGCCCGAAGGCGTCATCGAATACCTCCGCAGCAAGGATATCCCCGTCTGCGCACACCTCGGGCTGCTCCCGCAGACCGCAGCGGACTTCAAGCAGAAGGGCAGAACCGAAGAAGAAGCCCGCGCCATCGAAGCCGCGGCAAAATTCGTGGATAACCTCGGTTGTTTCGAGATGGTGCTGGAGCACATTCCCGAAGAACTCGGCGAGAAGATCACGAAAGAAGTTAGCGCACCGACAATCGGCATCGGCGGTGGAAAATTTACCGACGGACATGTGCTCGTGATGCACGATGCACTCGGAATGCACCCCGGAAAGATACCTCCGTTCGCAAAAAAGTTCGTCGACATGTACTCTCTCGGTGTCGAAGGTGTAAAAAAATACATCGAGAGCGTGAATGCGAGAGCATAAACACCTTCCGAAAGAACAAATCAGTAAATTTTTCATTCTAATTTATTGAGTATCACCAAGTTACAATTAAAATCCGGCATACGTCGGATTTTTTGCTTAATCGGCTGCAACCCGCGTAATTACTGGGCTAGACGCAAATTACATACAAAGTAATTTTCACTCCCTATAAGACAACTTTTCCATCTTGTCAATATCTTTTTGAAAAAAAATGAAAAAAATTTTAAAAAGGTGTTGACTTTTTGTGAAAATAAAGTTATTTTAATGTCATCAAAACAATTAACCCTCAAAAAAGGAAGAATACAATGGCTACTACAAAGAAAACTGTTGCTAAGAAGGCTCCGGCCAAGAAGGCTGCTCCGGCTAAGAAGGCTGTTGCCAAGAAGGCTCCGGCTAAGAAGGCTGCTGCTAAGAAGGCTCCGGCCAAGAAGGCTGCTCCGGCTAAGAAGGCTGCTGCCAAGAAGGCTCCGGCCAAGAAGGCTGTTGCCAAGAAGGCTCCGGCTAAGAAGGTCGCTGCCAAGAAGGCTCCGGCTAAGAAGGCCGCCAAGAAGTAATTTTTATTCTTCTTTAAAGCTCTCTTTTGGAAAGGTCCCGCTCTGCGGGCCCTTTTCATTTTTATAAACTTTCGCCGACTCCCTTGCTAATTTCTATCTTTAAAAACATGATTTCGGAAAAAGACCTCGAAGAACTCCAGAATATTCCCTACGACGAACGCATCAAGCGCGTCGAAAAGTTGCTCGAGACCAAAGAAAACCCGCGCGGTTTTGAACTCGGGCTGCTCCTTGCGCTCAAGATGGGCCAGGAAATCCGCGAAAAGAAACCTCTCGGGAGCGAATCGGGCGACCTCGTCATCAGTTGGAAGGACAGGTATTCCGAATATGTCATCGAGGAAGCCATCGCATCGGCCAAGGAATTCCTGCTGCACCCGGCAAGCATCGCCGAAAAGATCCGTGCCGGCATGAAAAAGTTCGAGCAGAAGCCCGAAGAAGATGCGGATAGTGCGGGTAAAGACAATGCGTCGGAGGCAGGCGGTGAAAACGGGGGTGAAAATGGATAATAAGCTCCAGGCAACCGTCGATATCGGGAGTCACAGTTGCATATTGCTCATCGCGGCTTTTGAAGATGCGCCGGCCAGTGCAAATCCGGCCGAAGCGGAGGTTAAACCGCGCCAGATTCTGGTTCCGAAACTCCAGAAGGTAGAAGTCTGCCGCCTCGGTGAAGACATTTACGAACATGGCGCCATATCGCAGGCACGTATCGACGAACTTTCCGCCATCCTGACCAAGTTCCGCATGGACCTGCACGCCCTCGGCGCCGACCTGAAGGCAGCAGTGATGACCGAAGCAATGCGCAAGGCGTCGAACCCGGACGAAGTTCTCGATGCGGCAGAAAAGGCGCTCTGGATGCGCCCGCGCATTATCAGCGGCGAGGAAGAAGGCAAGTTGACCTTCCGTTCCGTACGCGAATGGCATGGTAGCGACATCGTCACCATCGATATTGGCGGCGGTTCGACCGAACTCAGCAACGGCGAGACCACATTCTCGATTCCCGTGGGCGCACTCAAGATGTTCAAGGCGATGGGCCCCATCCCCGGCCCCGAATACAAGAAGTTCGTGAAGGAAACCTTCAAGGAAGTAAGTTTTAAGGGCATGACCAAGAAGCAGGTCTATCTGATTGGCGGCACCGGAACGGCACTCGCGATGGTCTACCTCGACAAGCCGAAGTTCGACTACAAGGCAATCGAGGGGCTGGAACTTTCGATAAACGACCTCGACGCGGTCACCACGCGCATATCGAACCTCTCGAAGGAACTGCGCGCGATGCTCCCCGGGCTCGAGAACGGCAGGAGTGACATCATTATCTGCGGGCTGTTCTGGCTCAAGTCGCTCCTGGAAAAACTGCGCGTGGAAAGTTTCAAGATTAGTACCGCAGGGCTACGATTCGGCCTCCTTTACCCGCCGGAACCCGAACCCGAAGTGAAACCGAAGGCGAAAAAGACTCCGCCCTGGCTGAAGAAGAAGACCGAAGAGAATTCTGTAGTTGAAGGTGCGGAAAGCGCCGCCGACTAAACTTCCACAAGCGTCGCGACGAGGCAAGAATCCTTCGTAGCGCCGCTACCCGCAAAATCGATATCCTGCCCGCGCTTCCATGCAGTGCGGGCTTCTTTATGGACTGACCTGACGGCGGCAAGCACGTCTCGCGCGAAAGAGTCGAGCGCGAACTCGCTGTAGTTGGAACTCACCATGAAGAATCCGCGCTGGTTCAGAATCTGCGCACATTCAGCAACAAGCGGCATCAGGTGCTCGCGCACGTTGAAGTTTATGCCCTTGAAGCGCGCGAAACTCGGCGGGTCGAGTACAATTCCATCGAACTTGAGGCCCTTCTTGATGGCCCAGCGCACGTATTCGAGCGCATTCCCGCGGAAAAATTCACCGGGGCGCAGGTCGAGCCCGTTCAGCGCGTAGTTTTCGCGGCCCTTGTCGAGAATCTTCCCGCTGATATCGGCGTTCGTGGCGACTGCGGCACCCCCGAGGCGCGCGTGCACCGAGAAACTGCACGTATAGCTGAAGAGGTTCAGGAACCGCGGGCCTCCACTTGTCATCCCCGCGCAGGCGGGGATCTTCTTTGAACCTTCGCCGGTCATCGCGCGGAAGCGTTCTTCCACCTCGAGGCGCACATGACGCATGTCGAGGAACAGCCCCGGATTGACGGTATCGAGCAAGTCCACATGGAAGCGCGCGTTGCCTTCGCGTACCGTACCTACGGCAGATTCGCGGGTCCCGAACGCAACCTCCATGGGCGCGTTCTCGAGCGACTTGCCCGAACGGGAGAGACGTTCCTTCACGACTACACATGCGGGGGAAAATGTTTCGACTACGGCTTCCACCAGTTCGTTACGGCGCGGGAGCATCTCCGGCCCAAAGAACTGCACCTGATAGCGATCGCCGAAGCGGTCGAGCGTAAGCCCCGGGAAACCGTCGGCGGCTCCGTTCACAATACGATAAGCGTCCGTCACTTTGAACAGCGACGAACGTTTTTCAAATGCAGTCCTAAGTAAATTCTTCATCGTCTATAACGCTGGTGCGGAACCGTATGGATCCCACCTTGGTGGCCATGCGCACTAAGCAACAAGTTGCTAAGTGCTGTCCGCCCGGTCGCTTCGCGCCCAGGATGACTCCGTAGGTCAAGCCTTGTCCATCGACTTGATCTGGTCCACGAACTCGCCCACTTCCTTGAACTCACGGTAGATGGAAGCGAAACGCACGTAGGCGACCGGGTCGAGCTTCTTGAGTTCCTGCATCACGAGGTTTCCGATGGTATCGTAGCCCACCTCGGAATTGTCGTTCACCGGCAGGGCGTTTTCCACGCGGGTCGCGAGTTCTTCGATGTCCTCGGGCGTAATCGGGCGCTTCTTGCACGAGTTCATAATGCCGCGAATCAATTTTTCGCGCTGGAAAGGCTGCTTTTCGCCGCTCCTCTTCACGACCGTCAACGGCTGGAGTTCAATATACTCGCGGGTCGTGAACCTGCGACCGCAAGCCAGGCACTCACGCCGTCTGCGGATGGCGGTTCCACTCACGCGGCTATCGACCACCTTGTCGTTGTCGTTCTTGCAAAAAGGGCAAATCATGGCTAGAATATAGGTTATTTTGCGAAAAATTGCAAATTTTTTATTCTTTACAGCCCGCTAGTCCTTGATACAGCGGACACTGAGCCACGTATCCTTGGGGAATGCGCCCGATTCTACGGATTCCTTCTCGTAATGCATCACGAACATGAGCGCCCTCGCACTGTTTTTTTCCGTGGCAGTCCAGAAAAAGGCGCCGTTGTTGCTGAAACTGCGCACGCCGTTCGTGTTGACATGCGAAACGGCCGCAGGCAAGGCAGCAAACCCATAGTCATCCGTACCGACGACATAGTCCTTCTTGTCCTTGTCCCAATCGCGAGCAGCCTTGAGTTTCGTACCCGCGGTTGCGGAATCGCCCACGGCAGCAACCAAATCGTTCCAGTCATCTTCGCCCGGCAGGCGCCAGTCGGAAGGGCATGCGTCAATCGCATCTTCCCAGGCGTACAGCCGCCCGTACTTTTCGTGAGATTTCCCGTTGTATTCAGGGAAAACCACGCTAGTTTCCGTTTCGTAATTCAGGTTCTCTGCCATCCATACACGCCCGTCGATAGTGACCGTGGCGTAAGTCTGGCCATCGCGCAGGTCCTTGAGAGTGCCCGCGTCGGCATCGTATTCGCTACCGCCGTGCCCATTCCCCGGTGTAACAAAGTCTCCGCCGTCATCGCTACAGGCGGCAAAGAAAAATGCCAAGGCAAGTGCCATGTAGAAAGCGTGTTTCATAGTCTCCTAGTCCTTTACACATCGGACAGAATTCAGACGACACTTATAGCCACTGGAGACGTACGCATCGTCATTATAACGCAGGTATAGGTAGTACGCCGAGTAGTTGTTTTTTGCTTTCTCCGTAGAACTCCAAAAATACGCGTAATCGCCCTCATCTTCGTAATTCAAACTAGAGTTATCGTCAACCTTGTAGCCTCCAGGTAACGCCGAGAATGCATAGGTATCCAAGCCGTTACCATTACCACTCCAGCCATTCGTTGACTTGAGCTCTTTAGCCACTACATCGGAGCCGCCAACTGCCGTGAACAATGTATCCCATTCTTCTTTAGTTGGCAGGTGCCAACCCTTGGGACAAACTCCGCGCACAGGGTATGTCGGAGAACACATCACAGTGTAACCGCACCCCTTGCCGTTCATGCTCCAAGTACCCACGCTATCCATGGCCGCAGCCCACGTGTAAAGGCGCCCATACTTGGCACAGTTGCGAGAGACATCGTCATAGCAAAAGGATTTTTTCGTCTCGAAGTTGAGATTCTCCGCCATCCAAGTCTGCGTACCGATCGTGGCTGTTCTATATATCTGATTATCGCGCAAATCCTTAAGCGTTTTTGCAACATCATCATATTCGCTCCCCAAATCTATTGTCGAAGAAGAAAGAACAACGCTGCTGCTAGATTTCACAGAGCTGCTGCTGGACTTCGCGGAGCTGCTTGAAGCAACACTGGAGCTTGACGTAGCGCTCGAAGAGGACTTCTCGCTGCTAGATGTCATGCCGGCCGATGTGCCGGGATCGCCATTTTTGCTACTACTAGACACACTTGTCGAGCTAAAGCTCGACTGCGGTGTGACGCTCGACGAGGACTTCGCACTGCTACTGGACACGCTTGTCTCGCCTTCGCTCGACTGCGGTGTGACGTCTTCGATACTGCTGGACGACTCGTCGTCGCGCGGGGCAAAACTGCTGTCGTCATCGCCACATGCCGCGAGGAAAAATGTCAGGGCAAGTACTGTCAGTAGATACACTTGCAACTTCGCTGCTGCGGTATGACGTATGGATCCTATCGCGCTACGCATAAAGTTCCTCCTTCATTAGTCCATATATAATATAAAAAAAGGAGACCCCCGCTCGGAGGCGGGGGTGACACTTAATAACGCAAGGGTGAAAAATTTGCAGTGCGGAGACTACAAATTACCCATTCACCTTCTTGAAGTCGGCGACGTTCTGCGCGAACTCGGCGAGGTATTCCTTGGCCTTCGCAGCGACTGCCTCGGGCACGTAGCCGAATTCCTTCTCGAGCACGCCAGCCGGAGCGGAAGCGCCGAAGCGTTCCAGGCCGCAAGCCTTGCCGAACCCGCCAACCACGCGGTCGAAGAGAACCGGGAGGCCGCTGGAGAGAGCAAACACCGGAGTCCAGGGCACAATCACCTGGTCGCGGTATGCCTTATCCTGCTTGAGGAAGAGAGCCGGGCTAATCATGGAGACAACGCGCACGGCCTTGCCTTCGGCACGGAGGAGTTCGGCGGCCTGGTGTTCCAGAAGCACGTCGGAACCGTTCGCGACGAGAGTGAGGTCCGGGTGGGTGCCAGCAGCGGTATTGTCGCTCACGATGTAGGCGCCCTTGCGGCAGGCCTTCGCGGCTTCGTAGCGGTTTTCGCCGGGGAGCGTGTTCACCACCTGGCGGGTAAGGATAAGCGCCGTCGGGCTGTCGTTGTTCTCGAAAGCCATTTCCCAGGCGGCGAGAGTCTCGAATGCGTCTGCCGGACGGAGCACGAGCATTTCGGCCTTGCCGTTTTCCTTCGTGAGGCCTTCGAGCAGGCGGATCTGCGTCTCGTGTTCGATGGGCTGGTGCGTCGGGCCGTCTTCGCCCACGCGGAAGCTGTCGTGCGTGAACACGTACTTGACAGGCAGGCCCATGAGGGCGGCCATGCGGATAGCGGGCTTCATGAAGTCGCTGAACACGAAGAACGTGGCACAAATCGGGAACAGGCCCTTCTGCAACGCGATACCGTTCATGATGGCGCCCATCGTGAGTTCGGCGACGCCCACCTGCACGAACGCGCCCTTGAAGTCGTTAGCGCGGAAAATGCCCGTCTTGTTGAGGAACGCCTGCGTGTTGTCGGAGTTGGAGAGGTCGGCGGAACTGCAGATGATGTTGTGGAAGTTTTCGGCGAGGTAGCCGAGCACCGTACCGCTCGTAACGCGGGTAGCGACCCCTTCCTTGATGGGGAGGTTCGAGAGGTTGAGCACCGGAGCCTTGCCGGAGAGCCATTCATTGAGGGTCGCGGACTTCTCGGCATTCGCCTTGTCCCAATCGGCCTTGGCCTTCTTCCATTCGGCAACAACCTTGCGGAGTTCGTTCGCGCGAGCCTCGAAGCCCGCCTTCACGTCGTCAAACACCTGGAACGGGTCGTCCGGGTTACCGCCGAGGTTCTTGACCGTAGCGGTTGTGGAAGCACCGGCAGCGTTGAGCGGCTGCCCGTGCGTAGAAACTTCGCCTTCGTAGCTCTTGCCGTCTTCGGCAACAGCGCCCTTCGCCATCGTGGTGTGGCCGAACACGAGCGTCGGCTTTTCCTTCTCTGCCCAGGCTTCCTTGAAAGCCTTGCGCAGTTCGGCGATGTTGGAACCATCGCATTCAATCACGCGGAAACCCCATGCCTTGTACTGGCCGACGAAGTCGTGGCTCATCACGTCTTCGGTCTTGCAGCTGAGCTGCACCTGGTTCGCGTCGTAGAAGAAGATGAGGTTCGAAAGCTTGAGGTGGCCCGCGATGCGGCCCACGCCGTAGGCAATTTCTTCTTCGAGGCCGCCGTCAGAAACGAGGCAGACCGTCTTGTGCTCGAGGATGGAGCCGAAGCGTTCCACCATGAAGCGTTCGGCGATGGCGGCGCCAAGAGCGATGCCATGGCCGATACCGAGCGGGCCCGAGGAGTTCTCGATGCCGAGCATCACGTCGAGTTCGGGGTGGCCGGGAGTGCGGCTGCCGAGCTGGCGGAAGTTCTTCACGTCGTCGAGCGTGAGGCGGCCGGTGAGCACGAGCTCGGAGTACAGGAGCGGGCTCATGTGGCCCGGGTCCATAAAGAAGCGGTCACGGCCCATCCATTCCGGATCGTCCGGGTCGTAGCGCAAGAATTCCGCAAACAAAAGCGTCGTGGCGTCGGCGGCGCCCATCGCACCACCCGGATGCCCGGACTTCGCCTTCTGCACCATCGCGGCAGAGAGAATTCGGACGTTGTCAGCTGCTTTTGTAACTAGGGAGTCTTGCACGGTAAAACCTCTTTAGGGTGTTATTATTTACGCGCCAAATTTAGTTTTTTTCGCGCAATTTCACAAGGTCGAAAAGCCCGGTTAAAGCACGATAACATAAAAAGTTATATTTTGCAGGCAAACCAGAAACAAGCATTACGGTCCTAAAAATGAAGTTCAAAGAATCTATTCTGTTGATACTCAAAAACTTACTACACCCCGCGGGCTTTATCGGCCCCATTATCGCCATCGCCATCCCCTTCACCATCTATTTCATCGGTAGGCCCGAAGGGCACTACAAGCATATTATCCAGCTTTGGGACCTGAAAGTCCCTCTCCCGCTGTTCCTCGCACAGTTTGTTGCCTTTATCGTACTCGCCGTCTTCTTGCGCAAGGATTTCCGCGACTGGGTCAAGAGCATCCTCCCCGCAAGGGCGTTCAGCATCCTCGCCGTCGTGTTTGCCGTGATGGTCGCCATCTTTGCAGGCACGCAGATCGAGGCACGCCACCGCGTGCAGAGCGACGAGAGCGTATTCATGTCCGTCGCGCAGAACATGTACCACAACCACGAGGCCGGTACCTGCAACCAGGGCATTTTCGACGGCGGGCAACTCACATGCGTCGCCAAGTCCAACAGTTTCAAGACCAAGGGGCTATCGTTCCTGTACTTCCTCGGCATGCCCCTGTTCGGCAGCGACCTGCACTGGATTTTCAATGCGGAACTCCTGATGCTGCCGCTCGCATTCCTGCTCATGTTCCTCGCGATTGTCGCCTGGACAAAGCAGCCCCTGCTAGCATTCCTAGCGGCGCTCCTCATGGCACTGCAACCTACAGTGCTGTTCCAGTTCCGCGCCATGTCGGTAGAACCGCTCTACATATTCCTCTCCGCGCTCTCGCTGCTCGCATTCAAGTGGGCATACGACAGGAACACCCTCCTGCACTGGATCCTCCTTGCCATCATCCTAGCCTTCTTCGCGCAGACTAGGCAAGAGACCATCTTCTGCATCTTCGCGTTTATAATCTTCGCCATCCCGAAGGTCCTCGACAAGAAGGACTTCAAGGCGCCCGCATTCTTCGTGACACTCTCGGTATTTTCGATACCGGCGCTGCTGACCATCAGCTACTTCCAGGGATTCGGCTTCCAGGGCGGTGAATTCGAGGCCCACGGGCACTTCCTCGAAGACCTCGCCAAGAACTGGACCGAAATGACCCGCCCGCTCAAGGACAACGGCGAACTCGAGAACCCCTTCCTCACCTACTTCAACTACCTCTTTGCCATCGGCGCCATCTACCTCGTGTTCCGCGCCATCTACGACACCGCAAAAGGCAGCAGGTTCTACCTGTGGGTACTCACATTCCTCGTGCTCTACCACGTGCAGACCTACATGATTCTCGAGAACGTGTCGGGCGACTTCAGCATCCAGATTAACCAGCGCTACAGCCTGGTGATGCTGCCCAGCATGGCATTCGTGGGCGCACTCCCCATCGCGCATGCCATCGAGTACTTTGCCGCATCCGCAAGCAAGAACAGTACCAAGTCGCTCTCGCTTGCCGGCATGATTATCGTAGCACTCGTCCTGACCGCATGGACTTTCCACTACAAGAACGACTTCAACAACAATATCATGTACAACCGCAACCACCTGACCACCGAAGAGCACGAAATCCTCGGCTGGCTCAAGGAACAGCCGCAGGCCGAAAGGCTGTTTATCTACGGCAGGCCCTGGCATTTTGTGGGTTACGGAATTTCCTCCATCCACTACGACAAGGCGCGCCAGATGAGCGATTCCGAGTTGCAGGGCTACATCGAAAAGTACAACGGAGAAGTCTACTATATTCGCGGACTCGACTGCTGGGATAGCCACACCTACCACAAGAAGGCCGTGGAACACCGCATCCCGACCACCTGCGACGTGTTCGAGCGCGAAATGGACCTCGTGGGCGTAAAGAACATCCTGATTACCAACAACTACTGGGTACAGATTGCAAAGTTCAACGGGCGCAAGAACTACAACCCGGAAAAAATCATCGTCGTAAACCAAAAGCCCGTACTTGAAGGAGACGACTCCACGACAACAGGCGATTCTCTCGAAATTGGCAAAAGCCGCCTACGCCTGATATACAACCTGAACGAAGCGTCCACAGAATCAGCCAACTGGAACCTGACAATCACCCTGAACGGCAAGATTATCGAGCGCGTGCCGTACAAGAAGGGTTCGTATGGAACCATCATTCCGATAGACAGCCTCCAGCAGGGATACAACCAGATTCGTCACCTGGTTCTGGACACGCAGAAGAACACAAAACTTGCCGACATTTCAAAGTACTATTTCAATAATGCCGGCGGCGCCACCGCCCTCGAGCAGAACGCCATCACGGCAAACCGCCAGGACTGGGGTAACCTCCACTGGGGCAAGAGTATCGATGGCCACGACATGGTGGTAAACGGCATTACCTTCGCGAACGGGTTCGCCACGCACGCGAACTCCGAAACGACCCTCGGCATCCAGGGTAAGTACAGGGCATTCCGCACCTCCTTCGGGCTCGATGACGAAAGCCTCTGTAGCGAGGGCGTTTCCGTAGAGATTATCGGTGACGGCAAGGTGCTCGCAGCAAGCCCCGTGTTCCAGAACGGCGTTGTGCACACGCTTTCGGCAAACACCGAGGGCGTACAGAACGTCGTACTGAAAACCACCGCGAAAGGGAGCATCGACTGCAGCCACGTCGACTTCGTAAACACCGTGTTAATTCCTTAATTTCTATATTAACTGCATGCTCTTATCCGTAATCATTCCCGTCTTTAACGAAGAAGAAATTGTTGCCGAAACCTACCGCGTCCTCGAGGAGGAACTCAAGGAATACGAGCACGAACTCATTTTCGTGAATGACGGTTCCAAGGACAAGACCCGCGAAATTGTCGAGGGCCTGCTTCCGGGCAATCCGAACAACAAGATTATCAACTTCAGCCGCAACTTCGGGCACCAGGCCGCCTTCAGCGCGGGCCTCGACCATGCGACCGGCGATGCGGTAGTGATTATCGACGGCGACCTGCAGGACCCGCCCAGCCTGATCCACGAGATGATGGTCAAGTGGCGCGAGGGCTACCAGGTCGTGTACGCACAGCGCAACAAGCGCAAGGGCGAAACCATCTTCAAGCGCTTTACCGCGTTCTGCTTCTACCGCCTTATCGGCAAGCTCACGAGCATCGACATTCCGCCCGATACCGGCGACTACCGCCTCATGGACCGCTGCGTGGTGGACCAGCTCAAGAACCTCCCCGAAAGGAGCCGATTCCTGCGCGGGCTCGTGTGCTGGGTAGGCTTCAAGAAGATTGGCGTCAAGTACGACCGTGCCGAACGCACTGCAGGCACCTCCAAGTACCCGCTCAAGAAGATGATGCGGCTCGCCTTCGACGGCATTACCGGATTCAGTTCCGCACCGCTCAAGGTCAGTTTCTACATGGGATTCTTCGCGACCCTCGTCGGCCTCGGCGTGCTCGTGTGGTCCATCCTCGAGAAGTTCCTCTCCCCCGCCACGACAGTCCCCGGCTGGGCATCGCTCATGACCGCTATCGTGTTCTTCGCCGGTGTACAGCTCATGTCGATAGGGATCCTCGGCGAATACATCGGTCGCATCTACGACGAAGTCAAGCAGCGTCCGCTGTACATCGAAGACAAGAAGAACTAGCCGCCATCCTAAAAACAGTCATCCCGGAGCCAGCGGCCCCGGGATTCATATTTCATACAGGTATTTGAATCAGCAATTAATTTTTATGCGTTTCGCAATAATACTCGTCGTACATAAGGCGAATAGGCAGGCGGGCACCCGCCTCAATATCGTATGTCATCTCTGACCCCGCTTTGTCATTTTCGTAGAAGCAGTAGGCGGCCAGTTTGTTCGAATTATTCGTCCGTATCCAGAAACAGGTTTTAAAGTAATGATTATCGCCAGTCTCGGTCATGAACTGAGTTTGGCTTCTGTAATAACCGGCCGGGAGAAGGTTAAACCCTGTCTTGTTGTTTCCGCCCATTTGTTCAGAATAAAGTCTTGACAAATCCTTACCAGCGATATTAATCAGGGTCTTAACTTTTCCCGAATCTGGCAAGACCCAGCAATCCCCCTGGCTTCTAGTCCGATTAAGGATGGAAAGTGCCTCTTCCTGGTTGTAATAACGTCCATACTTTTCACAAAGATTGACACCATCGGTTTTGTCTTGGTCGTATTCTGCATCCTCATAAAAGCACATCTTTTCCGTTGACGTAAAGTTATCAGTATCCCAATACTGCAGGTTCTCCGCCATCCATGTTTGCTTGTCGCTCATGTTCCCCTCTTCCTCGTTAAAAGTCACAACCGAGTACTGTCTGCCCAGAATAGTCTCTGATTTTGGCGTGACCGAGAATTCCCCCTGCACGCAGCGGACAGAATATGCAGCATCCTTATAGCCATTGCCGAGTTGAGCACCATCTGCATCATAGCTTAAGTTCAGCTTTAACGCTTGTCCAGAAGACGGTTCTCCATCATCTTCAGAACTCCAGAAATACGTAAAGTTTGTAGCGTTATAGAAGTCTCCCTTATTGTCCACGACACCGGCAGGCAAGGCCGCGAAGCCAAAATCGTCTATTCCTGCGCCACTTGAATGCCACATCGACGTAGATTTCAGATTCTTTCCAGCAATCCCTTCCCCTCCAGCAGTTTTAATCAATTTTTCAAATTCATATTTGCTCGGCAAGTGCCAGCCCTTCGGGCAGGCAGCCATTGCCGTATTCCACGTATAATACCTTCCATACTGATCGGAGTATCGATTATCATCTGGGCGATAACTGCCTGCCGTATCATAGTTCAGGTTCTGCGTCATCCAGATGTAATCGCCTATTTTCTGAGCACCATAAACATGCTTGTCACGAAGATCGCACAATTCTTCATAGTCCTTGGTATTTTCCTTTATATTATAGCGGAGGTCTATGTCAAGAGTATCCTCTGCATCAGGAGTTTCAGAACAAATATCTCTAGCCAATATGCCACCTCCGCTTCCATGGCAGAAAGTCGTCAACGGGTTATATAGAGTTCCAGCACAGGATTCCATTTTTGCAACTTGTATTGCAGATTTACCGTGCCTGTAGCAATATTCATCCTGCCTTATCAAGGTATCGCCACAGGCCTTTAGATGCAGCAAGCCTTGAACATTATCGCAATACAGACTTTCCGGATTATAATAGCCCGCGCCCTCTACTTCACAATTCCATAACTGCTGAACACTATTGTTTTCTGAACGGCAATATTCCATTTCAGGGTCGTACGCCTTTCCGCCGCATTTTTTATAGATAGATTTCTTGAAACAGAACTCCGTTTCGCTATCGTAAGCCTTATCCGTGTAACATGGCGCAGAACTGCTGCTCAATGATTCCGCCCCCTTTATGCAGCGGACGGAATAAGCATCGCCAGTTTGTACCGTCACGAAGTATGCCTTATCGCTTTCATGCTGCAACTCTACAATTTTTGTTCCATTCCCATCAGCAACCCAGAAACAAGCTTTTTCATCAAGGTCGTTGTATTCATTCATAGAATTCATATAGCCAGCAAGCAAGGCGTTGAATTCCACTTCGTTTGATCCATTCCCGCCTATAGATTTGAGCACTTTACCCGCGATTTCTTTTCCACCGACTGCATCAAACAAGGTTTGCCATTCCGACGAATCTGGTAGGCGCCAACCCTCGGGGCAAATGTTTTCTGCCTGTTCCCACTTGTAAAAGCGACCTCTGTCGTTACAAATCCCCCCCATATTCATATAACAGAAGCTCTCGACTTCTTGCCATTCCATACTTTTCGCCATCCAAGTCTGTTCACCGATAGTCACTACGGCATAATCCGCGCCATGCATGTTCACCGTACTTACAGTCACAGAAGGCAACTTGAATGAAGACGATGATTCCATCGAACTGCTAGACGTCGCCTCGGCTTTCTTTTCGCCCACCAGGCAACGGACACTGAAGGCATAGGTTTTAGTATACCTAGAGGGGCCGAAAACGGTATTATTATAATCCATGCCAAACGTTCTAGCAAGGCCATCATCCGTAGTATCCGAAGTCAGGAAACGCGCGAACTCGCCGATCCGGACATACCCCGTATCTGCAAATAAGCCGGCAGGTAACGCCGAAAATCCATAGGTATCATCTCCACCTTTTTTTCCATTGTAGTCTTTCCAACCCTCCTTAGACTTTAGGAACTTTGCTTCTGTCGTACCGTTGGATTGTTGTTCCTCGCGAACATACTTATACAACGCATTAAATTCATCGTACGACGGCAGGTGCGTCCCTGCCGGGCAAACATCCTGGGCATCGGCCCATGTATAGAGCCGCCCGTACTTTAGACAATTTTCGTTAGCATTGTCATAGCAACGGCTTTTTTCCGTTTCAAAATTCAGGTTTTCCGCCATCCATTTCTGTTCGCCAACAGTCACCAGCTTGTATTCCTTACCATCACGGGCATCGGTAAGGACATTCCCAATCACATAAGGGTTAGAGGAAGACGACGAACCATGGCCCCCCGAAGACAAAGACAGATCGTCACCACCCGACGGAGAAGATTCAACCACGTCGTCCGCATATTCCAGCGCTCCGAAGTTGTTGTCGAACTCTTCCTGGTAATTGCTACAGGCGGAGAGGAACATTACGGCAGAAACCGCCACAAGCGCACTTACATTCAATTTCGAATTCATACTGTTTCCTCCTAGAACGCAAGGCTCACGCTAAGCCCGATACCGCCCACGATGGCTATGCCGATGCCTGCCGTACGGTATTTCTGGTACTTGCCGATGTCATCGTGACGGTTATTGAACTCTTCACGCGAAGCAGGCATTTTCTCGCTTTCGTCCTTCGCCTTTTTGTTGTAGACCACAGCAAGCGTTGTACCCGCAATAAGCGTCGCCGCCGAAATCCCGACAAACACCCAGCGTGTGCTACTCGACTTTTTAGCCTCGGGCAGGCCATTATCCACCTTGTCGCCCTCCTGCGGCATAGGTTCGCTAGCCACCGGAGTCGTCGTAACGGGTTCCGAGCCCGCAACAACCGCCGTCGCGGACACGGTCTTCGTGTTCATCTTGGGCATCGCCTTGATGGCCGTAGAATCGCGACCCCAAATCCAGCGGCCCACCAGGTCGTCGCTCGCCTTCTCAAATTCCACACGGCCCTTGTAGGCCGCCATCTCGCCATCGCGCCCCCTCGGGAAGTTCACGGACTTGTCCTTCATATCCACAAGCAGGTGTGCGTTCTCCTTGCCCGAAGGAATCTGGCTCACGTTAAAAAGCTCGGCACCGCTCAGATAGTATGCACCCGCCACCGGTCTGTTCAGGTCCAGGTAGAGCGAGAGGTCCGACGAATCGAGCACCACCTTCAGGTTCGTCTTCGTGTGCAAAAGCGAG
Source organism: Fibrobacter succinogenes (assembly GCA_902800815.1). GTDB lineage: Bacteria > Fibrobacterota > Fibrobacteria > Fibrobacterales > Fibrobacteraceae > Fibrobacter > Fibrobacter succinogenes_B. Next base: position 181,457 of record CADCGB010000002.1, read on the forward strand.
TCATTCATGTGTTCCAGCGCCTGCACAAAAAGCGGAGCAAACTCGTCGCCCGACTTGCGCAGCACGATATCGCCACACTTGGAGAGCCACAGTTCCGTAAAGTGCTTCTGCTGGTCCATACGGCGCTCGTCGTAGCGCAGCTTGAAGTTGTAAGAGGCATCGAAGGCACCCGCATGCGAGAGCGGCTCCAGGTCCACGCCGCCCTCGATCTTCAGGAGGTTCTCCTTGGAAGCGATGATTCTAGAAAAAGCGTCGGTACAAGCGTCAATCTGCTGCGTACGCTGTTCCAGGTCGTTCGCCATGGTCACCACGCCCAGGCGGAGCTCGCCGGTAACTTCCATGTAGCGGGATTCGAATTCGGGGAGTTCTACGGCATAGAATCGTCCACATTCCTCGTCGAGCACGTCGTTGATGGAAACCATGCTGCATCGATCGTTCATTTTCGCGATGCGGTTCGCACGGGTAATCAAGGAATCAAGTTCGGGGTTATCACTCCCGATGCCCGCCTTCAACTGCTGCAAGTCGGCCTGTATCGTCTGGAACTCGGAGGCGTCCTTCACAAAGATAGATACAGTCGGGTCGGCAAAGGCCATGCCTGCAAGGCACGCCAAGGCAACAACAAGAAAACAAGATTTCATACCATCTCCTACACCCTTACACCATTTGCAAACAAATATAATAACCCAAAAACATTTTTTCTCGCGGCGATTCCTTCCAATTGCGTTAAATCACACTCCAGGCCTCTATTTGCTTGAGTAAAATCACATTCCCGATTTCTCGTTTGTTGCAAATCACATTTCGACCGCCGCTTTGGCATTTTCGTCGCCTTTTACTACATTTGGGAGCATGAAAAACAAGCTCTTCGTAATGAGCGCCGCAAGCGGCGCGGGCAAGACCACCCTCAAGGACAAGGTCATCGGTGAATTCCCGGATATCGTGTACTCCATCTCGGCAACGACGCGCAAGCCCCGCGAGGGCGAAGTTGACGGCGTGCACTACTTCTTCAAGACAAAGGAAGAATTCGAGCAGATGATCAAGGACGATGCGCTGGTAGAATACAACCTGGTGCACGGCAACTACTACGGCACACCCAAGTTCTTCGTGGAAGACATGCTCAAGCAGGGCAAGCGCGTACTATTCGATATAGACGTGTTCGGCAAGGTGAACTTCGACAAGGTCTACCCCGAGGCGACGGGCATCCTTATCCTGCCCCCGAGCGAGGAGGAACTCGAACGCAGGCTCCGCGGTCGCGGTACCGACAGCGAGGAGGTCATCCAGACCCGCCTCCACAACGCGAAAAAGGAGATGGAATTCGCGAAAACGCAGGGAAAATACGAATATACTATAGTGAATGACGACCTCGAAAAGGCCGCAAACGAGCTCCGGGCCATACTAAAGGGCGAGGCTTAAGCAGGAAAAAACGCTTAAAAAGAGATCCTTCGACTACGCTGCGCTCCGCTCAGGATGACACGTAGCCGTGTCAATTTTGGCGATTTTGAAGAAATTTCGCCAATTTTTATGGTTTCAGACGTTAGTTTGTATGTAAAGGACGGAAAATTTTACAATTCCGTCCTTTACACACAAATGTTTTATTTCTATATTGCCCCGTCAAAAACAACAACCCCGGCATCCGGGAACCCCAAAAAAGAGGTTAAAATGGCAACTGTTATCCGTCTCGCCCGCTTCGGCAAGCGTCACAACCCCATCTACCGTGCCATCGTCATCGACAACCGCAAGGCTCGCGACGATAGCTTTATCGAACAGGTCGGCTTCTACAACCCGAACCTCAAGAAGGCCGAAATCCGCTTTGACCAGGAAAAGGTCCTCAAGTGGCTCTCCGTCGGCGCCCAGCCGTCCGACACCGTCCGCAACCTCCTGAAGCAGGTCGGCATCCTCGACTTGTTCCACGAGATCAAGGCCGGCCGTTCCATCGAAGGCAAGACCGCCAATCCGCGTCCGGAAAAGAAGAAGGCCGTGAAGCTCGGCCCCAAGGCCCTCGCCAAGATCGAAGCCGAAAAGGCTGCCAAGGAAGCCGCCGCTGCTGAAGCTGCCGCTGCCGCAGAAGCCCCGGCCGAAGCCGCTGCTGAGGCTCCCGCCGAAGCATAATCATGCTCGTTTAAAGAGTCCTGTGCCCCGCGCACGGGACTTTTTTTATCCATCGAAACGCACAACCCCTACTCAGCAATGTCCGACTCTCAGGAATATATCACCGTCTGCCAGCTCATGCGCACGCATGGCGTGAAGGGTTACATCAAGGCGATGCCCCTCACCCACGACATTACGCGCCACAAGAGCCTCAAGGACGTGCGCCTGAAGAAGACGAACGGCGAGGAACTGGACCTGCGTATCGAGGATTCCAAGCAAGCGAACGACATCTGGCTTTTGAAGTTCGAAGGCTACGACACGCCCGAATCGCTCGCGCACTTCGTGAACGGCGACGTGATGATTCCCGAGTCCGAGAGGCTCCCCGCACCCGAGGGGGAGTACTACATCGACGACCTGGAAGGCTTCCGCGTCCATACGGAAGACGGCCGCGACATCGGCGAAGTGCTCGAGGTCCAGGAACTGCCGACGGTCAACGCTTTCAACATCAAGTTCGACGACGCGTTCAAGTCCGAATTCAGCAGCAAGTCCATCCTCGCCCCGTGGATTGACGACTGCGTGCTCGATATCGACGAGGACGGCGGGTTCATCGTGTGCGACGCGGCCTACCTGAAGGCGCTCTGCCCCGAGGACCATTCCTCGGAAGCACGTCCCGATAACAGCGGGGAGGCATGATGGTCATCGACTGCATCACCATATTCCCCGAGATGTTCGCCCCGATGAAGCAGTCCATCATGGGCCGCGCACAGGCGAAGGGCCTGCTGGAATTCAACACAGTCTACCTCCGCGACTTTGCGATAAACGACTACGGCCAGGTGGACGACGTGCCCTACGGGGGCGAACCGGGCATGGTGCTCCGGCCCGAACCGCTCGCCGACGCCATCCGCAGTACCGGGGTCAAGCAGGACGGCGGGAAGGTCATCTACCTTACGGCAGACGGCGTGCCCTTTACGCACAAGATTGCAGAGGAACTCTCGCACGAGAGCCACCTGGTGCTCGTGTGCGGGCACTACAAGGGCATCGACGACCGCATACGCCAGACCGAGGTCGACATGGAGATTTCCATCGGCGATTTCGTGGTCAGCGGCGGCGAACTGCCCGCGATGCTAGTGACCGACGCGGTCGTGAGGCTCATCGACGGCGCCCTCGGGAACCGCGAGAGCGGCGATACCGACTCTTTTGCCCAGGGCGTACTGGGGTGGCCGGTCTACACCCGCCCAGAGGAATTTGAGGGAAAAAAGGTGCCCGAAGTGCTACTTTCGGGCCACCACAAGAACATTTCGGAGTGGCGGAAGCAGGAATCTTTAAAAAGAACGCAAGAAAGACGCCCCGACATCTTTGAAAAACTGAAATTAAATACTAAATTTGGCGACAAATAATTAAGAGGTACACAACTATGTCCCTGAACATCGAAGCAATCCATAGCGAAAACGTTAAGTCCGACGTGCCCGCCTTCCGCGCTGGCGATACCGTCACTGTCAACGTCAAGGTCATTGAAGGCACCAAGGAACGTATCCAGCCGTTCAAGGGTGTTGTCATCCAGATGAAGAATTCCGGCGTTTCCAAGACCCTCACGGTCCGCAAGATGTCCGGCTCCGTGGCCGTTGAACGCATTTTCCCGATCAACAGCCCCCGCATCGATTCCATCGTTCTCGACCGCGCCGGCAAGGTCCGTCAGTCTCGCATCTACTACATGCGTAACCTCCGCGGTAAGGCTGCCCGTATCGAAGAACGCGAGGCCTAATTAGGCTTCTGGGGGTCTTTTCCCGATGAACGGGAATTCCCGGCAACAAGTTATCCCGCCCACGCGCTCCCGCGTGAAGGCGGGTTTTGTTGTTTATTCTCCCGAATCCGGTACGCGCGAGCTCATTATCCTGGACGAGGGCGAGCTCGTAGCCGTCGACAAGTCGAACGGCGACCGCGAGATCAAGTTCAAGATGCACCCGGGCGATATCGTCGGCGTGGCATCCCTATTCGAGCGCGAACCGCTCCGCTACACCATCGAGGCTTCCGAGGATTCCGAAGTCACTATCCTTTCGGAAGAATGCCTCGAATCCGAACTCAAGAACATTCCCGTATGGCTGCTCGCCATTTTGCGTAGCCTCTCCGTGCGCACGCGCGAACTCAAGCAGGGCTCCAAGCGCACGCCTGTCGAGAACTCGCTCAAGAGCCTCGCCGAATACTGCGCCCACCTGGATTCAAACATCAAGTACCCGCTGGAAGAATTCATCCGCGAGTTCAACTGGCTCACGCGCATTCCGGCAGCGACAATCAAGGGCGATATCAAGGCGCTGCTCCGCCGCAACTTTATCGGGCTTACCAAGGATGGCGAAGACCTCTACCTGCAGGTCCACAACGCCACGCTCATGCAGATCTATTCCGACTACCTGCACGCACAGGACGAGGGCGCCCTCTGGAGCCCGCTGCGGCTGAACCTCGCGCAAAAGCGCATCCTGGTGCACCTCACCACGCTCGACGACCACGTGCAGATGGAAGCCCCGGAATGGATCGCCTACCTCACCCGCAAGGGGCTCGCCATCGACGTATCGCAGTGGATTACGCTCGAGGACCTCGGGTGCTTTGTTGCAGGCGACGAGAACAAGTACCATATCAACCAGGCGAAGGTGGAATACTACCTCACCGCCATCCGCTACGATTCCAACCTCCGTGGGGCCGTCTGATGCTCGTGAAAGAAGGCGAATACCTTTTCCTGGAAGGCGACAAGGCATCGAGCCTCGTCATCGTGAAGTCGGGCATGCTGGTGGGTACCTCCAAGCAGTTCCGCAAGAGCAAGTTCCAGAACTTCGGGCCCGGTTCCCTCATCGGGGAATTCAGCATCCTCGAAAGCAGGCCCCGCGAATATACCGTCCGCGCCGCAGAGAACAGCGAGGTGCTGTTTATCGAGCAGAAGGACCTGATGCGCGAACTCGAGCACAAGCCCGGCTGGTTCCGCTCCACGCTATCGTTCCTTGCAAGCCACTGCCACACAGCCGAAGAGAACAGCCGCAAGATGCGCATTGTGCAGGCGCTCCCCGCACTCCTGTTCCTGTTCAAGAATCACCTCGAGGCCTCGGGTTCAGACAACATAACGCTTGCGCTGCTGCAGCAGAAGATGCTCGTACTCGACAACGTGGACTACGCCGATACCGAAAAACTCCTGCAGATTCTCGAAGGGCTAGAAATGTTGCGCATCGAAGGTGACCTCGTACGCGTATCGAACCTGCAGATTGTGCCCATGCTCTACGACGCGCTCCAGTTCCGCGCCCTCAACAAGCAGGTTTCACCCGACATACTGCCCATTACCGACCAGCTGTTGCTTACCACGTTCGTGAAGGCGGTGCGCGAGAACGGGATATCTATCCGCGGCACGCGCACGACTGTCAGCGCAGACCTGTTTATCGCACAGGCGAAAAAGACCATGTTCGGGAGCCTCACCATGCGCACGCTCGCCCCACTCCTGCAGAACGGGATGCTCGAGGCAGAACCCGCCTACAGCGAGGCAACCACGCTCGAGACCATCAAGAGCATTTCCGGCGACTTCGAGCACATCCTTGATCTGCTCGAACTCAACCGCATATTCCCGCTGCTCGACAAGAAGCTGGTTTAGTCCTTAAGGCAACGGACTGAAAGCCCGTACAACCTATATGGGCGGAGCACGTCTGCAATGTCGGAATAACATTCCAAATTAAAAACATATGCCTTCTTGGCATCCGGGTCGTCAAAAGAAGGCACCATCACCGCGCTCCAGAAGAATGTGGCATCACCAATAGAGACGAAATCGTCGCCGAAATTCAAGCCCGCAGGCAATGCCGAAAAACCATAGGAATCTAATCCGTTTCCGTCATCATTCCAATCATGCTGCGACTTTAGCATCTTCCCCGCCAAATTCCTTCCACCCACAGCATTAAACAAAGTTTCCCACTCAGCCCTGCTCGGCAGGTGCCAACCTTCGGGACAGATGCCACGCACAGGATCCTCCGCAGAACAGGTACTTTCATAGCCGCACCCCAACGCACTGGTACTGAACACTCCGGCAGAGTCCATGGCTGCAGCCCATGTATAATAATGACCACAAGAATCGCACTCGCTATAGGTATAGGAACCATAGACTATTGAATCGCTATCAAGCGGCTTGACCTTATAGTCAATATCCAAATTCTCCGCCATCCATATTTGAGTTTTGATGCCAATGATTTTGTATTTTTTCCCATCGCGGGCATCCGTGATTTCGCCCTTGTTCAATTTATCTAGAGTAAATTTCCAGCCATCGACTGTACATTTATAGAAAGAATACTGCTTATTTCCATTTACATCCCTGTCCAATACATAATACCCATCGCGATTGTAGGTCGTACAGCCCTTGCCACCATTGATTTCAATGGGTTCTGCCTGCCGGAACTCTCTATTATCACATACATACACCTTGCCCGTATTCACACGACCATTCAACATGGTTCCGTCACCATATACTCCATCCTTACCTTTTTTACATTCGTCACGTGCTTCGTAGGTATCGTTGTAGATATCGGGAGCAACAATCCACTTGCGAATAACATCGCCACTCGCTTGCGGAGTACACACATAATACACATCGTTGTATTTTACAGTCGAGGTATCCCCATTCGTAATACAAGCGGTACCACCAGCCTTTACAAGTAAGCTATCTAATTCCGTTCCCAAACGCCAGTTGTCGTTCTGGTAAACGTAGGTCAAGGTCGTGTTCACTTTGCCGTTGCGAACATCGCCTTCATTGTAATCATGACCCCAAGTCGCTGTGTCCTTCTCGATATTTTCCGCAATGCGCCAAGCGCTCGTCCATTCGGACTCTTTTATTCCATAATAACAATCCTCCCAATTTGGAAAACCTGCACATCCAGTCATTGTCTCACCTATTATCCGTCTATAACTCATAGCAGTATCAGCTTTACACTTGTACCAAGTTCCATCCGAGCCCTGCGCCACAGTATCCTTGCGGGCTTGAATACAGCCAATACCCACAACACCATCCAAAGATGTTCCATGGCGCCAGTTACCATTTTCAAAAACATAAAACAAGTCTGTATTGATTAAGCCATTTTTTACCACGCCTTCTGCATACTCATGCCCTAGTGACATCGTATCCTTTTCTAAGTCGTTCGCCACCTGCCAATTCTTATCGCCATCCTTCTCCTTACAAATAAAGCGTTCACTTGTGTTTCTTACATTAGAGTAATCCGAAGCATAATATGTCTTGACAAAACGGTTCGGCACATGCTTCACCACACCTACAGAAACACTATCACTACCGCAAACGCCGAGTCCGCTTTCAATACTAAAAAATTTGCGAATATGCTTTTCAAAATCTGGCACAGTTTTATTCAGTCTCTATTTTGAAACTGAAGAACGGAATTCCCCAAATTTGCTAGTCGGGTAGTCATAGTTCATAACCATTGCCCAATTCGCAAAGCCCGCGAAAACAGAATCAGAGCGGGATCCAGTCCATTCACCCGTTTTTGAAAAGCTGTTCGATACCTCGTTCAAAAAAGCAGCAAGCGCCAAGGAACTCGAATTCCCCTGCAAAAGTATGGACACGGCAAATAGCGCGGCATCGGCATCTGTCGAACCAAATATGTCCATATCCTCCGCACTCGGCACACTATCCAGTTCAATATGGAAACGTTTCAAGATTTCTTGCTGAGCCTTTTGCTTTGCCTTTTCCACCGTATATTTTTCGCGGGTCACCAGGTGGTGCACCCGTTCGTACTCCAAATGGGTCAAGACATTCACATTCACGGAATCGCGATTACTTAAATCAACCAATGCATTCAACCGAATCGGACTATCAGAATTCTTTCCCGATACTTCATTACGATAATAGCCATCGACAACGACTAGAGCGTATCGACTTGCAAAATTACGTGCCGGGAACTTAAAATAGCCGTCATCACGCATGACCGTACCTGTTAAGGGGCCACTAACCGGTTTAAGCGACTGCCCATCCGAAAGTTCATAGAGGTAGACCGTCGTGCCCTTGAGGAAGGGGCCCTTCTGGGCATAGCCAACGAGGGAATCACGGAAAATCGACACCTGTTCGGAATCCACCTTCGCAGTGTCCTGCGGGTGGTTTACTTTCAAATCAATTGTTATCGTGGAGTCGCCACAGGCTATCACAACAGCCGTATCACTACGGTCCTTAATAGAGCAACCAGTACCGGGAGCGCCATCATTGCCACTCTCGCCCGGTTTACCATTTTCACCTGGCTTGCCGTCTTCACCGTTCAGCACCACGCCGATGCTATCTCCGTTACAGACTACCTTGAGACCGCTCTTGTCCTCGAGTTCTTCCGTCTTGCAAGAAAATGCGCCGTTTCCTGCATCCGATACAGCAGCAGGCTTCCATTTCCCGTCTACGCAGATGCGCGTTTCTTCGTCATCCTTCACGAAGGCATATTCGCCCTCGTTTTCCTCCGTACACTCCGGAAGGTCGTCAGCCGAGGCGACCACATCCATGCCGGCGCGGGTGACAGTCTCTATGGTGGTTTCGTCCCCGCATGCCACAAGGAGGGCAAAGGAAACGGACAAAACGGCAAATTCTTTTCTCATAGGGAAACTCCTTGGACAACATCCCTGTTTCAAATTTAGTCTTATCCCGCACAGGGCGTCGGCGCCACCCGTTTTTTTCTATATTATTTCACGAAATAAACCATCACCTTAAAACAAGGCATATCATGAAACTTTCCGCACTCATCGTGACCCTTTCCTCCATCGCCGCATTCGCCCAGGAAGCCGCAGAACAGGCTGAACAGCAGCCCGGTCTCCTTGGCAGCCCCATCCTGATGATGGTGCTCATCTTCGGCGTGATGTGGCTGTTCTTCATCCGCCCGCAGAGCAAGGAAAGGAAGAAGATGGAAGAAATGCGCAAGACCCTCAAGAAGGGCGACAGGGTCATGACCAGCGCCGGCATCCTCGGCACCGTCACCAACATCGACGAGACCGGCACGACCGTCACCGTCCGCACGGGCTCCACCACGTTCATCGATTTCGACAAGCAGGCTATCCTCCGCGTGATTAACGCCGAAGTGAAGGCCGAAGAAAAGAAGGACGAAAAGAAGTAATGGCTCTTCTCCCTATCAAGACTTACGGCGACCCGGTGCTCCGCAAGAAGAGCGAACCGATTACCGAGATTACGCCGGAACTCCGTCAGCTCGCGCAGGACATGCTCGAGACCATGTACGATGCCCCGGGTTGCGGGCTCGCCGCTCCGCAGATCGGCCGGAACATCCGCCTGGTCGTCATCGACACGGCTATCCCCGACGAAGAGGAACCGCGCCCGTACATCATGTTCAACCCCGAGTGGGAACCTGAAGAAGACGCAAAGCCCGCCTGCCACGAGGAAGGCTGCCTCTCGCTGCCGGATATCTTCTGCAACGTGACGCGCCCCGACAAGGTGTGCGTGCGGTTCTTCGACATCAACGGCGAGCCGCAGGAAATCCATGACTGCGAAGGGCTCTTTGCCCGCTGCATCCAGCACGAAACAGACCACCTGAACGGCGACCTGTTCGTCGACAAGATTTCTACCGCCGACCGCACGATGAACCAGTCCAAGCTCCGCAAGATGGCAAAAGAAACCCAGGCGAAGCTGAAGAAGAAGTGAGTGTGTGCTCTCCGGTCGTTCTAAATTCTGGCTTTGCCTGCTCGCATTCCCGGCGATAGTTCTCGCCGGCGATTTCGACTTGCCGGAACTGCCCGAAGCAAAGACCGCACCGGTTAAAGAAACACCAGAAAAAGTCGCACCAGTCAAAGAGGCGCAGAAAAAAAATGCGCAGGTTAATGATGCGCCGACCCCGCAAGCCGCACCTGAAGATAGCGACTATGACGGTCCCGTAAACTTCGCCCCGATAGAAGCGACAAACGTTGACGACTCGCGCAAGGCAAGCACGGCTTTGCCCGCAGGCATCGTCGCGAAGAAGATTCCCGAGAACCTGAACCGCCCTCTGCAAGTGGGCGTCTACACCGGTGTCAAGGAACTCTTCTGGAAAGACGCCCATATTACCGCAACAGGCAACAAGGTCAACGTTTCCTGGTCAGACAAAACGTTTTCCGAAAGCGATTTCGTAATCAAGGCCGGCGACGCCTGTATCGCGCTCGCCACCACAGCGAAGGGCCTAGCCACATCGTGCTATCCGGGCTCCTTCCGCATCACGGCAAAGGGCGGTTTGCTCACCGCCATCAACACCGTCGACGTAGAAGAATACCTGCGCGGGGTCGTGCCCTACGAAATCGGCAAGCTCGACAGCAGCAGGTTCAGCGCCCTCGAATCGCAGGCCATTGCCGCACGCACGTATGCCTACAAGCACTTCGGCAGCCGCGAATCGCTCGGGTTCGACGTGTACGCCGATACCAAGGACCAGGTCTACAAGGGGCTCGCAAGTGCAACCCCGCTCACCGACAGCGCCGTGAAGGCGACCGCCGGAATCGTCATGACCTACGACGGGCAGTTCATCATTGCCTACTACCACTCCACCTGCGGGGGCGAAACCGAAACGCTCGCCACCTGGGGCAAGCCCGACCTCCCCTACCTCAAGAGCAAACCGGACCTGCGGCCCGATGGAACGCCCTGGTGCAACGAATCGAGTTACAGCAAGTGGGAACGCGTGTTTACCGAAAAGGAACTCCCCGCGCTCTTCAAGAAGAACGGCAAGGAAGCGAACGCGAAGGCGCCCGAGTTCAAGAACGTGAAATCAATCAGCGTGAAGGACACGCTTGCAAGCGGGAGGATCCTCACGCTCGAGGTCACTACGGACAAGGGCAAGTTCACTGTCGCAGGCGACAAGGTGCGCTGGCTTTTCAAGAAGAACGGAACCATCCTCCCCTCCTCATTCTTCAGGGTTAAGCACAACAAGCAGGAATGGAAAATCGAGGGCAAGGGATTCGGGCACGGAGTCGGCATGTGCCAGATGGGCGTGCGGGGCCGTAGCGCCGCAGGCCAGGACTTCGCGACTATCCTCACGCACTACTACCCGGGAATCACGCTGGAGCGGTTCGAGAAATGAGTGCCGAAAGTCCGGTATTTGCCGTAATCAGCCAGGGGTGTGCCGCAAACTTCGGGGACGGGGAACGCATCGCACGTGCGCTGACCGCAATGCACCCGAATTGCAATGTAATTTTTCGCCTGCCGGATGTTCAAGATGCCGCAGGATGCGCGCCGGCCACACAAGATGCACCTAAGGAACAAGATGCGCCGGACGCCATATACCTGAATGTCTGTACGGTGAAGGGGAACGCGGGCGCACTGAAACTGTTGCGCACCGCATTCGAGATGTATCCGGACGTACCGCTATTCATTACGGGCTGCGCCCCGAAGGACTTCCGCGAAGAAGCGGCAAAGGTTACAGATAAAGTAGCATTCACAAGTTTAGAGGAAATTGTCACTCTGGAGCAAGGCAAAGCCGCAGCGATAGAGTCCACGCACAACGTTCTCCGCGAATCCCCGTTCGTGGGTATCGTGAACATCGAGGAAGGCTGCCTTGACGCCTGCGCGTTCTGCAGCACGCACCTCGTGAAGGGGCGACTCAAGAGCTATGCCCCCGAAGGTATCATCGAACAGGTCCAGCGCCTTGTGGCCGACGGATGCACCGAAATCCAGCTGACCGGTCAGGACTGCGCCTGCTACGGGTTCGATATCGGCACGAATCTCGCGGCCCTCACACAGAACATTCTCGAGCACGTCCCTGGCAATTACAAGATGCGCATCGGCATGGGTAACCCGCGACACGTGTGCGGTTACGCGGATGCCTTGCTTGAATGCTTTCAAGATGAACGCATATACAAGTTCATCCACATTCCCGTGCAGAGCGGGAGTGACAATATCCTGAAGGCGATGAACCGGAGGCATACCGCCGAAGATTTCCGTCGACTCGCAGAAGAATTTAACAAGCGGTTCCCGCTGGCGACCCTCAGTACCGACCTGATTGTAGGCTACCCCGGCGAAACGGAAAGCGATTTCCGCGAAACGTTGCGACTGCTCGAAGAAACACGCCCGACAGTCTGCAACATCACCCGCTTTGTCGCCCGGCCGGGTACGGCCGCCGCGCGAATGGAGGCCGACGCAGGCCTCCGCATTCCGGATAGCGTCAAGCACGAACGTTCGGCCATCCTGGCAGAAGCCTTCCAGAAGATTGCCCGCGAGAACAACTCCCTGTGGGTCGGTAAGACCTGCGATGTTGTGGTCGAGAAACCAGGACACCGCACAGGCACCTCCATCGCGCGGAACGAGGCCTACCGCCCGGTAGCCCTCGTCGGCGACATCCCCGCCGGCACAAGACTCTCCGTACGCATCACCAGCGCAGAACCCTTCGCGCTCCTCGGCGAAGTCCTATAACCCGCAATAAACAATTCTCCGCCAAAGCACGCGCAGAACCAACATAATATAAAAGCAGTTTATCCTTCACCCCGCAGTTTAAAGGATGTCCGTAGGGACTAACAGTCACAAGGACTTTCTCCCGCAGCTCATCCCATACAAGCGTAAAAAGCAATAAACCCTTTCCTACCGGAGCCTTCTCATGTTTCTTGGCGGAGAATCGTACCTAGCTTGTGAGCAACAAGCGCCCAGTATTAACTGGGCGTGGTTGCGAGAGTGAGCGCAAACCATAGTATTTATTCAACATATAGCGCGAACGGATCGCCACAGAACACCGGAACGAAGTTATCGTGTGAGCGTGCTAGGCATGTTCGAAGCCAACATAATATAAAAGAACCCGGCTTTTCGCCGGGTTCCTTATTTAAGCTTGTCGCTTACGCCTTACTTGTCCGTACGGCGGTAGCCACGCGTAGTCGTGAACGAGGCACGCTGGTACGGGGCATCCACGTACTGCGTTGCACCGCCACCCATGTAGGCGCAGTACACGTAGTGTTCCTTAATAATGGACACCTGGTAGATGTACGGACCCGTGCCAAGCTTGCGGCCCTGCTGGGAAACCGGATACATCTTGATGGTCACCATCATTTCAGCAACACCACTTGTCTCGCTGAAGTTCGTACCGTCGGTACAAGTATTCGAGGTCAGGTTCACAGGCTGGGCGCTCACCATCTGCTTGAACACGGCAGGATCGGTAATACCTTCGGTGTACTGGCTAATGAAGTGACCTAGGTGGTCAAACACGCGCACGTTCACCTGGAACGGCTGAGACGTACGGAACGAGATGCTGGAGCAGCTTTCGGTGCCGTTTGCATCGGCGTAGCAACGGGCCGAAGCGCCGGTACCTGCATCGCTCACCATAACACCCGGAATCAAGCGGCCATCCACACCAGAACTGGCATGTCCACCAGCGCCCGGTGCAGCAGCAGTAATATCATCCCAGTGTTCCTCGAGCCAGCCATTCTGGTCGCCACCATCAATAAAGCCCGCCGGGAACGGCGTAATCAGGAGTTCAGCCGTAGAGTTCTTCGGCAATTCTCCGCCATTCGCCTTGTCGGTAAGTTCCTTGTTATCGAATTCCGGACGCACGAGCGTAGTATCCTTCATCTCGATAACCGTCGTCGGGTTCACGAGCAACTTTGCAGAAGCCCACTCCGGCGGATACGTTTCAACCGTCTTGCCCGCCTTCGAGGACACAAAGAGAGGCACGCCATACAAGGCAACTGCACCATTAAACATCTGTTCGGTCCAGTAGTTGTGGGCCTCGCTGAGCTGGTCGTTATTCGGGTAGTTGAACGCAATCTGGTCACCCGCCTGAAGGCTGGTCTCGTTACCGGCCTTGTCCTTGAGCTTGCCCTGGATGTCATAGATAACGCCATCAGCGCCCTTATCCATCGTAAAGTTAACGCTTTCCACATACATACCAAGTGTGTCATGAGCAACACAGACGCCAGCGTTAATATCGTAGTTCGTGCAGCGCACCACCACGACCGACGGAATCAGTCCAGAAGTACCACCGGCAACCATCATGGCAATCGTCTCGTCAGAAAGTTCCGTGTTTAAGATAAGGCTGGTCGTCGCGATACCATCGGTAACCGTAACTTCGGCACCGGTAACGGTCGGCTGGCCGTACTTGGTCGGAGCGATTTCGGCCAGGGACGTACGCATGTACATGTTGGAACCGTCAGACTGGCGGTCAGCATAGAAGAAGTGCAGGTGGTGCCAGGTGTTGTCGGCCCAGGTTCCATCGGGGTTCAGGTAGCAGTTCTGGCCTGCAGCGTTCTGACCGGCAAGCGGAGGTTCGCCATAGCCCGCAGCGGCGAGCGACGGGTCAATCTTACAACCGTGACCGTTTGCGGCAAGCACGGAAATATCCACGCGGCCCGGAGCGGCAAGGTGCGTACCACCGAGGTCCACGACAAGCACGCCGTCCACGAAGATCCACATGTCGTCGTCACCCGCGAATTCGAAAATTTCGGGATCGGGCTGACCGGCGGAATTCACCTGGTTCCTGGAGTTGTACTTGAACTTGGCATAGCCCATCATGGTAAAGCCGTAGTTACGCAGGTGACGGGGACCAAGGACAGCATCCGTCGCGGCAGCGGCCTGGGCAGCAGCCGGGCTTCTCGGGCCACCATTGAAGAGCCACTGGGTGCACAGGGCATACGTTTCCGAGCCCATCATGTCGGTCTGAGTTGACGCATATTCGTAGCTATACGGAGGGCAGAAAATGGAGAGCGACTGCGGACCGTACTGGTCACACTGGTCCGTCGAGCAGCCGCCGTTTGCCTTGGTAGCCATGTCCGAACGGATCTGCGTATTGGTATCCACGATATCGAGCGGGAAGTAACCACCGTTACTGTAGTTGTAGTCGATAGAATAGATGTTCTTCGAAGAACCGGCCATATTGACAGGCGGAAGCACAAGAACCGTGTTGCTGCGCTTGGCAAAGGCATTGTCATCGGCGTACCACTGATCAAAGAAGCCGTTATCGCACAAGTCCAGAGTCTTCCTGATGTGCACGCCATCGAGCATGTCGATTTCGCCTCCCAATGGGGCCGCGTCAAAATCAAGGTAGGAATGCACCATGCCGGGCGTGTAGTACACGGGGTTCGCCCAGTTGACGCCGCTCGAGCCACACTTCACGCCACTCACCATGCCGGTGATATAGCTCTTATAACCACGCTGGATACGGTTGTTAACCTTGTCCTTGCATTCGCCGTACATGAGCGTATCGGCCGTAGTAATCGACTGCAGGTAAGAGGGCAAGAAGGCATTTATCACGTTAGGCTTGCCATCCTGGCCAATCCAGGCACCCATCTTGGAGCGCTTGTTGCCGCAGGTGTTGTGCAAGGCAATCTTGGAGTACCAGTCCGTATCATACCCGGCAAGGCCCATAGCGAGCATCAAGTCACCACAGTTACCCGTCGTAATGGCGCCATGGTTAAAACAATACTTACCACCTTCCTGGTCACCCGGGCTCACGTATTCTTCGGAAAAGTTCTCGAAGTCCGGATGGTTCACCGGGAAGTCGCGCACCACAATGTCAAGGTTCGCTGCACCCGCCACGTCGGCATGTACCGGCGTGAAGGAAACCAAACCAAATGACACCGCTGAAAGTGCCAATCCTGCTACCAATTTTCTTTTCATAATATCCAATCTCCACCTACTTGTGCAATAGGTAAACAATACATACTAAATATAAACCAAAATCGTCCGTTTATTCCCCCTTGGAATTGAAAAATATCATAAATATGGGCATTTTTCGCCTTTTTGTGACCAAAAACATCACCTTTAGACCACCTCCCTAGGTCCAAACGCCCCGTTTTTCCAAATCTACGGGGTACTGTTCTATATTTGCGGGCATGAACTGGTCGCTACTCTTTGTCATTTTCATCATGATTCTCCTGCTCCGGGTCGTGTACCTGCGGCTCAAGGCAAACTCCGTCAAGGCGGAATCCTTCCGGAACCTAAGCGACCGGGACAAGATGGCCGTCCTCAAGGAATGCCTGCTCAACACCCCCACCCGAACCAACCTCGAGAACCTCGCCGAATTTGCAAAGGTGCACGGTTTCGATGTTGATACGGCACCCTACCTCAAGTTTATCGAGAGGCACATGCGTAACGCCTGGGGCAAGAACGCCATCGCCGAGGACAACGAAATCTATGCCGCGGAATCCGCATGGATAGACGCAATCCGCCCGCTCGAGTTTGCCGAGGCGGAAAAGGCCCGTACCGAGGGCGACATGGACGCCTTCGTGGAACGGAGCCTCGAAGGGGTGTCGCGGCTGTATTCCGACGAGGCGATTATGGCCGAACTAGAAAATCTGGTTCCGCACCACCCCAAGGCGAAATCGCTCATTGCAGGTTACCGCGACCTGATCGCCGCCCGCGATGCCAGCGAGGCCGACGACAAGTCGCTCGAAGCCCTGCGCAAAAAACGCGATGCCTGGATGAGCTCGTTGCTTACAAAGTAATAGCGACAAAAAGCCCCCGGCAGAGCCGAGGGCAAAACTTTTCGGTTTTATACTTTACTTAAAACCAGCGCCAGGTCAGGCCGAAGAGCACCATCGTCTTGTACTGTGCGTCCTTGTCGAGGTCCTTGTCATAGGCCATCTCGTAGCCGACTTGCAGTTCGATGTAGGGCACGAGAGTCACAGCGAGGAGGTTTTCCCACTTGCCGTCGATCTCGTCAACACCCTTGAAGTTCACGAATGCCCACAAGCGGCTCTTGAATGTCGCAATGTCCAGGTAGGAGTACTTGAATTCCGTGATGGATTCAAGACCCGGTTCGTCCTTGAACTTTTCAATCTTGTCTTCGGTATCCTTGTCGTCAGCGAAGCCGTAGCCGTTAGAAATCGTCATACGGTTAGCAAAGCCGATACGCTGGCTGAACATTTCATTCGGGATGTAGGCAAGACCGGCAACCTGCGTTTCGTAGGCCGGGTCCATGAAGCAAGAGATAGCCGTCTTCACTTCGTTGCCTTCTTCGTCTTCGCTATAGGAATAGCCGGAGAGGAACTGGGATTCAAAACGGTTGCCAACGTAGGGCTTCAGGACTTCGGTCATGTTGAAGTCGACCATGGATTCCCAGAAGATCTTGTCGGTGCTCTTGCGCTGGCCAAGACCATCGGTCCATGTCTTGCCCAAGGCGAGGTTCACCAGGTTACGCCAGTTGGCGACCTTCCACTTGCCCTGCACATCGGCATCATAAGAGATGATCCAGGTGTAGTTGGAAGTACCATCCTGCTGCCAGTTGGCGAAGTTGTAGTAATTGTACTTGACCGAAGCGACCACGTCGGCAGTCCAGTTCGAGTCAAGAACACTTGAGAACATGCCGCCTTCCGCCATAGCAGGAGCGGCAAGCGTGCAAGCAGTGGCACAGGCCAAAAGAAGCGATTTCATTTTCATAATGTTATCCTTGTTATGGCCCGTGGAATTACCGCAGGGCCGGTTTCTGACCTTAAAAATAGCACATTTGTATTTTTTTGGGAAGGTACTTTCTATAATTTAGGGCATGCTAAGGGCTTTTTTCAAGATTATCGCCACCGCAGGGCTACTGCTTTGCGCCACCGCTTTTGCGGGACCCGGCGACACCTCCCCCTGGCACTTTGGCGCAGGCGTTTCGGCAGGCAGGCTTACCCCGGTAATGTTCGAAGGCGAACTCGGCTACAAGGCGGCCACCCTGCACATCGCCGGGTTCGGGGTCCACAACGGGCCCAACGACTTCTGGTGCGGCATGCGCGGAAGCATCGGGTGGACGTTCCTGCGCGGCTTCCCGTTTCACGTGTTCATGGGTGTCGGCGGCGGGTACGAATTTGCGGAAGCCCCCAACGAAATGCACCGCGCAGTGAACCACGCAAACAACGCGATGTACCTGTACCCCTACAACTACAAGGAACTGCTAGACATCACCGCAGACCTGCGCATTAACTTGTTCGGAGTGTTCTCGCAGATATCCTTCCCCGCCTACCGGTTCAAGAACCACGATGCGCCCGACTTCAGTTGGCGAGTAGGCTACCTGATGGAATTCTAAAGATTCCCGCATGTATGAAAAAATCCCCCGGTTTTGAACCGAGGGATTTTTTGACGAATGTCTTTAGCGACTACTTCTTGGGGAGCACAACCGGCTTGCCGAAGTCGACGTTGGTCTTGTTGCCGAGCAACAGGGCGCGCGTCTTGAGCGGCAGGCCGAAGCAGCGGATGAAGCCAGTGGCATCCTTCTGGTCGTACATGTCGACGTCGGTGAATCCACCGAGGCCCATGTCGTAGAGGCTGTACGGGCTCTTGATGCCGGCCGGAATGATGTTGCCCTTGTAGAGCTTGAGCGTAACTTCACCGGTAACAACCTTGTTGACTTCGGCGAAGAAGGCGTCCATGGCCTGGCGGAGCGGAGTGAACCACTGGCCATTGTACACGAGGTTCGCGTAAGTCATGGACATCTTCTGGGCTTCGAACAAGGTTTCCTTGTCGAGCACGAGCTGCTGCAGGCATTCGTGAGCCTTGTACAGGAGCGTGCCACCCGGAGTTTCGTACACGCCGCGGCTCTTGAGGCCGACGCGCAAGCGTTCTTGCCGCCGATCTTGTTCAGGAATTCGAGGAGTTCCACGGCGCCCATCTTCTTGCCGTTGATGGAAACCGGGTTGCCCTTCTCGAAGCCGATGGTCACGTGGTCGGCCTTGTTCGGGGCCTTCTCGTACGTGGCGGTATGCTTGAGGAATTCGTACTTGTGTTCCTGTTCCGGGAATTCCAGGACGCCACCTTCGTGGGAGAGGTGCCACAGGTTACCGTCTTCGGAGTAAATCTTCTTCTTGCTGATGCCGTTGAGCGGAATCTTGTGGGCGGCAGCGTAGTCGATAGCGTCTTCGCGGCTGTGGAAGTGCCACTTCGGGTCCTTCCACGGAGCGATGATCTGGAGCTTCGGGTTCAGGGCGGCGTAGGTCAGTTCGAAACGGACCTGGTCGTTACCCTTACCGGTAGCACCGTGGGCAACAGCGTAGGCGCCTTCCTTCTCGGCAATCTTCACCTGGTACTTCGCGATGAGCGGACGGGCGAAAGACGTACCCAGGAGGTAAGTGTTTTCGTACTTGGCACCGGCACGGACGGTCGGCCAGACGTAGTCTTCGAGGAATTCCTTCTTGAGGTCGAGAACGTAGCACTTGCTGGCGCCAGTCTTGAGGGCCTTGTCTTCGAGGGCCTTGGCGTCCGGGAAGTCGTTCTGACCGAGGTCGGCGGCGAAAGCGATCACTTCGCAATCGTAGTTTTCCTTGAGCCAGGGGATGATAATGGAAGTATCGAGTCCACCGCTATAGGCGAGGACAACCTTTTTCTTGGATTCTTTCTTAGCCATTGTATTTCCTTTGAGAAAATTTTAGACGAACCAAATATAGAATTAAAAACCGACCACGACCCCTAGGTAACCGGACATCGCCCAGGAATCAACGGACCTGTTGAAAAAGCGCTGGAAGCCCGTCTCGATGGAAACCCATGCCGCAGAGAGGCTCTTCTTGGCCCAGGGCCAGATTGCCTGCAAATTGTAGGCTATACCCGGCGAAATCGTGACCAGCTGCGCACCGCCAAAGTTGTATTCGTACAGAACGCTCGCCGTTGCGCCGATTATGTTCCAGAACTCTATGCCACCGCCTAAGTCCACACCGATGGAAAAGCCATCCAACGAGAACATCTTCTCGCAATCTTCCACTTCCTGTTCGGTCTTCGTGGATGCCCCCGGGATCCAGCCTTCCATATCGCGCTGGTGCCATTCGTCGCGGATTTCCTCGAGGTTTGTGGATTCAAAACCGATAACCGGGCCAACATACCAGCTCCACTGCCCCTGCGGAAAATGGAAACGCGTGTTGACGCGGTAGCGCTGGTAAAGCACAGCCTTGTCGTCGTCCAAGTCGCCACCAAAGAACCGCACGTCACCGCCAGCGCTTATCCAGTCGCTGTAGAAAAACTCGAACTGCCCCTGCCACACGCCCAAGCAGTCGCAGTCTTCTGTCGGGTTGTAGAGGCCAAACGCGAGGCCAACCAGCAGGCCATAACCTGTGTAGGCAGAAAGTCGCGGGAGCGGCACGCTATGCCGGTCTGGAACGGTCGTATCGGGCTCGGCAGTTGTCGTGGTATCCGTTGCAGGTTGAATGGCCGCGGAATCCGCAGGCACGGCGGTAGAATCGGCATTCGCTACATCGGCAGCGAAGACCCCTATAGCCAGCAACAGTGCCCAAAACAGAATCCGCATGTCTTTAATTTATAAAAACTTTGAAGTCCCGGACCCGCAAAAAGACTATTTTTCAGGTGACTATAGGAGTTTTTTATGCGGGTGATACTGGGCATTTTGCTGTTTTCTCTTTGTGCAGTCGCCCAAGAGATTACGGCACTAGGCTTTGTTGAAGATAAAAAGGCTTACGAACATGATGGAGATTATATCCGCTTAGCATTCGTAAGGACAGATAAAGGGTGGTCCCCGTCGTGTGATTTCACCGAAGGCGAAGATGCCGGTGGAATTTTTAAAAATATAAAGTCCTGTTCGCATAAAATCATGAAACAATCATGGCAAGTGATTAATGCCGATGGCAAGTCCGTCGATGCGGGAACATTGGAGTTTATGCGTCGCAAATGGAGTGAAATCGGGCTAACGAAGAGTTCCTTTTCGTTAGAAAATAAAATTCAATTCGATTCTTTAAATCGCACCCTAGAAACTTGGAAAGAAAATGGAAAAGGGATGCCGCCGTTACTAGCAGTTCCACTCGGAACGAATGTTGAAAAAATAGAACCAGTTGCGATGAACGGTTCTGTTGAACAAAAAATAAAGGATAAACTTGTAAAGCAGTACTTTAGAAAGAAAAGAACCGTTTGCAAATGTGATTCTAACGAAACTCTTATTTCTAAAAGAAAAGCTAAGGCAAGCGATGTCGTTATCAAACCGTTAGTAGGGTATAAAGACAACATATCCTTTTACGAAGTGCTTATCCCGGACACTTCTGACTGCGGCATTATAGATGACGAAATGGAATTGATGGCCGTAAAGAATGGCAAATTTGTAAATCTTACGGAATCATCTGGAATGGCAGATGACCGCCCGACTACAACTGCAATAACCCTTTTCAATAGATATGTCATTTCGACGAAAGATTT
The DNA here is from genome assembly GCA_902800815.1 of Fibrobacter succinogenes. GTDB lineage: Bacteria > Fibrobacterota > Fibrobacteria > Fibrobacterales > Fibrobacteraceae > Fibrobacter > Fibrobacter succinogenes_B. The sequence continues at coordinate 202,593 of CADCGB010000002.1, forward strand.
GCAAGATACCGTATATGTGTTCTTTGCTGGCGGCTATAATCTTGACGGATACGTACTGCTAGATTCAAATCTAAAAGTAAAGGCTATAAGCACATGGAATTATCATTAGGAGATGCTTAATGCACATTCTTGAAAAAATCAGTGAATTTGTGGGCAAGTGGATGGCGGTTGTCGTTTTGGCCATCGCAGCACTTTCGCTGTTTGTCCCGAAATCGACGCTCTGGATTGAACTCTCGTGGGTGAATTACCTCCTAATGGTCGTGATGTTCGGCATGGGGCTTACGCTTAAGCTCAGCGACTTTGCGCTTGTATTTGCTCGGCCGAAGGAAATTACAATCGGGTGTGCGGCGCAGTTCATCGTGATGCCGGCGCTCGCGTTTTTGCTCTCCAAGATTTTTGGGCTTGACGCCGCGCTGATGGCAGGTGTAGTTCTCGTAGGCACTTGCCCGGGCGGAACTTCCAGCAACGTCATTACATACCTTTCGAAAGGCGATGTGGCGCTCTCTGTGGGCATGACGAGCGTGAATACTCTCCTTGCGCCTGTGCTGACGCCGGCAATTACATACTTACTGCTCCGCACAACCGTGAACGTGGACGTGATAGCGATGTTCCTTTCCATCGTGAAAGTCGTCATCGTGCCGATTGCACTCGGGTTTATCATCAACAAGTTTTTCGGCAAATGGACTGCCCGCGCTGTGAAGGTTCTGCCGCTCGTTTCCGTGATTGCCATCGCAATGATTGTGGCTGCAGTAGTCTCGCACAATGCGGCCAAGATTCTTTCGACAGGTGCAATCGTATTCGCCGTCGTGATTCTCCATAACCTGCTTGGCTACGGCTGCGGTTTTGGCCTCGGAAAACTGCTGAAATTTTCGACGCCCAAGACGAAGGCACTCTCCATCGAAATCGGCATGCAGAATTCAGGCCTTGCCACGAGCCTTGCAAGCACTGCATTCTCGTCGCTTGCCATGGCGACCGTACCCGGCGCCATCTTCTCCGTATGGCATAACATCTCCGGCGCGATACTCGCGAATATTTACAGGAAACTTGACGGCAAATAAATTAGCCCAGGGCTATCAGTAGACTAATTCGCAAACTGCCAGGTATCGAACAGCACATCACCCTTTATAATCAGATAGACCGTGTGGACGCCGCTTGAGATGTTGCCGCACTTCGCCTCCTGTTCCTGCCAGTCACTGCCAGCGCTGTTGATTGAGGCTACGTTCGCGCCATCTCGCTTGTCAAGACGGAGCGTTACCGAGCCCTTGCCTTTCACCAGGGCCTTCAGCGTTTTTGCGCTGCTGAAATTCACATTGCGAACTTCGATGACGCCTTCTGTAGGTGCCGGGCCATCCTTGCTGGGAGTACCGACGGAAGCCACCATGTGGCCGGGTTCCTCCGTTGGCACGTAGCGAATGCCCAGGGTTGCGGCAGCCGTAGAAGCCTGCTGCACGGAATAGGGGTCAAGATTCTTGATGGCCTTTACACCCTTGTAGGTCGGTTTCGCTTCCTTGATAACGACATTTGCTTCGTCCACTTCAATTTCGTCAACCAGAATGCTGCGGAAACCGCCGTGGGTACCTATGGAAGCCTCTAGAATAGCCGCCTGGTAGAATATGTACCACTTGTCCTGATACTTATGGAGATGAGTGTGATTGTTACCGTAGGTCATGCCATTCTCACCCATGTTCTTGAAGTAGTTCCCGCCGTAGGTCCAGGAATCAGGATTCAGGGGCTCGGTGCTGGTGAAGTAGTTCATGCTGCAGGCCGTCGGAGCCTCGCCACCCCATTCCCAAGGAGTATGGTCGTTCCAGTCGTTGTTGAAAGTATATACGTACTTGCCGTTGATATAATTGAGTTCATTTGCCTCAAAGTGGAACGGGGACGGAAGTTTCACCGGATCCCCGTCAAGGGAATGCAAGTCCGGATTGAGCTTGGCAATCCAGCCCTGCCCATTACCGAACGAAATCCAGCCATCGCCGTTGTCGTCAATTACGGCACCCGGATCAAATATGGATCCGCTACCTTTTACAACAGGATTGTCGCCATCGATAAGGCTCTTGCTCAAAGGAGATGTCCACGGACCCACCGGAGACTTCGCCTGGATAACGCCGGTGCCAAAGCCGCTATTGGAGAAATAGAGGGAGAAAAGCGTGCTGCCATCGCCCTGTTCCTTGCTAATGATGCTGGGTGCCCACGAAGCCATAATCCATGGAGCCACTTCACCGACAGGAATCAGTCCGTGATAAGTCCAGTTGACCATATCGTCAGTGGACATCATTACCAGCGTCTTGATTTTCTCGTAAGTATTGCTGACACCTTCTTCGTACTGCTGATGGTCGTTGGTGCCATAAACATAGAGACGACCCTTGTACTCAATGGCCGTCGGGTCCGCACAATACTGGAAATCCAATATAGGATTGGCATTGTCCAAGCCTAATTTGGGGGACTTTACAGGCATCTTGCCTACCGTGCCATCGGAATCCTTTGCCCGGATAATGATTTTACCGAAACTGATCGTTGCGGCATCACTTGGAGTGTCCGGGCTTACGACAAGAGCCAAACTGACAAGCGTCTTGCCCGGTTCAAAGGACAGAACAAGGCTTGTTGCGCCACTGGGAATTCTTTCCGTAGTCTTGGCCTCGTCGCTATAAGTCGCAATCACATCAATGTTATCGTATGCGACTGCCTTGGCAAAGTTTATCTCCACCTTAGTATAGACATCCGTATTCAGGTCGTGTATGTCCCAGTAGTTGTTGGCATACTGCTTATAGGTAAAACTATTGTTGTCGGGGTCCTTTTCGCCACCGCCACCGTACCAATCTACAATGATATCCTCGATAGACAGGGCAATATCGAATTTGGCGACAGCAACCTCATCCTTTATTTCGTCATTGCCGAGAGAATCCTTAGGCAATTCCTGAGAAAGGGAATCCCTTGACTGGACGGGATTGACGGTATCCTTGGGCAGAACCGGGTCAACCGTGTCCTTGGGCAGAACTGGATCGAGGGAATCCTCGGGGGTTTCCTGACCGAGAGAATCTCCGGGGATATCCAGAATGGGATCGTCTTCGTCAAAATCCTTGCTGACGGAATCATCGTCACCGCAGGACATTAACATGGACGAAACAGTTACAAGCGTTGCCGCAAGAAGGATTTTCTTTTTCATATTCACACCCCATGCTATCTTGATTATTATTAAAATATATTGTATCAGCGAATTGGTATACTATGAAAGGCAGTTTTTTCACATAGCGTTGAGCAGTTCTAAACGGCAAAATAAAAAAAGGCTATCTTTTGCGATTGAACCGGAAATTACAAATGCGCATCGAATACAAAGACACTCACGATTTTTCTGAACAGGATTTAAAGGACTTATTTCTCTCTGTCGAATGGTCCTCGGGGCATTTCTCCGACAAGCTCGTTGTCGCGATGAAGAACTTCAAGACCGTCATCTCGGCCTGGGACGGCGATAAACTCATCGGCATGATTTGCACAATGGACGACGGCATCATGAACGCCTATGTGCATTACCTGCTCGTGCGCCCCGAATATCAAGGCCAAAGCATTGGCAGGGAACTCGTGGAACGCGTCAAGGAAATCTACAAGGATTACCTGCGCGTAGTCGTGGTCGCCTACAACGAAGAACTCGCCTTCTACGAGCATTGCGGCTTCAAGAAAGCCGACGACGCAAGCCCGATGTTTATTACTAGTTTGTGGACGTAGGTTCCTTTTTTACCCAATAGCCGCCAGTCTTTTTAGAACCACGACGTTCAATAATCTTCTTTTCAAACAAAGAGCGAATGATTTTATTGAAGGTATCTCTTGGCATGTCAAGGGCTCCTGTGATTTCCTTTCCCATACAGCCAGGATTTCTCATAATAAAATCAAAGACCTTTGATTGGGATGCGTTAAGCGATTCTTTTATATTCTTGATTAATGTGCCATTTAATGTGCCATTTAATGTGCCATTTAATGTGCCATTTACAGGGATATTTAATCCGCCACTTAATCCGCCGCTTAATCCGCCATTTAATCCGCCAACATTGTTCTTTTCTGGCACATGATCAAGAGGCCGTTTCTTCGTTTTTCGAGCAAAAGACCCAAATTGAATATTTACATCAGGATACAACCTAAAGAAACCTCGACAATCGAGTTCGCCAATATTTTCCAGCAAATTATCCCTGCTATATCTCGCTGTTACAACATCTTTGGGGTCCAAATCTACCGAATTTTGCATAAATTCAGAAAAAGCTTCATTTATTGTTTTAACCATATATCCTCCTTATCATTTTGTTGATGCCAACAAAATGATCCGTAGAATCAGCCAAAAATTTCAACTTTCGATTAAAGGTATCGAATTCGTTACGTTTAGAGTTCCAGTCAAATGGAAATAGGAGATTCCCGGTCAAGACGGGAATGACATCTGGTGAAGTCACAAATTGTGACTTCATGACCACCATATTGCCAATGCCGGCAAAATGGTCAATCAGCGTTTTGTTCGCACCAACAAGATGTCCCATTCCTTACCCCCTATCTTTTTTCACCCAGCGACCATTTTTCGATGCACCTTCCCAAGCATAGCCAAGCTTCTTGAGGTCACGTAAAATTGTCTTAGTACTTACTCCAAACATTTTCGCCAAAAACTCTTTTGTTTTCATTGAGTCTACTAAGATAATCTGTTCAACCTTCTGCACTCTAGGGGAGTCGTCTATGTCTTGAGTGACATTTTGGGCGACATTTTGAGTGACATTTTGGGTGACATTTCGGGTTTTCCAGTGTCCGTTTTTAGCGGCTCCTTCCCAAACATATCCAAGGTCTTTTAAATCGCGCAAAATAGTTCTTTTCGTTACCCCAAACATTGTTGCTAAAGCATCTGTCGATATTATGGAGTTTGCAGAAACGACCTGTTCCACCTTCTGCCTTCTAGGGACATCATCATCTTTTTGAGTGACATTTTGAGTGACATTTTGAGGTTCATTTGGGGTGACAATCCTACCGTTCAGTTTGTTCATCGGGAACGTCACCACGGTATAACCACCCTCTTCACTCCAAAAGGGTTGTGGAGAACCTTCAGCTTTGCAAGCATCCATTATGCGCTTTATTCCCGAGCCCCATTTTTCTAAGTAAGTTATTTGATAGAGAACCGTCGCAACAATCTCGTTTCGTGGATACGACTTATGCGACCGCTTAATAGTTTTGGGAGTTAATTCGCGGGGTAACAAGCCCGGGCTTTCAATTTCTATACGGTCGTCATATATGGCAATGCCGATAGAGCACTGGTAAATGTCATAATCCCTATGGCAAAGGGCGTTAATCAGTGCCTCG
>CADCGB010000003.1 GCA_902800815.1 Fibrobacter succinogenes
ATTTCTTCGAGTTGGCGACGCATAGGGATAGAATTGAAATAATTCATTTTTTGAACCTCTGTTAAATAAAATTGTTCCGGCGGAAAATGTAGTTAAAAACGCGGCCGCAAAGAGCCCCGATTTAACAGAAAATGTAAGCAAAAACGCCCCAAAAACATCATTCTGAGTGAAGTGCGAAGCACGAAACGAAGAATCCAGTCCCAAATTACACAAAAGGGGGACGCCTCCCCCTGACTGCAGCCCCGGCGTCATTCCGGCCTCCGAGCCGGAACCTAGCCGTGTCTTCCGCCACCCCCTCGCCTAGGGGGCACCCCCTAATACCCCCAACTTCAAGTCCAAGCCGAACCTTCGCAAAAAAAAAACATTCATAAAAGTAAAGCATCTAAAAAAAATTCTAATTTCATTTTTGCACTAATTTCAACATAATCTAAGGAGATTAAACATTATGTCTACCGTAGATTACATAGTTTTTGGCATAACGACTATCCTTGCTATTGGCACTGCTATATGGGGCATACTAACATTAAAGTCACATACGACAGAATTAAAAAACGACATCAATTGTCGCAACAAGGCAAATGAGATAGCCACTGTATCAAATAAATTAAAAAAAGACGAAATTTACCACACTAGCCGAATTCAGTACATCAAATATGTATTACCATTACAAAAAGAATGTCTCAACACGCTAGAAGCATTGATTGCTCTACCAATTCGCAACAACCCAGATTATTTAAATCTACGACTAAAACCTGTCGGGACAATTGAATTCGACGAGCACCAACCCCTAGTAAGTGATAAAAAAGACGCTCCAAAAAATAATGCATTGTATTTTACGATTTATAACAAAATTCAAATGATGCAATCTGAGGTGGAATACTTGTTTCCTGATGCTAAGGTCGAATGCAATAATTTTATGGAATCGTTAAACGAGCTACACAAAAATGCATTGGCATTAAAAAGCGACGACCCCAAAAAACGAAATGCAAGCGATGAGCCTGAAGCATGGAAAAAAGCATCAACGGCATACATTCAATTGCAGCAGAAAATGATCCAAACAATTGAAGCATCTATAAATCATCACATATAGCGTCAATAAGTAAAGCACACAAACAATCTCGGACGACACACAAAAGAAATTAAGTAAGGCTTTATCGCCAGCCTTTACCTCAACCACATCCCTCCATTGTTTGGCTTTTAGATATACTTAAAAGTATATCCACGGTGTTTTTTTCGTCTACCTTTTAAAACACTAGTAATTGCAATAGGCTTCGTTTTTAGATCCTTAGCGGCAATCTTGGTTGATATATAAGTTTTTACAATAGTCCCTGTTAATGGGTCACAAGCAGCAATTGGTTTTGAAATCCCACGTTGATTAGATACAGGAAACAATATATCAACCCAACCTTGACTTCTGGCCCGTTCGTAGGCCGATTTGGAGCCACGCATAAATTCGGTCCGAGAATGATACTTACTTGATTCACTTTTAATCTGGTCAAAAGTCGCCCTACTCCATGTACCATTTTTTGCTTTTTTATCCTTTAACCATACACATTCTTTATCCCACCCATATTTTCTAAGCGTATTAAATTTAGATGTCGACGCTTTATATAAATCATTCCAATATTCAAACCGTTTTGCGAAATCAATACATTCCTTCTTAGACACCCTCGTTAATGTACCCAGTCCACTAGACTTCTGCTTATTTAATAAAGTCCATCCATTATTAAGATATTTCTGCATCATCAAAGCCTCATACCTACTTCCCTCTTGTGGAGAAATCTGATTTGCCAGGTATTTTACAACAGGAACAGGGACTTTGATTTGGTCAGCATACATGCGTACACAATCCTTTGCATTATTTCGATGTGCATTATCCCGATGTTGCTTATTAATAGTTCGCCCAATATAAGCGGTTTTTGACTCCGTAAATTCATACACATATACACAGTCAACAAACCCATTAGCGACAACTTCGTCGTTCCGTTTTAGCCATGTAAAACTAGATAATAATTTGCGTTCGTACGCAATATCATACATTCGCTTTGCTTGTTTACGAAATTCCGAAAGTTTCTTAAATCGCTTAGCAACGGCCCTTACGTCATCATCTAAATATTTACGTTGTGCTATTGACGCACACTCATGAGTGGTTCGATAATTAAATTCCTTAGCAAATTGGTCAACCCAATGATTGTGTAATGCAGCACTATATAAATGACCCTATTTTTTCCGAAATTCAGTTTTTGATTTACATTGGCTAGCTGCATCACGACAACGTTCGTACGAAACATTTTCATGTTCCCTAGGCAACCAATCATCTAGCCATCCGTTACGCAAAGCAACTTTCCATGCAGCATTAAATTTTTTTTCAAACTCCCGCCTAGTTTTACAAGATAAAGTTGCTTTATAACACGATTCCTTGGTCCATTTTGCGTGACGTACGGTGTTCGGGAAAAATTCAACAATCCAGCCTTCGTTACAGGATTTTTTATATGCGGAAGCATCCGTATGAGCAAATTCTGTACGTGTTTTGCACTTATTCGCAATGGATTGACAAACAACCTTATCAAGAATCTTTCGACGAAATCTAGGCATAGAGAATAGGCCCTTAGCATGCAACTATTGGTTATTATTTACCTTTCAGTTTTTCTCACAACATTTCCTAGTCAGCAACACTTTGGACAAACATAATCAAATTTTAGCAAAAAACTAGGCCACAGTCCTCAGCAACTCCCTACCGATACGGCGAAGTTCCTCGTCAATGAGTTTCTTTCTTGCCAAAGACGGTTTCTTCGTTCCGTTTACGTATGCGGCGAACAGAGGCTGAGGGATTCCCAATCGGCGGGCAAACGCCGAAGCATTAAGTTCGGGGAACAGCCAAAATACGCGGCCAATGGGATTTGTCTTTTTCGGCGAAAAGAATCCCGAAAGTTCCAGGCCCTCGTCCAGATCGTCAAACCACACGCCATCGCAATCTACGCGGCAGTTTTCCAACTGTTTTCGCGTGGCCTTCCGCAGCGGTTCGTAATCGCGGATGAGTTCACGCCCGATTCGGCCGTCTTTCAGTTCGACACAGACAGCGTCTTTTTCGACCCAAAGCTTTTTTACGTCTTTTTCCGTAATTTCATTCATAAAGAGATTCCACCCCTTTCAAATATCTTCGGCACAATTAATATAGGTTATTATTTAATAACTGTCAATAGGATTTTCTAGGTGGGAAAACAATCAAGAAACACTCTTTAGGGTTTAACAGAATGCAATAGGACCTCTTTATAATAGGTCAATGACGAGAAATTATATTTCGGCGGTAAAGGTTCCTGACTTAAGCCTTCAATAAAATCATCTATGTATTTTTGGAATTTCTCTACAATAAAATTATACCTTTTGGCAAGTTCCGTATGCTCTTTTGAATCAATGTGCGCAGGCATGCCGATTTCATCATCATTGAATATGATGACGCTTTTGCTGAAATCAAGCCCAGAAGATTGCCGTTTCGAAGATTCGCCTTGAAATTTGTAGGCATGTGAATGCTGAATATTTGATCTGAACGGAATGGCGAATTTAAGACCACGATATTCAACCAATAATACCAGATAGGGGCGGTTTTGTTTTGAAAGAATTTCTCGGTTATCTGAATATCGTTCATAAAAGAGTGTAGACAATAGTCTTACCTGCGGAGTTTTCGGTTTGCCCATTTCTTTTCCTTTTTTTACAAAAAAAAAGACCGCTTTTTATTTCTCAATAAAAAACGGTCTCATCTAATGAGCTTTCTTTTTTATCTCAGGTGGTCGCTCTACCACCCTGTCATCAATTTGGGCCTTCTTTTTTTCTCAGGTGGGTACCCTGCCACCCTATCTGAAAAGAAATATATGAAATTTCTCAAGAAAAAGCAAGTCTTTTTCAAAAAAAGGCTATCCCCTCACCCACTTGTCCAGAAAGGCCATCTGTTCGGCGGAGTGGAACCAGTGCTCGCCGCCGTCCATCACGGTCAAGGGTGCACCGTTTTTCAGTACTTTATCTTGAAGTAATCCAGCAGGGCCTTATAGTTGTCCTGCGCCGTAAGGCAAGTGTCCTGCATGAATTCGTTCACGCGGCCCCACTTCTGGATTCCGCGGTAATAGAACAGCCGCAGTTCCTCGCTAATGATGAACGGGACAATCCTGTTTTGCAGGCATTGCCAGAGCATAAGCAGTCGACCAACGCGGCCATTGCCATCCTGGAACGGGTGAATCCGTTCGAACTTCACATGGAAATCGATCACGTCGTCCAAAGAAATCGTGCCTTTCGAATTGAAGTCCGAAATCAATTTTGCCATGTGCTTGTGCACGGCCTTGGGCTCCACGGTCTTTTCCTCGCCCACTTCGTTGGGTAATTTCTTGTAATCCCCCACCACAAACCAGTCTTTCTGGCCATCCGAAGTATTCGCTTTCAGAATCCGATGGAGTTGCTTGATGTGCGCCTCAGTCACCTTGTCCGTCGCATGGTCAATGACATAGTCAATACAGCGGAAATGGTTGACAGTTTCCATGATGTCGTCGATGCGCGTGTTCTCGGAGGTCGCCCCCAGCGTATTCGTCTCGAAAATGAACCGAGTCTGTTCCTTGGTCAAGCGGCTCCCTTCGATATGGTTCGAATTGTAGGTCAAGTCTATCTGCGTGCGATGATAAATGCCCCCCTTAAGGCGGCCCTGCTTTTCCTGGCGCAGGCGTTCCAGCAGAGGCGACAGTTTCGCCATCCCCTTCTTGGGCAGCGCGGCATCGGCAGGAATATTCCAGGTCTTGCCGGTAAGGAAAGCCCCCTCGATCTTGCCCGTAGCACAATAGTTACGGGCCGTACGCTCGCTAACTCCGTACTTCTCCGCAAAACGGGTGACGGAAATATAAATTGCATCTATCGGCAAATTTTGGTCTTTCATACACCAAAATATACATAAAATTTGCCGATATCGGCAAATTTTATACCAAAAAGCTTCAATCCTTTACGCAACGGATCGAGAACGCATAGTTCTTGGCGTAATCCATAACGCCCGAATACTCGTTTTCATAACTGGCGTACAGAGAGAACGCCTGCTCCAGATCGGACTCGGTGGCGCTCCAGAAATCGGTGCCATCACCAAGGCCATCAAAAGAGCCATCTTCGATCCTGATGCCGGCTGGCAGGACATTAAAGCCGAAAGTATCTGTTCCGTTTCCGCCTTCATTCCAGCCGCTCTGCGACTTAAGAATCGTGCCCGCGATAGAATACCCGCCAACGTGGACGAGCATGTTCGAGAAATCGCGATAGTCCGGCAAATGCCACCCGTCAGGGCAAATACCATGCACCACATCGGGCAAGATATTCTTGCTACTCCTCATATAGCCGCAATCCTGCGGATTCTCGCTATCCGTCGCGAGCGCTACAGAATCGATTGCCGCGGCCCAGGTATAAAGGCGTCCATACTTGGCGCAGTTATCGGGCTCATCGCCATAGCACCAGCTTTTGCCCTTGAGACTCGGAGTCTTCGCGCTATCCGCGTAATTCAGGTTCTCGGCCATCCACCACTGGTCATCAATTTTTACCGTCTTATATGTTTGATCATCACGATCATCAAGCAAAGTCCCATATTCGCAGTTGTCTTCGGTTTCTGATTTGCAAGGTGCCGCCAAAATTTCAGAACTAGACGAAGACCCTTCAACAAGTTCCGAGCCGTCACTACTGCTAGAACTTACTACTGTTTCGCTAGAACTAGACTCCATCGCATCCGCAGAGCAGCTACTTGTCTCGGATAATTTAGGCTCAGGGTCCTTACTGCTGCTGGACACGCTTGTCGCGCTAGAACTTGACAAGGGCGTGTCGCTTGAAGAGGAAACCGGCACAACCGAAGAATTCTTTACGCAACGAACAGATGCAGCGAAATACTTATAGAGCGTGGTCCGTTTTGTTTTCTTATCACTTATGGATATGATTCGTGCTTCGTATATATCGTAGTCATTGGCACACCAAAACATAGTCTCGTTACCAGCAGATTTAAAATTGCCAACGCGGTCCTTGTAGCCGGCGGGCAATGCGGAGAAGCCGAAATCGTCCGTGCCGTTACCATTATCATTCCACCCCGTCCGCGACTTGAGGAACTTGCCCCCACCACCCACAGCATCAAACAAAGCATTCCATTCATCCATCGAAGGCAAATGCCAACCCGACGGACAAATTCCGTACACCGTATCGGGCAAGGTGCAAGTAGTGGTATTGCCGCAAATAATTGATTTTTCGCTATTGAGGAGACCGACCGAGTCAATGGCGGCAGACCAGTTGTAAAGGCGTCCAGTCACATCGCATCTAGTATCGACATGTTCATCAGGAAATCGATAGCACCAACTATGACCAATCAAACCACGGACACTTTTATCGTAGTTCAGATTTTGAGCCATCCATACCTGGTCACCAATCTTAACAGTCTTATAAACCTGGCCATCACGAGAGTCCGTAATTGAATCATACTCTATTTCCGGGTTCAGGCGAGCCTCCTTCGGCACTCTCCAATCCCAGGAATCAGGAGAACTTGACGATGACCTACTCACACTGCTGCTAGAATTTTTAACAGAGGCGCTGGACGAAGACTTCGCTTTTTCACTACTGGACGAAGTCTCTTCGGAGGAATCATCATTCGCCCTAGCAGAAGGCGACCACGACTCGTCATCACCGCACCCGACAATAGCGAACGCCACCATGCATAGCGCCATAAAAATCTTTTTCATAAAACTCCTTCACCCCAATAGTTTAACTTATCCGATGGAAATATAATTATTCCCTTACCCACTTATCCAGAAAAACCATCTGTTCGGCGGTATGGAACCAGTGTTCGCCGCCGTCCATCACGGTTAGGGGTGCACCAATTCTCCGGGCGAAATCGCGCATCGTATCTAGCGAGGTCAGGTTGTCGTTCGAACCGTACAGAATCTTTGTCGGAATGCTCCACTCGATCGGATTTTCACGCACGTAGCACAGGTATTCCCACGAAAGCGTCTCGCCGAAATTCGTCGGCACCGTTTTCTTTTCGCGGAGTTCCTCTTCGGAGACTCCCGCCCAAGCCATCATGTCGCAAATCAGTTTTTCCATGTTGACTATCGGCGAAATAAAGTACGCCTGTTTGACGGGTTTATCGGCTAGCGCATTCATCGAGAAGAACGCTCCGATGCTATTTGCTACAAGGGTCACTTCGTCATAGTCCGCCGCGACAGAATCAAAATATACCGGGAATTCCTTCTTGGCATCCCACGGGGTTTCCGCCTTGTAATCAAACCCGAGAACATCGGCATCAGGGAACAGGTTCTTGTAATGCAGCGCCTCGTCAGCGTTCCCGCCCTTCCCGTGCACATAAATAACAAGGGGTTTCATTCGCTAATTGTTCTTGAGGCAACGGACGGAGAACGAGAATTTCATGTCGAAATTCATGTACGCAGATTTCTCATCGTAGTACACGCTCATGGAGTACGGCGTGTTTCTAACGTCCATCTTCATCGTAGAACTCCAGAAGTATGCGTCTTCATCATCGCCGTAGAATTGGTTATTGTCGGCCCTGAAGCCAACAGGCAAGGCAGAAAAACCAAAGGCGTCCGTTCCGTTGCCGTTTTTCGTCCAACCCATCTGCGACTTAAGAACCGTACCCGCAGTCGATTTGCCGTCCACAGCCGAGAACAAAGCTTCCCATTCCGCCTTGTTAGGAAGATGCCAGCCTGACGGACAAATTCCGTACACCGTATCAGGCAAGGCGCAGGCTATACCATATCCGCAAACCAATGACTTATCCGCATAGAGCCTGGCTGAATCTATAGCTGCAGCCCAAGTGTACAGTCGCCCAGCTACATCGCAGGTTGTGCTATCCCCATTATCGTTCTTCCCATAACACCAACTTTTTTCCTTCACGCTTAAATCCGAGTCATCATAGTAATTCAGATTCTCCGCCATCCAGGTTTGTTCACCAATTTTAACCGTCCTGTAAACCTTGCCGTCTCGAGAATCTATGAAAGAATCATACTCGATTGCAGGATTCAAATAAGTCTCTTTGGGCAAACTCCAATCAAAGTCTTTCAAAGAACTTGATGATACTTCGCTTACACTGCTGCTAGACTCTCTTGTAACCTCACTGCTAGACGACTGCGGATTCTCAACAGAAGACGAAGATTCCGACTTTACCGAGCTGGACGAAGCATCATTCACACTGCTGCTGGACTCGCTTGTCACGCTAGAACTGAGCAAGGCCGAAGACGAACTGGATGACGGAGCCTCGCATACAACCCAATCGCCCTGTTCACACCTAGCATAACGAGCTGGCGTGTACCCCCATATACGTGCCCCCGAACACACATAAAACTTCCACGGTTTCACAACGCCTTCGTTTTCAGCATCACATTCCCAGTCGTCTGGAGCAACACGGATCACGTCACCGCCAGTTTCATTTCCTGGAGCGGAATCCAAAGGTCCAGACCATTTACCTTTTTCACATTTATAAAACTCATCTACGATTTTCTCAACTTCCTCGTGAGATTTGTCATTATAATACCACAAATCATACTGATGCAGTAAAAATTTACCTTCGTACTTTTTATCACAGGTACGATATTCACTTGGAACAAAGAATTGTTCCGAAGAAGAACTTGAAAAGACAGCCTCAGAAGAAGACGATTCAACTCCCGGATTATCATTCGACGATGCGGATGAACTGTCGTCGCACCCGACAACAGCAAATGTCACAATGCCTAATGCTGCAAATATTTTTTTCATAAGTCCCCCTTCACCTCAACGGCCTGTTATTTAATAGAAATATAACCTTTCTTACCCCACTTGTCCAGAAAGTGCGTTTTTACCCTTCGAATTTCCAGCCGCAGTCGTTGTGGTAAATCATCTGGCGGGTCATGCCGCCGTCGATGCAGATGTTTTCGCCGGTAATGAAGCCGGCCTTGTCGCTCGCGAGATAAAGCACCATGTTTGCGATGTCGAGCGGGTTACCGACGCGGCCTGCGGGCTGCTGAGTGGCATCGGGGCCTTCGTAGGTTTTGAAATCCGTATCGATCCAGCCCGGAGAAATCGAGTTTACGCGCACGCGACCAGCAAAACTCACGGCCAGCGCATGCGTGAGAGCTGCAATCCCGCCCTTCGCCGCCGTATAACTTTCTGTTTGCGGCTGACTCATGCGGTCACGACTCGAAGAAATGTTTATAATGCTCGCACCTTTCGCGAAATGCGGTGCAAAAAGTTTCGCGAGATAGAACGGGGCCGTCACGCCCACGGCCAGCGCGTAGCTGAATTCCTCGTAACTGCACTCGTCAATCCCTTTCATCAGCGGAAGCGCGTTGTTCACCAGCACATCCACGTGACCGTACTTTTCAATGACGAACTGCGCAAATTTTTCGAGGACTTCCTTCTTGGAGAGGTCACCCACAAAGCAGGGATTCTCGCGGATGTCGATGTAGGCGACCTTCGCGCCCTCTTTCTCGAATTCATTCACGATGGTCGCGCCAATCCCGTGCGCCCCACCCGTCACCACGACCACTTTATCTTCAAACGATTTCATGTTGGTAAATATACACTAAAACGCACAGAAGCCTGCGCCCCTGCTTGACGCACATGCCGCATTATCCTATTCTTGCAGCAAATGCTCCAGTTTTTCGATGTCACAAGAGATGCCCCTTGGTTTCCGCAGGTCAAGGCGCTGTACGAATCGGCGTTTCCGGCCAACGAACGCATCCCGATAAAGCATTTGCTTGACGACAAAATCAAGCGAGAATTCTGGGCGTTTTTCGACAAGGAGGAAGGCGAAAACGCCGCACCCCCAAAGTTCTGCGGTTTTTCAAATTCCATTTCACACGGCGACATCACGAACATCGTCTATTTCGCCGTCGTTCCAGAGCTGCGCAGCCGCGGATACGGCTCAAAAATTCTGCAGGCCATCCGCAGGCAACACCCCGACACGCGCATCGTCGTCGATATCGAAGTCGAAGAAGATTCCAAGGACACCGAGGAACTCGAACGCCGGAACCGCCGTCGCGACTTTTACCAACACAACGGCTTTGACGCATCCCCCGTCGATTACATCTGGCAAGGCGAACACTACCGCCTACTTTCCGCCGGCGGCACCGTCACCGAAACGGAATTCCGCGACTTCTGGAAAGAAATCCTGAAGGATATTCCCGGAGCAACGTACCCGTAAATTTTTATATAGGCTCATTATAAGTTGATTTAACAACCTTGATGAAGAACGTTCTGAAAATATTCCTGTTCTCCCTAGCATTCGCAGGGTTTGCCTTTGCCGAAGCGCAAGACAGCGACGAGCCTTCGGTTTCCAAGTTCCGTGAACGGTTCTCGCTGCGTTTCTTGTGTGATTACAATTTCGTGGCTATCTGGAATTCCGCCTACAACAACTCGATGCTCAATTCGAACCGCCCGGTCGATGTGGGCATCGGCGTCGGCTACGACAGTCTGTTTACCACATTCGGGATTTCGTGGGACGTGTCCGCTGACTTCAAATACAGCCTCCCTTTTACCACCTCGAATGGAAAATCAGACACCCAGGCTTTCGAGACGGGGCTTGACTTTTTCCCGGGGAACTGGTGGCTTGCGGCAAAGCTCCGCTTTTACAGCGGCTTTACCACGGAAGTCGAACGCGACGGCGAAAAGGAGCAGGAATTCATAGACCTCTGGTTTGCGGACATGTATTTCTCGATGCTCTGGATGGCGACTGCGAAAGGAAATTTCGCCCCCAGGAGCGCCTACTTTTTGGACAGGCGTCAAAAAAAATCAGCCGGGAGTTTGATTATCGGCGGGCGCCTGCAGCGAAACATCGCCGAAGATAACGACGGAGTGCTCGGCTACGAAAACGACAAGCGCGACATCACGTCCATCTGGGGTGACGTCGGGTACACCTACACCTTCGTTTTCAGCAACGGATATTTCTGGAACCTCTGGGGCGTTGTAGGCATCGCGTACGGCCGCGAAATCGCGTTCGGTGAGCACCTGGAACAAAAATACATAGCGGCCTTCGAAATCCTTGTGGTCCGCAGATTCTAGTTTGCAAAATTTTCCGAGGCACGTACCCAACAAGCCAAAAAAAAACACTAATCAATCAGATCGTTCTGGAACCTTGACAGGTGTTCGAACGGCAAGATTTGACGGCCTCTGAACAGCCCGCAGCCATCGTTGATTAGCTGGTTGTTGATGGCCTTGAACATGTTCACGTCGATTTTCGCAAGGTCAATCCCCTGCAATTTCACCAGGCGTTCATACGCCTCGTCGAAGTAGACGCACTCGCCGCTCGGTATCTGGTCATGTTTGGAGCGCCGTTCCTCTTGCGACTTTTCGTAGCCAAAGTGGTTCGCCTCGCCTATCTCGGCATAATCGTCCATGTCCTTCGTACGCAATTGCACTTCCGTATAGCAGCGCGCAAGGTTATCGTAGAACGTGATATGCAAAGACTGGTAGCCCGAGCTCCTGGGTGTCGCCACCGAATCATGGTAATACGGCCTCACGGAATCCTTGAGCAAGTCGGAATGTCCGCTATCATCCAGGTGCTTGAAAATCTCTGCCGAAAAGCCACGCTCTTCGAGGAACTCGGGCAACGCATTCGCGATTTCGTACAGGTATTTCCGTTCCACCTCGCTCCGGTCATCGCCCTTTTTGATATGGCAAACGGGCATCGAGATGACGATGCGGTAGGCAATCAGGTCGCGGAAATTCAACTTGCTCTTGATCTCGGCTTCGGACGGGAACGTGCCATTCTTCTTGTAATAGTTGTAGATAAATTCAAGGATATATCCGTTGAACTTTTCTTCGGCACGGATCAGGGACTTGATGCGTCCCTTGAACGTGAAGGCAAGGAAGGGATACTCCCTTGTCATGAACTTGTAGAACTCTTTAATCCTTTGAGACTGCGAGGTCAAGAAGTCGTTGTGTTCCAGCAGTTCAATAATCTGAATCAGAAAATTTGAGTGCGCAAGGTCAATGCTGTTGCGCGATTCCTTCGCACCATTCCTAAGGTCATTCGAATACTGATGCAGAATCTTCAGCACCGTGTTTCCAGAGAACAGATAGTCGTTCAAACAAATCATCTTAAGCCTCCAAGTCGGACTTCTTATCGGGGTTCACGATGCGAAATATAAAAACGATTTTCACCCGCCACATCGGACAAATTATCTTCAAGAAACCTTGCACAAAACCCCTTTACACTAGGTGAAAAGCACAAGTGCCACTTTTACATTTTCTTCATAAAAATGCATGCAGGTCTGCGAAATAATGTATATTCAAGACAGGACTTCGCCGAAGCGAAAAGGATCTTTCTATGCGTTTCTACGTACCCACGGATATCTACATTGAATTGGATTTTAGGAAGAGAAAACAATGTTTAAATTAGATGAGTATAAAAAGCAAAATATTGTTTTGGGGATAGGATGCTTTCTGATTGGTTTTTTAATAGTATTTTTAGGTAGTAATGGCTTTTTTACTGTCGGAGATTACGTACCTAAAGGTGCGACTGTGATTTGCCGTATGCCAGGGAAAAGTACGAGTTACCTCGTTATTCCTGCATACTTGAATGCTGATGTTTTTATCCGTTTTTTCTTCACATCGCTTTTGGCTTGCATCAGTGCGTGCGCATCAATTTTCTTTGGCAGGAAATATCATCGAAAAGGGTATGGTAAAATGCAAATCATTGCTTATATATCTGCTTTTATCGTAGTTTTTACCGCATGTTCAGTATATTTGATTATACTTTTCCCGACCCTGTTTGTAAATTGAAGCACTCTGGCTACCAATTTTATCCAGACGCCAAGAAATACGCTTCTAATGAAGACAAGCCTTGGCATATAACAGACAAGTAGCCCCACCCCCTAAAACGGGCCAAAATACAAAGAATTTCACTCAGGAACACAGGTATCAGCAATATATTCGGGCGATTTTATGTAAAAAACAACACAAACTTCCGGTATTTTTGTGTAAAAACAAACATTTTTAGGTATATTTAGGATATGGAAAGGCGAATTTTCGAAAAATTACTTGCATGGAAGGATTCTGAGGCGCGAAAGCCCCTGATTTTAGACGGAGCAAGACAAGTCGGCAAGACCTGGGCTCTACAAGAGTTCGGCAAGCGGCATTTCAGGGCGTGCGCCTATTTCAACTGCGACGGCAACGAACGCCTGAAAGAAATCTTTTCGGGCGGATTCTCAAAGGAACGTGTTATGCGCGACCTGGGACTAATCTCGGGCATTTCGCTCGGTACGGACACGCTTATCGTTCTCGACGAAATTCAGGAAATTCCCGAAGCTCTGACCTCGCTCAAGTATTTTTGCGAAACCGCCCGCGAATTTCCCCTAGCGGCAGCGGGTTCACTGCTCGGGCTATCCGCTCATTCGGGAACGGGTTTTCCCGTGGGTAAAGTGGATGTTCTGAAAATGTTTCCCATGACTTTTTCGGAATTTGTCTGGGCATTCAAAGGAAATGAGGCTTTCAAGGTGTTATCTGGGGAACCATTTGAAAGTTTTTCCACCCTGCACACAACATTTAAGGAAATTCTAAGGCAATACTACTTTGTCGGAGGCATGCCCGAAGCGGTCGCAGCTTTTGTTTGCGGCAGGACTCCCGAAGACATCCGCACAATACAGAACGCAATCTTGTATTCCTACAACAAGGATATTTCCAAGCACGCCGCTCCGAAGGACTTGCCAAGAATTCACCAGATCTGGGATTCCGTGCCACAGCAACTCGCAAAAGAAAACAAAAAGTTCATTTACGGAGCAATCCGTAGTGGTGCTCGCGCCAAGGAATTCGAGACGGCAATCCAATGGCTTGTGGAC
Organism: Fibrobacter succinogenes; assembly: GCA_902800815.1. Lineage (GTDB taxonomy): Bacteria > Fibrobacterota > Fibrobacteria > Fibrobacterales > Fibrobacteraceae > Fibrobacter > Fibrobacter succinogenes_B. The sequence goes on from CADCGB010000003.1 coordinate 13,821, forward strand.
GCAGGCCTCGTCCACAAAGTAAACCGAGTCCGCAAAGCCGAACTTCCACTAAAGTTCTACGAAGACTTCGACGCATTCAAACTATTTTTGTTGGATTGTGGTTTACTCAGTGCAATGACCGACACCCCTGCCGAAAAAATCCTTGTAGGCGAAAATATTTTCGAGGAATACAAGGGCGCATTTACAGAGCAATATGTCTTACAGCAGTTACTGCCATCACTCGAAGGCAAGCCGTTCTATTACAGCGCCGAAGACTCCAAGCAGGAGCTCGATTTTTTGCTACAAAAAGGCGAACAAATTATTCCGATAGAAGTCAAGGCCGAAGAGAACCTGCGCGCTAAGTCTCTCAGACAGTTTGTTCAGGACCACGAAGGCACCCATGGACTACGTCTGTCCATGTCGCCCTATCGAAAACAGGATTGGATGGACAATATTCCTCTCTACCTCGCGGAACGAGCGAGGTGATTTGAATATTTTTGAGTTGAGGTAATCATTCTATGCGTTTCTACGTACCTACAGACATCTACGTTGAAAAGGACTGCGTGAAGAACCACGCGCAAAACTTGCTTGCGGTTGGAAAACGTGCATTCATCATGACGGGACATTCTTCTGCAAAGAAAAACGGTTCATTGGATGATGTCATTGCCGTTCTAGACGCGGGCCATGTGCCGTACCAGGTTTTTGACCAGGTCGAAGAAAATCCGTCTACCGATACCGTGGGAAACGCCGCCCAACAAGCTCGCGAATTCGGCGCCGATTACATCATCGGCATCGGGGGCGGCTCCGCCATCGACGCGGCAAAAGCAGCAGCATTGCTCCTTGCAAACCCGAATGTACTCGCGGACAACTTGCACAAGGCTCCCGAAAAGCCGCTCGGCCATGTACCTGTTGTTGCCGTTCCGACCACATGCGGAACAGGTTCCGAGGCAACCCCAGTCGCCATCATCACGAACCACAAGATTCAGCTGAAGAAGAGCATCCCGCACAAGATTTTTCCGGCGCTCGCGCTTGTCGACGGCAAGTACCTCGCCTCGGCCAAGAAAGCGCTGATTATCAATACCGCAGTCGATGCGCTCGCCCACATGGTCGAAAGCATCCTGAACGTCTATTCCAATGCATTCAACCGCATGTGTCCCGAATACGGCCTCAAACTCTGGGGAGAATTCAAGGACGCCCTCCTTTCCGATGTCCCCATTGACGAAAGCCTTTACGAAAAGCTCATGCTCACCTCGACAATCGCGGGCATGTCCATCGCGCACACGAGCACCTCCGTACCGCACGGCATGAGCTACGATCTCACGCTTCATCAGGGCGTCCCCCACGGCCCCGCCGTCGGATACTTCCTTGCCGCCTACGTGGAAGTCTGCGAAAAGAAGGTTCCCGAAGATGTCAAACGCATCTTGACACTGTTGGGCCTCAAAAGCACCGCCGATTTCACGAAAATGCTCGAAAGGCTCATAGGCAAATGCAAGGTTTCTCGCGAAATGCGCGACCAGTTCGCCGCCGCCATGAAGGTAAACCATTCCAAACTCGACCTCGTCCCCGGCGGAATCACGCCCGAAGAAGTCGACTACATTTACGACAAGTCAATCGCCCTGGTATAGGTTTCCTTGCTGGCAGCGCTTCAGGCTGTCTAGATAGGCCTGCGAATCATCGTATGGCTCCAAGTACAGTTCCGCCATTTCATGCAGGCGTTTTGCGCGCTCGACATCCATCGGCTCTGCTAGTTTCGCATTCCCGATTTCGAGATACCTTTTTACCCCCCGGCTATAATCGAGCAGGAGAATCTCAAAGATGTACCCATCAAAAAATAAATACGGTATCAATTCCTCCTGGTACGCGATGACGGAATCCCTCAGTTGCCGGACCCGCGCAATATCCATCATCTCGGGCCTAGCCTGAGGTGCGTCTCCTAGAGGTTGCCACCCGCAGGAATCCACCTCGGAAAACTTAACCCCGCAAGCGTCCTTCAAGAAGCACGCATAGATAGAATCGCCCTTCACGCGCAAAGCCGTAACACGGGCGTCCATATACCAGGCATCCGCAAACTTCACCCGCAGTTCAAAATCCGCATCATTTGCAAGTTTCTGCGCCTCCTTGGGCAGCGGGCTATCCTTGATTTCCCCGAACGGGTAAAACTTCGGAGGGTAGGCTTCCCACAAGGCAAAAGCCGAATACACCAGCAGCGCAAACACCGGAACCATCGCATAGTGCAGTTTTTTGCGGACCTTGAAAAAGAAACTTGTCGCAATCCCCACAAAGTATGGGGAAAGGGTAATGAAAAACTTACCAGGACGTTCAAAGAAAGTCCCCGCATTAATCCAAAGTACAAGCAGGAGGACAGGCAAAACAAGCCCTACACCAAGCCACAACTTTTTCTTGGAGGTGTTCCGGCGAAGCACAAACCAGACAAAGCCCCAGAAAAAAGGCAGAATTATAAATTCGGCAAACCATTCCAAATGGTATACACCGCAAAACTCGCTCAGAAAGCCTTTCCATAGTTCAAAAAGGAATCGCGATGTATCCATTTTTCCTCCGGTATCTCCTAAGTCACAATATAAATAAACATCCTAGCCCCGCACATTTTTCTAAATTTACCCGCGTTCAAAGAGCGCGGTTTTTCCGCGCGAATCAAACCGGAGATTATCATGGGTTTCAAATGCGGTATTGTAGGCCTCCCGAACGTAGGCAAGTCCACCATCTTTAACGCAATCACCAACGCCGGAGCCGAGGCCGCGAACTACCCGTTCTGCACCATCGAACCGAACGTGGGCATGGTGAGCGTGCCGGACAGCCGCCTCGACGAACTCGTGAAGGTCTACAATCCAAAATCTATCGTCCCCGCCGTTACGGAATTCGTGGACATCGCCGGCCTCGTGAAGGGTGCCGCCCAGGGCGAAGGCCTCGGCAACCAGTTCCTCACCCACATCCGTGAATGCGAAGCCATCATGGAAGTCATCCGCTGCTTCGACGACGAGAATATCGTGCACGTGAGCGGCTCCGTGGACCCGGTACGCGACGTGGAAGTCATCGAGACCGAACTTATCCTGAAGGACCTCGACACTGTCGAGAAGCGCCTTTCTACCGAAGCAAAGAGCGCCCGCACCGGCAACGCCGAAGCGAAGGCTCGCCTCGCCGCCTGCGAACTCTTGAAGAAGACCATGGAAGAGGGCAAGGCTGCCCGCACCGTGATGCACGACAGCGAAGAGATGGAAGGTATCGTCAAGGACCTCGGTCTCCTCACCGCAAAGCCGCTGTTCTACTGCGCGAACGTGAAGGAAGACGACATCCTCACCGGCAACGCCTATGTGGACCAGCTCAAGGATTACGCCGCAAAGAACGGCCACGAAGTCATCGTGATCAGCGGCAAGATCGAGGAAGAACTCTCCGCGATGGAACCTGCCGACAAGGTTGAATTCCTCAAGGAACTCGGCATGAAGGAATCGGGCCTCGACGCCGTGGTTCGCAAGGGCTACGAAATCCTCGGACTCCGCACGTTCTTCACCGCCGGCGAAAAGGAATGCCGTGCCTGGACGTTCCACGCGGGCTACAAGGCACCGCAGTGCGCAGGTGTCATCCACACCGACTTCGAACGCGGCTTCATCCGCGCAGAAACACTGAGTTACAGCGACTTCCTGAAGCACGGCAGCTGGAACGCCGCGAAGGAAGCAGGCCTCGTCCGCACCGAAGGCAAGGACTATCTGGTACAGGATGGCGACATCATGTACTTCCTGTTCAACGTGTAATAAGCGCTAGAAAGTTTAAAACCGCGGGCAAGTCGCTCGCGGTTTTTCTTTTTGCAAATAGTTTATCGTTTATCGCGCCGGTAGGCTATTGACCAACAGCTTTCTTTGCCGCGCGTTTCGCCTTCACCTCTACGACAATCGGGCGGATTATCGCAGCGAGGTTCATCGCCGTCCCGATAAGAATCAGCACGGAAGCCGCATAGATGCCATGGCCGGGTTCGGCCTGCAATACCTGCATTCCGATATTCGCGCATATCTCGCCCATTTGCGCAAGCAACGCCCACAGGGCACACATAGCAAGTATCCCGAGGGTAAGCGACCCGAGCGGAGTGAACCACGCAAACACCGCCGCAAGCACGAGTGCGGCAACAATCCCGAACAAGACCGGCATCGGCTGCAGCTTCGGGAAATTAGGCATCGAAGTACGGAACCTGTCGAGCGCCTTCGGGTTATCCTTCTCCATCTTCAGGAGGTATCCCTTGGCCGGTTCCTGCAAGGCTTCACGCAGGTCTATACCTGTCGCAATCTCGTAGAACGAGGGTTCCGCAATCACCTTCTCGGCGCAAGAAACATTCATCAGGGGCAGCAGCAGCCCGAGCAGTGCCAACAGGTACGGAGCAGAAATAATCCGCCGGAAAAACTTGAATCGCGTATCGTTCCTGAGTTCTTCCGTAGCGGATACGGATGTTTTTTCAGGCATTAACGACCCTCGAACAGCTTGCGCGGGAACACGCAACGGAATCCGATTGCATCGGACCAGTACCTCGGGTCTTCGTCATCGCTCTTCGTGAGGTTGAGCGCGGCTTCGCCATCCTTCCAGGAACCGCCCTTATACACCTTGGAGTAGCCCATCATTGCACCAGTCGGGTTAGAGGATTCTACCCAGAACGAGAACATGAAGTACTTGTCGCGGGTCCATTCGGCAACGTTGCCGGACATGTCATAGATGCCCCAGGCATTCGGCTTCTTGGAAGCAGCCATCTGCGGGCCATAGGCCTGGCTATTCTTGCCCATCTTGTAGGAGTTGTCGCGATAGACGGCGTAGTCACCCACATCGGCGGTTTCGTCGATTGTCCAGAGGGCACCTTCGTTGTTGTCGGCACGGCCGGCAAATTCCCACTGGGCTTCTGTCGGCAGGTCACCGCCCAGGAGCTTACAGGCTGCACGGGCATCGTCCCACGTGATGTTGTGGACCGGCTTGGAGGGGTTCTTGAACGTAGAACGGTCCTTGATGCGCTTGGTAGAATCCTGCTGGCGGAGCATCGTCTGGTCAAACAGCTTCTGCGTCATCTCGGTCGTCATGATGGCGTACGGAGACATGCGGACAACGCTACCACGGTAACGGAACATGCCCGAGTCAATGAGCGCCACGGCACCGAACGTATTGTCGCGAATAATGCGCGGGATACTCATCTTCGTGAATTCCGGCATGTAGGCGTCCTTTGCATACACGGTATCGTTCTTTGCAGCTTCCTTAGCGGCAACGGCCTTGGCCTTAGCCTCGGCGGCGGCATTCTGCTGGAGGGCAATGTCATCGGCATCGTAGTGGTTCAGCCATTCCTGCACCTCCGGTTCGTCGACGATATAGCCGGGAAGCGAGAAGTCGCCCAGGCCAACCATGTTCTTGCCCTGGTATTCAAATTCGATACGGGAATAGCGGTAGTGGTGACGGCCTGTAATCACGCCGTCCTTACGGATCCACACAGGCTTGTTCTGCTTGATGGTGATAAAGACAGAGACCTCGTTTGCATGTTCGGTAAACAATGCATAGAGTTCCGCAGCGGTCATACCCTTCGCGGTACCTTCCCATGCCACGTCAAAGCGTTCATGGTCGCGGCCGAACTTGAACTTGACGGCCTTGATCTCGGCAGCGGAGGAATCCTCCCCCTCTACAATCTTTTCACGCACCGGCTCGAACGAAGTGGGAGCCATGGAGCCGCGCAGCGGGAGCGCCTGGAGGCTATCGAGCTTCTTCTTGAAAGCCGCATTGATTTCGGGAACGCCCTTCATATTGGAATTCAGCCAGTCAGACTTGGCCTTCATGCGGGTTCCCTCATAGGTGGACCTATAGGTCTCGTACGTCGGTTCACCGGAATAGAGGCCCACGGATTCGGCGGACTTCATCTTCGGGTACTTCTGCACGAACTCGTTCGTGTCGGCAAGGTCGACCACCTTCTGCAGTTCGGCAATAAACTGGTCGAACAGGATTTCGGTTTCTTCAAGGTTCTTGGTCTTTTTCACGTCAGAAATGCCGACAGAGAGGTCCGGAGCCTTGCTACCATCGACGTCAATGGCCATGAGCTGCGGCTTCATCACGAGCACTTCGCCGGCCTTGACCACACCGATATCGGCCACCGGAAGCGCACCGGGGGCAGAGAACTGGAACACGTAGGAATCCGGCTTCAGGGGGTAAACCGCCCTAGGCAGTTTCTTGGTCGGGGAATCCTCGAACGTGGCACTAAGGTTCTTGCGGTCGCTCTTGATGACAACCACGCCCGGAAGTTCAGTCTCGTTCAGGATCTGCCACTTTCCGTTCTTGATAAAGTAGAGCTTGGGCACGCGCGGGGAGTAAACGAAGAACTTGTCGAAGTAGAGGTCATCTTCGTCCTGGAAGGCCTTCTTGTTCTGGGAGGCATAGAAACGCATCTGGGCGACTTCAAAGGAGTTCAGGTGAGCATCTGCGAGGCTGAACGCATGGAGTTTCTTGAAGTTCGTAAAGTTCAACTGGCCCTGCACCCACTGGTATTCCTTAGGACCCTTCTTGTGACGCCAGTAGAGGTTATTGCTCTTGAGCGGGAAAACCGGTTTCTGCGAAACCATACCCACACCCTTGGCCTCAACAGCCATATTGGCGACAGGTTCGACCACACTTCCGGTCGAGAACTGATTCGGTGCAACCTTGAAATTCTTGTCGGCATCGGCGAACGAGATAGCCGGGACCAACAGTAACAGCGGTAGCAAACGGGCAAAAGACATAACATCTCCTGTTAAAAAACCTATAGGCACCGGACAAGTCCGGACACCAGTTCGTTGCATAAAGATAATACTTACGAACGACTTTGTCCGTGATTATAGGCCATTTTTGCCCATATTGAGCAAATATCCGCCCTTTTCGCCACCCACGGGACCCAATTCCACCTTCCAATCGGCCAGGCGGATGATGTCCGGGTGGTGCTCGATGACGATGACAGTATCGCCACGGGCTGAAAGCTTGCGCAACATGTTCCAGAGTATCTGGATATCCTTGAGGTGGAGGCCCGTTGTCGGTTCATCGAGCAGGTAGACCATCTCTTGGGCAGGCTTGCGGGCAAGTTCTGCAGCCAATTTAAGGCGCTGGGATTCGCCACCGCTGAGCGTGGTGACAGACTGGCCGAGCTTTACGTACGGGAGGCCCACGTCGCGCAGGCATTCCAACTTTGGCAAGATTTTCGGCTGGTCCTTGAAGAATTCGCAGGCTTCGGCGACGCGCATGTCGAGCACGTCGGCGATATTCTTGCCCTTGAAGGTGACGGTGAGCGTTTCCTGGTTGTAGCGCTTGCCACCGCAAACATCGCAGACTTCCCACACGTCGGAAAGGAAGTGCATCTCTATGGCGACTGCACCGCGGCCCTCGCAGGCCTCGCAGCGGCCGCGGGCCAAGTTGTAACTGAACCGCCCGTAATCGAAGCCCTTCAACTTGGCCTGCGGCAACTTGGCGAACAGCCTACGGATGTCGTCAAGTACGCCCGTGAAACTCGCGGGCGTGCTGCGAGGCGTCCCCGAAATCGGACTCTGGTCTACCAGCAACACTTCACCGCTCTGCTTCTTGCGACCACGGGCCTGGAACTTCTTCTTGAGGCGCGGGAAGATTTCGTCCATGACCATGGAACTCTTGCCCGAACCCGACACGCCGCAGACTACGCTAATCGCGCCCTTCGGGAACTTTACAGACAAATTCTTCAAGTTATTGTGCTTGAGCTTTTCGAACTCGTAGAACTCCGTAGAATCCGTGATAGGCCTTGCCGCAATCTCGTTTGCCATCGGGATAGTGTGCGTGAGGTACTTGACCGTCTCGCTGCGCGGGAACTGCTGGAGCGCATATGGCTTGGAAAGTTGCTCCGGAGAGCCCTCGGCGACGACCTCGCCACCGAACTCGCCCGCCGCCGGGCCCATATCGATAATATGGTCAGCAGCCTGCATCATCTTCATGTCGTGTTCAACGACCACGAGCGTATTGCCGAGGTCGCGCAGGCGGTAAAGCGTATCGAGCAGCATAGCGGTATCGCTTTCGTGCAGGCCCACCGTAGGCTCGTCAAGCACGTAGAGTACGCCTTCGAGGCCGCTACCGATTTGGCTTGCAAGGCGGATTCTCTGCGATTCGCCACCGCTGAGCGTGTCGCCCGCGCGGTCGAGTCCAATGTAGCCAAGGCCCACACTCTTGAGGAAGTTGAGGCGCCCGACAATTTCGCGGAGCAGAGGTTCGGCGACCGTCATCTTGCCGTCGGCATTCTTGTCGCCCTTGAAATTATCGCGCTTAAAATTCTCGTTGCTGAACCATTCGTATGCCTGGGCGATGCTCATGTGGTTCACGTCCATGATGTTCTTGCCGCCGATGCGTACCGCGAGATATTCGGGCTTCAACCGTTCGCCGTGGCAGTCCGGGCAGACATGGCCGTCGTAATCGTGACCGAGGCCAAGGCAGGTTTCGCAGGCGCCCCAGTGCGTGTTGAAACTGAAATGCTTGGGGTTCAGCGCCGAATCCATGTACCAGCCGCAATCGGGGCATCCCGGCTTTTCGGAGCAGGCCAAGCGACCGCCCTTCTCGTCTTCCACGTAAAGGATTCCGTTGCCGTCGCGGTAGCCGCGTTCAAACGCTTCCACCAGGCGGGCGCGGTTTTCTTCTTTCACCACGACCGTATCGACGACGGCGAACAGCTGCTTTTCGCGGGTCGGAATTTTCGGCAGCGGCAGTTCCACGAGTTTATTGCCGAGGTAAACCTTGCGGTAGCCCTTTTCCGTGAGAATCTTGGAAAGCTTCAGCACGTCCTTGATTTCGAACGGGGCAAGCACCGTGACTTTCTTGTTCAAATCGCGATCGAAGGCGTATTGCATCAGGTCGCCCGCGCTGTACGAAGACACGGGCTTCCCGCATTTCAAGCAATGCGGGGTGCCGACCCTCGCCCAGAAAATGCGGAAGTAGTCATAGATTTCGGTGAGGGTCGCCACCGTAGAGCGCGGGCTCTTGCTCGCACTCTTCTGGTCAATCGCAATCGCAGGCGCCAAGCCCGAAATGGAATCGATGCTCCCGTGGTCGGGGCGTCCGAGGAAGCGACGGGCATACGTGCTCAACGTCTCGACAAAGCGGCGCTGACCTTCGCTAAACAGCGTATGGAAAGCGAGGCTCGACTTGCCGGAGCCCGAAACGCCCGTCACCACAGTCAACTTGTGGCGCGGAATCGTGACGTCGATGTTCTTGAGGTTGTGCTTGCGGGCGCCATGCACCTCGATATCGAGCGACAGGTCTTCACCGCCCTTGAGTGTGCGGTCAAAGTGATGGTTCTCGCCGTGCTTTTTCGCAAGTACCGGCGCGAGATAGCGACCCGTTTCGGACTTTTTGCTCTTCGCAATCTGTTCCGGCGTTCCTGTCGCAATCACTCGCCCGCCGTGAATACCCGCATCCGGGCCCAAATCGATAATCCAGTCGGCGCACTTGATCACGTCCAGGTTATGCTCGATAATCACGACGCTGTTGCCGAGGCTACGCAGGCGATTCAGGCAATCCATGAGCTTGCGGATGTCTTCAAAGTGCAGGCCCGTCGTCGGTTCGTCGAGCAGGTAGAGCGTCTTTCCCGTACCCGGGCGGCGCAACTCAGAAGCAATTTTAATGCGCTGCGCCTCTCCCCCGCTGAGCGTTGTCGAAGGTTGGCCCAAAGTGAGGTAGCCGAGGCCCACTTCCACGAGCAAGTTCAGCGGTTCTGCAATCTTCGGAATGTCCTTGAAGAATTCCGCCGCATCGGCAATGCTCATGTCGAGAATTTCGGAGACGTTCTTGCCCTTGAAATAAACTTCGCGCGTCGCATCGTTAAAGCGTTTGCCGCCGCACACTTCGCAAGTCACCTGCACGCTCGGCAGAATGTGCATGTCGACGATTTTCACGCCCGCACCTTCGCACGCATCGCAGCGGCCACCCTTCACGTTGAAGCTGAAACGGCTCTTGCTGTAACCGCGAATCTTACTTTCTTCCATGCTCGCGAAAAGGTCGCGCACATCGTCCCAAATCTTGGTGTAAGTCGCCGGGTTACTTCGCGGTGTGCGGCCAATCGGCGTCTGGTCAATTTCAATCACCTTGTCAATATTCTCGAGGCCTTCCAGGTGATCAAACTTGCCGACCGGTTCTTCAGCGTTATAAAACACGCTGGCCAATTCGCGACGCAAAATCTGGTTAATCAGCGTACTCTTGCCGGAGCCCGAAACGCCCGTCACCACGGTCAGTGCGCCATCGAGCGGGATTTCGACATCGATATTCTTGAGGTTATTTTCCGCCGCACCGCAAATCTTGAGTTTCGGCGTGTTCTTGTCAATCTTCTTTCGCTTCTCGGGAATCTCGATTGCCTTGCGTCCGCTCAAGTACGCACCCGTCAGCGAAGCCTTGTTCTTCTCGAGTTCCTCGACGGTTCCTGCCGCAATCACGCGACCGCCTTCCACGCCGGCACCCGGCCCCACGTCAATCACGCAGTCCGCATGGCGCATCGTGTCTTCGTCGTGTTCCACGATAATCAGGGAATTGCCCTGCGCGCGCAAGTGCTCCAGCATCCCGAGCAGTTTATCGTTATCGCGGGGGTGAAGCCCGATGCTCGGCTCGTCAAGCACGTAAAGCACGCCCTGCAGGCCGGCGCCCACAGCACTCGCAAGCCTGATTCGCTGCGCCTCGCCGCCGCTCAACGTAGACGCCTTGCGGTTAATCGTCAAATAACCGAGCCCCACTGCATTGAGGAACGAAAGTCGCCCGCGGATTTCCTTCAGGATTTCCTTGCCGATTCGCTTTTCTTTTTCGGACAAATCGAGCTTGTTGAAAAATTCCACCGACTTCTCGACGGACCATTCCGTCATCTCGGTGAGGTTATGCCCGTGGAACGTGACCGCATTCGCCGTGCGATTGATACGCGTGCCGTGGCATTCAGGGCAAACGCCAATCTGCATGTACTTGCGGAAATGGTAAATATGCCACATGTCCCACAATTCCTGCATAATCGGGATAATCCCGCGTTCCGATTCGCTCGGCGTGCCGTACAGTACGGCATCCTGCTGCGCCTTCTTGAGCTTGTTCCACGGCGTATCAAGCGAAAAATGCATCTCGTTCGCGATGTTGCGCAAGTTGCGGCGTCCGAAATCGCTGAAAATCAGCGTACCGTCGTCCTTCTTGATGGTCGCGATACAGCCTTCCTTGATGGACTTCGTCTTGTCCGGGATAATCAAGTCCAGGTCAAACTTGTAACTTTCGCCCATGCCCTTGCACGCGGGGCAGCGGCCCTTCGGGTCGTTAAAACTGAAGAACCGCGGTTCCAGTTCCGGAATGGAGATGCCGCACTTGGGGCAAGCGAGCAACGTGCCCTGCAAGCGGTATTCTTCCTTCGCCGACGCAGTTCCGGCACCAGCATCTCCGGCGCCATCCTTGCCCGAACCACCCGCCGACAGCAAGAAACTCACGAGTTTCCCATCGGTCAGCTTCAACGCGCCTTCCAACGCCTCGCGCAAGCGGCTCATGTTCTTGCGTTCAAGCGACAAGCGGTCAATCACCGCCTCAATCGTGTGCTTCTCGTAACGCACGAGAGCCGGAACATCTTCCAGGCGGTAAATCGTGCCATCCACGCGGGCACGCACAAAACCGTTTTCCTTGAGTTCGGCCAGTTCCTTGCGGTATTCACCCTTGCGCTCCTGCACAATCGGCGCCATCACCGTAATCTGCTTGCCCTCGTCGCTCACATACAAATTATCGACAATCTGGTCCACCGTCTGGGCCTGGATCACGCGCCCGCAATCAGGGCAATGCGGCACACCCAAGCGCGCAAAGAGCAAGCGGTAATGGTCCAAAATCTCGACCACCGTACCCACTGTGGAACGCGGGTTGCGGTTCACCGTCTTCTGGTCAATCGAAATCGTCGGCGAAATGCCGCGCACGCTCTCCACCTCGGGATGCTTCATGCGGCCGATAAACTGGCGCGCATACGCCGAGAGCGACTCCACAAAACGGCGCTGGCCTTCCTGGAACACCGTATCGAACGCGAGGCTCGACTTGCCCGAACCCGACACGCCGGTCACCACCACGATGGAATCGCGGGGAATGGAAAGGTTCACATGGCGTAGGTTATGCTCGTGCGCGTCGCGGATTTCGATAGACTTTGTCATGCCACAAATATACTAAACATTTGAGCAAGTTTCAATACGATTGAGCGCATCTTTCCGCTTATTTTTCCTAGAAAAAGGGCCCGTTCCAACACAAATATTACGATTTCGGCAATTTTTTCTAATATGTAAAAGCGCATGCTTTTCTCCTGTAAGACATTGTGCCCGGCATGGGCCAGCCTTCTCGCCTTTTTATGCTGCACTTGCGGGTGCAGTACTGAAAGCTCCGTTGACGAACCGCAAGAAATAGACATTCCCGGCGAAGTGATTCCCGATGGCTACCTATTCTACCGGGACGATGATACGGGCCACCTGAAGTACATTGCCTTTATGGGGAATATCACCGATCCGGGATTCAGCCTCCTGGATTCACAAGCGGTCGATATGGACCTAGGGCTCAACTGCTACCATCCCGAAGTATCGCCCGACGGGAAATGGGTCGCCTTCTCGACATCCTATGAACCCGCCGGAGAATCTTCCAAGCTGTACGTGAAGCGGATCGGCAGTTCGGTCGCTCCCCTAAAGTTGAACGTTCCTAACGCGGCAACCCCACGGTGGAGAATTCTACCCAACGGGGATACAGTCATTGTCTACGTGGACGCAACACTGGTCCTGCCCTCCAAGAACATGGATAATTATGAATCCGAATTCAAGAGCCGTTTCTCGAAATGGAAAAAGAGCGGAACATGGATGGTTCCTTTCCGGGCAGGGGCATTCGGAGAGGCAAAAAAGATAACCGACGGCACCTTCAGTGGCGGAATTACAGAAGACATGACCTTTATGGTCAATGCACTGGGACTGTTCATGGGGCGCCATATCACCTATAACGACGACGGCTCCATCAAGAGCACAGAAGATTCGGTTTGGTACGACCGCGACCAGACCTGCAATGCATCCTTATCGAGAGATGGCACTAACAGGACTCTGTTCCTGGACATGAGTGGAGCGCAGGGCGTCGAATTTGCCGGCGAAAAGTACAGGCCGCACCAGCGCATTCTTGTAGTGGACGAATTCGGGAATCTTGTTGACGCAGTACCATCCCCGGCAGGGACTGCCTTTGACCATACCGAATGGGTGGGGGTCGACGACTACGTAGTCGCATCCCTGCAAAACGCCGACTTGCTGCACGACAAGATTATCCTTGTAAACATGCAGGATTCTTCGATCGTGGACCTGGTCCATGGCGGAGAGCTGTGGCACCCGAACCTGTGGGTTAAACAGAACCCATAAAATACACCCCATAAACAAAAAAAAGGCCCACCGTGTTACCGGTGGACCCTGGGGTTGGTTATAGAGATGTAAATCCTAGAACTGCTCGAAGAACTCGTGGACTGCTTCGGGCACCCAAGTGCTTTCCCAGTTCCAGCCGACGCCCATGTTGCCGGTGTCATGCGCAGTCCACTGGTGGTCACCCGGCCAGCTGCACCACTTGACGGGGAAGCGTTCGTCGACCGTCGTAAAGTCGTAGCAGACATGTCCCGTATTGCCGCTGATTTCCTTGGGCTTTTCACTGCTTGCGTCGGTGAAGTCGCCGTTCGCATCGGCCTTGCCGTTACGCTTGAGGATGCGCGGGAGGGCGCTGTCTCTTGCACGCTTGTAATCGCAGCGGCCGTCGTTCACGCCGTGGACGTTCATCCAGGCGATGGGCAGGTTCTTCATGTTGTTGCCTTCGGGGAGCCAGATGTTGTAGTCGGCGACGGCGTATGTCGCAGCGGCACGCACGCGGCTCTGCATGTCTTGCATCAAGGAGTAGCTGAACATGGCGCCGAAACTGAAGCCCGTAATGAACACGCGGCTCGTGTCAATGCAGTAGTTTTCTTCGATGGTGGTGAGCGCCTGAGCGAAGAAGTCGTGGTCGCCCTGGCCCTTGGTCCATACGCCACCGATTGCATCGAGAGAAACGAAGATGTAGTCACCGTTCTTGTCGAGCACCTGCTGGCCGTAGTACGGGGTCGGATGGTCATAGTCCGGATTGTGGTGCACAAAGTCTTCACCGCGGCTGCCGTAGCAGTGCAGGGCGAACAATACCTTGTGCGGTTTCTTGTTGTCGTAGTTCTTGGGCAAGGTGATAAAGTAGTCGCGCGTGTCGCCACCCACCCTAATCTGGAATTGGTCGCCGTTTTCGACGCTCTTGACTTTTCTTAAACTGGAGTTGGTGCCGCAACCCTTACTCGGGGTCGGGTCATTGCCGAGCGCGTAGCCGAACTTGAACTGCGGAGCGGTCGCCTTAAGCTTCACGTCGAGCGTGGTGTCGAGGGTGCCGAGAGGCACGGTAAGCGTGTCGAAGCCCTCAGCCACAAAGCGGATGGCCTCACCCTGGGCGGCATCCTTCAGGAGAGCGTTCTGCGTGCTGAAGGTGCTAATGTAATTGCCTTCCGTAGCAAACTTGAAGTTCTGCTTTGTGCTACCCACGCTCACATGCGCAAAGTAGGTACCACGGGCCTGGATGACTCGGTTCAGGTCAAACATGCCGGAACCCTGCAGGGTTTTCTTGAAGACCTGGTGGCCCAGGGAATTGAAAATCTGCACATGGACGGGGGTGCTGCTCCCCTGCGAGTACGAGAACACGCCGTTGTTGACACTAATGAACCCGACGGACCCGTTGAATCCGTGAATCGCGTCGACCTGTTCATCCTCGTGAATAGTGAATTTGCCCTGGTTGTCGGTGGTGGTAGCCTTGCCCTCTTTGAGGAGGCTTACCGAGACGCCCCCGAGCGCCTGGCCCTGCTCGTCGGAAACGCTGCCCGACACGGTGTAGGCGGAAGCGAGCCCGCAAAATGCGAGAATGCTTGCCGTCGCAAGAAAATTGCGCGTGATAATCCTCATTTGTACTCCTTTTTTGCCCTAATCCACCATGGAGCACACCCTGCCATTAAGTAATCTAATGCGGTATAGGAAAAAAGTTCCCCGACATACCCCAATATTTATGGATTAATTGTCTATAAAAGGGGACAATAGTTGACAAACGTTTACTTTTTTTTATTATATTTTTTTTACGTACGGGATGCCTCTTACATTTTTTTTAGGAGAAAAGAGATGAAACAGTGTAAATTGTCGTTTGCACTAGGGGTGCTGGTCCTATGTTTTGGGGGCATGGCGGAACTTTTCGCCTCGGAAATTACGCCGTTCTATTTCGGTGCGAGTCCTGACGCGTTGACGGATAAGGAGCAGAACGACGAATGGCAGAGACTCATCAAGTACAAGCTCTGGGGGACGGGCATAAGTGGGGATGCCTATGGCGTCGCCTTCATTGGGCAGGACGTGCAGATTACTGATTCGGTCGGGCATTCGGGGAGCGCGACTGCCGGACTTGAAATGCGCAACATCAAGCACAGCATCGGTGGCCCGCTCGCCTTTGCAGGGAATTTCCAAAATGGGGATGGCCAGGACAATATCACGACCGGCCCTTCGTACTTCGGCGGAAATTTTAACATAGGCAATAACGCCGTTAACAGCGATAACGTGGAACTTCACGGGAACTTCTGCGTGCGTGGGGACAAGTCTACCATGACCAAGGGCTTGGCCAAGGGCGGGGGAAAACTTGACTGCGCCGCAAGTGATATCCCGGCACTTGATAGCACACTGGATGTGCCGCGCGTAGACCATTCCACGATTACCTATGACCTGGAAGTCGATTCGTACACGTTCAGCGACAAGACCAACTACATCGACATTCCTTCAGGTTCCGGCCAGTTCTACAATATCCATGTGAAAGGGGACATGTTGCTGGACAACAATAACGACAACTTGTTCATTCGCATGTCGGGGAATCGTTATGTGAGAATCTTTATCGACGGGAATCTTACGGTTACATCTACGTTGCACAACATTGTCATCTTGAACGTGATGGAGGGTTCCTGGAACGAGACGACAAAGCAGTGGGAAGGCGGTACCCTGGACACCACGCTGAACAAGAACTACGGCGGCAACCTTCTCTTCTATACGCCGAACGACATCGCATTCCCGGCAGAGAACTGCACTATTCAGGGGACGTATATTTCGGGTGGCACGATCAGTTTCCAGCAGCATTACAACTTTGCGGGGCAGCTCCTGGCAAAGAAGGTTTCCATCAATGCGGAATTCAAGGCGGGCGACTTCCGTTACGTGCCGTTCAAACCTCCTGTAATCAACATGGCGGTAGGTTCCATGGCCTACGAAGATAACGAGGCCCGTGGCGATACTGTGAAGCTCGTGCTTTCAAAGGAACCGCCGACCCGCGTGACGTTCGACTACTGCTTCTCCCTGAAGCCCAAGAGCGAATGCGACGGTTTCATGGACGACCCTGCCTGCAGTTTTGCAAACGAGAATGACGTGCTGGAATCTACGCTGAGCAGCATTCCACTTTGCGGCAGGGACATCGGCCATGCGGCGTTCCCGCAGTTCTCGACAGAATTGGAAACGCCCATTATTTTCCACGCGAAGGACGATATGCTCGAGGAAGCGGATGAGATTGTCGTGGTGAAGATTTTCAACATCTCCGCTGCCGTGACTCCGAGCGGCGATCGCAATGCAGATTCGAGTTACTCGATGAATTACCCCATCGTGGATAACGACAAGCGGCCCGTATCGAAAGATACTTCCGTCACCGTCATGATGAACGAGACCTTGCCGATTACTGCATTCCCGGCGTACGAGAACGACGGCGTGACCGTACTCGACAAGTACAGCGTGATTATCAAGACTCTGCCCGCTTCGGGCAAGCTCGAGTACAACGGCGCACTTGTGAGCGAAGGCGATTTGATCAAGTTCCCTGGTAGTTTGAATTATACTCCGGCGCATGACGAGTACGGCTCGCCCTATACCTCGTTCGAGTTCGTTGTTGCGAATATCCATAACCCGGACATCAGCGACAGTGCAAGGACGATGACGATAAACGTGGTTCGGTTCCAGTACACCATCAACGAGAACGCATCGGTCGATACGCTCGTCGGGATTATAGATGAACTGCGCATTTCCGACATCCAGAGCTGCGCCATCGTTTCGGGCGATACGGGAACCACCTTCAGGTTCGATACTACGCGCATATACCTCAACGGCGTTCTCGATTTCGAGACGCAGTCCTCTTACGTGTTCTTTGTGAAGTGCGCGAACAGCACGAGCGAAGATTCGACCGCGGTGCAGATCCTGATTGTCGACGAGAACGACCCGCCTTCCGTGACGGATACGACGATGCAGGTTGCCGAAAACATGCCCGTGGGTACGACCGTCGGCACGATGCTCTACTACGACCAGGATGGCACGAATTCCGGATTCTGCGAGAACAGCTTTAGCCTCGTGGGTGGCGATTCGAGCCTGTTCAAGATTGATGCGCAGACGGGCGTGATTACTACGCGCGCAGTGTTTGACTACGAGGCACTCCCCGATAGCCAGAAGTACTATACGGTCAAGGTCCAGATTGCCGATACTGACGGCAACAAGAGCGTGGCCGAAGTGAAGATTGAAATTGTGAACGTGGTGGAAACGTCCAAGATTACCGTGACCCACGCGGAGTCGGGTAACGGCAGCTACTCGGAATCGAATCCGGATTTGCCGATTAAGATAAACGACAAGACGCTTACGCTTTCGTGGATGGGCGATACTATCCCCCAGCCGGATACGACCCTCACGGACTTGCATGAGGGCTACAATGTGGTAACGCTTACCTATTACGACAAGACGAAGGATACGCCAGCCGTGAAAGACGTGACGATATTCGTCTGCACGAAGACCCCGGAGGTGCAGGTTTCTACGGCGGTCGATAAACTGCCGTATGCCAATATCTTTACCATCGCAGAAAAACCCGCCGAAGGCGATACATCCTTCTACGTGAACAAGAAGCTGAACGATATCTCCATCAAGATAAAGGAGCCCGTCCTGGATTCCACCTACACGGATTCCACCTGCAATTACAAGGAACGCAGCCTGAACGTTTCTGCAGTCATGTTCGACACGATGGCCGTACCGCAGGCGACGTTCAAGACCATGGAAAAGATTGCATCGGAAAAAATTGCGCTGAACGAGACGCCAGCGGGCAACGTCAAGCGCATCCCTTACAACGACAGCCTTGTGCTTGTAAGCTACAGGGAAGTCATCGGGAGCGATACTGTAACCGTTTCCTATGTAACGAACGCCAAGGGCGATGTCGTGAACGAGCAAATCAAGGTCTCGTACGAGACGAAGATTGACGGGAAGTATGTCGAGATTTCCTACACAGCGGACGCATTCACCGGAGCCCCCATGGAATCGGAGTCTGGCGCCATCTATATGGTGAGTTACCGCTTTACCGACAGGAACAACGAATCTGTCATGGTCGGCTACTCGCTAGACTCCAAGGGCAAGGTTGTCAAGGATGGCGATGGCAACGTGGGCTACGAAGTGACCTACACCTATGCCAACGAATTCGGCAACATCTCCAGCCAGTCCATCTATATTGTGGTCGACGTGATCCCCCCGAAGGTGGAAATCCTTTCGCCAGAAGAGAACGCCATTATCTATTCCAACTACGTTGAAGTAAAGTGGACCGTAGACAGGAACGACGGCAAGGGCCCCGTAGTAATGGATACGCTAACTGAGCAAGGCCTGGTGAAGGGAGCCAACGCAATAGTCCGCTTCTACCGCGACAAGGCCGGTAACGAGGCTAGCGATACGGTACTGGTCATCATGAAGGGTTCGAAGGACCTGGATATTTCCGTGGTCTCTCCGGTAACAATCGTGACTCGCGAAAAGACCGAGGAATACTACGCCGCGAACGAGCCGAAGGAAGGCCAGACATTTGCCGTGACCATCTACAATTCCAAGGCGGATAAGGAAATCGAGACCCTGCGTGGCGGTGACTTTGAAACGGAAGAAGGGAGCGGCGACGAGCCGTACCCGGGCCTCAGCGGGCATCTCGGACCGACGCTCGCCATTGATGCCAAGCTCCCCACGTACCGCCCCACATTGGGCCTTGCAACACTTGACGACCTTGTCGGCAAGGATGGCCTCGTAAACTACGAAGGAATCGATTCTGAAAATGGCGACAAGCACACCGTGGAGGAATACGTGCAGGAACACTGCACAACGAAATTCCAGGAGAACCTGGGCAGCAATATTTCGAAGGCTAGCCTGTACCACACGACAATGAAGGTAAAAATCTGGGTGTACACGACGCTCGGCAACTTTGTAGACTACTTCTCGTTCGAACAGGAACTTGATAATCCGGACTACACAAACGACGCCGGCGTGATGACGCTGTACTTTGAGCAGAAACCGGACAAGGACGGTTACGTGAGGACCGCAAACGGTCGCCAGTATGCTACCGGATCGTACCTCTACAAGACCGATGTAACGCTCCGGACAGAGCTCCAGTGCGACATGCCCCCTGTAGAGAGGGACAAGGAATCCAACAGGAAGGGCTATGTCAGCAAGGTTCGCGACGACCTGCTGAAGCCGTTTGGCTACAAGAGGCCCAACCGCAAGTAGCCTCCATAAAAAAGCACTAAAAAAAAGACACCCGGCCCGTAGGCCGAGTGCCTTTTTGGAATAGAAAGCGTGCGCCCAATAAGTCCTACCCCGCGGTTCGATCCGGCATCCCTTCTCCAGAACCAGGACTGAGTGGAAGCACATCCATAATATACCCCGCAAATAGCACACGTGAACAAAATTTTTCACGAAACGCCGCTCCCGCAAGGAACATTCCAATGTGGAATACAGGCAAAATTGGTTTCGAACAAAGTCTTTTTGCTATTTTATGCGAAAGGGAAAAAAGGAGGATTTCATGCAAAAAAGAGCATTATTTGCCCTGATAGGCGGGTTAGCGATTGTCGCCTGTACAGCAATCTTCACTGCCTGCGGGTCTACCGACACCTGCAGCGAAGTGTACCACCCGAAGCTAAGACTCGCCGACTGCCAGAAGAAGGTTGGCGGCTTCAAGAAGGGTACAACGATCCACTACGTGCATTCCGAAGGGTTTGAATTCGATCTGACCGTAAGCCAAGACTCCATTTTCAAGAACGAATGGAGCGACTTTTGCGTAGAGGCCGAAGAAGAAGACCGCACCGTCCTGCTCACGTCCACCTACCCCATCATGAGCGTCGAGGTAAACTTCTACGGCGGCATTAACGTCAGCTATATAGAAAGATCATATCGCATACCGATGAGCATAAGCCACGGGAACACGAAATTCTCCGTAGATCTTGAGTTCGATGGCAACCCAATGGGTGCCGAGAACACCCTCACTATGCTCGACACCATCACCTTCAACGGAACGACCTACGACAGCGTATTCGTCATCATGGACAATGCGCACTACAACGAACACATCTATAACGAAGAAGCTCCCGGCGACACCGCCTACCTTTATTTTTCCAAGGAAAAAGGAATCCTGAAACTTGAAACCACAGACGGCAAGACTTTCACCATCAAGGAAGGGGGCGACAATGAATAAACTCATGAAACTGGCGGGCTTCTTGACCGCAGGCATGGCGCTCTCTGCTTGCGGAATGTTTGAGGACGACGACTATGTCGGAGGCGATTTCGCAAAGTTGGTGCAGAAAGAGCAGGAATGGAACGACACCGTGAAGGTCGTTGACAGTTGGGGCATCGAGGACGCCTACAGCGAGCGTATATACAGCCACAAGCCCGAGAACTTCTATTTTGAAACATCGGGCGACCTCAACGAAATCAATATCGATCTGCGTGTCGAATGCGATGGAGATGGCGGCAAGATGACAGTCTCGTGCCTCAGGTATCGCCGCGACGGCATTTGGCACTACGGCCCGGACATAGTCTTCAAGGACCTAGACGGGAACAAGATGACTAACAGCGACGGCTACACCGTGCGCATGCTGGACTCGCTCACCGTGGGCAAGAAAACGTACAAGGACGTGCTGGAATTCGACGCCACCGGCGCCGATGATAATTCGTGTAATTTCGACAAGTTCTATGTTGCCGCAAGGGACGGACTCCTGCGCATAGATTTGCAGGACACTATCACTATCGAGCGGAAGCCTTAGCCTGCTTCCATAACTGCTGCAGGCCTTCCAGGCCGAATTCGGGCAGGGCTTTCCCCTGCTCGCGGGCAAGGCGTTCCACCTCGCGGAAACGCTTTTCGAACTTCGCGTTTGCACGGCGAAGAGCCACGTCGGCATTGAACCCGCTATGGCGCGCCACGTTCACGAGGCAGAACATGATATCGCCGAACTCGTCTTCCAGGCGGTCGGTATTCGCGTTTTCGGGCGTGACCTTCTCCAGTTCGGCACGGAATTCCGCGAATTCCTCCTGCGCCTTGTCAAATACAGGTGCAGGCTCCCCCCAGTCAAAGCCCACCTTCGCCACCCTGCGGATGATATCCTGCGTGCGGGCGAGCGTCGGCATGCTCTTGCTGACCTTATCCATGATGGACTTGCCGGCATCCTTCTGGTGTAACGCCTCCTGGGCCTTGATCTTTTCCCAGCGGCGGCTTACCTCACCCGCAGTATCCACCTGCGCATCGCCAAAAACATGCGGGTGCCTGCGAATCATCTTCTCGCAAATTCCCTGCACCACGTCATCGATATTGAAATCGCCACTCTCCTTGCAAACCTGCGCATGGAAAACCACCTGCAACAAGACATCGCCGAGTTCCTCGCACATGTGCGCCTTGTCGCCATCGAGCGCGGCATCGATAAACTCGCTGCTTTCTTCTACCAGGTACGGCAAGAGCGTATGCGTATCCTGAGCGCGGTCCCACGGGCATCCGTTTTCGGCACGGAGGCGCTTGAGAATGTTGACCAAATCATCGAACGTGTACTTCATGACGGTAAAGATAGAAATGTGCGCGGCCACCCCGCAGAATTATCAATCATCAATTATCAATCATCAATTACATTTGCTATATTACTCGCGGGCCTAGGCTAAATACAGGTACCGGCATTGTCGGACCCGGGCGATTGCCACAAACGTTTATCAAAAACGCGCGGCATGTTCCTTATAGCGCTTTCACTGGATTTACCATGAACAGCACTGATATTTACCGCATCGAGGCAGGGGATTTTCCGCTCCTGCTCGGCAGTTCCACACACAAACCCGAATTCATCTACGCGAGGGGAACGCTCCCTCCCCCGACATCGCCGGAAAGTGATGCCAGCAAGACTCCCGTGGGGATCGCGATGGTCGGCACCCGCAGGCCAGGCAACAACGCACGGGAACTCTGCAAGCGTCTCGTATTCTCGCTCAGGGGGACGCATGCCATCGTCGTCTCGGGGCTCGCGCAAGGCATCGACAGCCTGTGCCACGAGGCGGCACTCGAGGCGGGCATCCCGACAATTGCAGTCCTCGCGCAGGGACTGGGTACGAAAATCGAGGGAAGCCGCGGCGACCTCGCCAAGCGCATCCTGGATGCAGGTGGCGCGCTCGTAAGCCAGTTCGAACCCGACGTAGTCGCATACAAGAGCAATTTCCCAGCAAGGAACAGGATTATCGCAGGCCTTAGCAGGGCAACCGTCATTGTCCAGAGCAAGAAAAAGGGAGGGGCGTTAATCACCGGGGATTTTGCCCGCAAGGATTCCAGGCCCCTTTACGCCATCCCGGGCGACTTTGACAGCGAAGTGGCGAGCGGCACGAACGACCTGCTCGACAGGGGCATCGCCAAGCCGGTGTTCCGGCCCGAAAGCCTCTGTACCGCACTCGGACTCCCCAAGAGCGGGGGCATCAGTTTCGAGGAACTTACGCTTACCGGCTGCAACCTGGGCGATGATACTAAAACATTTTTCCTGAAGGTAAACGGCTACCGCAAAACATTTTCTGAACTTCAGGCAGAATCAGGCCTTGAAGTAAACCAACTTTTAACTATATTGACGGAACTAGAAATGGCTGGACTCGCCCATACCGAAGACAACTTCAGTTTCCATTTCAACGGAGCCACCTGATGCACAAGAAAATCTACATCTTTGTACTCGCCTTCCTGTTCCTGATAGGCGTTCTTGTGCTGCAGTTGTTCTTCAGCAAGGGCAACGTCTTCGAGCAAAAGAAGATTGAGCACCTGATAACGGAATACGAATTCAAGGTGGATTCGCTCAAGGGCGTCATCGAAGACTACAAGTCCGAACTTGAACGCCTCCAGAACGACTCGCTCTACAAGGAACAGATTCTCCGCACCAAGTACGGCATGAGCCGCGAAGGCGAGAAAGTTTTCCAGATGGTAAAGTAGGCGCGCAGGGTATCTAGCGCGAACGGCTACGCCATCTTTGAGGCGTCGGTACTCTTCATAGCATCCATCGAAGCCTTGCCCGCAAAGAAGCTATAGGCCGCAGGCACAATGAACAGCGAGAGGAACGTGGCGAACGTGAGGCCACCCGCAATGGCGATGCCCATCGCGATGCGGCTCGGGGTGCCGGTCATGATGAGCGGCACCGCGCCCAATACTGTGGAAAGGCTCGTCATAAGAATTGGGCGGAAGCGGCGTTCCGCCGCCATCCGAGCCGCCTCGAGCTTAGAGCACCCGGTATTCGCCGCGATCTGGTTTGCAAATTCCACAATCAATATGCCGTTCTTCGTCACGAGCGCGATAAGCAGGATAAGTGCAATCTCGCTAAAGATATTGAGCGTCTGGCCAGTAATGAACAGACAGGCCAGTGCACCCGCAAGCGCGAGAGGCACCGTAAAGAATATCACGAAGGGAGCGCGGAAACTTTCGAACTGCCCGGCAAGCACCAGGAACACAAGCGCAAGCGCAAGCAGGAACACGATGTAGAGCCCGCTGGAACTTTCCTCGAACTCCTTCGACGACCCGCTCAATGCGGTACTCACGCTCGGGTAATCCTTCAGGAGGTGCTTCGCGATGCGGCGCATCTCTTCCACGCCGTCGCCAATCGTCTTCCCGGGAACAAGGCCCGCCTGGATAGTGGCGGCACTGAACCGGTTGAATCGCGGGAGCGACGGCGATGCGGACTGCTCGCTGAACGTAATGAAGTTATCGAGACTCACGAGTTCGCCCTTCGCGTTCTTGACCGTGAGCATCGCGATGTTTTCGGGCATGCTCCTGTACTGGTAACCCACCGCACCGATAATATCGTACTGGCGTCCGTCCTTGTAGAATTCGCCATAGCTCTGGTCGCTTATCGCAAGCTGCACCGCCTGCGCGATGTCGTTCACCGACACGCCTTCCTCGTTTGCCTTGTCGCGCAAAATCTCAATATGCAGCTCCGGCTTCGTGAATCTCAGGTTCGTGTTCACCACGCTGAACACGGGGCTCTTGCTTGCCTCTTCCTCGAACTTGGGCACGAGCGTGCGGAGAATCTCGATATTCGGAGCCTGCAACACAAACTGTACCGGGAGGCCACCGCGCTGCGTGCTGATGCTCTGCGGTTCAAAAACCATCACGCGCAAATCGGGGTATTCGTTACCGAGCACCTGGATACTGCGGGCAATTTCGCTCTGCGGGCGGCGAGCCTTCTTGTCGTCGTTCAAGAATATGCGCATTCTCGAGTTGCCCGCGTTCCAAGCGCCCGCCTGGATTTCGGTATACTCGTTGCTGTCCATGAGCGCAATCACCTCTTCGGCAAAGGCATCGGCCATGCGCTTGGTGCGCGTAAGCGTCACGCCCTCGGGCATGTTCAGGTTCACCATGACCGCATTGGAGTCTTCCGTCGGGGCCATTTCGCTACTCATGTTGTTGAAGCAGAAATATGCCGCCGCAAGCAAGCCCGCCACAATCGGGAACAGCAAGAAGCGTAACTTGAGGAAGATTCCCAGAAGTACAGAATAACCCCGGTTGAGCCAATTGAAGAACGGTTCCGTAACGCGGAAGAACCAGCCCTGTTTCTGACGGCTCAGGAACTTAGAACAGAGCATCGGCGAAAGTGTAAGTGCACAGAGCGTCGAAAGGAACACCGTACCGATCATCACCGCAACAAACTCGCGGAACAGGAGGCCCGTAGTACCGCCCAGCGCAAGCACCGGCACGAACACGGCCATCAACACGACCGAGGTCGCAATCACCGCAAAGAAGATTTCATTCGTTCCCGCGACAGCCGCCTGCTTGGGCGTCATGCCACGTTCAATCTTATGGTAGATGTTCTCCACAATCACGATGGCATCGTCAACCACAAGGCCGATCGCCAGGACCATCGCAAGCAAGGTCAGCACGTTGATACTGAACCCGCACAGGTACAGCACGAAGAAGCTACCGATGACGGCCACCGGCACCACCACCATCGGGATGAGCGTCGTGCGGGCCTGGCGCAGAAAGGCAAAGATAATCGCAATCACCAGCAGGAACGCGATGAAGATGGTCTCCACCACCTCCTTGATGGACGCGCGAATGTTGATGGAGGTATCACGCCCGTAAAGCACCTGCACGCCTTCGGGAATCTCGCGGCGGATATCCTCCACACGCTTGTAGAACTCGTTCGCGATTTCCACGTGGTTACTACCCGGCTGCGCCATCAGGGCGAGCGTGATGGAGTTCTTGCCGTTACGGCGGAACCCGGTACGCGTGTCCTTCGGTTCGTAATGGATATCCGCCACGTCAGAAATGCGGATGACCGTCCCGTCGGCAGCCGTCTTTACCGCAATGTTCTCGAACGCTTTCGGGTCCAGAATGCGACCCAGCGTGCGGATGGAAAGCGTCGTCTCGCTACCCTCGATAGAACCGGAGGGCAATTCCAGGTTGCCCTTCTTGAGTGCCGCCGACATCTCGGCTCCCGAAACGCCAAGTGCCTGCAGGCGCACCGGGTCAATCCACAGGCGCACCGTCGGGCGCTTTTCGCCCCAGATGGCAACTTCAGACACGCCGTTGATGGTCTGCAGGCGTTCCTTCACATGATTGTTCGCAATTTCGGAAACTTCCATCGGGTCGAGCTTGTCGCTCACGAGGCTCACCATCAAAATCGGGTCGTTGTCGCTATCGGACTTGTAGACCGTCGGTTCATCCACGTCATCCGGGAGCCTGCGGCGCACACGGCTCACGCGGTCGCGGATTTCGTTCGCGGCCGCCTCCAGATCCATGCCCGTCTCGAACTCAATGCTGATGTAGGAGAACCCGTCACGGCTCGTGGAGGTAAGAGCCTTGATACCCGAAGCACTGTTGATGGAGGCTTCCAGGATTTCGGTAACTTCCGCCTCCACCACCGCGGCGTTAGCACCCGGGTACGACGTACGCACCTGAATCAAGGGATAGTCCACGTTCGGGTATTCGCGCACGCCCAGGTTGGTGGCTCCGAACGCGCCGAGCAGGATGATGACGAGCGCCATCACCGTCATGAGCACCGGGCGACGTACGGAAAGGTTCGCAACACTCATCGCTCACCTACTCCACTTCGTAATCGGTATTGTGGCGGATTTCGCGGATACGCACGGACACACCTTCACGCAGGCTAATCAGGCCGGAGGTTATCACGGTATCGCCCTCGTCAAGCCCTCCGGTAACATCGACCGCAATCGGCGTACGGAGGCCGGTTTCCACGTGCTTGATTTTCGCCTTGCCGCCGGTAGCCACGAACACGTAGGCGCCGTCCTTGTCCAGCGTAAACGCTTCTGCCGGCACCGGGATGCTCTTTGCCACACCCGACTGCATGGCGACATTTACCTTCGCGTAAGAACCAGCAAGGAGCTCGCCCCCTGCGTTATTGACTTCCACCAGCACCTGGCGGGTACGGCTACTTTCGGAAAGGCCGGCTTCCAGGGCCTTCACCTTGCCACTCGCAGAAATATTGCGTTCTTCGTCCTTGAGTTCCACGGCATCACCCGGCTTGAGGGCCGACGCATAGCGTTGCGGGAGGGCGAATTTCGCCTTCAACTTCTTCACTTCGCTGAGAGTCGCGACCGAGGTCCCGGTCGTGAGCCACGCGCCCACCGAAACGTTCACGAAACCGAGCTTGCCTGCAAACGGGGCCCGCACTTCGGTTTTTGCAATCTGCGCCTTGATGAGTTCCACCGATGCTTCCGAAGACTTGAGCGATGCTTCCGCCGCTTCCATGTCGGCCTTCGTCGCACCGTCCTTCTCGTAGAGCCCCTTCGCACGGTCGTACTTCTGCTGGGCGAGTTGCTTGTTCGATTCGGCCTGCTTGAGCTGCGCCTTCAGTTCGGAATCGTCAATCTTTGCAAGGAGAGTGCCCTTCTGCACCTGGGCGCCATCCTTCGCATAAAGGTTCATGAGCCTGCCGGATGTTGCGGCAGTAAGTTCCACGCTGTTCAGGGGTTCGAGTGTCGCCATCGCAGAGAACGTCTTGCCGCCCTCGTGGGCTTCGGCAATATAGCCTTCCACGGCAATTTCACGGGCCGGCTTGCCACCCGGGCCACCTTTCCCGCCAGGGCCGCCCTTGCCCGGAGCACCGGCACCCTTCGCACCGGGCGCAGCGGAATCACCGCCACAGGCGGCAAGGAAAATCGAGGCAAAAATGAGTATAACGAACTTTTTCACGGTATTTAGATGCATATCGGATACATTTAGTTGCAAAATCTAGAAAAATCACAGTCCGAATCCCTAGTCCCAACCGAATTCCGAGCGTATCCACGCACTTAAACTTTCAGCATCCTCAAGAGCCTCTTCCTTTACAGGGTGAGGATTTATCCCGAACGGGGAATCACCCCTTGGTTCAAGCGAAAAACGGTATAGGCCATTCATGCCATCGTTTTCAAGAGTCGCCTTCGCCACATCCAGATACGTGCGGCACTTGGCCAAGTAATCGTCCGAAAGCATCGGGCCATCCAGCAATACAATCTTTGCATCCGGATGGTAGGAACGAATATCCCGCACAAAACCGACCGTCGCATTCACGAACTGCGCGGAATCATTCATCCCGCTCGCAAAGTCGTTCGTGCCCAGATTTATCACAACAATATCGGGGTGCCACAAGCTATGGTCCCACCCAACAACCGCAGGCGAGTGAGTCCCCGTCCCGTTATATGCGACAGGGAGCGTAAGTTCTCTCGAACCATCGACATTAACATAGACTCCATGCCCACTACTGCATATAAGATGGGCTTCCGCATCGAGATTCCTGGCAGTCTGCCCCGCATAACTGTAATACGAGCTTTCATAAACAGGATCAAATTCTATCCCCACCATAGGAACCAGGACATCGTAGCCGCACGTGATGGAATTCCCGACAAATTCAATCTTCCGTTCGGGCTTACCGGGCAGCAAGTCCTTCCTCACCTCACCCAGGACGCGCAACCCATACACATACCAGTCCCCCACATTGCTTTCGCTCCTTTTGTACAAGGTAACGACATGCGGTCCATCGCGTAAGCCAGAAACAACGGGAATCGTGGCTGGGCCATCCGCATAATTGGAAACCTTCACTACAGAAGTCGGATCTTCTTCTCCATCCACAAAGACATCCAGGTACGCGACGTAGTTCGTCCAGCTTTTCACTTCCAGGGCAGTCCCTTCAAACGCAATCGTGATGGAGGAAGCCGACCACGAAAGAATCAGGAAGTCACCACCCCCATAATTGGTGCGGCCAGAAACTAGCAGGGCATCCGAGTCATACGGGACCCAAGTCCATTCCAGCCCAGAAACATCTTCAGGGATTTCCGAATCGCCGGCACTGTTGCTGCAAGAAACAAGGTAGAATGAACAGAGCAACGCCATGACGAGAAGATTCTTCATCGCGATACCCCGCAAGCCTTGCCTAGAACTTTACATTCATCAGGATTCCGCCACCGTCTTCCAGGAACTCGGGCGTAAATTCCATCCGCTGCGTAAATGACTTGGACGACGTCGCCCGGTAAATGCGCATTACGTCGAGAATCGATATCACACGGTTCACCACCAGCGCGCCAACAGACACCTGGAACACGATACGGCTCACGCGGAAATGACGCATGCGGCTCTTGAATTCCTCGATATGCTCGGTAGATTCGGGATTGTCGCTCGAGCCCCAGTCCCACTGGACGCTCTCGCTGTACTCGTCATCAATATCCTTGCCCGCACGGATCATCGCCTGGTTGTAGTCCTCGTCCATATCGGGAGAGGAGTTCTGGCCCGCGACACCCCCGCGGCTGCGGTAGTCGCCCACCGTATTGAGGAGCGAGACATCCTTGCTATTCGAAGTGAGGCCCGCATGCCTTACCGCATAGCCATGTGCCGAAGTGATGTAGCGTTCACCGATAAAATACGCCCCGAGCGCCGTAAACCAGAGGGCCGCATCCGTCCACACGAAAGGCTTGACCAGCGAGCGCTCGTCCAGATAAAGCTCGCCCATACCGGGCAAAAGGGCAGACGCCCCGAGCGCAAGCCAGAGGCTCTTGTCCTGGTTCTTGCTCACGCTCTCGTCAACGGTGATAACCACCTGCGAAAAAGCGGAGACCGCAACCAGAAGAATGACCATCAGGAGGCGCATCTAGAATCCCCAGCTAGCCTGCACGCCCACGTCGAGCCCACCAATGAAGTTCACGTAGCTATCGAAGTGGAGACGGTCATACCACGAGAGCTCCTCGGAATAGAGCGTCTTGTTGTGCGCATTCGCCGTAAACGCGGCATCGATTGCAGAAACGATGTGGTTGAGGATAAGCCCGCCAAAGAACCACACCTGCAAATCGGCGTAGTCGTTCGCCTTGCTGCGCATGGAGCGGTATTCATCCATGTTCGAGGACTTCGCGAGCGGCACAATACCATCGGAGGGCTCGTCATCCTCGAGTTCCAGGTTCATGGCAACCGTCTGGCCTTCCACGTCATCCCAGCCAAGCACGTACGACCTGTCCGCAATCTGCTGGTAGACCGCGGAACCATCGTAGAACGAGCCAACATTATCGATTTCCTTTTCAAGCGAAGTGGGATTACTGACATTGAAGCGGTCGTAATGCCCCTTATCGTTATAGAAGAGCCTGTTTGCCGTGTAGCAACCCGAAGACGCTGCATTGCCGTAGATAGCCTCGCAGAACGCCTCGCGGCTATTCATGTAACGGCTTTCAAAACGTGCTTCTTCCGTTTCATCGGCAAGCTGGCCCACAAGTTCACGCATGCCCGCCTCGTAGCGGCCAATGGAATAGTGCTGCTTGGCAAAATTCTTGTACTTCTTGACCTGGTCATCGTACTTGTATACCGAGAAGTAATACCAGCTGCCCCAGAGTGCGGCTTCAAGAGCCAGGTAGACACCGCCACGCACGTTGGTAAATGCCGAGCCGCTCACATACAGCTGGCCGGAACCCGGCACCACGAGCGACATGAACAGCGCCTTGCGCGGGCTCTTGTAACGGCCCTTCATATCGTCGATACCATAGACCTTCGACACCTTGACGGGGCCAAGCAGGTCACGACGGCTCATGGAACTTGAAGAAATATCCGGAGCAGGCTGTTCGGAACTGCTGGAACTGAGGGCGGCAAGGGAATCACGGATGCGGTTTTCCTCAGAAAGTCTCCTCATCTCTGCAGCATAGGCTTGCTCGGGAGTCATCGGCTGCGCGGAATCGGCGGCAGCGGAATCAGCAACAGTGGTGTCGGCCGGAGCAGTCGTATCCGCGACGGCAGGGGCGGCAGTATCGGCCGGGGTTTCTGAAGAACTGCTCGCCACGCTCGAACTGGAGGGAGCGACGGAACTCGAAGACACAACAGCACTGGACGAGGCAACGCTACTACTGGAAACTGTCGCCGAACTGGACGAAACAACCGTCTCGCTCGACTGGGCAGCCTCGGCTTCCGCCTCGAACTCCGCAAAAAGGTCACGCGGCTGTGCAAAGGACTGCACCGCCAGAAGACCGGCAAAACATGCCACTAGATGAAACTTATGCATATGGTTATAAAATAGCAAATTGAGCCGTCAGAGACTATTTCATATAAAAAAAGAGCCGCCCCCGAAAGGGAGCGGTCCTCAAAATCCAAGCGGGGCCGGAATTACTTCGCGGCGACCACCCAAACCTTGACCTGTGCTTCGACATCGCCGAACACCTTGATGGTGACGGTGAACACGCCGACCTGCTTGATAGGTTCAGCAAGTTCGACCTGAGCACGGGTAACCTTGACACCAGCCTTAGTGATGGCGTCAGCAATGTCACCAGCGGTCACAGAACCGTAGAGACGATCGCCTTCGACAACGCGGCGTTCGAGGTTGACAGAAATCTGAGAAAGCTTGGCAGCGACGTCACCAGCAGCGGCGAGTTCCTTCTGGAACTGTGCTTCGAGAGCAGCGCGGTTGGTTTCAATCTGGAGCTTGGCTTCCTTGGTAGCACGGACAGCGAGCTTACGCGGGAAGAGGAAGTTACGAGCGTAACCGTCCTTAACCTTCACGACGTCGAGCATCTTGCCCAAGTGAGGAACGTTGGCCTTAAGAATAATTTCCATAGTCTAGTTCCTCCTTAGCGCAGACTGTCCGAAACGAACGGGAGAATGGCCATCTGGCGAGCACGCTTGATAGCCTCGTTCAGCATACGCTGGTACTTGGCAGAGGTGCCGGAGATGCGGCGCGGGATGATCTTGCCACGTTCAGAGATGAAGCGACGGAGAGTCTTCTCGTCCTTGTAGTCAATGAACTTGACGTTGTTTTCCGTGAACCAGCAAGTCTTCTTGCGGCGGACACGGGTAGCCTGCTTCTTATCTTCAAAAGCCATTATTCAGCCTCCCCTTCTTCTGCGTCAACCGGGATGATTTCCTCGGTAGACTGAGCCATGTCCTTGTTGTAGACGATTTCGCTCATCGGATAATCAGCGAGAGTCATCCAGCGGAGGACGTTTTCGTTAAGCTTGAGAGCGGCTTCCATAGCGGCGACCACAGCGGCTTCTGCCTTGTAGTAGAAGATCACGTAGTAACCGTGCTGGCGCTTGTTGATGGTGTAGGCGAGCTTGCGCTTGCCCCAGTCGTCACGGCGGAGAATTTCGCCGTTGCCGTCGGTGATGCTCTTGCCAATCGTCTCGACTTCGGCATTGATAGCGTCGTCAGAGATCATAGCGTCGATGATCACCATCGTTTCGTATTGTCTCATAATGAGTCCCTTTGGTCTATCGCCCGGGTACCAACATTGGCTCCGGGAGGGTTCCGATTAAAAAATCGGTGTGCCAAATATAGAAAAAGGGCCTTTTTTGTCAATTCCTGCGGAAAAGATACATGCCTGGAGCGGCATTTTTGGGCACGGACCGGCCATTGAGGTCGAACTTGGCCGCTTTCGAGGGGAAAACGCCCCTGTACGTGTAGGGAGAACGGCGGATGCCGGTCGTACCGCCCGCAAACGAGCCATACGGGTCAATTTCGCGGATACTTACATATTTATATTCGCCCTGGACCACGTTGTTCGCGCTACCGTCGGTGCGCATCAGGGCGATTCCCCCGCCCTTGAGGATAGGCGCGAAGGCATCCTCGAGCCCGTTGTAGTCCCTGCAGCCATCGATGGTCGCTGCCCCGCCAGAGGCCCCCGACCAGTCCTTCCCCTCGTCGAGCGCCTCGCCTACCTTCTCCCACTTGGCGTTTGCGGGCTCGCCGTTCGAGGTCGAGTCGATGTAAAGTTCCAGACGGACAGATGTCCTAGATTCGTCGGGACCACCATTGTCCGGGTATGCACTGTTGTACACTATAAACTTCATGCCGATCCAGCGGTCAGTCGGGAGTTTCGCACCACCCCAAAGAGGCGTCTGCTTGCCAACAACGCCCTCGCTCTGGTAGTAACTGCCAGGGTGTTTCCATTCCTTCTCGAAATCCCACTTGCCATCGTGCCGGAAGCGCGCGTAGTATGTGTTCGCATCGCAGTTGTTGCCCCCGCCACTTGCATGCCCGAGCGCTCCGCTCCGTACGCCCATCACCATGCCACCGTAGTCGGGGCCGTTTGCCGAAGCCTCGCCCCTGCGGTAGTAGGCGGTAAATTCCACATCGCGGTAGAACTGCTTCTTTGCCGCCCATTCCGTCTGGCTATTGATATGGAAGCGCGGGCCGGAGCTCATCATCTGCATCACGCCGTTGCCGTCTATCTTAAAAAAGGGAGACGCATCGCCAGCGCTACGGTTGTCCGTCCACTCCAGCGCATCGTCAGGGTCGCCGTCCCAGTCAATATCACGGGCATGCCCGTTGCTCCAGTGGGCAGAATTCCACTCGACCGAGCCCTCCTTCGTGGGGTAGAACTTCTCGATACCGAAGGTATCCTGCGGAACCTCATCGTAGAGGGTTACCGCGAAAGCGAGCTGGCTTGCAAGGCAAGCCAAAACGAATACGGATTTCTTTCCAGCAAACACCATACCTTAAACACTCCTTTACGAGGAATATATGTTTTTTAGTTTCAAAACGGACTCACTCCAGAAGGCCAAGATTCCTTTTTTTGTTAAATTTCCGCACATGATTAAGTCCGACAGGATTATAGGCTACTTTTCGCTCCTGGCGCTCCTCGCCCTCTTTGCGGGCATCGCCTACGAAATGGTCGTGGCACACGAGCACGTGACCTACAAGGCATACGTCGATTTTGACGAACTCGGCTCGCTGCAGCCCGAAGACCCTGTGGTTATCCGCGGGTACAACGTGGGCACCATCGGGAAAGTCACCTGGATGGGAGATCGCGCCCGCGTAGAAATCAAGTTCGACGAGCCCCGCACCATCCGCGAGGGTACGCAGTTCAACAACGTGAACTACGCCATCATGGGCCAGCGCAGGCTCGAGATTGTGCCGAACAAGCACGGCAAGGTGCTCCCCCAAGACTACATTCACCAGGGCAAGTTCGAGCCAGGCATCGCCGAGGCGCTGCGCTACATGGAAGACGTGAACGCCCAGATTACCCGCGTCCGCGAGGTAATCATGCTTATCGCAAACGGGGATTCCACGCACCAGTCCGCCCAGGAAATCTACGAGAACGTGATGGGCACCATCGAGGGCATCCTCGAAAGCGCCGACAAGACCGTCGACCGCCTGAACCCCGCCATCAATGGCATCATCAGGCAGATAAACGATGCGGGCAACACGGTTGCCGGCATGGCAGACCAAGTCGATACCACCGTGAAGACGACAACCGAGGCCCTGAACGCCAAGATAGGCGAAGCCGAGAACGTCATCAAGTCCATTGCCGAGGGTAGCGAGAAGGCCGAAAAGATTATCGCAGACATCGAGAACTCGCCCGCCATGAGCAAACTCATCAACTCCACCGAAATCGTGGACAAGGTCGCAGACCTCACCAAGAAGATGAACGAACTCATTGCCGCCATCGACACGAAGGGCATCAAGATGTACGACGACCAGGGCAAGGAAGTGAAGCTCTTTACCTGGAAGAACACGAACCTTATCGGCAAGACGGCCCGCGAGAAGGCGAAGATCCGCGCAGAGAAGGGCGAAGCCCTCCCCGGCACAGAAGAAGTCGAAGGCGAATAAGGCCCGGGCGCATAGAACGGAAGCGCACGCAGATGGAAATTTCTCAACTACCGGGGCTTGGCCCCAAGCGCGCAGAAGCACTCCGCAAGGCGGGGCTCAATTCCGTCGCCGACCTGCTCTACAACATACCGCGCACCTACCTCGACCACACGAAGGTCACGCCCATCGGGCAGTGCCGCGCCGGCGACAAGGTGGTACTCATCGGCACCATCAAGCGTGCGGGCGTGGTGCGCGGAAGACGTTCCCGATTCATGGCGACGCTCACCGACGGCACGGGCGAGATACAACTGCTGTTTTTCCAGGGAACGAGCTACTGGGCCAGGCGCATCAAGAACGATACGCGCTGGTGCGTCTCGGGTGCGGTCGGTGAGTACCGCGGTCTCCAGATGACACACCCCGACATGCAGCCCTTCGATGAC
Source organism: Fibrobacter succinogenes (assembly GCA_902800815.1). Taxonomy (GTDB): domain Bacteria; phylum Fibrobacterota; class Fibrobacteria; order Fibrobacterales; family Fibrobacteraceae; genus Fibrobacter; species Fibrobacter succinogenes_B. The sequence continues at coordinate 48,584 of CADCGB010000003.1, forward strand.
GACGAGGAATTCACCGGAGCGATCCTCCCGGTGTACCCCATCAGCGAGGCATGCCGCGAAGCCCGCATGGAGCAGAAGTTCTTCCGCAAACTGTACAAGACCATTTTCAACTTTCCGGGGCTTACGCTACCCGGGCTTTGCCCGAGGGTACTCACGGACTACCTGAAGTTCAGGCCCGTGATGGAGAACCTGCGCACGCTCCACCTGCCCCACGAGTTCCCCGCGATATACAAGGCCAAGCGCGAACTCAAGGTTCTCGAACTCCTGCCGTTCTGCCTGCGCATGGTCAAGCGGCGCGAAAACCAGAAGTTGCGCGGACACGAGCGGCAGATTGACCTCGGGACGGTAATGGCCGCGAAGGCGAGCCTCCCGTTTACGCTAACCCGCGGGCAGGAAGAAGCCCTGGATACGATTATCGCAGGCCTGAACGGGAAAAAGCAGTTCCATGCGCTTTTGCAGGGCGACGTCGGTTGCGGAAAGACCGTCGTCGCGATGCTTGCGATGATGGCCGTGTGCGGCGGCGGGAAGTTTGTTGAAGGCTCCAATATGCACGCAGGTTTAAACGGCGCCGGCAGCGGGATGCGCGAACAATGCGCGCTAATGGTGCCGACAGACATTCTTGCGCGACAGCACTACAAGAGCCTCAAGCCGTTCTTCGACGCCGCAGGCCTGAACGTGCGCCTGCTGGTAGGCGCCACCCCCGCCGCCGAGAAGAAGGTGATACTCGGGGAAATCCAGATGGGGCTCGCCGACATCGTGATTGGCACGCACGCCCTGTTCAGCAAGGACGTTATTTTCTCGCGGCTCGGGTTCGTTGTCATCGACGAGCAGCACCGTTTTGGCGTGGGCCAGCGCGAGGCACTGCTTGCGAAGGGCGACTACCCCGACATGCTCGTGATGAGCGCGACGCCGATTCCGCGCAGCCTCGCCATGACACTCTACGGCGACCTGAAGGTGGTAAGCATCAAAGAAAAGCCCGCAGGCCGCAAGCCCATCAAGACACGCCTCGTGAACGCAAGCAAGCGCGAGGATATGAAGAAGTTTATCTGCAAGGAAGCCGCCACCGGGAACCTGTGCTACTGGATTGCAAGCCGCGTCGGGAGTGACGACGAAGGCGGAGCGCGGAGCGTCGATGAGATTGTCGAGGAACTTCGCGCGTATGTCTCTGGGACATTAAACGGCGCCGCGCTGAAGGTTGCGGGCGTGCACGGCCAGATGGATGAGAATGAGCGGGACCAAATCATCGCGCAGTTCGCCGCCGGAAAGATACACATCCTTGTGGCAACAACCGTCATCGAGGTGGGCGTAAACGTGCCCGCTGCAAACCTGATGGTCATCGATCAGCCCGACAGGTTCGGGCTCGCGCAACTGCACCAGTTGCGCGGCCGCGTTGGCCGCGGCGATCGAGAAGCATGGTGTTTCCTGATGATGCCCGAAGGCGACACTGCCGATACCAGCATGGAACGCCTATCGCAGTTCTCGCAGACCGAGGACGGCTTCGAGATTGCGGAACTTGACCTGCAAAACCGCGGAGCGGGCAACCTCGAGGGCAACGAGCAGAGTGGCGCCTGGGTGTTCCGCTGGTTCGACTGGATTGCCGACCAGGAACTCATCAGCCAGACGCTAGAAACCGCCGAGCACATTCTGCACGACAATGGATCCTTCGACGACACCGCACGCGAACAGATACAGGCGTGGTACAGCGAGAAGGAATTCACGAACGAAGACGGCGTGCACTAGGCCCGCACAAGAAACTAGATTAAATTCGTAAACGTGCCAAGCACGAGTGCCAAGAGAGCGATGTTCAGGAAGAACATGGCACGGCGCACAATCATGAAGAACACCGCCTGCCAGTGAAGCAGGTGATCGGTCGGGGCAACAAGTTCCTTGAACGCAAGGTAAATGTTGAGGATGCCGGTCAGCACCATCATCAATGCACCCGCAAAGTAGCCTTCGCTCCAGACCATCACGGTAACGATGATTCCCGCCACAATCGCGAAGAAACCGATGATGAGTTCCACGCGCAAGATCATGTTCTTTATCTGGCGTAACGTGGCGCGGGTCTTGTTTTCCTGTTCTTCCATATTTTCAAATATATAAAAGGTGCTTACCCTGTTTTAACAATCCTTACAGCGAGTACGCGGTCGTGATGGAGAAATGCGGATCACCCTTGCGCGAACCGTTCAGCGGAATGCTCACATCGAGCTTGTTGATCAACTTGCTAATCGACTTTGTCTGCACGAATCGGGCACCGAAGCCCACCACGTAGATAAGGTCCTTGCGCCTGATATCCGAGATTTCCCAGGCCGTCTCGCCCACGCTTGCATAGCCCACGAACACGGGCACTAGAGTAAAGACTTCAAAGTCCGGGAACCAGCGCTGTTCCAAGCTACCGTACACGCGCGCCTGACCCGTATAGAACCCGGTCGGGAACCCGACAAAGCCATCCGTACCGCCGAGCGAAAGCTGGTAGCCGAAGCGAGCCTCGTCATAGAAGTCCACAAGCCCGGTAAGCGCCGTAGAGAACCTGTTGTTCGGGTGGAATATGTACTCGCCCCTGACTCGTCCGTACAAGTCGCGCACTTCGCCGTGGTCCAGGTAGAAGTTGCTGTACGAATTGATGGTCAGGTAGTGCATGCCTGCACCCAGGTAAATATTGAGCCAGAAATCGAGACGTATATCGTTGTCGTGGGCACCGATCTGCTCGTAGTTCTTGGAAAGCTGTGCCTTCGCCGTCCAGCCCTTATCTACATCCTCGGTCCACTTCACGTTATGGAAGTTGCGGAGTTTCTCGTAGCGCAGGTCCGAATACATGATATAGGCGCCCAGGCGGGAATCCTTGCGTTCGGGCAACCACTCGTTCACTGCTGTTGCGGAATCTATCGCGTAGGCCCGATCGCCATCCGTAAACAGGTAACGAACCAGTTCGCCCTCGTCCGCCGTAAGCCTGCGGTAGTCGTATGTCGCCCCAAGGTAGAACTTGCGCTGCGTGCCCCCGAAGGAACGGCTCACCCTAAAGCTCAGCGAGTCGCTGATAAAACCCTTCACCTTCATGAGTTCCACGGCCTCGTCGCCGTTATAGAGCTGGAGCGAATCGAGCGGCTTGTCGGTAGCATAGGGAGATGTGCCCGGAGGCAAGTCGCCACTGCCGTACACGTAGTAGTAGCTTTCGTTCTTGAGGCCTGCAAGCGTGTAGGCCCACTGGTTCACGCTCCTGCTGAGGAACGGCACGTACATTGTCCAGCTCGCGAGGTAGCCGTCGGTATTGTAACTGTAGAGGAAATCCAGGTGGTTGTAGCGGAATATAAAGTGCGGTGCACCGTATTCCACCTGCCACATGTCGCGGAACTCGTTATGCCCGAAATAGAACCCGAGCAGTTGCCCCAGCCCGAGGAAGTTGCTCTCTTGCACGCCGACACCCCACACCAGGTTCTTGTACTTCCATTCGCGGCCACCGAACCCGAAACTTATCGGCAAGGTCAAAGTCCAGTTATCGCTCGTATGCACATTCACCACATTCTGCCCGCTATCCTGCTCCACCGTGATGGAGGCATCACTCAGGAACTTCTGTTCGCGCAGGAACCGCTCCGATTCAAGCATCAGGTCGAGATTCACCATCTGACCTTCGTTAAAAAGCAGCAACTTGCGGACGGTATGCTCGCGGGTCTCGATATGCACCCAGTTCAGGATGTCGTACACGAGCTTATCGTACTTGGTATGTACCTTCGAGTCATCGAAGGCATCCCCGATATCGTAGTTTATCTTGTCCACGCGGAAAAGTGCAGAAGAATCACGAGACGGGCTTGCAACCGACGAATCAAGGGATTCGGCAACAGATTGATTTACAGCGGAGGAATCCGGTTCGGCGAAAGCCGAAACCACAAAGACAAGCGCAAGAAAATAGACGCAGAACGATTTAGCACTAAAAATCATAAAAACAAAGTAAATATACAAAAAAGCGGGGCAATCGCTCCTTGCACAAAGCAATCCCGTTTGCTAGATTTGTTCGCGGGTAGCGGATGACCGCCGGCAGCAATGCTGGAGGAAAGTCCGGGCACCACAGGGCAGGATGCTGGATAACGTCCAGGCGCGGTAACGCGACAGACAGTGCAACAGAAAGCAAACCGCCAGGTTCGGGCGCAAGTTCGAACAAGGTAAGGGTGAAACGGCGAGGTAAGAGCTCACCGCATTCCTGGTGACAGGGATGGCACGGTAAACCTCATCCGGTGCAAGACCAAGCAGGTCTCCGTCCGCAAGGACCAGTCGCTGCCCGCGGCTGTTGGATTCCGGGTAGGTCGCTTGAGGCGGTCGGTAACGATTCGTCCAGAGAGATGGTCATCGCCCCGCAAGGGGTACAGAACCCGGCTTATAACTACTCAACACGAAGGCCTCTGCGATAAGCAGAGGCCTTCTCCTTAAGTTATTGTTCGCAACCCGACCTTGTCGCTACTGTTCGTCGTTGTAGAACGGCACGAGTTCTACGCGGCGGTTCTTCGCACGGCCAGCCTTCTTCTTGTTGTCGGCAATCGGCTTCGTGGGTCCGAATCCCTTCGCACGCAGGCGTTCCACAGGGATACCCTTACGGATAAGGTAATCTACCGCCGACTGGGCACGGCCCTGCGAGAGGTTCATGTTGTACTCGTCCTCGCCCACGTTATCCGTATGGCCCTGGATTTCGAGGTTCACATCCGGGAACTTCGTCAGCAACTTCACGATATCGTCCAGAGTCTTGAAACTCGGCTTGGTAAGCACCGTAGACCCGCTCTTGAAGTTGATTCCCTTCTTGAGGCGTTCCAGGTCTTCGCGCTTGTTCACGGGGCAGCCCTTCTTGTCGATCTTCACGCCACGGAGCGTGTTGGGGCACTTGTCCTGATAATCGGGCACGCCGTCCTTGTCGGTATCCATCGGGCAACCGGTAGTATCAACAGGGATACCCTTCCCTGTCGCCGGGCACTTGTCGTTATCGTCGGCAACGCCGTCGCGGTCCTCGTCCTTCGCACATCCGGTCGAATCGACGCCGATGTTCGGGAGCGTGTTGGGGCACATATCCTTGTAGTCGGGCACACCGTCCACGTCAAAGTCGCGCGGGCAGCCCGTAGTATCCACGGTTATACCCTTCGGGGAATCCGGGCACTTGTCCAGGTCATCCGAAACACCGTCCTCGTCAACATCAGACATCGGCAACACCTTCACAAACGATTCCGTCTTCTCGAGCGTATCGACCTTCACAACAGTATCCACATGCACGACCGTATCGACCTTGAACAAGGTATCCACCTTCGCAACCGTATCCTGCGGCGGCAGTCCCTCCGGGCATTCGCGTTCCGGAGCCTTCTCCGCACCGCCGAAGTACCACGTGAGCAACCCGGTGAACGCGTAGGTCGCTACCGGCACGTAGCCGTAAGTCTTTACGTAACCCTTCTCGTCCTTGTAGGTAATCGTGTAGTCCTCGACACCGCGCATTTCCTTCGACTTGCTGCGGCCGAAGTTACGCATGGAGCGTACCGACAGGTCGAGACCGCCCGCGATATCCACGCCGAACGGAGTGTGCAGGCGGATACCCGGCGTAAGCGTCATCGGGTCCTCAAAGAAATCAATCGGGTACTTTTCGCCTTCTACGCGGAACTCACCGGAAAATTCAACAAACGGGATAATCCACTCCGTCATGAACCAGTCAAGGCCCGTCGAGTAGACTACCGTGTTCGAGCCCAGGTTCGCATACATGAACCCGCCCTCCAGGTTGAACCGCAGGGGAACGTCGCGCTTGGTAAAGTCAAGAGTCATGATGGCGTGAGCCCCCACCACGACTTCATCCGCAGTATAGGGATTGGTATATCCTTTATCCTTAAGCATCCAGGCATGACGCGGACGCAGGCCAATTTCCTTAGAGCCCGTCGGCAACATCATGTGCAACTGCATCGCAAGCCCGAGAATGTTGTCTTCGGCCAGGAACGGCGCCGACACTTTCATGAACATGTCAATATCGCCCGGACGTATGTTGCCGGTCGCCTCCAGGTAGCCTTCTGCATAAGAACGGTCGTAGTTGATGGGCAACGCAACAGCCACGTCGATATTTTCGGCCAAGCCGAATCCGATATAGAAGTTACCTGTCGCAGAAATCTTGAAATCCTGCAGGTGCTGTTCCACGCCATCATCGTAGAAAATGCCACCACGGGTAAGCGCCCACGGGTCGATGGTCACGTTACCACCGGTTCCGAGTGAGAACCTGTACTTGCCCAGCGTCTTCGAGTTAATCTGGTGGATACCGTCGGTTCCGCCCATAAGACCGCTCTGCGCAAAGGCTAGCGAAGCAGCCACAAGAATGAAAGTAAAAAAACGTATTTTCATAAGATTCTAGCGTAAAAATTTCCTCGCCAAATTTAGAAAGTTATTCCTATAATTCAACACTGCAATAGGGTTCAAATCGCGTATTTTACGCAGTAGCAGGAATTATTTACAAACCGACGGACGCAGTTTTCATATTTTTGTAACACACGTCACACAATAATGCACATAGGCGAAATGCACCTTTTTTGAACAAGCCGAACAAGGAGAAGAGAGGCTTTAAATGATTTGCAAAAAATGCGGCAGGGAATACGCCGACGACATGTTCAATTGCCTCTGGTGCGACGCGCCCAACGAGCACCACGTTCCGCCCGAAGTTCCCGAAACGGTCGACATCTCCGAAGTTCTTGATGTGCAGCAGCACGTAGACGACATCATCCTCAGCAGGATACCCGAGGAACACAGGGAACTTGACGAAGAAGGCGAAGCAAAAGTCGCCAAACACCCCGCCGGAAACTTCATGTGGTGCGCAGCCATTCTCGGAGCGGGCGCCTACGCCATATTCCTCGTGCCGTTCTACGTAGCTTTCTTTCACCGGAAAGAAATCCTGAAAAAAAGTTCCATGCTGAAATTCATCGGAGCGTACGTATCCTCGATGGCAGCATTCACCATCCTCATGAACATACTCGACCTCAAGAAGCTCATCGCAAAACTTCCCCTGCACGGGAACTCGGCAAGCATTCTCCAGGCCTTTACGACACTCGGGCAGGCCCTCGTCTACCTTTTACTCTGCGGCTATACTTCAGCATTCATCATGAAAAGGCTCGCACCGGACTACAATGCAGAAGATTACAAGAAATGCTCAAAGGCGGCCACACTCTTTGCCGTACCAGCAATGATACTCTCGTGCATTCTTGAGCAATATATAAAGTAACGCCGTTCGGGCTACTTTGTAAAGCAGCCCACACAAGGCTACTTTTCTTCGGACGGCGGGGGAACCGGATCAAAGCGGTTCAGGATACGGGTAATCACCGCATAGACAATTCCGCCGATCAGGCCGCCAGTAAGGTCTGCCACCAAGTCAAGCACACTGCTATCGCGACCTTCCACGAAACTCTGGTGGTATTCATCGGTGCAACCATACAAGAGCGCAAGTACGCCCACAATAAGCACGCGCAGCCACTGCCGCTTAGACCATTCGTTACGTGTCCAGAGCATGGCGTAGCAACCGGCAAGTGTCGCATATTCGCAAAAATGCGCCAGTTTGTCCCACACATGCGGAAAATCTTCCAACTGCTCGTTCGTGAGCGAAGATATCTTGAAGATGATGGCCATGCAAAGCACGGCAGGCACCACCCTAAAAAACGGGTATTTATCAAATAGAGATTCAAACATCCTACCAACAAATTTAGAAAATAAATTAATAACAAAGGATTAAAGTTCCCTTTTTCCTGCGTGGGTATCGGTTTTTTGAGTATAAAAAAATTTGCATGAAAGACATTTTTCTAAATTTACAGGCATGAAAGCGATTACCCTGAAGGCCGGACGCGAGAAGTCCGCATTGCGTTACCACCCGTGGATCTTTAGCGGGGCCGTCGACGAAGTTGTCGGCGACCCGGTTCTTGGCGATACCGTCGAGGTTTATAGTTACCGGAGCGACTTTCTGGGTCTTGCGGCGTACTCGCCCAAGTCCCAGATCCGCGGACGCTTCTGGACGTTCGGCGAGAAGGCCAACATCGACCGCGAATTTTTCAGCGACCTGCTAGACCGCGCAATTGCCGCCCGCAAGAGCCGCGGTTTCGATATCAATGACAAGGAATCTGCATTCCGCCTGATCAACGCCGAGAACGACGGCATCCCTGGCTGCATCATCGACAAGTACGCCGACATCTACTCGGTGGAAATCCTCGCCGCAGGTGCCGAAGTTCACCGCAATACGATTTACGAACTCCTCGCCGAGAAGACGCACTGCCGTGGCATCTACGAGCGTTGCGATTCCGAAGTCCGCAAAAAGGAAGGCCTGCCGCTCCGTACGGGAGTCGTGTTCGGCGAGGTGAGCGACGAGCCCGTCATCATCAACGAGAATGGCATTCTCTTCCCCATCGACGTGAAGAACGGCCACAAGACGGGTTACTACCTCGACCAGCGTGACGCCCGCCGTCGCATCGGGGAACTTTCAAAAGGCAAGAAGGTCCTGAACTGCTTCTGCTATACCGGCGGATTCGGGCTCTACGCCCTCCGTGGCGGTTGCGAGAAGGTATACCAGGTGGATGTTTCCAAGGACGCGCTCAAGCTTGCGAAGGAAGGCATCATGCGCAACAAGCTCAGCACTGCGCATGCCACGCACGTGGAAGCGGACGTGTTCCAGTACCTGCGCAAGTGCCGCGACAAGGCAGAAACGTTCGACCTCATCGTGCTGGACCCGCCGAAGTTCGTGGAAAGCAAGGACAACCTGCAGAAGGGCGCCCGCGGGTACAAGGACATCAACCTACTCGCGATGAAGCTGCTGGCCGATGGCGGCATGCTCGCGACCTTCAGTTGTTCCGGGCTCATGGAGATGGACTTGTTCCAGAAGATTATCGCGGATGCCGCCGCCGATGCCCATCGGCGCGTTCAAATCATTGAACGCTTCGGCCAGCCCGCTGACCATCCCGTAAATACGGCCTTCCCCGAAGGGCAATACCTCAAAGGTTTGCTCGTACAGGTCGTTTAATACAACCATTTAAAAACGCCACCCTGCTGGGTGGCGCTTTATTTTTCAAATCTTGCTATTTCTTGAACCGTCGGATTTCCGTGCGGTTCTTACTTTGCACGGCAACGTGGTAAACGCCTGCAGGCAAGGCTTGCACGTCGAATGTTGCCGAGCGCATCGCCCTGCGGTGCATCACCTCGCGGCCCTGCAGGTCAAGGATGCGAACCATTGCACCTTCGACAAATGCACTGCCGAGTTCAACAAACAGATGATTATCGGCATAGTGGACCGAAGTAGCATACACGCTGGCATAATTACCTAAGTACGGAATGGCAGTCTTGCCGGTATCGGTTTCAGCCGTATCAATCTTCGTAGTATCGGTCTTTGTCGTATCCTTCGTGGGAACCGTATCGTCCTTGCCAAGCAGGCGCCACATCTGGTTCCATTCCCAGTCGTCGGCCCAGCTCTGCACCACACGTTCGCCATCCGTAGTCGCACGCAGGTACATGTTGCTGTGCTGCATCTTCATGCGCACCACGGAACCTTCGTAGCCAGACTGCTTTTCCATCACAACCTTCTGGTGACCGCCCGCATTCCAGGTATACAAGCCCATCGTAATGCCGGCATCCGTCGATTCGTTCGGAGTATCCAGCGACTTGTCTCCAAAGTTAATGCGGTAAGTGGTCGAAGAGAGCGGAGTAATCGTCACTATCGCGTTATCGCCATTGCAGTCACCCAGTGCAAGCTTGTCTTCGGAGGTCCTGACCATGCACGTACCGAAGTTCATTGACATGATGCGCACGGTATCGGGCTTCGCGGGCTTGGCCTGCCACACGCGCACCCAGTCGCTTTCAAAATAGGCCGGTTTGTCAGTCGTTATTTCGATATCATCGCCGGCCCAGCCACCGATGGCGAGGTTCACGATGATATACTGCGCCGCAAGCTGCTTGATTTCAGTCGGGCGGCTATAGCTTGCAAACTTCTTGTCGTCAAAGTAAAAACTGAGGGTGCCCTCATCCCATTCCACACCATAGTTGTGGAAGCCCGCCGAACGGTCCACATCGTCATCCTTGTGACCGCCAAAAGAAGCCTCGTGATCCCACGCCGAACCGTGACTGCTATACCAGCTCGGGTCAGTATAGTGCAGGTAGTAATGGTGCTGCTTGCGCGAAGCGGGTATTTCAAGAATGTCAATCTCGGGTGGCCAGCCATCTTGCAGGGTCCAGAAAGCAGGCCACGTTCCCTTTTGCCACGGGGCCTTGAAGCGGCCTTCGATGTAGCCGTACTTGACTTCGAAATGTCCCTTCGTGTCAATCGCGCCGCTCGTATAGTCGACCGGAATTTCCTTGTTGTCGAACTTCGCCTTGCGCCCATTGGCATCGGGATGAACTTTCTTTTCACCCTTCAGCTTGAGCGTACCGTCAGAGACAATCACGTTCTCCTCGGCGCAGTAGGCGCGGTGGTTGTGCGTCGGGCCCCAGTTGTATGTGGGGTTCCACTTTTTCTTGTCTAACGAAGTTCCGTCAAAGTTGTCTTCGAACACCAATTCCCAGCCGCTGAAGTTTGCGGGAGGTTCGGCAAAAGAAAGCGTCGCGGCGCACAGCACCGCAAACGATAAAGATTCAATTGAACAGATTTTTTTCACAACCAATCCCTAAACCCTGTAGGTTTTATTCATCCTTTACGCAACGGACCGAAAGTCCATTGATCTTTTTCACCGTATTCACGATGGCATTGTCGTTGCTGCAATCCAAGTACATGTGGTAAGCCAGGGAATCCGCAGCACCGCCGTCGGCTTCCGTGGCAGCCCACATGAGGGAAGAACAACCGTGATAGGTAAAACCGTCCTGGGTGTTGGTGGTAAACTTCATGCCCGCGGGGAGCGCCGTAAAGCCGAAGTCATCGGTACCGCTACCTTCGTTTTCCCAACCGCTCACGGACTTCAGCTTGCTGGAACCCTTCCAGAGAATCTCGTTCAAGGAATCGGCTCCGACTTCGCGCAACAGGGATTCCCAGTCCGCCTTCGTCGGCAAGCGCCAGCCTTCGGGGCAAATTCTCTGCGCCACCTTCCACGTGTAGAGACGGCCCGCCGATTCACAGTTTTCGGGCTTATCCCAGTAGCACCAGTCATTCTTGATGGAGCTCGGTGCACCTTCGATGTCGAAGTAGTTCAGGTTCTCGGCCATCCAGACCTGGCCACCGATGGTCGTGGTCTTGTAGACCATCCCGTCTCGCGGGTCAGTCATTTCGCCGTAAGCAAAGTCGGGATTCGCGTGCGAGCCCCTGGAATCATAGAAATGCCAGACACCCACGCTATCCGGATCGTGACGTGCCGTATCGATATCAATGCCGTCGGGGAAAAGGATGGCGAGAATAGAATCCAAGGAAGCGGAAGACTCGACGCTCGCAGAAGATTCAGGTTCTACAGCAGGCTCATCGGTTTCATCCACAGCATCCGGGGTCTCGGCGACAACGCCTTCTTCTTCAGCCACATCGGAACCCGACTGCTTCGCAAACTGCGCCGTAGCACCATCCGTTTTTTCCACGGAGCTCACATCGCCATCCGTGCTACCAGGATTGCTGGTATCGTTGCTACAGGCAGCCCAGAACACGCATGCCGCAACAGCCGCAAGGATTTGGAATTTCTTCATGGCCAATCCCCCTTTAGGATACTTTATTCTAATCTATGTTTTTCTAAGCGCAAACGCAATAGCATCACCTACGCTCAAATGCAAAAACGCCCCTTTTTCAGGGGCGTTTCTTGAAAATTTTTTTTGTCAAACGTTTATCGCGTACGGCGCGGGAGCTCGGAGGCATGCTTTTCGAGCCACACGGCATCTTCAAGAGCGCGTTCCGCCTCGGTCGCCCAGTCGGACTCGGGATACTGCTGCACCACGGTGCGGTAGCGGGTCACGGCACTATGGAAGTCACGCAGTTCGCGGTAGATGTTACCCATCTGGAGCGTCACGAAGTAGCGCTCGTCAGCAGAAATTTCCGTTTCGAGGAGAGCCTTGTACATCTGGAGTGCAGCAGCGAAGTTTCCCGCCTTGAATAGCAAGTTCGCATTCGCGACCGTCGGAGTATCGGAAGGTCCCTTCGTCTCGCTCGCCACAGGAGCGGTCTCTACCGGGGCAGCCTTTTCAGCAACAGGTGCAGCATCCTTCGCAACTTCGGCAGTTCCTTCAGCAGGGGCCGCGCTTGCGACCTTCGCGGAATCCGCGGCAGCCTTCATTTCAGCAAGGCGGTCTTCGGCAGGCTTGCGGAACTTGGCATCGGGAGCAGCCTTCTTGAGGTAAGCGGCCAAAGCCTTCTTTTCCTGATCGGCCTTATTGATTTTCCGATAAACTAACGCAAGGTAGTAGTTGGCGTCGTTCCCCTGTTCCTTGTAGGTAAGGCCCTTCTTCAGGTTGAATTCCGCCTTGTCGTATTCACCCATCTCGTAACGGGTAACGCCCGCATAGAAATATGCACCGGCGTGGCCCGGCTGCTTTGCCAGGACCTCGCGCCACATGGCAGCGGCATCCTTGTACTTGCCTTCGGCAAGGAGAACCTTACCCTTCTCGAACGGGTCGGTCGGCATCGCCGCTTCGGCCTTCGCGGGTTCGGCAGCCTTTGCCGTTTCCACGGGCTTCGGTGTTTCTGCGGCGGGCTTTGCAGGTTCTGCGACCTTCGCCGGTTCCGGAGCCTTTTCCGCCGCCTTCGTTTCGACTGCAGCTGGAGCAGTTTCCGCCTTCGCCGGTTCAGCAGCTTTCGCTTCGGCAGTCTGTACCGCAGGCGCTTCTGTCAGTTCTACCGCGGGGGCAGTAACTTCTTCCGTAGGCTTGTTCTTCGGATCCTTCGCACGTTCCTCTTCGGCCTTCGCCTTCTTGCCCATCAGTTCGTAAACCTTAGCCGCACCTTCGTATGCCTTGCTCATCGTCGGGGTGAACTTGTACGCCAGGCGATAGTTGGCAAGGGCGCGGGCAAAATCCTGCTTGGGCATCTTGAGGTAGACTTCTGCAGCAAGGAAATACGCCTCGGAGTTCTGGGGCTGTTCCGCAAGGATCGCCCTGTATTCACCGAGAGCCATCTCGTACTCGCCCTTGGCCTCGAAAATAGCGCCCTGCTCAATGCGCGGGTCGGCAGCGAGTGAAATTCCTATCGAAAGAACCAAAAAAGCGGCAGAAAGTCGAATATTCATATGAAATAATATAGCAAAAAAATTCCAAGCCCGAAAATAAAAAGGCTGTTTAAAGGAAAACCGCAGGGACTAACAGTCACCAGGTTTTCCTCCCGGAATAAACATTCCCTACGGGCGGCAAAGCAACAAACAAATTTCTACCGGAGCACTCGCCTATTTCTTGGCGGAGGAACATAACTCGCTAAGCGAACACTTGAACGAAGTGATCGTGTGAGCGTGCGAGTTATGTCCGAAGCCAACAATATATAAACTAGCCCTAGCGCTTCAAAACTTTAAGTTGGTGCACAGAGCCCGCAGTCACGAGGCGGACAAGATAGACGCCAGCACGGAGGCCCGAGAGGTCTAGCACGCGGGCGGAACTGGCAAGCACCTTCGTGCCGTCCATCCGCAGCACGTCCACACGAACCGCGCCGGGCACATAGACCTCCAGACGGGATTCGCGGGCAAGGTAGCGCATGGGTTCCCCGTGCAAGGGAGCCGCTACAGGCAGGGCGTCCGGGCCGGAAGACTCCACACTCGACGAACTTTCGGCCTTCCCCGAAGAAGAAGACTTCGCCTCCGACGAACTAGACTTTTCATCACTGCTAGAAGATGACTTCGCTTCCGACGAACTAGACTTTACGGAACTGCTAGAAGATGCCGGCGCGGACGAAGAACTCGACACGACAATGACTCCCCCGTTCCAGCCCTTGTACGCGATAAGCGCATCCTTGAGGGCCTGGTTCACGTCAGAGGAAGCATCGTCCGTAGAATTGTCAAACGTCCACTTGAAATCGCCGCCCTGCACGCGGCCCGCAAAAGCCATCACATTCGCCTTAGCTGTCGCGGCATCGTCTGCCTTGTAGCTGTACATCACGGAGTTATCGGTATCGAAGTTGTTATAGGTATTCTCCCCGTCGTACGACTTGACCGTAGTGGGCACCTTTGCGTCGCGGCTATCCACAACGTATGCATCAAAGTCCACCGAAGTATTGATTCCCTGGCTTGCCGCAGTCGTTTCCGTTCCCTTTACTTTATACGAAGTTGCACCATACGGAATAAACGTGAAGGAACCTTCCATGTAATTGCCGTAAGCCTTGATGGTTCCACCCGCCTCCTTGCTGAATGTGCCGTAGTTCGTCGGATCGCGCTTAGTGCCGCTCGCATAGACGTCAGACCCCTGCAACGAGGTGAGCATCGGGTACTTGCAGTTGCGGAAGTAGTTGTTTTCCATAAACACCGACGACCCGAGCGTGGAACCCGCACCATACTTGGCATTGCCATCGTAATAGTTGTTATATACATGGGCGCTGTAGTAGCGGATGCGCGGGTGACGGCTATCGGAATGGTCGTACCAGTTGTGGTGATACGTGATATAGAGGCCTTCGGTCGTGCCTTCAGAAAGCCCGAGCAAGTTAGACTTGCCGTTATCCCAGAAGTGGTTGTAGCTGAAGGTCACGTAGGTAGACTTCTTGCAGTCAAGCGCACCATCGCCCTTCACCTGGTCCTTGTCGCTCCCCGCATCGCCATAGAAAAAGTCGCAGTTGTGCACCCACACGTACTTGTTGTCCTGCTGCAGGCCGATATTGTCGCCCTCCCCGCTGTTGACGTTCATAATCCCGAGGTTGCGGATTTCCACGTCCTGCGCGTTCTTGACACGGATACCCCACCCGTTCGCTGTCGCATCGTTACCGATTCCCTCGATAGTCATGGAAAGACCTTCCTTCTTGCCCATGTCGACAAGGATATCGCCCTTATCCGTAAACTCCGGGTCAGTGACGTTGCCCACCAGGCGGAAAACAAACGGGCGCTTGTCGTAGCCCTTCTTGAGCGCATTCAGGATCGGCTGGAAGCCCGTAGAATCCACCATTCCGCCCTTGTTATCCTTCGCGACAGAAACCGTAACCGTATTTTTCGTGCTTTCCGTAATGTAGACCACCACGGCACCGTCCTTGAGCGTGCCATCAGCCTTGTACGCACCAGGGACATGACCGTCGGCAAAAGCAAAACCACTGCGGTCGTGAGCCTTTACCGAAAGCGTCTTCGTCGTAGCCGCAGCACCCTCCTTGCCGTTCTTGACCCCCACAATCTTGAGCGTGTAGTCGCCCGCCTTGAGGCCCGGCACATCCACGCGCCAGATAGAACCGTACTTGCGGACAAGCGCGGCATCGACCTTCACATCGGTCTTACCCGCACCGCTATAATAAACGTTGTAGCTATCCGAGCCGTCAGACCCCCACTGCGCATAGGCAGATTCGAGCCAGCCGCCGGCATCGCCGAGGGTCACCTGGGCACCCGCCACGGCCACCAAACCGAGGCAAGCGAGAGCTGTCGCAAATAATTTCATAATCACATCCCTTTTTATTGTTCTCACTAAATATACACACATTTTTAAATAAAATCAATATATTTCTTTAAATTTTTACAATTTTACAATGTTTTTGATTAAAAATGTTCTCAAAATTTACAAAATCGTTGTAAAACATAACATTTAAAAAAGCGAAAAAGCCTCCGCAAAACTATTTTGTTAAGTTATCTTTGTTGGCGGAGAAAAAACATTTCGGACAAATTATGAAATTAAAACTGCACCTTTTCGCGTTAGCAACGATTGTCGCAGCTACCTTTGCGGACCCCCCATCGGACTCCTCCGCCTTTGACATACTTCACGGAAGCGAATACAATGACGGCATCGGCACAACGGCCGGCAGGGGCATTTCCGGCATATCTACGAGCCTCCCTGGCGCCTCACTAGCCTACACCGACCTGTTCGAATCCCCCTACCTATTCTACAACCACCAGTATGTCGCCTTGTCCCCCACCAACGATTATGGCACCATTGCCTACAACGGTAAGGACATGACAACGTACCTACACATGTTCCGTTACGACAACCAGCGCGCCAAGACCATTCTCGGTATAGCCACAAAGACCTTCGGATGGGATTTCAGCTGGGCCATGCGCGACCTCCTAGACTTTAACGAAGAAAAATCGCGCTACGACAAGACCGAAGAACGTTTTTCCTCTTACAGCAACTCGTTCGGCACCACATTTTCCATGCCGCTGACGAACGTCGACTTCTCCGCGAGAGTCTGGTTTATCCAGAATGCCTACACCGACACCCTCCACACCACGAAATATTCTGACGCCGACGGGAAGAAGGAATACACCTATGACCGTAACGGCTTCACCGCATCCGCCAGCCTCATCATCTCGAACCGCCCGTCCGCCAAAGGCTTCTCGTGGAAATTCGGAGGTTACGCCAACAAGTTCGTGTACGAACAGGATTCCAGTTTCCGTGATAGCGAGAACCCCGACAACAACTACAAGGTCAAGAGCCTGAATGGTGGCAAGCCGTACACATTCGGAGACATATTCTACTCCTTCGGTGCTGAAGTGCTGAAATCTAGCAACGCCCGCATAATCCTCGGCGGTACCGTGGCCGCGTCGGCGAGAGTATACGACAAGCAGAAAGACAAGAAGAACGGAAGGGAAGACTTCTATATCCAGGGAAGCATTGATGCCGCTCCCCAAATCCTTGCCGAATACGCATTCAACAAGAACTGGATGTTCTGGCACCAGACCGCCCTCGTATGGGCGAACGATGTTGACTATGAGTCGTACAACGAACTCGCCGGCACGAAAGAGAAGAGGAAAAACTCACTCATCGAATTCGAATCCGAAACAAGTTCTATCAGCACCGAGACCGGCCTACGATTCCAGTACGGCAACCTAGCACTCGAGTCCACTCTGAGCTACATCCTGTTCCGGAATCCGCTTGGCGGGTTCGACGGCAGGAGCATGTTTACGAGTTTCGAGGCCATCTACTTCTTTTAACGGAGAACGCTCATGAAAAAGATTATTACCAGCATATCGATTCTAGCGGCGCTCATCCTCCTCGCCTGTACCAGCGACGTCACTATCTCTGGCCCGAACAATTCCAAGACGCCCCATTCCGATGCCGTCTTGACCAGCTCTTCCAAGAAGAGTTCCTCGAGCAGTGCAGAAGAAAGTTCGAGTTCTTCGGCCACGTCTTCAAGCAGCAGCTACTCGAGTTCCTCCAGTTCCGACGACGAAGAGGAAAGTTCCTCGAGCACCGCTTCTTCTAGTTCCATAAGCAGTTCTAGCAGCGTCGCCTCCTCGAGTTCTGTCAGCAGTTCGAGCAGCGATACGGAAGAATCCAGCTCTTCCGAAGCCGAAAGTTCTTCGAGCGACATCACGGAATCTTCCAGCAGTGATGCAACCGAGAGTTCCAGCAGCGATTTCATCGATAGTTCCTCGAGCGACATCGTGGAATCTTCCAGCAGCGACCTTATAGAAAGTTCTTCAAGCGAAGAGGAATCCAGTTCCTCGCTCGAGATAGACAGTTCCTCTAGCGAAAATTTTGAATTATCTAGCAGTTCGGAAAATTCTTCGAATATCGAAGAAGACCCCGAATCCTCTAGCAGCACGTAAGTTTAAAACAATAACAAAGGATAAACAATGGATATCAAACTGATTACCTTGACTACGGCAGTCGCAATCGCGAGCGCCATGGCCCAAGACAACAGCGACGTAACAGTTGTTCCGCTGGGGCAGAATGCCGCCCCGGCAGCTGAAGCGAGCGCTCCGGCACCCGCTCCCGCACCGGCCGCAGCTCCGGCACCTGCAGCAAAGCCTGCACCTGCACCCGTTGCAAAGGCAGCGCCTGCAGTTGACACCGCCAGTGCGGCAAAGGCACCCGAAGTCGTACACGGTATCGCCTATAACAACGTAGGCAACGCTGCAGCAGCCCCGACCATCCGCGACAACCTCGACAAGCCCTACAAGATGGCCGGTTCCAAGTTGGTCTATATGGAACCCACGAGCGAATTCAGCGCGGTTGCCTTCGGCACGGGTAACACCAAGTTTATCTCCTTCGAGAACTACAACAGCCTCGCCATGGCGACCTTCGGCCTTGCCAGCAAGGGCCTGGGTATTTCTCTTAGCTACGCTCTTGCAAAGGACCTCACCTTCACCTCCACGAAGGACCCCTACGAGAAGGAAGACGTGGACACCTATACCGTGGGTGCAAATGATATCCTGCGCCTGCGCCTCGCCCTCCCCCTCGGCGGAATCGACGTAAACGCCTCTGCGTTCTGGCTCACCTATCAGGACCAGACCTCGACCGACACCGAGCAGAAGGATGCCGACGGGAAGTCCACTGTTGAAATAGACTACGACTACTGGGATCTCGGTGCAACATTCGCCATCAGTAACGACCCGTCCGCAAAGGACATCTTCTGGAACATGGGCGTGACCTTCACCCGTCACGAGAACGCCTACTCCCGCGAAAGCAAGTCTGGTTCTTCCAAGAACGAGACCGAAACTACGGGCAAGGACGCACACATCCTTATCCAGCCGGAATTCAACATCGGTGGCACCATCCTCAAAAGCGAAAAGGCCCGCGTGTTGCTCGGCTTGAACAGCCGCGCCCCCATCGTATTCTTTGACGAATTCAAGGACGAAAGCAACCACAATAAGGACGAGTACTCCACCATGGGCTTATACGCCGAACCCAACATCTTTGCCGAACTCGCTCTCGGCAACTGTTGGACCGTCTTTGGCGGCGCAAACTACACCTGGGCAGTGATAACCATGGAAAGCGAAGAGTTCACCACCGACTACAACGACGAACTCGACATCGTGAAGAACAGCATCACCCATATGAGATCGCGTACAGGTGTTGCTACGGCAAACATCGGCGCACGCTTCCAGTACAGCAACTTCGCCGTGGAAGCCTCCATTGAGGACACGTTCTACTCCAACCCGTTCACCGGATTTAGCAACGCGAACAACAACTTCATTGCGAACTTCGGCGCATTCATCTACTTCTAAGCAGGAGGAATCATCATGAAAAAAGCAATCGCAACATTACTTTGCTCCATGGCGGTGATCGCCCTCTCTGCATGTTCTGCCGCAGACAACAGCACCATCACGAGTCCGCGCATGGGTAATACCATCAACAGCTACTGCACCTTCTACGAGAAGGTGTCCGTATCTTCGACGTACACGACCTACAGGTGCAACGACGACGGCACGACGTACAAGTGCGACTCTACTGGGTGTGAAGAAGACTAACAAGAATAGCCTTCAGCAAGCGTAAGCCTGCCACACAAAAGCGCGCCGGAAACGGCGCGTTTTTTATAGGTTTTCAAGCTGGGCGTACAGGTCGTGCAGGCGCTGCACGCCGTTTTCGAGACCGTAGTAATGCTTTATGTAGGGCACGAGGAGCGCAAAGAATAGCACATCCAGGCAGAAAATCGGGATTTCGGGGAAAGCCACGAAGAAAAACACCCCGCCTACACTCAAAACCGCAAAAAGGATCATCACCAGCTCGTGAGCAAGCCTTTCGTGCTGGAAAAAACCGATGCGGGTCGCAACCGACTGGAGTTGGTCGGCACTCAGGGGGCACCCCGCGGCCACAAGGCCCTGTAGGGTTTTCTCGTAATCAGACAGTTTCTTAAGCATTTTGGGGTAAAATAACTAAAAAATCTTAAAAAAAACAACTCGTTTTGCAATAAGAATAGTATTTTAAGGGTATGGAGCCGCTGCAGTACCCATCTCTTGTCTCGATGTTCTTCGCAACATGCTCCCGCAACGACTTTGGCGGGTGGTACAAGAGGGTCGACGGGCAATGGCTCCACTACTCGCGCGACTTTTTAAGGGACAGCGCCATCTACCTTTCCATCGCACTCAACAACCGCGGGCTACAGCCCCACGACAGCGTGAGTATTATCGCACCGAGTTCGCCGGAATGGTTCATCGCGGATATCGCCACGCAAATCAATCATGCGCAGGTGGCCCCGCTGTTTCCGAACATCTCTTCCGAGAATTTCAAGTTCCAGTGCGACGATTCCAACGCGCAAATCCTCTTTGTGAATACCGTAGAGGAACTCGACGCACCGCTACACGCATTCCTCGGCCGCTTCAAGCTGGTCATCTGCATTGACAAGAAGTCGGCGCTCCCCGAGAACGGAATCTACTGGAACAACCTTATCGACGAGGGCAAGGAACTCGCAGAAAGCAACCGCTACTTCAGTTGGGTCGATGACCAGATACAGTCCATACGCCCCGACGACCTCTTCAGCATCATCTACACGAGCGGTTCCCTAGGCTCGCCCAAGGGCGTAGACCTCTCGCAGCGTAACATGCTGGCACAGGTCCAGAACTTGGTGGAACTCTTCCCGCTGAACAGCCAGGAAGACGCCTGCCTTACGATTCTCCCGGTCGCCCACATTTTAGAACGCATGGCGGTCTACTTCTACATGCTGAACGGGGTCCGCATCTACTTCGGTGACACTCCCAAGAACGTGGCCACGATGCTCACCGAAGTCCACCCCACCGTGATGATTGTCGTGCCCCGAATCCTGGAACGCCTGTACGAAAGCATGACCATCATCGGCGACAAGGCGAAGGGCCCCAAGCGCATGGTAATCCAGAGCGCCATCAAGCTTGCAAAGATCAGCGAACCCGGCAAAAAGCGCACGCTCATGCAGCGCGTCTACGACCGGCTCGTATACCGCCGGATGCGTGATGCCCTAGGCGGAAAGTTCAGGCTTATCGTGAGCGGTAGCTGCGCCCTGAACAAGTCTATCCTCAGGTTCCTCCTGAACATCGGACTCCCCGTCTACGAAGGCTACGGGATGACGGAATGCAGCCCAGTAGTTTCTGCGAACTGCCCTAAGGTCTCGAAGGCAGGCACCATCGGGAAGCCCCTCTCGCAACTCGAGGTGAAGATTGGCGACAACAGCGAAATCTGGGTAAAGGGCGACAGCGTATTTGTGGGCTACCACAACGACCCCGTAACCAACAAGCGGGTCTTTACCGAAGACGGATTCTTCAAGACGGGCGACCAGGGATTCTTCGACAGCGAGGACTTTTTGAACTTCACCGGCCGCATCAAGGAACTCCTGAAAACGAGCACCGGCAAGTACGTGTGCCCGAGCCCCATCGAGCTAGAAATTAGCCGGCATCCCGTAATCGAGCAGGCGCTCGTAATCGCGAACAACCGCAAGTTCGCCTCCGCAGTCGTATGGCTCAACCCCGAAGGCGCCCGCCGGCTCCTAAAGTTCCAGAAAGAGGAATTCAGCGTCGAGAAGGCGTTGCAGTCGGTCCGCGTGCACGAGGCCATCAACAGGCACATCGCCCGCATCAACAAGAAACTCAACCACTGGGAACAAATCCGCAAGTGGACACTCATCGGTGACGAACTCACCGTAGAATCCGGGCTGCTTACACCCACGCTAAAGATACGCCGCAAGGTTGCTGAAGAGGTATACTCTCAGCAAATCGAAGCGATGTATGCTTAAAGGCTAGTTCCCGACAGTCTTGAACTTGCCGGTCGGGGAAACTTCACCGGGAGGCAAGATCATCATGACCTTTTCCATGCGGGTGCCGTCCATCTTGAGCACGCGGAAGGTATAGCCCTTTATCTTGACTTCTGCACCTGGGGAGGGAATCACACCCAAAGTCGCCTGGATAAGGCCCGAGAGCGTCTCGACATGCGAACCTTCGGGAGGAACAAGTTCCACGCCGAATTCATCCTCGATTTCGGAAAGCCTTACGAGCGGGTCGAGGATGTAACGGCCATCCTTCAACTTCTGCACGTCATCTTCCTCGTCCACGTCATCCTCGTCGCGGATTTCGCCGACGATTTCTTCCAGGATATCCTCGAGCGTCACGAGGCCCGCCGTTCCACCGTATTCGTCGATAACGATAGCAAGCTGGTTACCCGTCTTGCGCAGTTCGGTAAGCAGGTCGTCAATCTTCTTGTGGTAGGGCACGAACACCGGCGGCATCACGATCTTCATGATGTCGAACGGTTCATCACCGTGCTCGGTGTACCACTCCAAAAAGTCGCGGTTCGAAAGAATACCCACGATGTTATCCATCGTGTCCTTATAGACCGGCAGGCGGGAATGGCGCTCGCTGTTCAGCACCTTCACCAAATCCTCGAGCGGCGTATCCACGTCGATAGCGCACATATCCACACGCGGGGTCATGATTTCGCGTACCGGAGTTTCCACGAAGTCGAAGATATTGAGGATCATCTGCTGTTCCTCTTTCTCAAGGCCTTCGTCTTCGCCATCGGTCACGTCGGAGAGGTCCGCCTGAACGGCATCGCGCATTTCTTCGGGCAAGAAACTCAATTTGGAATCGTACCCGAAAAGGTCAAGCAGTTTCACGAACACCACATGGCAGAACTTTGCCGCGGGCACGAACGGAAGGCGCACCAGCCTGAACAGCGGGACAAGCACGATCGAAAGCGTATCGGGCTTGAGGCTTGCAATCAGGTACGGGATAAACACGGTCACTACATACAGCACGGCACAGGCGATAATCAGGTATGCCGCCACCGAGATGTAGGGGTACGTCTCTACCAGGGCAATGTTGGAATTGCCCAGCACGAAGAACCCGAGCACGCCCGCGCTCACATTGCCAAAAATGCGCCCTATGGACACGCACTCGTTAAAGCCGTTCCATTTCACGATTTCTGCAATTTTTTCTTCGCGCTCGTTGCGTTCCTTGGGGTCACGCTTCGCGAAAATCAGGCTGAACGCGCACTTGGTCGCAGAGAACATTGCCGAGGTAAGAATGAACACGCAAAGGAATACGATGGCAAGTACTTCGGAATTATCCATTACTTACCTTCCTTGTACAGGTCGAGCCCGAGGAATTCGCATTCGCGCTTGCGCATTACCTTGCGGTCAGCAGCCTTGATGTGGTCGTAGCCCGAAAGATGCAACAGCCCGTGCACGAGCACGCGCTTGAGTTCGGCATAGAACGTGTTACCGTACTCCGGAGCCTGGCGCTTCACCTGGTCGCGGGCGATGTAGATTTCGCCCAGAAAGTCCTCTTCGTGCCATTCATAAGAAAGCACGTCTGTTACCTTGTCCAGACCGCGATAGTTCTTGTTCATCTCGCGGACAAATTCGTCTGTACAGAGGACCACGTTAACATTGTTTTCCGTGCCCTCCTCGTGCAAGAGCTTACGGGCAACGGATTCGAGCCGATCCTTCCACGGGAAAGACTCGATGTTTCCTTCACAAAGGAAATCTATCTTGTATTTCTTCTTTTTACTACTAGCAGGGTCTGCCATTAAATGTTGTACCACTTCTTTAAATTCTCGATAATGGCTTCGGCCTGGGCCTTGCCACTGATATTGAACTTGCTACGGGCCTTGAATGCCCCGCCGGCCTTCTGGTAACGGCGCAGATACACCTTGGGTTCGCCAAATTCGCCCGTTTTGGCGTTTTTTTCCTGACAAAGGAACATCATGGTCTGCCAGGCGCCCTTGGTAAGGACGGCCTTGTCCAGTTCCTTGATGACCTGTTCACCCGTTTCGGTATCGACCATTTCGACGGTGGGTTCTTCAGTTTCCATGCTCATGAGTAACCTCTCTAAAAAACACAAAAAATCTTATACCAAAGATACATTTATTATACGCAAAAACAAATTAATAAGATATATTTGTATCAAGTTTACATCTTGCAAGTGAGGCAATATGTCGTTTTCTGGAAAAATCAAGGCTTCGATAGTCCTGCTCATGGCAGTCTCGTCGCTTACCTTTGCCGCGAAGGGCACTTCGGGCAAGGTTATCGACAAACTCGGTGAAGCAAAACTCCAAAAGGCCGCCAAGATTGGCACCTGGGACGAAATCAGTGTTGGCAACAGGGTCAGGGAAAAAGACCAGATCCGTACCGGGATAGAATCCCACGTCGCCATCACGCTTTCTGACGGTAGTTCCATCGTGGTCCAGGAGAACTCACTCGTGGAATTCACTACGCTCCAGGCCGAAGATGGCATCCAGACCGCCCTCACCGACGTGAAGACCGGTAAAATCAAGTTCGACGCCCAAAAGCAGCATTCCGGCGGAAGCTTCAAGTTCAAGACGGCAACCGCAACCGCAGCTATCCGCGGTACGGACGGCTATTTCGGATGGACGGTGAAGTCCCGCGGCACATACCTTTCGCTTGGCCGCGGCAACGCCTTGCTCAAGAGCAACGACGGCGCAGAATGTGAAGTGAACGGTGGGCAGACCGCGTTCTTCCGCGGGAACTCCAACAAGTGCCACGTTTTCGATGCCAAGTCCTCGGGTAACAAGGACTTCATTAACGGGCTCGATTCCCTGCTCGACAACGAGACCATCACTGAAGACCAACTTAACGACTTTATCAAGAATCTCGACGCCGACCTCCAGGAGAGGATGAACAAGGCCATCGAGGCCATCTCCTGCAAGTTCGAAGACCTCGAAGACACCATTACCGTGAGCAAGGTGAGCATCAAGGGCGTCTGCAGCCCGGGAGTGACGCTTTCCCTGTCGGGAGCCACATTCCAGAGCAATGGCGAGGCATTCGAAATCCAGACGGAATGGGCCCCGAAGGCCGCAGGCGCCAAGAAATTCAATGCGACCTGCACCGGCAGTCTAGAAGTCCCCTGCAAGCAGGAAAAGCAAAAGGGAAAGAAGGGCAAGCAGCCCGTTTGCAAGAAAGAAGTCACCATAGAGTGCGGTACGCTTACCACCTTCTACAAGAACCCCGCTGACACTGTCGCAGCCGACACGGCCGCAGCACAGGACACGGTTAAGGTCGACTCCGTTGTCGCAAAGCCCTTCGCCGTGACCACCCCATCGCCGGTAACCGTCTGCGAGCCCGGGTCCGTGACCATCGAAGGTACATTTGACCAGACCGACCCCAAGGGAACCCTCTACGTGAAGATGGGCAACTACAAATCCAGGAACCTGGTACCCCTGAGCGCAAACGGCGAGTTCATCCACATGATTAACATTAGCGACATCGCCGGCAACTGGAACGAGTCCAAGGTGACCGTCGAATACAGCGGCGCCAGCGGCAACCGCAACGCGACCATCATCCTGAATGTCGACAAGACCTGCAAGCAGGTGAACATGAAGCGCCCGGCTCTCACGTTCGTGAGCACGAGCCCCATCCGCTGCGATGCCAGGTTCGCCCTTTCCGAAGCGACAGACGACATCGTGATTGTTTCCAAGGAAATTGACGGCAATGCCTACGGCGAGACATCGTACAGGCAGAACTCGAACCTCGCCCTCAAGCTTACGCCGGGTGTCCACAAGTACACGCTCAAGGCAACCGACCAGGCCGGCAACACGGCAAACATATCCAAAAAACTCGGGTGTTTCCCGCCCCATACGGCATCTATCGAAGTGGTTGGCGGGACCTATGACCCCATGCGTTCGCCTCCGCCACCGCCAAACGCATCGAACGAAATCCGCAAGATGCTGCGTTTCAAGATAGTCGGCGTGTTGCAGCAGGACCCCGCACAGGTCAAGCATGTCAAGGTAACGCAAGACAATAAAACGATTGTTAACGACAATGGCGACCAGATTACCGACCTGGACTACAATATTCCGATAACGCTTTACCGCGGAACAAGGTCCATCGTCAACATTTATGTCGAAATGATGAACGGCAAGAAGTATAATGCCGTCAAGATTTACGGGGACAAAAAATGAAATACGCTTACAAAACATTGATTTCGACTATCGCCCTCAGTTCGGCAATGATCTTCGCGCAGGCACCCGCAGAAGCACCTGCGCCTGCAGCCGCACAGCCTGCAGCACCGACCGCAGAACAGGCAGCCCCCGCAACACCGGCTGAAGCGGCCCCCGCAACGGCACCCGAAGCCCAGCCGGCCGCTCCCGTAGCGGAAGCCCCGGCAGCACAGCCGGCACCCGAAGCGGCTGCGCCTGCACCGGCAGCGACCGAAGCGCCTGCAACCACCGCCGAAGCAGCACCCGCGCCCGAGGCACCGGCCCAGGCCGATTCCCTCACCAGCACTGCAGCGGCCGCACCGGCAGATTCCACGCAGCCGGCACCTGATAGTACCGTCGCAGCAACCGCACCCGCCGACTCGGCAGCAAGCGGATTTGTCGCCGACACGACAACGCCTCCGCCCTCACTTTTCGAAGGCACCGAAATTGCAGGCGACATTCACGGGTTCCTGAAACTCGACAAGTCACCCTACATTGCGACCGACATGCTCATTGTTTCCCCGAACACGAGCCTTGTTATCGAACCCGGTGTCGTTATCTACTTCAAGCTGGGCACGGGCATCCAGGTGAACAAGGGCCAGTTAGTTATTGCCGGCTCCAAGATTTCGCCGGTAACCCTCCGTTCCGCCTTCGACCGCAGCAAGCCGGGTGACTGGCAGGGTATTACCATTACGGGTGACCAACGCGCAGAAATCCGCAACGTGCACATTAGCGACGCCGCAGTCGGCATCGCCATCGAGAA
Source organism: Fibrobacter succinogenes (assembly GCA_902800815.1). Lineage (GTDB taxonomy): Bacteria > Fibrobacterota > Fibrobacteria > Fibrobacterales > Fibrobacteraceae > Fibrobacter > Fibrobacter succinogenes_B. The sequence goes on from CADCGB010000003.1 coordinate 75,009, forward strand.
CGGATCGATGGACCTGAAGGATGCGAAAATCGAGAACACCTCGGTGCGCGGCATTTACGCCCGTAACGCCTCCGTCGCCATAAGCGACTGCGAATTCACGAACAACCAGATTGCATTGGACGTTTCAAACTACACGTACGCAGATGTCGACCGTGTTTCCTTCGAAAAGAACAAGGTCGCCATCATGAACTCGCCCCTTGCCGAGACCCACGTTTCGTCCTCGAAGATCGAAGAAAACGAGTTGGGTATTCTCAACATGGGCAACAGCCTCATCACGTTCAACAATACCGAAATCACGAAGAACGAACAGGGCGTTTCCTCTGTCGAAGTGCTCCCTCCCGAGATTATCGAATGCGTCAAGGGCAACACGCTTGACCTGGACAACCAGGCCGAAGCGATGGCATCAACCCTGCCGCCCGCACCCGAGATTCCGGGTATCGAGCAGAGGCAGGTGCGCGCCTCCGACAAGATCGGAGACATTGTCGCCGAAAGGCTTGAGGCCGAGACCAAGACCGACTCCACGCAGTCCCGCTGGAGCGTCATCGGTAATGTGATGCTCGGAACCGGATTCCACTATATAAAGACCCGCAGGAACTACACCGACGACGAAATCGTCCTCGGGACCGATACCATCGCCCCGGGTAACCACTACAAGAACAACTTCCAGGTCCCCGGCCTCGCCTCTCGCGCCAGCGCCTACTTGCTCATGCAGTCAGTCGACGGCCAGACACTCGAGTTCAACACCGACCTTACCATCGATTCCTGGAACAAGTTCTCCCCGAACCCGGTAACGCTGAGCTACACCGACGCCGTCAACAAGGTAACCCTCGGTGACTTCCAGCTCGTCGGCGGCGAAACCTACATGGCGGGCATTCCCGTATTCGGTATCGACTATACGCTTTCCCTGCTCAAGAACAACGCCGACCAGCCCCTGTTCCAGTTGGGCGGATTCTTCGGCGAAGCCCAGCGGAGCCTCGTGGCAGGCGCTCGCCACCCCTACCTCTACAACGACTACATCGATGACGGTGAACTTCAGGCACAGCGCCTTGCCTACGGTGGTTTCATCAAGTGGGCTCCGGTACGTCGTTTCGATGCAAAGTTCGGCGTGATTTACGCAGACGATGAACTCGAAGACCCGCTGCTCCGTGACGGTGCAAATGAAAGATGGTCTACCAGCGACCCGATGCAGGAATCGTTCACGCTCTATGCCGACGGAAACTGGCTATTCTTCCCGGGCGATATCGAACTTAACGGACAGATCGCCGTGGGCCGTGCAGACACCTCCGATGTCGTACGCCAGCGTGCCATCAACAAGGTGTTTAGCGACGCCGGCATTAGCCCCGTCTCTTACAACCTCCTGCGCCAGCTAATGCAGAACCAGTCCAAGATAAACTCCCTCTCTGACGCGGAACTCTATTCCATCTTTAGCGACAACACGACCCTCAACAGGAGCCAGATGCGCGACTCCTTGCGCACCCTTATCCGCGAAGCCAAGAACGTGCAGAGGGATACCGAGGAAGACCGTGACGAAGACCGCGTGCTCGGCCTCAACTGGGGTAGCCAGAACTTTGCTATCGGGGCATCGCTCAACTGGAATATCTACAAGACAAGCATCAGCGGCCACATCAAGTACGTGGGCGAAGACTTCTACAGCGCCGGTTCCCCGAACCAGCTTTCGGACACCCGTGAATTCGGTGGCCGCATCGAGCAGGACATTCTTGGATTCTGGGATCTGGGATTCTCTTACCAGATCAGTATCGAGAATGCCGCCAAGGGTGACAAGACCAACATCTTCGGCCTTGGCGAAGGCACCGAATGGGGCCTGTTTGCCGATGAAGACAGCAAATGGTTCGACAAGCACGAACTCGACAACGACCGCACCAAATACATCCAGAATGCCGGTATCGACAACACGTTCAAGGTCAACAAGAATGTCGACGTGAACGTGGGTTACAACTTCGAATACAAGACCCAGTACAAGCCCTACCAGCTCCACTACAACTTTACCCTCGAAGACGGTATTTACAGGGATGGCTGGTTCAACACACGTAAGGGCCGCGACTCCACGATGATTGTCGAAGGTGATGACACCACTTACGTGGACGCCGTACGTTGGGGCGAATACACGGCCCTTTCCAAGGAATCCTTCCTCGCCTCGCGATTCCAGGAACGCCTCTTCAAGCACACCTGGAACCTGGGAACAGCTATCCGAGCCTACAACTCCGTATTCAAGGTTGGCGGCCAGTGGACCTACCGTACCGATGGTTCCAAGTTCCACAGGGATAGCCTCATCGAAGGCCTGAACCTCTCGAACGCCACCTGGGAAAAGCTGGGTTACTACTTCGGCGGTTCCGACTACTTCGAGCAGACCTACCCCATGTCCGTGACCACGACTCTAGCAATCCTGCAGAACAGGTTCTCGCTTACCCCGAGATTCAAGAGCTACAGCCGCGACGACATGAGCGAAGTGGAAATCTCGATTGAAGACGAATTCGAAATGCCCCTCAAGAACAACTTCTTTGTTCTTGGCGTGAACGCAGGCTTCCGCTACATGGTTACCGACTGGGAAGAATACGGCGAATCCTACGATGAAACCGAAACTGACGTAACCGGCAACGTGAACCTGCGCGTGAACCACAACAAGCGCTTCTACACGGAATGGTACACCGGCGCAGCACTCTACTACCGCCCGGACAACCTGAGCAACGAATACAAGGATGTCTACGTTGGCGTGAACGCTCACTTCGTATTTTAGTGAGTAAAGCGATTTTCAAAGGCGGGCCGAAAGGCTCGCTTTTTTTATTTTTGTAATAATGTTCACCTACCGCTACAGAGAACTGCCCGTCGCCCTCGAAAAGAAGGGCCAGTTCCGCGAGGCGCTCGCCCGCGAGCTCAGGCTACACCCCGAGAAGATTTTCAACCTGGAGGTGGAGCGGTTTGCGCTGGACAGTCGTCGCAAGGGAGCGCCGCACTGGAGCTACAACGTCATCTTTGACGTGGAACGCCCGCTTCGCGCTTCGGGCAATGCGGCCCGCGGGCTTATCGAGGCAACTCGAGAACGAGAGACACTCGAAAGTGACCCGCTTACAAGTAGCGTACCGATGGCGAGCCACGTGGACATTATCGGGGCGGGACCCGCAGGGCTGTGGGCAGCCCTCCACCTGCTGCGTCGCGGATTTACCGTAGACTTGTACGAGCAGGGCAAACCCGTAGAGGAGCGGTTCCGCGACATCCGCAGGTTCTTCGCCGACCGAATCTTCAACGAGCATTCCAACGTACTGTTCGGCGAAGGCGGGGCCGGCGCATTCAGTGACGGCAAGCTCAATACCCGCAGCCGCAATATTTTCTCGGAAACGGTCCTGCGCGACATGGTGGATTTCGGCGTGGACGAGAGCGTCGTCACCTTCGCAAAGCCGCATATCGGTACCGACAGACTCGTGCTGATGCTGCGCCAGATACGTGCGGAGATTGCACGGCTTGGCGGGAAGATACACTTCAATACCGCGCTCGAGGATGTGGAAATTAACGGCGGAAAGGTCTGCGCGATTAAATTAAATGAATTAAACAGCGCCGCCCGCTGGCAAAAGTGCGAGGCGCTGGTACTTGCCACGGGGCATTCCGCCCGCGGGATTTACGAACTTCTGGCCGCCCGCGGGGTTACGCTCGAAAGCAAGGCATTCGCGATGGGCGTACGCGTCGAACACCCGCAGGCCCTTATCAACCTCAGGCAACTCGGGAAGGGCGTAGACACACGCCTTACGGGTGCCGCAGAATACTTCCTCGCCACCCCGACACTAAACAAGACGAGCAGCGCCTACAGTTTCTGCATGTGCCCGGGTGGAGTTCTGGTGCCCTGCGCATCGGAACCGGGAACGCTCGCCACCAACGGCATGAGCTACAGCCGCCGCAACGGCCCCACCGCGAACGGCGCGATTGTCGTACCCGTAGAGGCAAGCGAAACGACCTTCGGCGGGCTCGATTTCCAGCGCAAGACGGAGCGCGACGCCTTCGAGGTCGGCGGCAAGGCATACGCAGCACCCGCACAGACCATCAAGGCGTTCCTCGCCCACCACGCCGACAGGAATTTGCCCAAAACGACTTACCCCTGCGGGCTTGTCGCCTGCAACATGTGGGATTGGCTCGACAAGAAAATCTGCAGTTCGCTTGCAGAAGGTTTCCAGAATTTTGACCGCAAGATTCCGGGATTTATAGAGCAGGGCCTGATTGTAGCCCCCGAGACGCGCACGAGCTCCCCGGTGCGCATCACGCGCAATAACGACACGCTCGAAAGCGTCAACACGCAGGGGCTATTTGTGCTCGGCGAAGGAGCGGGCTATTCCGGCGGAATCGTCACGAGCGCCGCGGACGGCGTGAGACTTGCCGTGCGTGCAAAGAAAAGCGAATAAGAAGAGAATATTTCAATAAACGACATTCACGAGCAGCATAATTCGATAACTATCGTCAGTCGTTTAACGCCCACACACATTTCGCGGAAATCTGCAGGGACTAACAGTCACAAGGATTTCCGCAGATTCTGATTATTGCAAACATACTGCAATAAGCAGTCTTCTACCGGAGCAACTATCGTATTTTTGCGAAGAGGGGCGTTTTACAAAGAGAACACTCGAACGAAGTGAACGTGTGAACGTGTAAATAGACTCTCGTAGCAAACACTTTAACAAACTTTACTTGAATTTCACGGCAGTCCCGTACACGATAATTTCGGACGACCCCGCCATAACAGATGACGTCGCAAAGCGCACGTTCACGACAGCGTCACCACCGATACGGGACGCTTCCTCTATCATGCGCTGCATCGCGATGTTGCGGGCATCGTTCAGCATCTCGGTATAACCGGCAATTTCGCCACCGATAATCGTCTTGAGGCCCGCAAAGATATCGCGCACCACGTTCTTGCTGAACACGACACTCCCCTTGACCACCTGGATAGTCTCAATTTCCTTGCCCGTAATGAAATCTGTCGTTACAATCTGCATATTCCATGCCTCCTTTTTTGCACGAATATATAAAAATCAGCGCTGACTTAGGCGTTATTTTAGCCGCGGCTTGATAAGGCGTTCAATAAGCACGATGAACAGCACGTCGGCAGCCACAAATACACCTAGCCACATGGCTGTGCCGTTCTGGAATCCGTAACTGTGCAGCCCTACCCCAAGCAAGTTCACACCGAACCAGCAAAGGAAAGTCACGATTACATTGAAGCAGTTGAGCAAGGCGAACATGCGCGCATCCACCAAGCGACCAGAGCGCAAATGCAAAAGGAGCATCGCCCACAGGATAACGAAAAGCGCACCACATTCCTTCGGGTCGAACCCCCAGAAGCGACCCCACGCATAGTCCGCCCACACGCCGCCCAGAAGCGTACCGATTACGGTAAAGACCGCCCCGAATACAAGCGTGCCGTACAGGAGTGAATCGAGCGGAGAGCCCGCGCGGTCTTTTTCTGAAGTGGAAACGATTTTGCCGGTAATAGATGCGCGGAACAACGCCACATGCGCCACGACGCCCGAAAGGATCATTCCCGCAAAGCCAAGCGCAATCGTAAACACGTGTATCGTGAGGAACACCGAGGAATTCAGCACCGCCGGGATGGGCCGGAACGTATCGCCCGGTTCCAACACGAACTTCGCGAAGAACAGGAGTACCGCAGCCATGAACGTCACGGGAACCATAAGCGTGAAGGTTCTCTTTTTGCAGAATATAAACGCTCCGGCTTCAAAGGCCATCAAGAGCATCGCCACGAGCAATACGATTTCGTACAGGCTAGAAAGCGGAGCGTGGGCGGCAATGTATGTGCGCAAGGCAAACAGGACAGCAAGAATACCCGCCGTCGCGATGCAGACCCCATTCGCCGCGATATCGAGTTTGCGCGACTTGAATACCATATTCAGCGAGGCAAGCAGGCAGGCAATAAATGCAAGGACAAATGCGACCAGGGCAAGATTCGCCTTATGGTAAGACACCTCCGTCGCAAGCCGTTTCACATCCACCGACTCCGAAGAAGATTCCTCAACAATGGTAAACGCAGTTTTATTCTTTACCGCTTCATACTGCAACACGTTTGAATAAAGCCGTTTCATCTCGGATGTCGCCGGATGACTATCTTCCCGACTCGCATAAAGTTCCAGCAAATTACGCGATGGCGCCAACTCCGCATAGCTTACATAGCGAGAATCAGCCGGCAAACGCAAGGCTTCCAACACATCGCTGCGCAACACCTTGAAAAGCGCCAGATTACTTGTTTTTTCTGACAAATCCTTTATCCACCCAACAATGTTTACGGCAGGTTCCTTTCCGTCGCAAAAATCCTTTTCCCGACACTTGTATGTAACACGCCCACTCAAATCATCGAGGAATCCCCGTGCAAACGAATCAAACGGACGCACTACGCCATCCACAATCACCGGAGCCTTTCCATCCACCGAGAACCATATCAGGGCATCATCCGGAATTTCGTCGGCCCGTACATTCATCGGCAATGCAAGCATCGCTAGTGCCAACACCGGCACGATTTTTGCGCCCATACGAGTAGCAGACTTTCGCGATGTACGCACCTTCACCACGTAATGGAACACTGCCCCCAGCAAGAAAAGCACCATAAACGCATACGGCACAAAGTGGAACGGATCGTAATAGACCTTGTACATCGAGATGACCTTGTCCTTCGACATAGGCAGGTCGCCCCGGAAATGCGCATAGTAGGGCCAACCCGTGAGCAACACGGACTCATCCAGATTCACGGGCTCAGCACCCAGGCTGTCATTTGCCGCATAGAACTTGACATTCTGCGTGGTTGCAACAGAGAACCCGTTATATTCCTGCTTTACGGCACTTCCGACAACGCCGCCCACAAGCAATACAAGCAAGGCAATATGCATGAGCCAGAGGCCCGCATTTTTCCAACCGCGAGGCATCCGGAAAACCATGTTCGCGACAAGGTTCACGCACGCAAGAACCGCAATGCTCTTGAACGCGGGCAGCGGAACCACGCCCAGCGCCCATATAAAGTAACTGCCAAAGAAACGCTCGACAGCAACCGACGCCGGAATACCTGCCGCCTCCGCATTCGCCTGCGCCAGGGTTCCCCAGAACGTGAGCACCAGGAAGGCGACAAGGACCGCAGCCGTCACCTTCAGCGACGCCATCTTTTTTAACAGGAGTTTCGTCTAGATAGCCTCCACCCACACGAACTTGCTTTCGTCCAGGGTCTGTTCGCCATCAAAGCGGTAAGCCGCCAAGCGCCCGTCGCCGCGGTAGCCCGCCACACTAAAGTCGAGGCAGCACACGTTACTCCGGATAAGTTTCGGGAGCCCCGTAAGCCAGTAGTGCCCGAAGAACACCGGCTTTTCGCCTTCGCCATAAAAGTCGTGCCCGAGCACCTCCGCAGGTGCAGCACAGGCCGGCAACTTCACTCCCGGCTGGAAGGCGAGTTCCCGCAGGCTACTCGCCTTCGGGTCAATCCACCACCGGACACGCGCCCGCTTGCGGAGCACGCCTTCCCCGTCGCGGAACGTAATCCCGTCGGGCAAGTTCATCTCGGGCCCCTTCAAGAAGTAGTTTATCGGGTCAAAGAGAGAATCATCATACTCATTGAACTGGTCGTTTGCACGTGCGATAAGCTCATCAAAATTCCCGTCGGCAAAGCAACTGATTCCCAGCGCCTTCAACGCCTCGGCCGCACCCCTGTCAAAGCAGGCGTGCTGTGCCCGGAAGGTGGGTGCATCGATAAAGAACGGAAGCGTCCGCAGGAACTTGAGCATGTCCTCGAATTCCTTTTTGCGCCCCTTGTAGCTTTCGACCGTCCTCGTGTGGATTGCCACCTTGTTAAAGCTGTGCTCGCGCAGGTAGCCCCCGGGAATACTGTGAATCACGTGAGAACCGCCGGCACCGTTCTGCTGCCAAAAGCAGAGCGCATTGAACTCATGGTTCCCCATCAGGGCGACCGCCGAACCTGCGTCGCGCATGGCACGAACCAGGTCAATCACTTCGCGCGACTGGCTCCCGCGATCGATGTAGTCACCCAGGAACACAACCGAGCGCTCGCCACCCGGGTAGCGGAACGCGCCCATGGATTCCTCGTAACCCAGCTTCTTTAACAGCATGCGCAGTTCTTCGCAATGCCCGTGGATATCGCCAATAAAATCGATAGAGGAATTCATGACTGAAATATAATTTCTAATCGCCCGCCTGTCGGCATTTTTTATCTTTTTCGCATGTTCCACCCCATCCGGCACTTTATTACCATCACAAAGCACCGCAACGAAGTCGTGCGGCTCTGCTTCAAGGCCGGTATCGGGCTGCAGGGGCTGTTCCACGACCTTTCCAAGTACTCGCCCACGGAATTTATCCCGGGAGCGCGCTACTACAGCGGGCACGAGTCGCCCAACAACGGGGAGCGCCGCGATACGGGAATGAGCCTCGCATGGATGCACCACAAGGGCAGGAACAAGCACCACTTTGAATTCTGGTACGACTACGAACTGGCCACCAAGAAAATCGTGCCGATGGACATGCCCGACCGCTACATCAAGGAGATGTTCTGCGACCGCATCGCCGCATCCAAGACCTACAACAAGGCCGGCTACACGCAGCGTTCCCCGCTCGAATACCTCGAAAAGAGTACCGCCAAGGAGAAGATGACGGAGAATACCTACCGCAAGCTCCTGTTCCTACTGCGCATGCTTGCCGAAAAGGGCGAAAAGGAGACGCTCCGGTTCGTGCGCCACTGCAAGGAACTGCCGCTCGCCGAGACCACCCCGAGCACGGCTCCGTAAAATCCTATATTTTTACTGTCGCGGATGGTCGCGACACCAACACCTGAACGGAAAGGCAAAAAATGGAAATCGGAAAGATTAACCGCGCCCGCGTCGACGCAATCATGCCCCAGGGATTCTACCTGGAACTCGAAACCGGCGGCCGCGTGCTGCTCCCCGGCAACAAGAACCAGTTTACGCTCGAAGAGGGCGAAATCATCGACGTCTTCGTCTACATGGATTCCGAAGACCGCCCCATCGCCACGCTCGACAAGCCGTATGCACAGGCAGGCGAATTTGCAGTCCTCACCGTCAAGGATGTGAACCGCGTGGGCGCATTCCTGGACTGGGGCCTGAACAAGGACCTGTTCCTCCCCTACAAGCAGCAACTCGGCGAACTCGTGGAAGGCGACCGCTGCGTAGTCTATATCCTGGTAGACGAGAAGAGCGGAAGGCTTGTCGCGACCGAAAAGATCAAGACGTTTATCGACTACGATACCGAAGACCTGCACGTGGGCCAGCGCGTGGAACTCGCCGCCTACGAAGTGACCCGCGAGTACGTGGACTTTCTAGTGGACTACCGCTACACAGGAAGACTCATGCTTACCCCGGGAATGCAACGCATATACATCGGCGATACCATGCCCGGGTTTATCCAGCGCATCAACAACGATGGCAAGATTACGCTGAACCTCACGCCCGTGGGCTACAAGGGCGTAATCAACAGCGACGCCCCAAGCACGATTTTGAACAAACTCGCAGAAGCCGGCGGATTCCTGCCCTACGGCGACAACAGCGAACCCGAAGCCATACGCGCTGAATTCGGGATATCGAAAAAGGCTTTCAAGAAGATTATCGGCGGCCTCTTCCGCGACGGAAAAATCACGATAAGCGACGACGGCATCCGTTCCGTCTAGGGCCGGAACCGTTTTTACTACTCGCTTTTCGCGTTCACTTCGTCCGGGTTCACCACTCGGATTTCTATACGGCGGTTCGCCTTGCGGCCTGCCTCGGTCGCGTTATCTTCCCTGGGGCGGCTGGAACCATAGCCCACCGCAGTCACGCGGTCCTTCGAGATGCCCTTGCTAATCATGTATTCCATGACGCTGTTCGCACGATCCTCGGAAAGTTTCTGGTTAAAGGAATCGCTCCCTTCGCTACTGGTGTGGCCCTCGATTTCGACCTTCGCCTTGGCATTGCGCTTGAGGCCCGCAATCGCGTTATCGAGCGTCCTGAGCGAGTTCGGGATAAGCTCGGCACTGCCCACCTTGAAGTTCACGCCGGTAAGTTCCGCACGCGTATCGTCAAAGAGTACCGTCACGCCGCCCGTGCTCGCCGTCAGGGAAACGTAGGGCGTAGTGCCACATTCGAACGGGCCGGTAAGGCTCTCGCAGAGGATAGTGTAGGAATCCTCGCGCGGGATCATGAAGGCGGCCTCGCCATACATGTCGGTAACCACGGTAATCTTGTGTTTCGGGTTCTTCTTGCCTACAAAAACGAGCTTTTTCTTTGCCTGCGGAACGTCATCGTAGTTCGTGTAGGTGACATTCAGAACTGCGTGCGTCTTGTTGGGGGCCAGTTCGCCGGCAACAGAAAGGGCAGGAGCCATAAGGCCAAATGCGGCACAGGCGCAGAGAGCAGCAGTCAAGCGGGAAAAAACGGGCATACACACCTCATCCATAATCAATAATCCGCGACAAAGATAAAAAATCGCGACAAATGGGGAAAGAGGGCATTTCCAAAAGGGTCGTTAAATTCTATCTTTAGCCCCGAAACAATAAGGTGCCACCGGAACAGCGTGGCCATCATAGGAGAAACGATGAAACACCTAAAGATTGCGGCAGCACTCCTGACCATGGGGCTTGCCACCTCCGCATTCGCCATTGACGGTGAATTCGGCCTCAAGGGCAACGTACAGACCCAGGTTACCAAGTCCATCGCCGACGAAGACAACAACTTCAGCAGCGGCTGGATCCGTGCCAACGTGGGCGGCCAGTACAAGAGCGAAAACCTCGACGGGCTCATCATGCTCCGCATCTTCGCGCCGGAGTTCGGCAACAAGATTGACGGCAAGAACTACGACAAGATTCTCGCCGACCTCTACTGGGTGAACTACAAGTGGAAACTGGGCGAAAGCGACATGCTGAACCTCAAGGTTGGCCGCTGGAAGACGGACTGGTCGCAGTCCACCCACTTCGGTACCTACGTGGACAAGGATCTCACCAAGCGCGGTCTCTGGATGCGCGACTACAGCCACAACGCCCTCGAGCTCGGCTGGAAGCATGACCTGAACCAGTTGAACGTGATGCTCGCCACCCAGGACGGCAATGCAAACCGCGGCTACCTGCGCGTGGAAGACGACATGAAGTTCACCTTCCCGCTCGAAGTGAAGGTGGCCTACCGCGGTAACCTCGTCGACGTGGTGCAGAACTCCGCCTACATCACCCACCGTATTGCAGCCTACGCCAGCTACGATCTGCTCTCCATGCTGCGCGTGTACGGCGAATACTCCTGCGTGTACACCCAGGAAGACGACGACATCAACCCGAACGCAAGCAACTACATTGCCCCCGAAACCAAGTACTACCTGCCGGGCATCTACTTCCAGCCGTTCTACCTGGGTGTTGACTTTGCGCCCAAGACCGGCTTTATGAACCTGCTCATGAGCAACCTCATGGTGGAATGGGAATACATCAACAAGCGCGACAACCTGTACGCCGTAACCAAGCACACCTACGATGACTGGGCCTGGACGGTTGCATGGGTCAAGAAGATCGGTTCTTCCAAGCTGCAGTTCAGCGTGTATAGCGAAAACGAGATGAGCGACGTTGGCCTCGCCTTCCGCCTCACCTCTACGATTAAGTAGTAATTCGCCGGCGTTCGATAACCGACCGATACAAATTCTCCCCCGCACTTCGTGCGAGGGATTTTTTTTGTCCAATCAGTTTCAAATTAGCCCCAAAAAGCGTTCACAAACGAAAGGACTAAAACAAGGGGACAATAAGGGCTTGATTTGAGGGTATGAAAAAGCCCCGCATTGCTGCGGGGCCAAACTTTTACCTAGGTGAAGATTACATCGGAGTGTAACCCGTCACGAAGAACTGGAGAGACCAGGTCTTGGTATCTTTCATTTCGATTTCGTCTGAAAGTTTCGTCATATCGAGAACGAAGCGGGCACCGATGTCGCCGAACTTGTTGTTGCCAATACCGAGGGTATAGCCTGCACCGAACTGGAGTGCTATAATGGTAGATGCGCAATTCCAATCATCGAGAGTCTGGTCAATGCCGTATTCGTCACTGGTAACGGCGTAGTCAGCATAGAGGTTTACGGTAAATGCTGCACCGGCCTCGACGAAGATCTGCGGAGTCGGGTTGTAGCGGACCATCACCGGGATATTCAGGTTGAACTGGCGGAGGTTGAACTGCACGTCAGTTGCATAGCCAGCAAAGTATCCATAGTCATCTGTCACAGGATAACTTTGATCAGCATTGGTGAAGTAGTCGCGCACTTCGAAGTTCACTTCCGGCACGATGCTGAACATGTTGTTGATGTGGTAGTTGAAGATGAAGCCGAGGGCGACCTGCACACCCATCCAGCCCTTATAGGCATCTTCTTCTGCACCAGTTTCGTTGATAGTCGTCGGGGTATTGAAGAAATCGGCAAGACCCAAGGAAATCCTTGCACCGAGGTTGTACGGGCGGTCAAAGATGGAGGACATTTCGCCTTCGTTGCGGCTCACCTTCTTGTCCTTGTCGTCCATGCTCTTGTAATCGACATCAGATGCAGGCTGTTCTTCGGCAGCGGGCTTGTCACCACTGTCCATGTCGGTGTAGCCGTCATCGCTGCTGGTGGAGGCTTCGGTGCCGTAGTCGTCACCGTAGTCGTAGTCGTCCTGTGCAAAAGCCATCGTGCTGACAAGGCTTGCCGCAGCGAGAGCGAGGAACATCTTTTTCATTGGATCTTCTCCTTATGGATTGTTATTTTAGTCCAAATTTAGAAATATTTTACCCCGAACCGCCCTACTTGGTCAGTTCTTTGGTAACTTTAGTTATCTCTGCCACAGACTTGCGGGCAAAATCGACCGTCATCTGGTCGTTCATCTCGCTGCAGGAACGCAGTGTCACCTCGGTATGCTTGCAGATAGGCAAGAACGCGCGCGGGTCGCCAGAACAGCCCGCCACTATACCCGACGACATCACGCCTACGCGCACGTCGGTCTTTTTCTTGACTTCGCCCGTCTTGAAATCGAGAATCTGGATAAAGCCGGAGGTCGAAGCCTTCTTCGTGAGCGAGTCGATCACGATAGTCGCATACACGTTGGCATAGTCGTTCACGTCGTAGCAACGGCGCTTGCCACTCTTGAGAGTCTCGCATTCCTGGTGGCTGCCGACCTTCACGCGGTTCGCATTTTCCTTCTCTTCGCGATCGCGCTCCACTGCACGTTCGTCGTCGGAACACACGTGTTTCTCGATGGAACCCGCGATGAGGAATTCCGCGGTACGGAGATTGCCCATCATTTCATCACCCTCGCCTTCCTTGAAATCGCCCGAAGAAGCAAGCGTCTGCTCTTCGAGAATGCGGTCCAGGTCGGCACGGGTCAAGAACTGCAGGAATTCAGAGGCTTCCTTGTTCTTCTGGAGTTCGGCAATCAGGGCGGCATCCATGCGGCCACTGTAGTCGTTGTTGAACGGGTCAACCGCTACGCGCACCGTACCACGCTTCTTGCAGTCCGCGTAGAGCTGCTTGGAATCCTCGTAGTCGGCATGGTAGGTGAACGCCTTGCGGAAGTGGACCGCGGCTTCCTGCTGGGCGGCCTTCCCGCGCCCGTTCATCTTTTCAAGACCTGCGGCATAGTGCGATGCGGCGGCACTGTCGCGGGCGATCTTGATATCTTCGGGATTGACTTCCACACTCAGTTTGAGCTTGTCGTTACGGCGGGCAATAAGCTTCAGCTGCTTCGCGTAATCGGCCTTCTGCTCTTCCATAAACACGATCTTGTCCCAGCGCTTGGGGTTCGGGTCGTCGCGCTTCTTGAACATCGCAATCGTATCGTTCTTCGCGGCGATCACGTCGTCAAACGTCTTGTTCAGAAACTCGATGGCGGGCTTGTAGTCGGGCTTGATTTTCAGGGCCTCGAGAGCCTCGGCAATAGCCTTGTCGTCCTTGCCGTCATTGTACGCCTTCTGCGCGCGGTTAAAGGCATCCACGTGCGGGCCAGAAGAGGCGCACGACATAAACACGAACGCAGCGGAAGCGATTGCGGAAAGCCAGATCTTCTTCATTACGCTAAAACTCCTTTCTCTATTACTTCAAGAATTCAAACACGACCTTGCCGTCAATATCATGCGGACCATCGAAGGACTTCTCGTCGAAGCCGGGCTTGTCGCCAATCGCCTCGAGAATCGCCGTACCGAGATCGCCCTTAGACCCCTTGAACGTCACGGAGTAGGTCACCACATCCTTTGCGGGCTGGGTCTGCGAATTTATAGTAACAACGCCCTTGAGCGCCTTCTCGAACGGAATCTTCTGGCTGCGGGCGGACTTCATCTTACGGAGTTCCACCACGAACTGCGAGCCGTTGTCGGCTGCGTTGATCCAGGCTTCCATCACCTGTTCCGAAAGCGTGCGGGCAGCAACGACGGCCGCCTTGTTGATGCCGCCATTGCGGGCAACTTCCTTGTTGTTAGCAACGGTGTGCACGCCGTTCGAGAACGCGGCAATCACCTCGCCCGAATTCACGTCGATAACCTCGACCCCTATCTGGAGCGAAGCCTTGATCTTGTTGCCCTTCACCTTCGTGTAGCTGGTCACCGCGACTTCACCGCGGGCAACGAAGTTTACGCCTTCCTTCTCGGCATATTTTTTGACGGCAGCGCGGTCAGAAGGGTTCACGCCGGTCTTTGCGAGCGAGGGGGCCAGGGCAATGTTGCGGGCCATGTCGGAAGACTTCACGTTGAACTGCTGCTTCACGAACTGCTGCTGGAACTTGTCGACAATCTGGGCATCGGGAATCTTTGTCCAGATATCCTCGCTGTAGGTCGCCTCGGTAGTTACCGCAACCGTCTTCGCACGTGCCTTGGAGGACTTACCCGATGCATTGTCAGAGGTACTTTCCGAAACCGTTTCCTCGCTTTCGGAATGGTTGACCTCGGTAGTGACCTCCGCGCCCTTCTTTTCCCAGGTGGTAAGCACAAACGCGATGGACGGGCGCGCCTTCTGCACGGCACCGTAACCATTGCCGGTCAGGTCGTAGGCAAACCCGAAGGAAGCCAAAGCAAAAATGGCGAAAAACGCCAGGGCAAAGATGGATATCTTTTTCACAGATAAACCTCGCAATAAAAGAATTCTACTAGGCTTAATTTAACTTTTAGGAGAGGACAAGTCAATAGGGCAAACAAAGGCCCCCGCTAATTTGCATAAAAAAAAGATATCCCCGCCAAGGGCGGGGATAAAAGATTGTCTTTATGACACCGATTAGCGGTTTATGACGCGCACCTTCTTGATGCCCAGGAGATCCTTCACCATGTAGATGCCGGACTTCTGGAACTTGGCGGCGATAGCCTCGTTAACGCTCGTGCCAGCGGCAATTTCCACCTTGCCGAGGAACTTGCCCTGCATGTCGAACACCTGCACGGTACGGGCGATGTTGTTCATGCGGATGAGCTGAGCGATGGCGGTCGTGCCAGAATCATCCGGACCCGGATTGACAATGATTTCTTCGCCCGGCAGAGTGAACTTCACGTAGTCCACGTTGGTATTGGCGTTGGCAATCGTGATACGGAGCGTGTGCTTACCAGCGGTAAGGGTAGCCTTGCCCGTAGAGAGTTCGTAGGTATTCCAGTCATTCTCGGTACCCGTGAAGGAGAGAGAAGCAAGGGACTTGCCATCGATAGAAAGGTTGAGCTTGCCAGCGCCGGAACCGTTCGAAACGTTGGCTTCGATATCGTATTCGCCATCCTTAGCGACTTCCACGGTGTATTCGAGCCATTCATCAGCAGCGGTGTAACCCACAGCCTTGCCCGTACCACCTTCAACGATACCGACATAGTAATCTTTACCACGGTAATCCTTGTCAACTTCAGCGTCGCCCGGGGTGTTGGTGCCACCGTAGGAATCGCCTTCGTTACCTTCGTCAAAGTTTTCGGCTTCGATGATACCAGGAATCGTTGCGGTAACGCCCTTGAACGGTTTGCGGTCGATCGGATCCGGTTCTTCAATCGGAGAGCTTTCACCGTCATCGGTCATGTTGAAGTAGGTGTAGTCCACTTCACCACTAGAGTTACCACCGGCTTCATTCATAAGCATAACTTCGGTCACCTTACCGAACTTAAGCGTTGCAGATCCACCGCCCTTAGAGCCACGGAGATTTTTCTGCTGACCGGTAAAGAGTTCATCCCACTTGTTGAAGTGAGCGGAAATATCGATGTGGCCACACTGACGAGCCTGCTTACGGATACTGAAAATCTGCAAGAAGGTAGAGGTACCCGTCTTGGAGGGTTCCTGCTGACGGAGGAACGCATGGATTGTGTACGTGGCACCATCAACCGTAATTTCGCCGAACTTTTCACCAACGTAGTTTTCGCTCGGCTGGCTGTACCAGTCATCCACGATGTAGTACTCGACCTGCGGATCCACGGTCCAGCCATAAACACCGATATAACCATAAGAACCATGACCATTCTTGGTGTACTTATAGTCAACCGTGTAATGCTTGGTCTTGTGGTCAACACCCGGGCCGTTATCGCCGTAGCGGTAACCCACACGGGCGAGGAAGTCGTTCGAGTTGGTCCACTTGGCAGAGAACGTACCATTGCTGTAGTAGGTCATGCTGTTGCTGCCACCGTCGGCCCACAGTTCATAACCCCACGGCGTTCCATTGATGGAACCCGTCTGGTTGCGGTTCACCTGAGTGCCACCGCCGTTGTGCCCCATTGCATCGCTACAAGCGTCCGCAGCAAAAGCACTGTTCACGCAGAGGCCAAAGGCCAATGCAATGCCCATCTTCGTAATGTTCCTAATGCTCCTATTCATTTTCTAACTCCTGAATGTTTAGGTTCTGTTCCAAAGATATATCCGCACATTCCAATTTGGAATAGTTACAACAAAAAGGCGTTGTTGCAAAAAACAACGCAATTTTCGTCAAAAATGGCGATTTTAACGAAAATTCCCCGCTTTCGCGGGGAACTTCGTTCAGGAGTATCTGAAGATTAAGCGTTTTTTACGGAGTCACCTTCACACGGAGGAAGCTCTTGCCCTGCTTCACGAGGTAGATGCCCGTATTCTTGAACTTCGCCTTGATGGCAGAAGCAACCGTAGAACCGGCCGGCACATCGATTGCGCCGAGAGTGCGGCCCTGCATGTCGAACACCATGAACTGGCCATCCATTGACGCAAGCGCCTGGGTCATGAACGGGATAGCGTCCGTGCTGCTACTGCTGCGGCCCCAATTCCAGCCGCCACGGCTAGAGCTAGATTTTGCGGTGCCGCTGGAGCTAGACTTAACCACGCTGGAGCTGGATTCCGGGGTAGCGACTTCAAGCGGATGCGCCTTGTCGGTCATCTTGAAGTAGTTAACATCGAACGAGCCCGAGCCACCACCGGCTTCGACAAGCACCTTGGCTTCGTACATCTTACCCATCTTCATGCCGAGGGATTCCCACTTCTTGAAGTGAGCCGTGATGTCGATATGGCCACAGGAACGGGCACCCTTACGCTTGCTGAAGTACTGCGGGAAGGTAGCATTCCCCTTGATAGAGGGTGCGTTGTTACGCTGGTTCTGGTAAATTTCGTAGGTAGCACCATCAACCGTGAACTCACCCTTCTTCTGGCCAAGGAGGTTCGGACCCGGCTCGCTGAACCAGTCATCGACGATGTAGTATTCCACCAGCGGATCGACCGTCCAGCCGTAGATACCGATGTAGTTGTAGCCACCGGCGTTGCCACTCTTTTTCCAGTTAAAGTAGGCATCGATGGGGCCGAGATCTTCGTGAGATTTGTCTTCGTTGTACTTGAAGCCGACACGGGCAAGGAAGTCGTTGGTGCCACTCCATTTGGCAGTGAACGTACCGTTGTCGTAAGAGGTCATGGAGTTGTTGCCGCCCTGGTACCAGATTTCGTAATGGTACGGAGAGTTACCGACTTTACCCGTTGCGCTCTGGTTGTCACGGCCATTATCAACCTTGCCGTTGCCTTCATGGCCCATCTGGTCCTTACAGGCGTCAATCGTACCGGAAACAGTCGAGCCACCATTGGAAGAGCTGGATTTCGCCACGGAAGAGCTAGATTTCGTCGAGGCGCTAGAAGTCGGCGACGACGAGGCTTTGTCGGTCATGTCGAAGTAGGTGTAGTCCACGGAACCCGTAGCGCCACCACCGGCTTCGGTCATAAGCATCACTTCGGTCACGTTACCGAACTTGAGCGAAGCAGATCCACCGCCCTTCGAACCGCGGAGTTGCTTCTGCTGACCGGTAAAGAGTTCATCCCACTTCTTGAAGTGGGCGGAGATGTCGATGTGGCCGCACTGACGCGGAGTTTCGCGAATGCTGAAGAACTGCACAAACGTAGAGGTGCCCGACTTGGAGGGTTCCTGCTGGCGAAGGAACGCATGAATGGAGTACTTGGCGCCATCGACGGTAATCTCGCCGAACTTTTCGCCTACATACTGTTCGCTCGGCTTGCTGTACCAGTCATCCACGATGTAGTATTCGGTTTCCGGATTCTTGGTCCAGCCATACACGCCGATGTAGCCGTAAGAGGCATTACCTGTCTTGGTGTACTTGTAATCGACTGCAAAATTCTTCGACTTGTGGTCGATTCCGTTGCCGTTGTACTGGTAACCCACGCGAGTCAGGTAGTCGTTGGAGTTACTCCAGTTGGCCTTGAACGTACCATTGCTGTAGTAGGTCATCGAGGCGTTGCCACCCTGATACCACTGTTCGTAGCCCCAGGGAGTTCCACTGATGGAGCCAACCTTGTTGCCGCTCACTTGCGAGCCGTTTCCTGAATGACCCATGTTGTCATTGCAGGCATCAGCAGCAAAACTGCTGACCGCCAGTCCCATGATTAGGGCAAATCCCACGCCCCAAAAGTTCTTTTTCATACATACTCCTTGTTTCCGGGTTAACTCCACCCGTACAGCATATAATCTATACCGCAGGGCAGACTTTAGCCCATTCCGGAGTTAAAACACGTTGTAAGTAAAGACAACAAACCTTAATTTTTTTAAACAGGATTGCGATTTTGAGCAAATTAGCGCAAATCAAAAAGCGCTCCCGAAAAGGGAGCGCTATATATATAATGTTGTATGTGGGCACTGCGTTCAAGCGCAGTTAGCCCGACTTATTTATTACATGTCATCGCCGGCAGGCATATCATCGGCAGGTGCGGACTTTTCGACGGAATCGTCATCCACTTCCACACCCTGCACGTGATCAAATGTTTCCTTTGCCTCGGCGCTATCCTGCTCGATGTCCTCCACGCTCGGGAGCGCGGTGGCATCTTGCACCATGTCGCCGTCGCGCAGGCTAATCGCCTTCACGCCCTGGGCATTGCGGCCCGTGAGGCGGATGGAATCGGCCTTGATGCGGATGACCTGACCTTCCTTACTCGTGATAATCAGGTCGTAGTCATCTGCAACGCTATCGACAAACACGGCCGGGCCAATCTTGTCGGTCACGTTCAGGTTCTTCACGCCCTTGCTCCCGCGCTTGGTGACGCGGTAGGTACCCGGTTCACTGCGCTTGCCATAGCCCTTCTCGGTAATGGTGAGCACCTTGTTGCCTTCCTTGAGCCACAGGAGCGAAATGACCTCGTCGCCTTCGGCAAGTTTGATACCGCGAACACCGTGCGTGCCACGGCCCATCGGGCGGAAGCACGTAATCGGGAACGTGACGGCCTGACCGTTGCGGGTCGCAAGCATAAGCAGGTCCTTCGGAATCGGGCGACCTTCGAGATCGTCGGCATCATCGCCTTCGACTTCCGGAGCATCCGTTTCGGGCGCATTGTCGTCGCCTTCGCCGGCATTGAGCGAGGCCTTGTATTCCTCTTCGGACATGCCTACGAGCTGCACCTTCACGAGTTCATCACCCTCGTCGAGGGTAATAGCGTTCACGCCGGCCTTGCGCGGGCGGCTGAACAGAGTGAGGTCCATCTTGTTGATGATACCCTTCTTGGTCGCAAACACGAGGCAGAAGTAACCGCCGAACTTGCGCACGGGCACAATCGCCTGAACCTTCTCGCCCTCGGTGAGGCCTACAAAGTTCACGATCGGGCGACCCTTGCCGCTACGCGTGCCTTCGGGCAGGCGGTAGACCTTGGTCCAGTAGGCACGACCCTTGTTGGTAAACACGAGCAGGTAGCTGTGCGTGCTTGCCGTAAAGATCTGGTCCACGTCATCTTCTTCCTTGAGGCCGGCACCGATAATGCCCTTGCCGCCACGGCTCTGGGTCTTGAACGTGTCGATCGGGAGGCGCTTGATGTAGCCTTCCTTGCTCAAGGTAATCACCTGTTCCTCTTCGGCAATCAGGTCTTCGTAGTCGCTGTCATCGACGGATTCGCCGATGGTGGTGCGACGTTCGTCACCAAACTTGTCCACCACTTCGTCAAGGCGCTTGAGGATAATCGCAATGCGGCGTTCGCGCTTAGCGAGGATATCTTCGAGGTCGGCAACTGTCGCGATGAGTTCGTTGTATTCCGCTTCCAGTTTTTCGAGGTTGAGGCCCGTCAACTGAGAGAGTCGCATGTCGACAATCGCCTGCGACTGGATTTCATCGAGGCCAAAGCGGTCCTGCAAGCTCTGTTTCGCGATTTCGGTCGTCTTGCTCGCCTTGATGATCTGCACCACTTCATCGATGTTCTGCGTTGCAATGCGCAGGCCCTCGATAATGTGGAGGCGTGCCTTCGCCTTGTTCAGGTCGAACTGCGTCGAGCGAGTCACCACATCCATGCGGTGGTCGATGTAAATCTGGACAAGGTCCTTGAGCGTGAGGAGCTTCGGCAGGTTGTTCACGAGCGCCAAGTTGTAGATACTGAACGTGGTCTGCAACTGCGTGTACTTGAACAAATTATTTAGGACCACCTCGCCCACAGCATCGCGCCTGAGTTCAATAACGATGCGGATATCCTTCGCGGATTCATCGCGGATATCGGTGATGCCGTCTACGCGCTTTTCGCGAACGAGGTCCGCAATCTTCTTGCAGAGCTCGGACTTGTTCACCATGTAGGGAATTTCAGTCACGATGATGCGCGGCTTGCCCTTGGAATCAATCTCGATGTCGGTACGGGCGCGCACACGTACGCGGCCGTGGCCCGTGAGGTATGCATCGCGGATACCCGCACGCCCACAAATGATGGCGCCGGTCGGGAAGTCAGGACCGGAAACGTACTGCAAAAGTTCTTCGCCCGTAATTTCGGGGTTCTCCGCCACCGCGTGGATAGCGTTTGCAATTTCGCGCAGGTTGTGCGGAGCCATCGAGGTCGCCATACCCACGGCGATACCCGTAGTACCGTTCACGAGCATGTTCGGGAGCACGGACGGGAGCACCAGCGGTTCTTCGAGCGATTCGTCGAAGTTCGGGCCCATGTCCACGGTGTCCTTCTCGAGGTCCTCGAGCATCAGGGCACCCATGTTGTTCATCTTCGCTTCGGTGTAACGCATTGCGGCGGCACCGTCGCCGTCGATGTTACCGAAGTTACCCTGACCAAACACCAGCGGGTAACGCAGCGAGAAATCCTGCGCCATGCGGACGAGCGTCTCGTAAACAGCGGAGTCGCCATGCGGATGGTACTTACCGATCACATCACCCACGATACGCGCACTCTTGACCGTCGACTTGTTGGGAACCACGCCCAACTTGTGCATACTGTACATCACGCGGCGGTGCACCGGCTTGAAGCCGTCACGTGCGTCCGGGAGCGCACGCGCCACAATGACGCTCATGGAGTAGCGGAGATAGCAGTCCTGCATGTCCTTTTCGATAAGGCTCTTGAACTGCGTTCCTGGTACCAATTCTTCTGACATTCGTTATCCTCTTAGTGATTAGCCGTTTCCGGCCAACATCTCGTTTATTTTTTTCAAATTCTCTTCATCCGTCTGGTCGATGCGGTGCGGCGTAATGGTCGCATAGCCCTGGTCCAGCAGGTAGTCATCACTACCCTCAGGCTGCTTTTCCCACAACTTTTCGCCATCGAGCTGCCACAGGTTCCCTTCGCTGGTGTAGTGGTCGGTAAACATACCGAGCGCCATCGTACACGCACGGAACCCCTTGAACGCGGCAGGTTCGACCTTCGGGAAGTTCACGTTCCAGAATACGCCCGCGGGGATATTCCTGAACATTCCCTCGCGCACGACCTTTACTGCAAAATCAATCGATACCTGCAAAAGCGTATTGCCACCGCGAAGCGAGAGGGCTACCCCAGGCACGCTCCAGAGGGCTGCCTCGCGGGCTCCGGCGACCGTACCCGAGTAGAGCGCGGACACGCCCGAATTCTCACCGATGTTCACGCCCGAAAAGCACACGTCAAACTGACCCGGACCGCGCCCCTCGGTTTGTTCAAGCCCGAAGGCGGCATAGTGCCCGAGCGCAAACTTCACGCAGTCGGCAGGGGTCCCGTCCACAGAAAACGCCCTGTAACCGCCTTCTGACGGACATTCCTCGATACAGAGGGGGCGGCGCAGCGTAAACGCGTGGGAAACCCCGCTCTGTTCCATTTGCGGGGCAAACACGAAAACCTCCCCATAGGGAGCAAGTGCACGCGCCAAAGCGTGCATATTCGCGCTATTTACCCCATCGTCGTTCGTGATGAGGATACGCGGTTTTCGAGGGCTTTGCATACTGCCCGAAATATAGAAAAATCCCCAGAATTTTAAGAAAAATAACAGATTTTCGAGCCCCTAAAAAGGCCGAATTTCAGGGGCTGAATTTAGCGGTCAAACCACAAATCAGGGTGCCACATAGACACGCCGTCCGACTTGATAAACTTATGCACTTTTGACTGCGTATAATCAATCAGAACAACGTCAAAATACTCCAGGTCCATCGACGAAAGGATACCCACCTGCACGGGGATTCCATAGAGCCATTCCACCTGGTCAAACGCCGTATTCGGGAGCGTCTCGATAGCCTTCACGATCTTTCCGGTTTCGTCCTCGTAAAAGATGAAGTGGTGCCAGGCTCCCGATTGGTCGTGGGTGAATTCACGCCCCATCTTCCCCGCCGTTTCCAGGAAAGAAATCAACTTCGAGGAATCCCTGGATACGGAGACGTTACAAACCTGCTGGTCCCCATAACGGTCCTCGAAAACATCCTCCGCATCTTCGGCCCTGTGGAAATACAGGCGTGTCGCTCCGGTAGCGGCAAAGGAAAAGTCGTAGGCGTAGCCCCCGTTATAACTGCGGTCAAATATCTTTTCGGGCGTTCCGAAACCATTTACTTTGTACGTAACCTTCCACGATGCCGAAGAGAGCCACAGTTCATTCTTGTCGTCCCCATTATAGTCGACAAAGGTTATGATGGTATCGCCATCCGGGAGTACGTACCACCTGGGGATTGCCGCACTTTCCACATCCAGCGAGTCCATCTTTTCGGGATTTTTCAAGTCAATAATATACAGGCGCGATTCAAACGGGGCGCCCTCATAGGCCGAACAAAAGGCAATCTTGCTACCATCCGGGGAGAACGTCGGATGGTACACGTTATAGCCATCCGCCAATTTCGTCATTTTCAAGGAGCCATCTGTATGTTCCAGCAGTACGAGATTCCCGACATCGCCATCACGGAACACGAGCTTAAAGCGGTCACTCCCGAGCAAAGCCTTTATGGAATCGGATGCCATCAACAGCGTAAAGTCATTTACCTTGATTTCATGCGGTTCCTGCGGGCCCTCATCGGAAGAACCCGACGAGGAATCAGACCCGCACGCAACAAGCAGGAGCATCAAAAATACAATGGCATATCTGTAAAGCATCGTGGAGTCACCTTTCTCAAGACATCCATTTAAATATAACATTTCTAGCACCAAAAGTCATATTTGCTATATTTGAATTGATGTACACGGAACCGAAATTTCTCGCAATGAAGGAAACCTCCAAGGCTAAGCGCATGGCGGAACTCCTGCGAGTCATCATCTTGCAACTGGGCGACGACGTTCCCCGCGCAAAGCGTGAATTCGAGACATACGCCAGCTGGATGAAATTGCCCGAAGAAGAGCGCATTACCGGCAAGAACCAGGCGCAGATGATCGACCTGTACAAGACATTCCGCACGCGAGCAGGGCTTGGATTCGAGCGCGACGTATACCTGGAACAGGAACCGGGTGACCGCGAAGTCGCCAACGAAGCGCCTATCCCGTTTGCAGTCCTCGTTCACAACCTGCGAAGCGCCTTCAATGTCGGCTCCATCATCAGGAGCACGGACTGCTTTGGGCTCGAGGGTGTACACCTGAGCGGCTACAGCACCAATCCCGACCACGTGACGGTCAAGAGCGCCGCGCGCGGGTGCCAGGAATGGATCCCCATCAAGCGCTGGGAAAGCCCGTTTGACTGCATCAAGTGGCACAAGGAAAACGGCTACGAGATTATCGCTCTCGAAACAGGCGAAGACATCCCTAGCATCAATGAAGTTTCCTGGCCCAAGAAAGGGCTCATCATCCTCGGGAACGAGGAACTCGGGATTGCCCCCGAAATCATGGCCGAATCAACCATGAAGGTGACTATCCCCATGGCTGGCCGCAAGGCAAGCATGAATGTCGCCGGGGCGTTTGCCATCATGGCATTCAAGATTCGCAGCAACTTTACTCCATAGCAGGCAGTTCCATGAAATACCGGTACCTACTGCTTCTACTATTCCCGTTCTGGACGAGTTGCTCGAATAGCGAACTTTATGCCTACGGGGAGCATACCCCTATCTCCGGGGACCTATCCACCGACTTTGTCAAAATAACCACCCACGACAAGATTGTCGAAATCAAGGACATAACGGTCGAAGACAATGATGGCAAAAACCCGGCAATAAAGGTCGAGCTTACCTACGACTTCTACCTGGAAAAGCACGAAGTCACATGCAAGGAATACACGCAGTTCCTAAAATCCGCTACGTGTAACAACGATTCCCTACCGGTAACGAACGTCACCTTCATAGATGCCATGCTTTTCGCGAACGAAAAAAGCAAGGCCGAAGGCTATGACACGGCATACACCTATACATCCGTCTCGTGCGATGAGGGCTCTTGCACCCAAATCGAGGGATTTTCTTTCCAGCCCAATGTCGAAGCCTACCGCCTCCCTACCGAGGCAGAATGGATTCTCGCCGCAAGACAAGGCTGGGATGTAAAAAACAGCTGGTACGCAAGCAATGCCAAGAGCAACCTCCACTCCGCATGCAGCAAGGACCACAACACGCTCGGCATTTGCGATATGGAAGGCAACGTATCGGAATGGGTTAACGACTGGTTTGGCAATGTATGGGACACCACCGTAACAAACTTTATCGGTGCGGCCAACGGGGGTTCTCTCGGCGAACGCATCATCAAGGGCGGCAACTTTCACATGGCAGAAAGCGGAATCAGTCCCTATAGCCGTGGAGACGTCTACACCGTCACTTCTTCTACAACAAGCGACTACCTCGGGTTCCGACTTGCTTTCGGCAAGATTCCCGATGCCCTATGGCTTTCCAAAAGCCCGAATTCCACAGACGCCCTCCCCACCTATCGCACATCCAGCGTAGGTAGCGTCCGCAAAAAGACAGGGACTTTCAGGACAAAGATTGCCTTCCGTCACGATATCAGCGGAAGCCTCGCCTACATAGATTACTCGAGCCATATCCTCTCGCCTCTCGCAGTCCTGGATACTATAAACACATTCCATCCTGACATTTCTCCCGACGGGCAACGGGTCGCATTCTGCACAAAGCCCGAAGGCGTCAACGGGCAATCAAACATTTACGTCCGCGATTTAAACAAAAAAGGCAGCCACCTTGTAAAGCTCGACGTTGAAAACGCGGCCATCCCGCGCTGGAAGGTTCTTGATTTCAAGGACACCGTCATCATATACGTCTCCTCCGCAAGCAACAACAAGTACGAGCCGTCGTTCCTGAGCAAATCTACATGGATGGTACCCTTCTCTAACGGAAAGTTCGGCGAACCCCAAAAGCTGTTTGATGGCGCATATCATGGAGGCGTCGGCGACGACCTGAAATTTGCCGTCACGGGCTCGTCCCTATTGCGAGTAAGAAGGTCCGACCTCAAGGATACTGTTTGGTACAACTCGGAACAGGCATGCAATGTGAGCCTAGCCAAGGACGGGAGCAACCGCATACTGTTCCTTGACTTCGGCGGCAAAGAAGGGCGAAAGTTCGTTGGGAAGAACTACGGCGTTCACGAGCAAATCCTTATCATGGACAGCACCGGTAAACTCATCCAGAACATTCCCGCACCAAAGGGGTACACATTCGACCATCCCGAATGGGTCGACAGCCACTTTATCACGGCAATGCTCACCACGCCCGACGGCACACACGAAAAGATCGTCCTCATCGACCTTAATGATTCTTCCATCATGGAACTTATCAAGGGCGACGAGCTCTGGCATCCGTGCATCTGGATAGGAGAAGTCAATAAGACAGAATCGCCCCTTGAACCGGACAGCGCCGCCATTTACTGGAACGATGACGACGACCCGCTACTAGCGACAAAGATGAACGCCTTCTGGGCAATAGCCGACTCCATCGAAGTCATGGCCCTCGGATCGTCAAGAACCAGCATCGGGTTTGCCACAATTTCTATAACCTACGGCGTTCCGTTCAATATGGCGACAATCCCCAACGACATGGACGTCAACTATTACCTGGCAAAGAACTACGTATTCCCGCACTGCAAGAATCTCGAGTACATCATACTCGCCCTCGATCTTGACCTGTGGTCCGAAAAGTCCGGGGTCAACGTCAAGCGGAATATTCTTTCGATACCGGGTTTCCATTACGACGCAAACCACGATTTCTGGAAAAAGGGAAACGCCTCCCATATCATAGAAGCTAGCAAGCAGCAACTTTCTGAACAACTATACCTAGAGGACATCGCATGGCTTCATGGTTTTGTCAAGAACATGGAAGTCAACTCCTGGACATACGGCGGAAGCAACCCCAACTCGCTCGTAAGCGATTCCACCTGGAGCGACAGGAATACGGTTTACAAGACCGCACTCCAGCAGATCGAGGACATCATCAAGATTGCTCAGGAAAAAGGCATCAAGGTCATCGGCGTTGTCTACCCGCAAAGCCCCGAATACGCCAAGACAGGGGCATTCGGCAGGCACGGCATGAGGCGTAGCACCGCCATCAGTATCCTAGACAACATTGCCAAGTTCAGTTCCACCTATCCCAACTTCATACTCATGGACGAGAACAAGATGGGCAAGCACGACTATGCCGACAACCTCGCATACGACTACGACCACCTCAACATGTATGGGGCATTCCAGCTTAGTGCCCGCATAGACTCGCTACTGTGGGCACTCGGCAAAAAGAAGGAATAGCTAGCGAAAGCTATTTTGAAAGGGCCTTGACCGCTTCGGTCAGGCGGTCAATTGCCTGAATGAGTTCATCCATCTTGGCGTCGCTCACGCCACCTGCAACAGCGGCACCGACCGCAGCCTGGGCAGCAGTCTCGACGGCCTTCACAGGCGTTTCCTTCACGGGGAGCTTGCCGAACCAGATATCGGGCCAGCGGTCGTTACCCGTGTGGTAGGTAATGCGGGTCGCCGTCTCTACCGGCTCGCCAATCTTCCAGATGTAGAGCTCATAATCGAACATGTCGTGGTCGTGGCCCTTGTCGGTCGCACCCCACACGAGCCACTTGCCATCGGGCGAAAGGCGCGGGAAGTACTCGTGACTGCGGCGGCCCGGCAGGTCCATCAGCTTCACGTTCTTCGGGATGCCGAAGAATCCGACCTTCTCGATCTGCTTGCCATCCTTGGCGCTGAACCACAGGATTTCGCTCGGGGCGGCAGTACCGCCGTTACCCGTCGGGTTCACACGGTAAATCTTGCTGCCATCAAAGTTCCAGTCAATCTGGCAGCCGTCGCCGGACTTGGTCCACTGGGACTTTTCCAGGTCCCACACGCCCGTCTCGCGCATGGAACCGCGAAGCGTAATCGCCAGGTGCTTGCCGTCGGGGCTCATGTTCGGCTCCTGTAGAATCACGCCCGACTTCTTGAAGGCCACCTCGCCATCCAGGATCATCTTTTCGGCCTTGCTCTCGAGGTCCATCGTAAAGACCTTCCCCGCGCGGCTGAACACGATGGACTTACCATCAGGCCTCCAGGTGCCCCATGTGGCGTTATCGACCACCTTGCGGGCGTTCTCGCCTGTAATGTCGATCATCCACAGGTCCCACTTTTCGGGGTAGTTCGCGTCGTTCTCGGGTACCCAGCCGCCCTTGCTGCGGTTAAACAGCACCGTGGCGCCATCCGGAGAAATCCTCGGGAACCAGTCCACATTGTCGCCCTGTGTCAAGGCGCGCGGGTTCGTGCCGTCGGCGTTCATAATCCAGATGTCATGGTGGCTGTTCGCGCGGCTTGTTGCCCACACGATTGCACCTTCGAGCTTACCCTTGAGGGCTTCGAGCGCCTTCTGCTCGTCGGCAGTCGGGTCCACGGCGGCACCCGTCGGGGCTCCCTGCTGGGCAAAAACCGAAGTTGCGGCAAATGCCGCGCACGCAAAAAACTTCACAATATTATTCATGCCCTAAAAATACGAAAAAAAGAGCGCCTGTCTTTTCGACAAGCGCCATTTTTTATGAAATCAGCAAACTGTTCGAGTATCTGGGCTATTGCAGGCGTATTTTCTGCAACATTGTCGAGGTCGCCGTCTGGACCCGGACAACATAGATACCCGCGGGGATTCCCTGGAGGGCAAGTTCCATGCTACCCGTTGCATTCCCGTTCCAGAGCGTCTTGACTGCGGCTCCGGTCACGCCGAACAGGTCCACACGCACATGGCCCGCATAGTTCACCTGGAGGGTACGCCCGTGCATCGACACCGCCGGAGCGGCAGCCACGTGTGCAGCAGGCAATGCGGTAATCTCGCTGGAACTCGATTCCGGGTTCACGTTCGGCCCGCTAGAAGAAGTCGGGGGTTCCGTACCGGAAGAACTAGTGGGCGGCACGGAAGAACTCGATGCCGGAGGCTGCGAGCCTGCCGTCATGAGGTTCGGCATGTTGCCCGAAACCAGGAGGCCACAAAGCACCTTCATCGACTGTTCGAAATAAGCCTCATCACCCAAGGAAACAGCCTCGTTCCAGTATTCATCAAGTTTAGACTGGCGAGAAGCATCCGTAACCAACGAAGTCATAAGCGTTGCCACAAACGTGCTGTTGTGGTCATTCCACATGGTACTACCGCTACGTTCAATCGTTCCCTTCATCGCCGATGCCGCATAGCCACTTACCCAAGTTCCAAGCTTATCGAGCATTGTCTTGGCCTTCGATTCACCGAACCAGTAAAAATCCTGCGCCAAGCGCCACGGTGTACGGGCGGCATCGTACCCATAGTACTTGTCAAGGCCCTTTCCGCTGGCATCCGACCAGTTGTCAAAAAGTCCTGTGGAATATTCCGCAGAGTTCGTCTCCAACAAGGCATAGTTGGCATTCATCGCCGTCGTATTCCAGAACTCGGCATTGTCCTTATCCACCTCGGCAAAAAGCCTATAGTAGGCAGGAGCAATATAGGAAGGATTCTTCTTGTCGTTCCAGGCATCGCCCGGTTTATGCAGGCCCTTATCTTCAAATTCATACTGCTTCACATTCTTCAAAAGAGTGCGAGCTTCGTCAAGATACTTTTCATCACCAAACTGGTACGAAGCCATAATCAAGGCTGCAGCAACATCCATTTCCGCATCGGTTGCCGCATTCGCCTTATTATCGTACGGGTTCAAGCCGCCAAATGACCAGTTCATTAGGCCATGTTGATTAGACCCCGCCTTGTAGAATGCCCATAGTTTATCGAACTGTGCCTGGTAACTGGTCGTATTGTCACTGAAGTAGACCATCATCAGCATTCCGTAGCCGGTTCCTTCCGACACGTAATTGTTACCACCTTTGTCTTTTTCGATTGCAGCGTAATTACCGCTTTCCTTATACTTATCCGTCAGGTAAAATTCAAAAGCCTTCTTCAACTGCGTCGAGGCTTCGGCCTGATTAGAAAGAACAACACCGTTCCCGCCATAATTGGAATTCTGCGGAAAGGGGAAATTGACGGCAGCCTCGGAAAGGCCAAACGCGAAGAGGCCGGCAAGGCCCATCTTTACCAAACAATTCATGAACACTCCTTGTCGCATGAGCGACTACACCTTAAATTATATGTTATTGTCCGTTTTTGCAACCTATTTTTTACTGATTTCCATCAAAAAACGGGCATTTGTGATTTATTTCAACCTTTATTTGCTCGTCCACTTCAACGTCTTCAATACGGAATCCAGGCGCGCCGTCATCTGCACCGCACCCTTGTAGCTCAAATGGTCGCGATTCTGGGCCATTTCATCCGTATAGTCATGGTTCCCCATCTTATTTTCATCCATCAGCACAAAATAGGGCTTTGCCTTGGCAAGGGAATCCAGGTAGGCAATCTTTTTCTTCGCCACGCTGCGCTGCAGGCCGTACAGGCCAAACGATCCCGTCTCCCTATACTGTGGAGCCTGGGGGAAAATTATCCCAATTACGTAGATGTCCCGTTCCGAAGCGATATCCACTATGGCCATCAGGTCTTCTATCCGGGCATTCACGCATGCCATTTCCTTTTCCGTGAATACGGAATCCTTCAGGATTTCCACCGCATCGGCATCCCACCCCCGCGAAGGCGGAAACAGGCCTCCCCTAACAGAAAAACTATTCACCTCTTCCAAAGGCGCGGGGTAAGAATTCTCGACCGCTTCGACAAAGCCCTTAGGTACGCCATCCTTCCAAAAATCATGACTTGCATCGTAAACATAGCCAGGGCCACCTAGCAAGACCAGTTCTAGATGGTCCTCATAGCAGTGCCACCCGTCCAAGTCTACGGAAACAACGATGGCCTTCAAGTTTTGCGAGTGGTTCAACGCGTAGTTACTAACAAAGTAATAGTCTCTAGCTGGGTCTATTCCCGTCACCCCGAAATTAAGCATTTCCCATTCTGGGTAAATTTCCGGCCCTACGCCCATTTCCATTCGGGAACTGCCCGCAAGGAACACCTTTGTCGAGTCAATCCTTTTCCAGAATTTCTCTAGCTTGATACGGAAACGCACCTGTTCCAACTCGTGGCTCTCGGAAAGATAGGCGCCAGCACTATCCAAGTCAATCGGAGAATCAGCATCCGGCAATACAACCGGCCTTGCCCATAGCGACGGGTGCCACAGTTCATCGCCTTCCACAAGGTCAACAACAGAGGAGTCCCCAAAATCCACCAGGACCACCTTCTGGTGAGCGCCGCCCGCATTCAAAAGCGTCGCCACGGCCAGGTTCCGGCCCACGACCCATTCGCTATGGTCAAAGGAATACCCGGCCGGGGCAGCGACAGACTGGATTAACGCTCCAGTACTATCCACGACAAGCATGCGTTCGTGCGTGCCATAATCCTTCCCCACAAACGTGCGGCCGGCCTTTCCGCCAAAATCCAGGAAAAGCGTACGCTTGCTGCTATCCTTGGCAAGCGATGCATTGCAGGCCTGTTCGCCATCGTACCACGTGGTATCGCGGGCATTGCCCGTCACCGTCGATCCGGAATCTGCAACACGGGCACGTAGGAGCCTTGCCCCGGTTACCGCAAGCGAATTGTCCTCGCTAATCCCGCCGTGGTATGCCCCGTCGAAAAGTTTTTCCGGAGTTCCAAATCGCCCGTTCGAAAAGCGCACCTGCCAGGTCGATGATGCACGGAATGCAGCGTCATCCTTGTTGTTGCCCGCATCGGTCACGTAAACAATCACCGTATCGCCGTTTGCGAGCACGCGCCAGCGCGGGATAGCCGCAGATTCCACGTCAAGTTTCACGAGGTTCGTGCCTTCCGCATTCAGGTCACGCACGTAGAGCGAAGACACTCCCGAAACGCCCTCGAGCCTTGTACAGAAGGCCACCCTCTCCCCATCCGGAGATATTTCCGGATGAAAGACATCCAGCGTATCAACAATTTCAACCACCGACGATGTTCCGCCAGAATAGTCGATATAGGCCAAGTTGCCCGACACATCGTTGCGGAAAGCCAGTTTTACCTTGTAGGTCCCCGTAAAGGCACGCATAGTCGTCGCTTCCGCAATTCCCACGATCCTGTTCGGATTTGCGTCACCATCACGTCCCATCCATTTTGCATCCGGGACCTGCCCAAAGGCAAGGCGGAAACCGACATAGTCCGCGCGGGTCGCCGATGTCACCGTATAGACGTCGCCACGGCCATAGAGCGTAATGGACGAGGCCTGGTTCCGGTAACTACCCCCCTTCACCACGCGTTCGCCAATGGAGCCCCCATCGGGAGCCCCCACAAAATTTTCAACAGTCACATC
This sequence comes from Fibrobacter succinogenes, assembly GCA_902800815.1. Classification (GTDB taxonomy): domain Bacteria; phylum Fibrobacterota; class Fibrobacteria; order Fibrobacterales; family Fibrobacteraceae; genus Fibrobacter; species Fibrobacter succinogenes_B. Next base: position 107,301 of record CADCGB010000003.1, read on the forward strand.
GCGGAACGGGCCCATCCAGTCGTTCACCCATTCCATCGCATTCCCCATAATATCGCAGATTTCTGCAGAATCCGAGAGTTCGCACACGCGGTGCAGCCTGTAATCCGAATTCTCAGCCGTCCAGGCCTTTTGCGTATTCCATTTCTGGCCAGCCACCAAAACCCATTCCGCTTCCGTCGGCAGGCGATACGCGCTAACTTCGGGGTGGTACGCAAAGCCCTCCAGATTCACGCAATGTCCCTCGGAATCAAACTTTCCAGAGGCATACGTGTAGGCCGTATCAAGCTTTTCGGATTTACTGCGTTCATTCGCAAACAGGACTGCATCGTAGAAAGTCACGTTTGTCGCTGGCATATTGCCATCTTCACAGGCGAGCGCAAGCCCTATCGAAGACTGCATCAGCGAATTGAATTCATCGCATGTCACTTCATGGCGCCCAATCGAGAAATCGTAATCGAACAGCACCTTCATGCTCGGGCGCTCATTGGAACGCGCCTGCGAATCATCCGTCCCGAGAACCGTAAATACACTGGAGGCAAGGACGCGCATCATCCCCGGGAGCGTATCCGGCTTGACATCGGCCTCAGAGGACGAGACGATTTCGGAATTGGAACAGGCAACCAACCCGCAAAAAATCAACAATACAACGAGCCTTCTCATACTTACTCCAAAGACCTTAGCACAGAATCCAGGCGCGCCGTCATCTGCAAAGCACCAAGATAGCATAAATGATCCCTATTGCCTGCCATCGGGTCCGGATAATCGTGGTCACCCATCTTGTTTTCATCCATAAAGATGAAATTCGGGTAAGACATCTCCAAATCCTTTATTTTCTGCAAAAGCGCAGGAGCCTCGCTCCGCCGTATCCCGTACTTTCCGAACGAGCCCGTATTCTTGAAGTTCGGGCTCTGCGGGAACACGACCCCGATAACATGGATTCCGTAGTTTTCCGAAATTTCAAGAATCCTTCTCAAGTGCGAGAGCGACGCATAGAAATTATCCGAGTCGTAACTCATCCACGTGCTGTCATTTTCAATGGAGGGGTTCGCCTCCCAGTCTCCCGACTCCCCGTAGACATAGCCGCGGGTCATTTTCAGGTTCGTTACGTAGTAATCCATTCCCAAGGATTCCGAGGTCCTTTCGGCAAGCCCCTCGGGGTAGCCGTCCTTCCAGAAATCATGATGCATATCATACACGTAGCCGGGAATCTTCTTGTAGTCCATATAGAAGAAATTGTAGTCGCTATTTTCATCCTTATGCCACAGGTCTACATCGAGCGAAATAATGATATACTTCAGCCTCTTGAGGTGGGGAATCAGATAATGCTCCAGAATGAATTCCGAGGACACCACCATGTTAGGAACATTCGACAGGTTCAGTGCAAAGAATCCCTCGCTAAACTTATCCGGAATCACCCCCGTAAGCGTTCTCGACGACCCGAGAATCGCCACGTTCGCCAAATCCCTGTAGAGCCATATCAGTTCCATCTTGTAGCGCATGATAATCGAACCGACATCGCCACCCTCAAGGTAGTACACGCCGGCGCTATCCGCATCTAGGGCAACCGACCCCGTCACCACGGAATTATCCTTAACCCATAGCGAGGGGTGCCACAGTTCATCGCCATCCAGGAGTTCCGTGACGGAACTGTCCGTAAGGTTCACGAGGGCAATCTTCTGATGCATGCCGCTGGCATTCGTAAGCGAGACTACGGCCAGGTTGCGGCCACCCGAAATCCATTCACTATGGTCAAAGGAATACCCGGCAGGTGCGGCGACAGACTGTACCAGCGTTCCGGTGCTGTCCACGACAAGCAGGCGCTCGTGAGTGCCGTATTCCACCCCCGCAAACTTGCGGCCGGGTTTCCCTCCAAAATCAAGGAACAGCGTACGCTTGCTACCGTCCTTTGCAAGCGAGGCGTTGCAGGCCTGTTCGCCATCGTACCAGACCGTATCGCGAGCATTCACAAACACTGTCGAGCCGGAATCGGCAACACGCGCCCGCAGGAGCCTTGCCCCGGTTACAGCCAGCATATTATCTTCACTCAGGCCTCCGTGATAGGCTCCGTCAAAAAGTTTTTCCGGAGTTCCAAACTTGCCGTCCGTAAATTTCACCCGCCATGTAGACTTCGCCCTAAACGAAGATTCTTCCTTGTTGTTGCCCGCATCGGTCACGTAGACAATCACCGTATCGCCGCTTTCGAGCACACGCCAGCGCGGGATTGCGGCACTTTCCACATCAAGCCTTACAAGATTCGAGCCTTCCGCATTCAGGTCGCGCACATACAGCGATGACTTGCCCGAAACGCCTTCAAGCCCCGTGCAAAAAGCCACCTTTCCGCCATCCGGAGACACCTCCGGGTGGTATACCTCCATCGTATCCACGATTTCAACGACAGACAGGATTCCGTTCGAATAGTCAACGTACGCCAGGTTACCCGAAATATCATTACGGAAGGCAAGCTTTACCTTATACGAGCCCGTCAACGAGCGCAAGGTCGAGGAACTTGCCATCGGGACAATGCGCGTCGTATTCGCCTTGCCGTCGCGGTCCATCCAGAGCGCATCGGGGATCTGGCCAAAGGCAAGGCGGAAACCGACATAATCCGCGCGGGTCGACGAAGTTACCGTATAGATATCGCCGCGCCCATAGAGCGTAATGGAATTAGCCTGGTTCCGGTAACTGCCGCCCTTCACCACACGCTCGCCAATGGTACCCCCATCAGGAGCCCCCACGAAATTTGTAACCGTCGTATCGCGGAACAGGCCCATCCAGTCGTTCACCCACTCCATGGCATTCCCCGCCATGTCGCAGGCACCCTCCCCCTGATTGGGGACTGTACACACTTCATGAAGCCTGTAACCCGAATTTTCAGCATTCCAGCCATCCGTCGGCTTCCAGTTCAATCCGGCGACAAGCATCCATTCCGCCTCGGTCGGAAGGCGATAGGCATCTACATCCGGGCGAAAGGCGAAACCCTCCAGGTTCGTGCAATGTTTCTCGTTGTCAAAGGCCGCTCGGCTATAAGTGTAGGCGCTGTCAAAGCCACTCTTTTTACTCAGCGCATTCGCATAGAGGACCGCATCGTAATAAGTCACGTCCGTTGCAGGCAGGCTATCTTGCGCACAATCTAGCGTAAGGCCCGTAACAGGTTCCATCAGGCCGTTGAATTCGGCACAAGTCACCTCATGCCGCCCCATCGAAAACGAGTAATCAAAGGCAGCCTTCATCTGCGGGCGTTCGTTCGCCTTGACCTGGTTATCCTCCGTTCCCAGGTTCACCGTAGAGTTCTCCGCCGACACATGGAGCATTCCCGGGAGAGAATCCGCCTCCGCTTCCAGCACAATACCGGAATAAGGTCTTTCGGAATTCGAGCATGAAACAAGCAAGACGAAAAGCGCCAACAAGCCCAGCAAGGGCAAGGCGGTTTTACAATCTCGCTTTGGCATGTTCATCAGTAAGCAATATAGCAACATGGGGAGAAATCCCTACGTTCCTTCCCCCATAATTTGCTAAATTCATAGGGTAGAAAAACACAGGAGTCATTATGCCCGCTCAAGGTGAACACAACAAATGGATTGCTCTTGCCCTCTGCATTCTGCTAGGGTATCTCGGCATGCACCGCTTCTACGAAGGCAAGATCTGGACGGGAATCCTCTGGCTCTGCACCGGCGGCCTCTGCGGCGTAGGCATCGTCGTTGACGCCATCCTTATCGTGATGAAGCCGGAACACTACTAACAGGCATTATGAAACACTTATTTGTTATTGCGACGGCGAGCGCCGGCAAAATCAGGGACTTTGCACACATCCTCGGTACCGACCACTACGAATTCAAGACACTCAAGGACATCGGATTCGACGAGGAAATCATTGAAGACGGCAACTCTTTTGCCGAAAATGCCATCATCAAGTCGAACACGACCGCACTGTGGCTTGCAAAGCGTGGCATCGAGGCAACCGTACTTGCCGACGACTCCGGCCTGGAAGTTTTCGCGCTCGGCGGAGCACCCGGAATCTACAGTGCCCGCTACAGCGGCATCCACGGCGCAGACGAAGACAACAACACACTGCTTCTGAAGAACCTCGCCGGCATCGAAGACCGCAAGGCACGTTATTTTTGCGCACTCTCATACCAGACAGTGACGCGGGTTGACGCCCCGGTTTTAAAAGGCGCACAGCAGGCATTAAACGGCGCCGGGACTCGGGTCGGCGACTTCATCGTGAGCGAACCGCAGATTTTCGAGGGCGAATGCCGCGGGAATATCAACTACGCTCCCGTAGGCGACATGGGCTTCGGTTACGACCCGCTGTTCGTTCCCGATGGCGAGACACGCACCTTCGCGCAGATGGAACTCGAAGAGAAGAAGGCCATCAGCCACCGCGGAAACGCCATCCGCGCCCTGAAAAAGGCACTCGGGAAATAAAGGCCTCGCCACCTTTTCAAAACGTTCGCAAGAATTGTGCCATAATGAAAATCTTATTCGCACCGTTACAAGGTTACACAACGGGCATCTACCGTAAAGCCCATGCTGAAATCTTTGGCGGAGTCGATGCATATTACGCACCCTTCCTGCGCATAGAAAACGGGAAACCGCGCGAAAAGGATTTGCGGGATTTGGAAGTTTCCAACCCGCAGCATTCCAACCCAGAAAAGCCGGCATGCGCAATTACCGTGCCGCAGATTATCGCGAACAGCGCAAGCGAATTCAAGATTCTCGCCGACGCCATCCTGCAAAAAGGCTTCACCGAAATCGACTTCAACATGGGATGCCCCTTCCCCATGCAGGTCAGCCGCCACCGCGGTGCGGGCCTCTTGAACGACACACGAACCGTCCAGGAAATCATGGACGAAATCGCACGGCTGTCCACAGCGGGCACCGCAAGGTTTTCCGTCAAGATGCGGCTCGGGCAAGACTCCCCCGACGAGGCATTCGCACTGTTGCCCATTTTAAACGACGCACCGCTCACGCAAATCACGCTCCACCCGAGGCTCGGCAGGCAGCAATACAAGGGCGCCCTGGACATCCCTTCTTTCGAGAAGTTCTACAACGAATGCCGCCATCCGCTCATCTACAACGGCGACATCACGAGCGTTGGCCAGATACGCAAAATAGAATCGGGCTACCCCAAGCTTGCCGGCATCATGATTGGCCGCGGGTTGCTCGCCCGTCCAAGCCTCGCCGCAGAATACAAGGCCGCAACTGACGCAAACGCCGTCAGCGAAAACGAACTGTTGAGCAAAATCCTAAAGATGCACGGCAAGCTGTACGAACATGCGCGCAGCACTTACCAGGGCGACAGCCAGTTCCTCTCGCACATCAAGAGCTTCTGGGATTATCTAGAGCCAAGCCTCCCCAAAAAAGTCTTCAAGAAAATTCAGAAGGCCGGAAAACTGAGCGAATACGATGCGGCCATCCAGTCGCTCATCATGGAGCAGGCCGATGAATAGCGTTTATATTGAGATAACGGACGCCTGCAACTTGCGTTGCAGTTTTTGCCCCAGCAGTGATTGCAGGGACGAGGCCGGTTCGGGCGTATCGCACACGTTCATGCCGAGCGCACTCTTCAAGAAGTGTATCGCGGGAGCAGTAGAAGCGGGCATCGAGAACGTTTATTTGCACGTTTTAGGCGAACCCACGCTACATCCCGGTTTTGCGCTCTTCCTCAAGGATATAAAAGCCGCGGGCCTTACCGCCACGCTCACCACGAACGGCACGACCATCAGGCGAGTCGCCCACCACATATTGAACTGCCCCGCCGTGCGCCAGGTAAACTTCTCGACGCACGCATATGCGGAACTCCCGCCAAGCGACGCCCGCGAGCACCTCGAAGACGTTCTCGACTTCTGCAGAATCGCGCTCATCGCAAGGCCCGAGATGTACATCAATCTGCGGCTCTGGAACATCGGTGCAGCAACCGCCGGAGACTGGAACGAGTTCGCGATTTCTCGCATAAACGAGACGTTCAACACGCAGGTCGCTCCGGGGAATTTCTGCAGCAGGCACAAGAGTTTCCCTATCGCAGGGCGACTCTACCTGCACGAGGATTCCCGCTTTGAATGGCCGGGAAAGAGCCCGCAGGCAGAGAATTCCCGCGACCCGCAACAAATTGTCCGCGGGACCTGCCACGCCCTCGACACGCACGTAGCAATACTCCACGACGGGCGCGTAGTCGCCTGCTGTCTTGATTACAGCGGGCAAATCGCTCTCGGGAACATTGCCGACCAGAGCCTGCCCGAAATTCTCGACTCGCCCACTGCCCGCAATATACGCGAAGGGTTCGAAAAGCACGAACTCCGGCACCCGTTCTGCCAAAGTTGTTCCTATTGCAAGCGCTTCAAGTAAAAAATAGAGCACGCAAAATCTTTTCCTGTTTTGTATATTAGGGACATGCCGCAAGACATTTGTACCATCCAAGACTTTACGGGAGTCTATACCGAGCAGCCCTTTATGCAGGAGTTGCGTGGGCACGATGGTACCCGCTATATCGACTGCACCGACATTCCAGGCACGGACTGCTACTGCGATAACGAGGCCGTCGAAGCCATTCGCAAGCGCATTGCAGACGCGGGCATCACGGATGCACGCGGAATCCACTTCTTCGACAACGGGAATTACCACTACATGAGCAAAATCTGGACCGACATGGTCCAGGAACCGTTCACGCTCGTGGTATTCGATCACCACCCCGACATGCAGGAGCCGCGTTTCGGTAACATCCTCAGTTGCGGCGGCTGGGTCAAGAAGGTGGCGGAAGAGAACAAATTCGTGCAGAGCGTAACTCTCATTGGAGTTGCCGACCATCTAGCGGAAGAAATCCCACCCCATGACAAGGTCATCATTATCCGCGAAAGCGAACTACCCTCAGTCACCCTGGAGGGGCGTAGCCCCGATAGGGTCCACGCATCTTCACACCCCATCTACATATCCATCGACAAGGACGCCCTCTCCCCGGACCATGCGGCCACAAACTGGGACCAGGGCTCGCTCAGCCTTGAACACATGAAGGCGATTATCGAAGCCCTTGCACAAGGCCACAAGATTCTCGGCGTGGACATCTGCGGTGAGCGCGCCCGCGACTTTGCCGGCGACGAGCACCATTCCGTCCAGGAAGCGGACACGCTGAACGACCGCACAAACCGCGAATTGGTCGAATTTTCGCAGAATTTTTAACAGCTCTTGAAAATTTTCCGTCAATAACCTATATTTGGCGCGTTAGAATTCTGCGATGTTGCAGGATTTTTCCGGAAGTCTTTGTCTAACCTTCCTTAAAAAACAAAATGAAAAGCTATATCCAGCGTGAATGGCAGGACTTGGTTATCCTGCTTCGCAACATTCCCTCCCTCGCCGTCAGTTTCTTTATCCTCTCCGTCGTGTGCATGAACTTGCTCGCGAACAAGGAACTTGTATCGTTTGAATACATGGCACTTGACTGCGGCTTTACGCTCAGCTGGTTCTCCTTCCTCTGCATGGACATGATATGCAAGCGGTTCGGGCCCAAGGCTGCCATGAAGGTCTCGGTGGTCGCCCTCTTCGTGAACCTGTGCACCTGCCTGTTCTTCAACATCCTTTCGCATGCGCCGGGAATGTGGGGCGAATTCTACAGCTACATCGACACGAACCCCGATGCGGCCAAGGTCGCAAACGACGCCCTCAACGCCACGTTTGGCGGCTCCTGGTACGTGGTGCTCGGTTCTGCGCTCGCGATGTTCACCGCCTCGTTCGTCAACTCCGTCGTAAACTACGGCATGGGGAAAATCGCAAGGGGCAAGGACTTCAAGACGTTCGCCGCTCGTTCCTACGTATCGACGATGGTCGCGCAGTTTGTCGACAACATGATTTTCGCCCTTACGGTTAGCCACGTATTCTTTGGCTGGACCATGAAGCAGGTCCTTATCTGCTCCATTACGGGCTCCGTCATGGAACTCCTCTGCGAAGTCGTCTTCAGTCCCTTCGGATACAAGATGGCCTGCAAATGGGAAAAGGAAAACGTCGGTAGCGATTACCTCAAGTTCAAGGCAGGTCAAGCATGAACGTCTTTATCAGTGGAACGCACAGCGGCATTGGCCGCGCCATCGCGGAACTGTTCTTGAGCAGGGGCGCGCATGTCGTCGGGTTCGACGTCAAGGAATCGACGATTGACCACGCCGAATACGAGCATCATATTGCCGACGTCTCGGACAAGGCTTCTTTCCCGGAACTTTCTATTGCGGCAAACATCGTCGTGAGCAACGCGGGCGTACAGAACTCCGGCCGCGATATCGAAATCAACCTGATGGGCGCGATGAACTTTGTCGAAAAATACGCCATTCAGGCCGAAATCAAGTCAGTTCTTTTCATTGCATCTTCGAGCGCGCACACCGGCGACGAATTCCCCGAATACGCGGTGTCCAAAGGCGGGCTTTTAACTTACGTGAAAAACGTAGGCCGCCGCGTCGCCAAGTTCGGTGCCACATGCAACAGTATCTCTCCGGGCGGTGTCAAGACAAGCCTCAACAAGCCCGTGATGGACGACCCTGCGCTCTGGAACCGCATCATGGACGTGACGCCGCTCAGGCGCTGGGCCGAACCCGAAGACATCGCGGAATGGGTCTGGTTCCTGACGGTGGTGAACAAGAACTGCACGGGCCAGGACATCCTCGTCGATAACGGCGAGAAGGACCTGAACAGCACCTTCGTGTGGCCGTAATACTAGCGAATATCCAACTTGGTAAAGGTTTCGTAGTGATCTGCGGTATAGTAGATTACGCAATCCGGCTGATACACAAGTCGCTTGGTTCCGCGGTTTGCACCAGAGTAATCTACGTCTGCTTCGTGATAGTCACCTTCAGGTAGGGCTGCATGATAATTATCTGGATTCGATGCATAATTATCAAAATTATCACCGCCAATCATCTTACCAAGCGTTGTCCACGGGTTAAAATTCCACTTTTCAAATGCCTTGCCTGTTTCGGATTCGTAAAGCTTTTTACCCTCGTTCTTGCCCACATAATTTGCAGGCAACGTGTCGAACTTGCACAAATACGCCGCCACGGAATCCCTGGTCGTATACAGGCCGGATTCCTCCACCGCGTCATAGATGCTCCCGGCCTTTGCACCAGAGGACTCAACGCTGGACAAGGACTCCAGTTCGTCATCGCCGTCGACAGATTCCCCCGTCGCCGTACAGGCCACAAAGAAAGCCGAGACAAAAACGGCAAGGAGTATCTTTATAGAAACTTCCTTCATGCTAGAAACGCACCTTTAAAAACTGTTCCGCAGGCATCGGACAGAATACCCGTTGACCTTGTACCCGTATTCCAGAAACGCAACGGTGTCGAAATGGCACAGATCCATGTAGTTCGCATTGATGCCTCCTATGCGATCGGTAGAACACCAGAAATACGCATATCGGCCATCCTCAAGAAATCCCTCATAAAAATGTCTGTAACCACCAGGCAACGCAGAAAAAGAAACAGAATCCGGTCCGTTGCCATTATTAAGCCAACCAGACTGGGACTTGAGCACCCTGCCAGCATAGATTTGTCCTCCCAACACCTTGAACAGGACTCTCCAATCTGTAGAATCAGGCAAGTGCCAGCCATCGGGACAGATCCCCTGAACCGGCGATTTCAGAGAACATTTCATATCATCCCCACAACCAGTCTTCACGGAATCCATTGCCGCAGCCCAGGTGTACAGGCGTCCCGTCACCTCGCAGTTGGCGGCAACATCCTTGAAGCACCAGCTCCTGCCCTTGAGGCTAGGAGTCGCGACACTGTCGGCATAGTTCAGGTTCTCCGCCATCCAGGTCTGTTCGCCTATGGTTACGGTCATATATGTCTTGTTGTCGCGAGTGTCAATCATTGTACCGTAGTCATAGTCAGGATTCATGCGGGCTTTCTTCGGCACGTTCCAGCTCCAGCCATCGGAAATTTCGTCATCTTCTACCGGGAGCGATGTCGTACAAGCAACGAAGAAAAGAGCGGTGAGACCTGCGAGTAAAAGCTTGAAAACGGGTTTGTTCATGCAAGAAATATATATTCTTTTCCACGCTTTTGCTATTTTTGCGGCATAAATAACCTCGGGACTAGATCCTTCGACTCCGAGCCTTCGGCTCTCCGCTCAGGATGACACATCCCGAAACCAGCAATTCTAATAACTAGTAACTAATAACTAAGAACTAAGAACTAAAATCATGGACATTAACGAACTCGCACAAAAGCACATCTTGAACCAGCCGCTCTACGTGACCGGCAAGCCCATCGCCTACACCGCCCGCGAATTCGGCCTCGACCCGAAAGACATCGACAAGCTCGCGAGCAACGAGAACCCGTTCGGTCCGAGCCCGAAGGGCATGGAAGAGGCCCGCAAGGCGTTGGAAGAAGTGAACCTCTACCCGGATGGCGGCAGCTACGACCTCATCGGAAAGATTGCAGAGTTCCGCGGCGTGAAGCGCGAACAGATTGCCGTGGGTAACGGCAGCAACGTGATGGGCAAGCACTCTTTTGCCGTCTACAAATTGGCCACCATGGCGATGAACGCGAAGATTATCGAAGTCGACATGCCGGCCCCGGCCTACAACTACGACCTCAAGGCCATGCGCGCCGCCGTGAACGAGAAGACCCGCATCGTGTTCCTCGCGAACCCGAACAACCCGACGGGCTCCGATCTCACCGCCAAGGAAATCATCGACTTCGCCGACAGCCTCCCGGAAACCTGCGTGCTCGTGATGGACGAAGCCTACACCGAATTCATCGAAGACACGCCGGAACTCGTCCCGGATTTCAACAGCCGCATCGCCGAAGGCAGGAACATCATCTGCTGCCGTACGTTCAGCAAGATCTATGGTCTCGCCGGCCTCCGCGTGGGCTACTGCATCACCCGCCCCGAAATCGTGAACCTCATCAACCGCGTGCGTGAACCGTTCAACGTGAACAGCATCGCCCAAGCCGCCGCCATCGGCGCCATCGACGACCAGGAATACGTGAACAAGGTCCGCGAGCTCAACAAGAAGGGCCTCGACCAGCTCAAGGCCGGTTTCAAGGAACTGGGCCTCGCCTATGTGGACAGCCACGCGAACTTCATCGCCGTCAGCGGTTTCAAGGACCCGATGGACGCGTTCAAGTTCCTGCAGGCCAAGGGCACCATCATCCGCCCGCAGCCTGCCATGGGCGACGTGCTCCGCATTACCGTGGGCACCGAAGCGCAGAACAAGAAATGCCTCGACAACATCAAGGCATACCTCGGAAAGTAAACCGAGGAACGAATAACGCGAAGTCCGTGCCAGGCGAAAAGCCTCACGGAGTCGCACGCGTTATTTCCAAACGCGGCTTTTGCAGCCGTAGCGTAGCAGAAAACCTGGTCCGCGAGGGCCGGGTTTCTTTGCGTAGTAAAATCGTGCACGATCCCGAAACGCCCGCCTACGAGAACGACGAAATCGCAGTGGACGGGAAGCCCGTCGAGGCCGTCCAAAAGTTCTACTTCGCGATGAACAAGCCGCGCGGCATCGTCACCACCGCAAGCGACGAGAAAGGCCGCAAGACCGTGATGGACTTGTTCCGCGAGCAATACGCCAAGCTGTTCCCCGGCAGGCCCGTACCGCACATATCGCCGGTGGGCCGCCTCGATGCCGCGAGCGAAGGCCTGCTCCTGTTCACCAACGACACGCAATGGGCCGACGCATTGCTGGACCCGCGCGAACCTAGCAAGCACATTAAAATCTACCGCGTTCAGGTCGCGGGCAAGCCCTCCGACGCCGAGCTCGAACAGATGGAAAAAGGCTTCAACGTCCCGCCCCGCGTATTCGGCGAGAGCGAGGAATTCATGCACGCCGAGCGCGCCGTTCTCCACAGCGAAGGCGAAAAGAACTGCTGGCTCGAAATTACGTTATCCGAAGGCAAGAACCGCGAAATCCGCCGCATGCTCGCCCACCTCGGCTACGAAGTCATGCGTCTCGTACGCATCCAGTTCGACAAGTACACGCTCGGTGACCTGAAACCCGGCGAAATCCGCCCCCTGATTCTCCGCTAAAAATCAGATTCCTTACCTTTCAGCATTATTTTATCCTATATTTCCTTCTAGGAGAAAATCTATGGATTTCATCAAGCGAATTTATACAGCATCAATCGTCCTGTCCCTGGCCTTCTTCGCAGCCTGCGGGGATTCCGAATCAACCGACATCACCACCCCTAGCGACCCCTCAGGGACCGACATTGTGGATTCAAGCAGTTCCTCTTCGGTCGAGATTTCGTCACCATCCAAAGATCAATCATCATCAAGTTCGGGCGCCCGCGACGTATCTTCGTCAAGTGCAAACAACAACGTTTCCTCATCAAGCACGGGCAATAACAACACATCCTCGTCAAGTTCAGGCAACAACAGTACAATTTCATCCAGTTCGGATATAAACAGCACATCTTCATCATCCAGCATCAACGGCAGTGAAATAGCCGAAGGATGCTTCGTAAGCCTAGATCCTGTAGACTGGCGTATCGTAGGTAAAGACACCGTATATATGCGTTACATTATTTCCTGCGACGGAGTCTCCTTGGGCTATATCTATAACGAAACCAATGAAAATCTCCCCATCGCAGCCGGTGGTCAAAAATGCACCTTGGACGACCACCTCGACGGCACTGTCGATGTTACCTGCGGCACAAACACCTATACAGCAAACAAGCCTAGCGACATGGGCGTAGGCCTTTTTTCTGCGCCCGAGCTCGTTTCTTGCAAGGACACGGATTTATGGTGCTATAGCCCAATTATAGACGGAGCCGACAAGAGCCCCATCACTCAGATGATCTACAGAGAAAACGAAGGCTTTTTCTTCGCCAGCACAGGCACTTACGACCTGACAGACTGGAACGGAATTTGCATCACCTATACATCCGATACTGCCGCATATCTTATCATGGACCTTGGCGAAACAAAGAACCAGGAACTGAACAACAACCTGCCGCAAGTTACGCTCAAGAACAAGGCTCCGCTCCCCACAGAAAGGTGTTTCGGTTGGAAAGCATTCAAGCAGCCTCGCTGGGCTAGCCCCGCCATATCGGGAAATGACGCCGCCAAAACCATCGCCAGTTTCAAAATCGATCAACCATCAGGAAGCAATTTCGACCTTATCCGCATAAGAGCGTATCGGAATGAAGATCATTCCTTTGATCGGACCTGCGGTGATATGTGGTGTGCCGAATATGCAGAAGAAACGGTCATTACCGACTGCGGCAACGATCCTGTTGGAGTTTGGAAATCCACGACAGACGCCACCTCATCCGTGATTTGGCCCGCAAAACTCGGGCACGAGTTTAACCCTATATCTCTACTTCCGGTTATTGAAATTTATAACAGTGTAGCAGGGACTTTCAACTTAGGCAATGGGGAAAATCCATACGCAAAGGTTGGTTTCGACATGAGCTACAATTCCGATCAAAATTTCGACATCACCAAGTGGGGCGGATTCTGCATCACCTATAAATCCAGCCACGACTTCTTTGCAGAATTAACCCCGTCCAACGCCACCGAAGGCCAAAAGATTCCTAGAGTTCTAGTTCCCAGATCACTAGAATACACGACCATCGACTTGCCCTGGTCTTCGTTCAGCCCGTCAGACGCAAGTACCGTAAACTTTGTCAACTTCGTGTTCAGCGAGCCCGCCGGAGCTACAGGCTATTTCGCATTCTATACCGTAGGCAAGCCGGGAACCTGCACAAAATAAGGGCAATCTAGTTCCGTTAAAACAGCGCTACTTCCAAGCGGCAGTCAGCGAAATCCCTAGGTGGAGGTTATTTATTTCTTCAACAGGGTCGCGTTTCGGGTTCTTCCCTATCCGGAAGTTCTCGTCGCCGTATTCGTAGTTCGAACCAGTCGCGTTTTCATATATTCCCATATTCAAGGTAAAGCCGATGAAGTAATGTTCTGACACCTTCCAGAGTTTGCCTACCTCGAACTTGCCGCCAACCTCAAAACCACAGTATGCCATTCCGTAGTCTTCCCATAAGTTGTCGGTAAACATGAACGAAAGTGTCGCCCCGATAAAAGTCCCGTATAAAAATGAAGATTCTGTCTGGAAGGGGTACACCTTTAGTCCAAAACCAAAAATCGGGCGGACCATGACTTCGGTCCTATCGTATTCCTCCTTATCGCGGGAATAGAACTTGTAGCGTGAATCGCCTATCGATACGGCAAGGCCCAAATCAAAAAGGAAAATAAACCGCTTGGCTAGAGAAAGCCCCGCCTGCACATCGAGTATCGGGCCACCCCCTTCAAACGAGTAGATGTCGTAAGTGAGGTCCTCGTCATAGACCATCTCATCGCGGTCCTTGTCATGATACCAGTGGGTAGAGGATTCCGTCTCGTAACCAGATTTCGTATAATGGCCACCCAGGGATACTTCGAAATACGGGAGTACCGAATCGTCCGAAATAGCAAGCGCCGCACAGGCCAAGCACGCGACTAATTGCACCATCCGTTGGAACATTTCAACCTCAGGGCTGCGTAATTCACGAACTTGCCACAGGATGTATCCTCCGGCGGCAGGAATTTATCGAACTCGTAATCTCCGGCGATACTGCGCTCGTCAAATTCCACAAAGCGGAAATTGAGGTCATCCGGCTTCCAGTATTTCGAATGGCTGTCAATCTCGTACGTGGGTAGCGCAACGACCTTGTCACCGCAATAGAAAGAAATATCGACAGAAACTTTATTCTCGCGGCCAAGCGAGAACAAACTATCGCAGAAAGACCTACAAGTAACCCCGATTGAAGAGTCCGACTCTATGGACATATCCGCCCAGACGGTATCTCCGGCCTGGTAAGTAATCCGCAATTCCAGGGAATCTACCTTGTCGGGCTTATATGCGGCAATGTCTATCGAGTATTCAGGGTCCACATCCCAATCCGGGTCACAGCCCATGCAACAGAATGCAAGCCACGCCAAAACGAGCGCGTAAAACACTGCAAATCTGGACCTGATCAGCTTCATCAGGTTTTAATATATAAACAAATTAAATGTAGTGCAACAGGCGCCGGTTAAAAATTAGCAGCAGAAACTGAGTGCTGCAACCAGCGGGGCATTCCAATTGATGGCGGTCTCGTTGCTCGCAAAGGAACAGCGCTCATCCGTGTACGAGAATCCAGGCTGCGGGCCCGGATAATGCGGGAACCTGTGCATGTCCTGCCTGTCGGCATTGATACCACCCACGACAAGGCCCGGAATCGGGGCCTCGATACCGTCGGAATGGCAAATGCGGTGATGCGGGAACTTCGGGGAACTCCACGCGGCACCGGTCACAAAGCAGCGGTTCACCGGATTCTTTCCATAGACAAAGTCAATCATGCGCTTTGCGCAGTCCGCATAAGTGGCCGACGGGAACCATTCATCCACAAGGAACAGTGTAAGGGCGTGATTCGCAATCTCGCCGTTCGAGCCCCATACGAACTTGCGGATAGAAAGCCCGTACGGATCCTCGCCCGCAAGTTTCACGATTTCATCGGCAACACCCTTAAGCGTATTGCGGGCACGCACCTGCAAATCCATATCCTGCGACTGCAGGGCAAGCGCTATCCAGCCCAGGTTCTGCGTATCGCGCCAACTCATGCCAAAATCGGGCGGGCACTTTTCCATATCGCGGAGGAGCAGCTCCTTAAATCCCGCATCGGCGGCTCCCTGCCCTTCGCGGAACAGCGCCGCACGCGCCCAGAAGAACTCGTCATCGTAGCGCTCGTCACCGTAGCCGCCGCTACCCTCGGTATTGTGCGGGTAGGTCACCTCGGGATTCTCGATGGCCCAGCGGTAAGCGCGGAGGGCTGCATCCAGGCATTTTTGCGCAAATGCCGGGTAGACCTTAGCAAATACGCGATGCGCCTGCGCGAGTGCCCCCGCAAAGTTCAGCGTCGATGTGGTCGATTTCCCGAGAATCTGGCGCTTCTGCAGGGCATCGGACTGCGACGGCGAAACAAACCCGTCCCAGCGCACCGGCGACACCTTGAAAAACACGCCGCCGTCTTCGTCCTGCATATGCAGGAAAAACTCGAGTTCAAACCGAATTTCCTCGAGCAGGTTCGAGCGGAACGACCCCACATCGAAAAAGTCCGCATTGCTAGAAACCATCGGGCGGTCATCCGCGAATTCTGCCGCCAGCAGGAGCGTCGCCAGCGATACGCCGCCATTCACGATGTACTTGCCGTAGTCGCCCGCATCGTACCAGCCACCATGCGCATTCCAGGTTCCCCCGCGCGCCATGCTCGGGTGAAACTCGATGCAGTCATCCATATGGGCCGCAGGTCTCGCCCATTTACCCGCACGGTCCGGAGTCAATTCCACACCACAGCGCTGGAAATAGAACGACTTGAGTGTCAGCGAAAGCTGTTCCAGGGCAAGCTTATCAGAAACTTCAAAGAACTTCGATTCGGCAATGATATTCCCCTTCGCATCCATCACGCAGATGTGGTACTTGCCCGGGGTATCAAGCAGCGAAAAGTCGCCTTCCCATACAAATTCATCCGTGTACGAGCAGGGGCCCTTCTCGACCATCGATGCACCATACACCCGTTCGCCATTTTCCGCAATTATATCAAACCAGGGCAGCATTTCCTTTAAGGGATTGCTCACCGAATTGCATGCAAGCAGGAACACCTTCGGCCCCTTGGGGGCATAGCCGACATGGTTATAGCGAATCGAGAATTCCATGCCCTAATTCTAGATTTTTAAGGCCATCAAGGCACGTCTTTTCGCACAATTCCCGTTTACAGGAATAAACGGCCCCGTATACAGCAGGACTCAAGGCATTCCAAAGGAGAAAAACAAGCCGAGATTCAGCATGGAGCCCCGTTTCGCATCGTACGTATTCGTGACCATATAGGAGTACGAGGCTGAAATCAAAGCAAAACCGGCATACACATTCAAACCCACATGCGGCCTGAAATAGAAATTCATATCCGGGCTAAACAGGAACCAGTCCGCCTTATACCCAGCCGCCACAGATACCGGCACAAACCTCTTCCACAGGAAAAACTCCAGAGTCGGGTTTAATGCCGTAAGCAAGCCGAATATAGAATTAGCCTCGTCAAAAAAGATAAACGGGAACATCGCTATCGACACAAGGCTTGCAAGCCCTGTCACGCGGCACGTGGAATCCGGTTCATCGGAAACCATATGGAGATTGAATGCATCGAAATTCAGACGTACCCTGTCCGTCAAGTCAGCACTCATGGAGACTACAAAACTAAAATCAGTCATGTCCAAGAACTGGCCTTCCCACACCGCGACATCGACACCCATACCGAAGCGCTTAAAGTGTCTGTCCCAATCGGAGTCAGCAAAAGAGAAAGACGCCCAGAGCAGCAGGCAAGTCAATAATCTGGGGAACACTAGATCAAATCTCTGTTCAGGAGTTCGCCGTGGTCAAGCACCAGGCGGCGGAAGGGGCTATTCAGGTAAAAGTCCGGGTTATGCGTCGCCATTACGACGGTCGTTCCGCGGGCATTGATTTCCTTAAAAATCTTGAACACCTCGTCGGCGTTTTTCGGGTCAAGGTTACCGGTCGGTTCGTCCGCAAGCAGCAAGTACGGGTTGTGTACCATCGCGCGGGCAATCGCCACACGTTGCTGTTCACCACCGGAAAGTGTATAGGGCATCGCAAATCGTTTCTGGCTTATCCCCACCAGGGCAAGCGCATCAAACACGGCCGCATTTATCTTGCTGCTCGGAGTCCCCACGATGCGCAGTGCAAGCGCCACATTCTCAAAGACATTCCTATCGGGCAACAATTTAAAATCCTGGAAGATTATTCCCATCTTGCGGCGGAATGCCTGTATCCTGTTGTCCGGGGAACTCTTGCTGTCGTAAATGCAGTCGCTGGTGAACTTCACCATCACCTGGCCGCCACGCTCCGTGTCGGGGCGTTCGTCCATATAAATTAACTTCAGCACGGTCGACTTACCCGCACCCGAATGCCCCGTCAGGAACACGAACTCGCCCTTGTTGATACGGAAGGTGATGTTGTTCAGCGCCTTCCAGTTATCCTCGTAGGACTTTGTCACGTGGGTGAAGTGAATCATGATGGTCCGTGCTCCTCGCCAAAACCGGAGAACTATTCCGTCATGCGGATTTCGATATGGACTTCCTCGCGCCACTTCTTCAGGAGGGCGTTCAGTTTCTCGTTTTCTAGGTGGTTCGCCGCCATCGCCTCGATCTTGCCGTAGTCTTCCTCGAGCGTGAGTTCGCGGATCTGGCGCGAATCGTCCAGGCGGAACAGGTGGTACGATCCGTCAATCTCGACAGGCTCCGAGACCTCGCCCACGTTCAGGTTTGCCACCGGGTCAACGTATGCGGGTTCCATCTCGTTCTTCTGGTACCAGCCCAGCAGGCCGCCCGCAAAGTTGCTCGACTTGTCCTCGCTGAACTTCTTTGCCGCTGCGGCAAAGTCATCCTTAGTCTTGATGGAGGCACGGAGCGAATCCGCAATCTGTAGCACGCGGGCAGAATCCGCAGCCGTCGGAATCGTACGGAGCAGGATGTGTGCAGAACGCACGCCGTCTTCCTTACGGCCAAGCACGCGCACAATGTGCCAGCCACGGTCCGTCTTGACCGGAGTAGAGGAATACTGCCCGTTCTTCAACTGGTCCAGCGTACGCTCGAAAGCCGGGTCCAGCAAGCCGCGCCTGTAGTAACCGAGGTCACCACCCTTTTCGGCAGAGGAATCCTGCGAATGGTTCTTCGCAAGCAGTTCGAATTTGATGCCCAGGTTCAGGCTATCCACCAGGGCTTCGGCAACGCGCTTCACGGAATCCACAATGGCGTCATTCGGCTTAATCTTCAACTGGATATGGCTCAACTGCACGCAGTTGTACTGCCTCGGAAGAGAATCCTTGTACGTCTGGTAGAAGAAGTCCACTTCCTTCTTGGTCGGGCTCACTGCACCCACATGGCGCTGGCGCACGCGCTGCGTTTCCACATGGCTCCTGATCTGCTTTGCCAACTGTTCGCGGTACTGCGCCATGCTCACTCCCAACTGGGAACGGATGGCCTTCTCAAGTGTGGCCATGTTCACGTTCTGGCTTGCCGCTAACTGACTCAGGTGCGCCGTCACACGCTGGTCAATTTCGGCATCGCTCACCACGATAGAATCGCGGTCTATGCGGCTCAGCAAAACCTTTTCTTCAATCAACTTATCGAGTACGTACTGCTTCTGCTGTTCCTCGGTCATCGCCGCACCTTCGGGAGTCTCCTGGAAATGGTACAGGTTGTTCAGGAACTCCGAGCGCATAATCGGCTTCCCGTCGACAATCGCAGCAATCCCTTCCATGAGGACCGGGGCCGAAAAAGCCGAAACGACAAGCCCAGCAAGGGCAACAACAGCTAAATAAACCTTCTTCATTCGCTATCCTTTTCAGAGAACACGGTAGATTTCGAGAAAATCGGCCGTTTCATTTTCCATTCTTTCTTCAGGCGCTCCATGACCGTATTGCGGTGCTCGAGCCAAACCATGTTCGAAACATCCTCGGCTACGTCCTTGTAGGGCCTAACCTCCGCAGAATCGAGCCTTTCCGTAACAATCGCCATCTTCAGGGCGCCATCGCAGTAGCGCATTACCGAGAGTTTGCCTATCGGGAACGTCTCGATTTCCTTGATCATGCACGTATCCGGCGAGGCGGTCACGGTATCGAACTTCACGATTTCGCTTATCAGCGGGTTTTCCGCAGGCACCGCGTTCAGGGCACGCGACTTCATCTCCCTGTAGTATGCGTCGGCATTCGCCCACGTCTTGAAATAGAGAATCGCACCCGAAATGGAGGTCTTGCCGCGCAGGTAGTTGTCACGGTGTTCCTGGTAGTAGTTCAGTTTCTCGGCATCGCCAATCAGCATGGTATCGGCAAAGGACTGCAGGTAGTGATCCACCACCAGCTTGCGCACGGTGCTCTCGATTTGACCCGAAAGCACGGAATCCGACATAATCCCGGCATCCATGGCCTCCTGGTAGGCAACTTCCTCGTCTATCCAATGCTCGAGGAAAGCAAGCCGGGTGCGGTCATCCAGCGAGTTCCAGTTCGGGACCATGCTCAATAATTTGGACTGGGTCAGGTTCACCTTGCCCACGGAAACGACAACCGGGTCTTCCTTGCCAAAGGGCAACTTGAACGGCAGGTCACAACCCGCCAGGGCAACAAGCGAACACAGGCTCAATGCAAACAATAAGCACTTCACAAATTTCATCGCGCTATAATTTAGAAAATTCACGCCCCGCATATCGCATAGGGGGCATTTTTTCTACATTTACCTGCGAAATTTAAGCAGGCACGCTTTTTGCGGCGGGTACCATACCGCGGCAGGTTCCGTGCCAAAGAGGAAAAGATGAAAGTTTCTTTGAATTGGCTCAGACGTCACGTTGATCTTCCGGAATCTGCGGAAGAAGTTGCAAAGGCGCTCACCTCCATCGGCCTCGAAGTCGAAGGCATGGAAGAACCGGGCAAGGTCTACGAGAAGCTCGTTGTAGCGAAGGTCCTCACCTGCGAAGCCCACCCGGACAGCGACCACTTGCACATCACTACCGTGAACGACGGCAAGGAAACGCTCCAGGTCGTGTGCGGCGCCCCGAACGTTGCCGCAGGCCAGACCGTGGTTCTCGCCCCGATTGGCGCTGAACTCCCGCTCCCCGACGGCGGCACGCTCAAGATGAAGAAGTCCAAGATCCGCGGTGTGGAAAGTTTCGGCATGATTTGCGCCGAAGACGAAATCGGCCTCAGCGACGACCACGCGGGCATCATGGTCCTTGACGACAGCATTCCGGCCGGCACGCCTTTCGTGAGCCTCGGCATGTACGACGTGTGCTATGAACTGAACGTCACCCCGAACCGCCCGGACGCCCTCAGCCACCGCGGTGTGGCCCGTGAACTGGCCGCCAAGTTCAACCGCCCGCTCAAGCCCCTCGCCTACGAACTCAAGGAAGATGCCGAACCGGCAAGTTCCGCCATCAGCCTCGAAGTGGTTCCCGGCTGCGGTTGCTCCCGCTACGTGGGTCGCGTCATCAAGGACGTGAAGGTCGAAAAGTCTCCGGCTTGGCTCGCGAAGCTTTTGCACGCCGTGGGCATGAACAGCATCAACAACGTCGTCGACATCACGAACTTCATCTTGATGGACGTTGGCCAGCCGCTCCACAGCTTCGACATGGACCAGCTCCACGGCAACAAGATCAAGGTGCGCCGCGCCGTGAAGGGCGAAAAGATCGAAACGATTGACCACACCGCCCATGAGCTCGTAGAAAACGACCTCGTGATTTGCGACGGCGACCGTCCGGCCTGCGTTGCCGGCGTGATGGGCGGCGTCGAATCCGAAATCGTCGACGCTACCAAGAACGTGTTCCTCGAAAGCGCCTGGTTCAACCCGACGGTCGTCCGCAAGCAGGCGAAGCGCCTCTGCATTTCCACGGACTCCAGCTACCGCTTTGAACGCGAAATCGACTTCGCGACCCAGGACGAATACAGCAAGTACGCCTGCGCCCTCATCCAGGAAGTCGCGGGTGGCCGCATCCTCAAGGGCACCGTCGAATACACCGGCGACGACCACAAGAAGGAATGCAACGTGGTCACACTCCGCATCGCCCAGGCCGAACGCGTTATCGGCATGAAGCTCGAGATGGCCCAGGTGGAAAAGTTCCTCACGGGCATCGCCCTCGAAGTCGTCTCCAAGACGGCGGACTCCATCACGTTCAAGATTCCGAGCTTCCGCCCCGACCTCGAACGCGAAGTGGACCTCATCGAAGAAGTCGCCCGCCTCGTCGGGTTCGACAACATCCCGTACACGCTGCCCTCCTTCAAGATGCAGCCGAACGAGCTCCCGCCGATTGAAGTCTTGAACCGCAAGATCCGCAAGACTCTCTCCGCAATGGGCCTGCACGAATGCCTGAGCCTGCGCTTCACGAGCAAGGCCCGCACCGAGGCCCTCTTTGGCCCCGAAAGCGACGATCGCCGCTCCAAGCCCGCACTGCTCCTGAACCCGCTCTCCGAAGAACTCGGCGCCGTTCCCACGAGCCTCCTCCCCAACCTCCTCAAGAGCGTTGCCGAGAACGAGAAGAACCGCCCCGGTTCCGTGCGCCTGTTCGAAGTGGCCAAGGGCCAGTTCAAGCGCGACCGCAAGGACGTGCGCGACCCGGGCTTCGACGAATCGAACCTCGTCGCCCTCACGATTGCAGGCAACTTCGATACAAACCCGCTCAACGACAAGCCAGCCCAGATTGACTTTGCCGCCTTCAAGGGATTCGTACAGAGCTTCCTCAAGCGCGTCGGCCTCGTCGTGGAATTCCGCGTGCCCGCCAAGCCCGAAATTTTCCTGCACCCGGGCAAGCAGACCGAAATCCTCGCCGATGGCGTGGTGCTCGGCACCATGGGCGAACTCCACCCCTCCGTGATGGCAGCTAACGACATCAGCTACACCACCTACGTGATGGAACTCGACATGGACAAGATGGAACACGCGACCCACAAGAAGATCGTGTTCGAACCGTTCAGCCGCCAGGTGCCGTCTAGCCGCGACATCTCGCTCGAAGTCGCGAAGTCCATGACCCACGAGGACATCGTCGCCCGCATCAAGGGACTCAACCCCAAGAACCTCGCGAAGATCACCCTCAAGAGCATCTACGAAGGCGACAAGATCGAAGCCGGCAAGAAGAACATGGTCTACAGCCTCACCTACCAGGCCATGGACCGCACGCTCACCGACGACGAAGTCAACAAGGGTCGCGAACGGCGATATCGCGCTCCGCTAAACTGCGCCTATAAAAGATTAAAACCGCTGAGGCATCCTCGGCGGTTTCTTTTTTCCTTGGCTATTTCTTTTTATTCCAGCGCTTCCCTAATCTGCTGGATAAAGTCCATTTCCTCGGGAGAAACGTTAGTCTCGTTGTCGTCTTCGCGCGAGGCGTTCGCGACACGGAGCATCGATTCCAGAACAAGGCAACGGAATTCGCCGGACTGCCCCTTGAGGACCTCGACGCAAGCCGCCGCGCGCTCCTTCGCCGTCTTGAAACTTGCATACGTATTGTTGAAATCGTCCCACGAGACATCCGGGGTCACCTCGTCGTGAATGGCATCGAGCGCATCGCTTTCCGCCTCAGTCGCGGAAGTAGAACCGGGCAGCAATTTTTCGGTTTCGGTTTCATGGAACAGGCATGCCACCTGCCAAGAAAGAATCAATAACGCCAAATTCGGATTCATCGTGTACCTCGTGGTTTAATATAGACAAATAATACAAAAATTGTGTAACGACATCATCCATTATCCATCATCAATTATACATCACCAATCACCCCACACTCCACATCATCCATTATCAATTATCAATCATCAATTTTACTATATGGCGTTCTTTCAGAACGCATATAGTACGGCTCGGCAATGTCAAAATAACAAGTTATTTTGCCGCTGCTCTCGCCTTTTACTATATTCAGGAACATATCGCACAGACCCTCAAGAACGCAATCGAAGGGGGCCGACTCCATCACGCATTCCTGTTTACCGGAACCCGTGGCGTAGGCAAGACCACCAGTGCCAGAATCCTCGCCCGCACGCTCAACTGCACCGGCGGCGACCCGCTGCACCCCTGCGGAAAATGCAAGAGTTGCCTTGATATCGCGGGCGGAAACCCGATGGATATCTACGAAATCGACGCGGCCTCCAATACCGGCGTCGACAACATCCGCGACGTGATTGACCGCGTCCAGTACCCGCCCGTCATCGGCAAGTACAAGATTTTCATTATCGACGAAGTCCACATGCTCTCCCAGGGCGCATTCAACGCGCTCCTGAAGACCCTCGAGGAACCGCCTCCGCACGTGATTTTCATCTTCGCGACCACCGAAGTGAACAAACTCCTGCCGACCATCCTTTCCCGAGTGCAGCGTTTTGACTTCAAGCGCCTGACCATCAGCCAGATTGCCTCGCGCCTGCGCTACATCTGCGAGCAGGAACACATCAACGCCTCCGACGAGACGCTCGAGATTTTCGCCGAAAAGGCGGACGGTTCCATGCGCGACGGCCTCACCTACTTTGACCAGGCATACGCCTTTACCGGCAGCGAGATGGACGCCGATTCCGTACGCTCCGTGCTCGGCATCCCGCCCACCGAACTGTTCTTCGAACTCATTCAGGCCATCGAGGGCCACAACCTCAAGGGCTGCTTCCAGATGGTCGACAAGGCCGTCAATCGCGGTATCGAGTTCGCCCCCCTCCTCGACGGGTTCGGCAAGTTCCTGCGCAACCTCATCTACAGCAGGCTCGACGCCTTCTCGCCCGACGACCTGAACATTTCCGCGGAACTCTACGCGAAGTACAAGGAAACGGCGACTAGTCTCTCGAACGGCGACCTGCTGCGCATCTCCAAGATGCTTATCGACCTGCAGGCGCAAATCCGCTACAGTTCCAACCCGCGCCTCCTGGTAGAAACGACGTTCGCGCGAATGGCATGGCTAGACCGGTTAACCGATCTACGACGCGCCCTTGCCGCCATAAACGACCCCAAATCCGCCGCCGACGAGGCGACAAAAAAAAAAGTAACTGAAATCCTCGCGATGCCCGAGATTGCGCTCCCCGCAGGGAGTAGCGCCGAAGGCGATTCGCCGGACAACAGCTATTCCGAGCCCCCCGCCTACAGCCGCTACGAGATTACCGCCGCATGGCCCTCCATATCGGCATCGCTGGCGAACTGCGGCGACCTGCAGTTCTCTGCCGCCATCAACGGTTCCGTGCTCGAGATGGGCGATATCAAGCAGACCCCGTTTCCGCTGTTCCTCACCTATATCGGCGAATCCGAGCAGAGCCTCCCCTGGGGCTACCAGCAAATCCAGGAACAGCCGGAATACCTCGCGCGGCTCAAGACCATCCTCGAAGACAGGCTCCAGACCCAGGTGGACCTCAGGCTCAAGGCCCGCACCTTCACCAGTGAGGAACTCGTATCCCGCGCAAATGCGCAGAAATCCCCCTTCGAGCGCGACCTGGATAAAGACGCCATCCTCAAAAAGATGGTCGAAATCTTCGGCGGAGAATGTATATTTTCTAAACAGTTAAACAAGCAGATTGACCTCTCGACAAGCGAATCAGGCGAAGAAGTCAACGACAACTAGAAGGAACACCACTATGGACATGAACAAGATGCTCAGGGACCTCCAGAAAATGCAGAGCAAGATGCTCAGGGCCCAGAACGATCTTAAGACGCAGAGTTTTGACGCCGAAGCCGGTGGCGGCATGGTGAAGGTGGCAATAAACGGCCAGGGAATCCTCACCATGATCAAGATCAACCCCGACGCAGTCGACAAGGACGACGTGGAAGCCCTCGAAGACCTCGTCATGGCGGCCATCAACTCCGCCATCAAGAAGAAGGACGAAGCTGCCCAGTCGAGCCTCAACGACATCACCGGCGGCATGAAAATTCCGGGCCTGATGTAATCCGGACACATCCATATTTTTTCGCAAAACACGTGCACAGATAAGCACGTGTTTTGTTTTTTAGGGCCGTTCCTTTTATCGCCAAAATTGGTCACTTCATCCAGAAATATGACCCCGTTCCCTTATTATATAGTGTGTTTTTTTCTAAATTTGGCGCAACCTTGTAGTATAGGAGTACTAGATGTCAAGGAATTTCGCCCTTTTATCGGCACTTGCCCTGAGCCTCGCGATACCATCGTGGGCGGGCAAGACGTACACCCGCGAAGAAGCGATCAATATTGCTCTTGAAAAATCTTCGGACGTCAAGTCTGCCGAAGAAGACCTGAAAAGCGCCAACTCCCAGGTAACCGCCGGCTACGGCAACGCCTACCCCACAATCGACCTGAGTGCAACTGTTACCCGTATTTTCGGCCTGGACGATGTCGAAAAAAGCACCGACCTTACCGATGCCGCCGCCCAGATGGCAGCAGGTACCGACGAGAACGGCAACCCCATGGCAAACGCCTACGACCAGCAGGTTATCGGCCCCGCCGTGGACGGGCTCATTTACGGTATGAAGTCGCAGGGCTACCGCTGGCAATCCAGCGTAGGCATCACGGCCACGCAGATTCTCTACGCCCAGGGCAAGGTGGGTACTGGCATCGAGATTGCAAAGGCATACAAGCGCGTAAGCGAAGTGAATCTCGAAAACAAGAAGGCCCAGGTCCGCTACGATGTCGCGAACGCATTTGACCAGCTCATCTATCTCGATTCCGCAATCAGCATCATGTACGCCTCCAAGGACATGCTCCAGGAAAACCTGAACTTCGTGGAACAGTCTCTCAAGAGCGGGCTTGCCACGGAACTTGACCTCATCCGCGTGCAGCTTTCGATGGACCAGCTGAACTCCAAGATTGCAAGCACCGAAAAGAAGCGCATCCTCGCCCGTAACGCCCTCCTGAACACCATGGGCCTCGAATGGGAAAGCGACGTGCAGTTCCAGGGCGATCTGCGCGACCCCGCGGCAGGCTACACCTACCCCGATACCAGCATGGCGAACGTGAAAAAGCGCCGCAGGGAACTCGTGATGCTCGAAGAAACCGAGAACATGAAGACCCTGAACATCGAAATCGAGGAAGGCGGCTACAAGCCGACAGTCGTGCTCCTTGGCGGCATCAAGTACGCGAACAACAAGAACGACTTCTTTGACTGGGACGCCCCCAAGTGGGACAAGCTCAACAAGTACGTGGCACTGAATGTCACGATGAACCTCTTCAACGGCATGAAGACCCGCGAAAGCGTCACGCAGGCAAAATCGAGCCTCCGCAGCACGCAAATCCAGAAGGAAACCGCCGAGCGCGGGTTCCGCATGCAGATTGAATCCTGCGCGAACACGCTCGAAGACGCGAACAGCCAGATTGAAATTGCAAAGCGCCAGGTTGACTTGGCGCAGAAGAATTACGACCTCACGAACGACGCCTACAAGCTCGGGCGCGAAACGCAGCTGAACCTCCTGACGGCAGAAAACAGCCTGCGCACCGCAAAGCTCGACTACATGAATTCCATCGTCGAATGGAACAAGGCATACAACGCCCTCCTGCAGGCCACCGGAGAATATTAATAGGAAGCAGAATATGAACAAGATCACGAAAACAGTCATCACCCTTTCAGCCATTTCGCTTCTTCTTGTCGGCTGCGATCTCAAGAAAGACGAAAAAGCCGAAGCAAAGCCCACCACTATCGAGGAAATCCAGAAGGAAAAGGGCAAGCCCGCACGCGTCGTGAAGGCAACCGCGGCAAAACTCAGCGATGTCCGCAAGTTCAGCGGTTCCATCGAAGGCATGCAGCAGTCCTACGCCATCTCCAAGATGAGCGACCCGCTCGCAAAGATTAACGTGCAGGTGGGTTCCTCCGTGCAAAAAGACCAGGTGCTCGCCGAATACATCTTTACCGGCGACAACACGCAGTACCAGCAGGCGCAAGAACAGGTGGCCCTCCTCGAGAAGGCGACCGAGCGCATGCGTGAACTCCATGCCAAGGGCGGTATCAGCCAGCAGGACATGGACACGCAAGAGATGCAGCTGAAGATTGCCAAGATGAACCTCGAGACCGCCCGCCGCGCCACAAAGATTCTCGCACCGGCTGCAGGCGTGGTGACCGAGCTCAACTACAAGGTGGGCCAGACTCCGGGACTTGGCGGCGTGTTCTGCACCATCGCGAAGCTCAACCAGGTTATCCTCAAGCTGAACGTCACGAGTAACGACATCGGTTACTTCAAGAAGGGCGCTACCGCAACGGTCACCGTCGCCGGCGAAAAGATCAAGGGCAAGGTGACGCTTATCCCGCTCGCCGCCAACCCGCAGACCCGATTCTTCCCGGTGGAAGTCACCTTCGACAACAAGCACAAGAAGCTCCTCCCCGGCATGTACGTGACCGCGGAACTCGACGCACGCGAAGTGAGCGGCATCGTTATCCCGAACGAGGCGATTGTCTACCGCAATGGCGTGAACGCCGTATGGACTGTCGACAACGAAGGCAAGGCCCGCCGCAAGATTGTGAAACTCGGCGTGCAGACCAAGGACGACATCCAGATTACCGAAGGCCTGGAAGACAACGAGACCGTCATGGTGGAAGGCCAGAACCGCATGAGCGACGGCGACAAGGTCCTGATTGTCGAATAAGGGAGTGTTGCTGAATGATTAAGGCCAGTATCTACAAACCGATTACCATGCTCATGGTCATCTTGACCGTGGTGGTTTTCGGTCTCTACACCTACAGCATGATGGTGGTCGACCTGATGCCGAAATTCGACGTCCCCGTGGTCACCGCAACCATCATCTACCAGGGTGCAAACCCCGAAGAAATCGAGTCCACCATCATCAAGCCCATCGAAGACCAGGTGGAACTTGTTGACGGTATCGACTACGTGCAGTCCATATGCCTTGAGAACTACGGCATTCTCGTCGCCATGTTCAACATGGGCATCAACGTGGACGTGGCCGCAAACGACGTGCGTTCCAAGATTGACCTTGCATCGGTAAACTTCCCCGATGCCGTGCAGGCCCCGATTATCGCGAAGGTCGATATCAACGGCGCCGCCATCATGTCCATCTCGTTTACCGGACCGCTCAACTCCACGGAACTCCGCCAGAAGGTGGAAGACGATATCGAGCCGCTCTTTACCGCAGTTTCCGGCGTGGCTAGCGTCGATGTGTTCGGTGGTACTACTCGCCAGATTTCCATCGAGATTGACAAGGACAAGATGCTCGACCGCAATGTCGATATTGCTACCATCATGGGGCTCTTCGGGCAGTCGAACATCAACTTCCCTATCGGTGAAGTTATCGGCAAGCACAAGAACACGAGCGTGCGTACTTCGGGCAAGTTCCAGACCCTCGACGAAATCCGCAACATGGATATTCCGACGGCGAAGGGCGTTATCAAGCTTAGCGAAATCGCAGTCGTGAAGGATACCATCGAGACCATCACTTCCGCATCGCGCTTCAACGGGCACAACTCCGTGTCGCTCGATATCAAGAAGCGTTCCGATGCGAACGTGGTGAAGGTTTCCGAAGGCGTCATCAAGCGCATGAACGAAATCCAGAAGACTCTCCCCGAAGGATTCGAACTGCACCTGGTGTACGACAAGTCCGAAGCCGTGAGCGAATCTATCGACAACGTTATCCAGAACATCATCATCGCCATCGCGCTTACCGCAGGCCTCCTGCTTCTGTTCCTCGGCAAGTTCTCGACGATGATTATCGCAGCCCTCACGATGCCTATCTCCGTGATCGGTGCTTTTACCCTCATGTACTTCGCGGGCTTCGGCATCAACATGATGTCCTTGATGGCACTTTCTTCATCGGTGGGCTTGCTCGTCACGAACTCCATCGTGGTGCTCGAGAACATCAACGAAAAGCTGAAACTCGGGCTTGAACCCAAGGAAGCCGCCTACAAGGGCACCTCCGAAATCATGGTCGCCATTATGGCATCGACACTCACCAACGTTTGCGTGTTCGTGCCTATCGCATTCATGAAGTCCATCGCCGGTATCTTCTTCCGTACCTTCGGCCTTACCATGGTGTTCGCCACGTTCGTGTCGCTCCTCGTGACCTTCACGCTGACACCGCTCATGGCCGCCTACCTGTTCAAGGGCAAGAAGAAGGATGAATTCGGGAACATCATCGAAGAAAAGCCCGGCATTATCGCAAGCGCGCTGGGCATCTTCCCGAAGGTCCTGAACGGCGTCCGCTTCATCTACCTCAAGACGCTTTCGTTCTGCCTCTCCATTCCGGGCGTGATTTTCCAGGTCCTCGCTCTCGTGGGCACAATCGCTGTCGTCGGCTTCCTTGCCAAGAACGCCCTCACGGTCGAAATTATGCCGAAGCAGGACCAGGGCATGATCAGCGTCAAGCTCGAAATGCCCGTGGGTACCAACATCGAAACGACCGACAGCATTGCTCAAATCATCGAAAGCCGCATCAAGGGCGTCCCCGAAATTGTGCACTACAGCATGAACGTCGGTGGTTCCAACGGCATGACGACGGTCAACCAGGCAACGATGCGCGTGAAGCTCTTGAAGGACTGGGAAGGCCGTACACGCAGCACCGACCAGATTGTCGATTCCCTGCGCCCCTACCTCGCCGACATCCCCGACGCCTACATTTCCATCAAGTCTGCTTCCGCTTCCGAAATGAACAACAACTCCGCGGGCGACGTGGTGCTCGAAGTGAACGGCCTGCATGCGGATTCCGTCGTGAAGGCGTCCAACCTGATTATGGACCGCATCAAGGATTCCATCAGCGGCATTGTTGACCTCAAGACGAGTTACGAAGCGGGTAAGCCCGAAATTCGCCTCATTCCGAACCGCCAGGCACTCGCCGACTACGGCGTTACGCTCCAGACCGTCGCCACCTACAACTACATCGCGGTGAGCGGCTACGAAGCGGGGCAATATACCGAAGACGGTGAAGAATACGACGTGTACGTGCGCATGATGGAAAAGGACCGCCAGAGCCATACCGACATCGAGAACCTGCCGATTATGACCCCGAAGGGTTACCTGAACGCAAGCGAACTCTTCTACATCGAAGACGGTGCGGGCCCGACCCGAATCGACCGCAAGCGCAAGCGTACCCGTGTCGACGTTTCCATGAACCTCTTGCCCGGCCACACTACCGGTGAAATCATGGGCAAGGTGGGCGCACTCGCCGAAAGCATGAAGAGCGAACTTCCCGAAGGCATTACCTTCAGTTTCGGTGCACAGGCCGACATGCAGAACGACATGGTGGCGGAATTCAAGGTGGCCATCGTCATGGCTATCCTCCTCACCTACATTTTGCTCATCGCGCTCCTCGAAAGTTTCGCGCAGCCATTCATTATCATGATGACCATCCCGATGGGCGCCATCGGCGTGTTGCTCGCCCTCGTCTTTACCGGCAAGGCGCTCTCGATGATTGCCCTCATGGCCATAGTGATGCTTATCGGTGTGGTGGTGAACAACGCAATTCTATTGCTTGACGAATCGAACAGGCTGCTGCGAAGCGGTGCCATGGGAAGGCGTTCGGCAATGATGACTGCCGCAAAGAACAAGTTCCAGCCGATTGTGCTTGCAACGTTTGCGTCCATCGTGGCACAGTTGCCGCTCGCATTCGCGCTCGGTGGTAACGTGGCCGCCATGACGCAGCCGATGGGTATCGCATCCGTGGGTGGCCTCCTCGTGTCGGCAATCCTCACGATGTACCTCGTGCCCACGTTCTTCTGGCTCCCGAACGCCATATTCCACAAGGCGAAGAAGGGCGCGAGCAAGATCAAGAAAAAGATGAACAAGCACGCGACGGCATAAGCCCGCGAACATAACGTTTCAAAGATCCCGCCGGTTAAGGCGGGATTTTTTGTGCGCAAAAAGGACTAAAAGGTACAAATTGTATAGTTTTTTTTACAAAGTGCCAATGATAATATATATTTAGGAGTAACCAACTCAAGGAGCCGCCTATGACCACCCAGACCCGCCCCTCCCATCCGAGCCGCTTCTCGGCTTTCAAGGCAATCATCCTCTGCCTGCTGGCAGGGCTATTCAGCACGGCTTTTGCCGAAGACTGGGACGGCTCCACGTCAATGCCGTCATCAAGGGAAATAAATGGTGTTGAATATTACGTTATCACAAGCCCGAGCGAACTGGCTTGGTTTGCGTATCAGGTGAACAACAAGAGTGCCAGCAAGATAAACGCCGTACTAGGCAACGATATCCATTTCATGGATGACGACTCTACGACCAGCATG
>CADCGB010000004.1 GCA_902800815.1 Fibrobacter succinogenes
TTGACCGTCCGATGAAGGAAGTGCTCGCCGACCTCACCAAGTATCCGGTGAAGACGCGCCTCTCCCTCAAGGGCACGATGATTGTGGCCCGCGACATGGCACACGCGAAGATTGCCGAAATCTTCGACAAGCAGGAACGCGGTGAAGAACTCACGGACGAAGAAAAGACCGTGCTCAAGGTTGTTTCTGACCACCCGATTTACTACGCCGGTCCGGCAAAGACCCCGGCAGGCATGCCGACGGGTAGCTTCGGCCCGACGACGGCTAACCGCATGGACCCGTACGTGATGCGCTTCCAGAGCAAGGGCGCTTCGATGATCATGGTCGCTAAGGGCAACCGCTCTCAGGACGTGACCGACGCCTGCAAGAAGTACGGTGGATTCTTCCTTGGTTCCATCGGTGGTCCGGCAGCCATCCTCGCTGAACAGAACATTCTGTCCAACGACATCGTGGCCTTCCCGGAACTCGGCATGGAAGCCATCCGCAAGATCACCATCAAGGACTTCCCCGCATTCATCCTCGTGGATGACAAGGGAAACAACTTCTTTGAAGGCTTGATCTAAATTCTTGTTCTTTTGACATGAAAATCCCGCCGGAATTCACTGGCGGGATTTTTATATGGTTAGTTTGTTCTGTGCCGTCACTTATCTAGCCCGTGGTATTTTTTTGGGGCTTGTTGTCCTTTTCCTTATTCTTTTTCATGCTCTTTAGCGCCTTGTCGAAATCGTCCTCGACGACATATTCGTATGGCTTGACTCCGGGCGGGAGCGCTCCGGCATCGCACATGATGAAAATGGCAAGGCCGAACCAGATAGTAGAGGGCAGCGCCAGCATGCCGAAGAGCGTAGTTTCATCAAAATAGATGTTGTGCCCTATGACTAGGGTAGGGTACAGCAGGACTATCGCGATAATCTTGATCTTCAGTTTGGTAAGCTTGATTTTTTTCATAGCGTAGTCAAAATTTAGTTTGATAAATTCGAATTTGTATGGAGCCGTTCTTTTTTTCGTCTCCAATTGCTATATTAGTATTGTATAGGAAGGAGGTTTTTATGAAAAAGTTTGCATATCTTGTGCTGTTTGTGTTCATCGTGGCATTTCTTGATGCCTGTGGCGACGATGGCAGCGACTCTATCTCACCCTCGGAAGGGAAGGAATCTTCGCCTGAAGACGTGCTGAGCAGTAGCGATGTGCAAGACCCGGAACAACAGCCCCTTAGTAGCGCAATGCCCGAAGGTGCAGGGTCCTGTTCTTCGGTCTCGTCTAGTAGCGTATCGTCATCTTCGGACGTGTCAAGCAGCAGTCTTGCAGAATCCAGTAGTTCGTCTAAACCCTTTACTATCGATGATATGGAGTTTGTGCAGATCGGCCCCTATGAGTTTGCGACCAAAAACCTAAATATCCCTGTAGAAGGCAGCCGCTGTTACGACGACTTGGAAGAAAATTGTGAACGTTACGGACGCCTGTATACGTGGGCTGCGGCCTTGGCCATAGATGAATCCTACAACTTCAAGAGGTATGGAGAACTGGTAGAACCTCATCAGGGTATATGCCCCGAAGGAACGCATATTGTCACTTATGATGAGTTGGCTGAACTATTTAATATAGTGGGAGATATAAGAGATACGCTTGAAGAAGAAATGGATATACCTGAAGAAGATGATTTGATAAAGAAACTCAACAGGGGCCAAGGTGGCTTTTTCGATACCACGGGAACCTTTGTTGGTATTGATTCTGTGGCCGGTCTATGGATTGCCAATGAATCGACTGTAAATATTCCCAGCTACGCCTGGATGGTTACCTTCGAAAATGACGATTTTGGATATACCTCCTACATTGCTATTTTCAATAAGACCTTTGGTGCGTTCGTTCGCTGCGTTAAAGGGGAGGCGTACACCATAGTTTCTTCCTCTAGCGAAGCAGAAGTTCCTTCGTCCAGTTCCAAGGCGGATCTTACGCTAACGGTTGCCGAAGGGTGCGAATCTGCTACTCGCGAGAACTGGAAATACCTCAACCCTGATGTTGAATATGGTTGTATCAAGGATTCCCGCGATGGAAGGTATTACAAGACTTTAGTCCTGGACGATCAAATGTGGATTGCCGAAAATCTGCGCTATGTGCCGGAGAATACAAAAATCCAGAGTTGGTGCCTTTCCGAAAAGGATGGTGAATGTGATGAATTCGGCCGCTATTACCATGGTAATGCCGTTGCAGCCAATCCGGGAATTTGCCCTGAAGGTTTCCATGTTCCAAGTATGAGTGAATTCCAAAAACTTATCAAGTACGAAGAGAAATCCCTGATTTCTGTAGACGGGTGGAAGAAGAACCAATATTCGTTTGAAGGCGACAATGCGACAGGAATGTCGTTCATTCCAAGCGGGGTCCGTGGCTACGATGATGGGCTTGGCGCTGGTTGGGAAACGGGTGTGTTCAGTTGGGTAGATGCATCCGCATTCGCTTGGACGAGCACCTCGGATCACTTCATGGGTTATTATCATTTCGCTATAGACAATTACAGTGATATAAGTTTCGCTGGAAAGGCTGCCGGTTTCGGGATTCCGATCCGCTGTGTCAAAAACTAGGCTTCTGCCCACTTACCGACTTCGGCCGACTTATTGACAACTGCGCCGCAACATTAAAGTGTTGCGGTTCTTTTTTTATTTGATAATGCACATCTGAGTACTAAAACGAAATCGGACCTCGGTACGAGGTATGCTTTCTGTAAGTTTTTTCGAATCGTACCCTGAAATGGGCGTCATTTTCCATTTTGTGTTGCTGCGGTGGTAGAAAATGTTTAATTTTACCACGTGTTATAAGTGTTGTGGCAAAGTGTGTCAAGGAATCAAATGGATTTAGGCTATTTCATAGGCAGCGCCAAGACGGCGATTGACGGAAAGGGAAGGTCTTCCTTCCCTAGGGAACTCCGTCGCCAGCTGTGGGCTTCCGAAGGGACTGAGTTCGTAGTCGCTCGCGACTCGGACCACACCCTCCGGTTGTACATGCTGCCTGAGTACGCTAAATTCATGTCCGAACTCGATGCGTTCTATGATCGCCCTCGAGCCGATGAATTCCGGAAACAGCTCGATGCCAGCCTAGTAGAAATGGATGGCCAGAACCGCATTCTTATTCCCAAGAAATTGCTGGAATATGCGGGTCTCACGACGGAAGTGGTTTACACTCCTGGTCGTGGACGCTCTCTGGAATTGTGGAACCCCGAACGATACGAAAGCAAGAGCAACATCGAATCCGATGCTGCCCAGAAGTCGTTCGACGAAATGTTCCGCCTAATCGGTTCGTCGGGAGGTCTTGATGGCAAACGCTGACCTCAGACAAACTAATTTACATACAAACGAATATTCTGCTGCGCTTGCGGGCGCTACCGATGGCGTGTTCTATCACGACCCCGTGATGCTCGCCGAATGCCTTGATGGCTTGAATATTAAGCCTAACGGTACTTATGGCGACTGCACTCTTGGCGGTGGCGGACATTCCTACGCGATTGCAAACAAATTAAATGAAGACGGAACGCTCCACGCATTTGACCGTGACGAGGAAGCTGTTGCGTTTGCGACCAAGCGCCTTGCGGGTGTCAAGTGCAAGTTTATTGTGCACCCGGTGCGCTTCGGTGAACTGAAGAACGAAATTGCGCCGAATACTCTCGACGGGATTCTCTACGATCTCGGCATCAGCAGCCACCAGGTAGACGATTCCAAGCGCGGGTTCACCTTTGTGGGTAATAACCCGCTCGACCTCCGCATGGACCGCCGTGAGGGCGTGTCTGCGCAGGAATGGCTCAAGAATGTCGAAGCCGAGACGTTGGCCGAGGCGCTCCGCAAGAATGCCGATATGGATCGCGCGTTCAAGCTTGCAACCCGCATTGTGGAGAGTGTTGCCGCGGTTGGTGCCGAAGGTCGCGAGGTGCTTCCCTCCGACATGAAGGCTGTGGTGGAATCGGTATTCCCCGACAAGAAGCGCGAGGTGAACGGCCTCTTGGCACGCGTATTTCAGGCTATCCGCATGGAAGTGAACGGCGAACTCAAGGAAATTGAGGATAGCCTGAGTGCCGCGGTGGATTGCCTCAAGGTGGGTGGTCGCCTGGTGGTGATGAGCTACCACTCGGTGGAAGACCGCTGCGTGAAGGAAACTGCCGCGAAGTTTGAGAAGGCCTGTATTTGCCCCGAACATATGCCTGTGTGCATGTGCGGAGGCAATCACCAGCGCCTGCGTAAGGTGAATCGCAAGCCGATTCTGCCGACGAATGAAGAAATTGCAAGGAACAGCAGGGCTCGCTCTGCGAAACTAAGGGTATACGAACGGGTATGAGCGAAACTGAGAAAATGCCTGTACTGAAGACGAACAAGATGATCGCTTTGATCGTCGTGCTCGCCGCGTTCGCTATCGTGATCGGTATCATGACGCCCCTTTACTTGCAGAACAAGATTAACGCGCTCTACAAGGAATATAGCAGGCTCGCGAACGAGACTACTGTTCTGGAAAGCGATATACTGCAGTTGAAGCTCAAGGTGAACCAGTATTCTTCGCTGGAACGCTTGAGGGACTTTGCCGAAGTCGCAGGACTTGGGCTGAATGCCGTGCCGGTAAAGGTCATGGGCGAAGGAGGGGCCGGTGAATAACAGGGTCCAGATAGAACCGCTCGCCTTTATCAAGTGGCTCCTGATGAGCCTCATCGCTATCCTTGCTTGGCAGACGATTAGCATTCAGGTGGTGAACCGCGAAGTTTACCAGACCAAGACAGAAAGCATGGTGGTCAGCACGAAGGACGTGCATGCCGACCGTGGCCGTATTCTGGACCGTAACGGGAACGTGTTTGCGGATAATGTCAGCGACACGGCGAACAACTATAGCCGCCTGTTCTTGCAGGGCAAGCTTGCAAGCCAGCTCATTGGGAAGGTCGGCCATGATGGAAAGGGCAGCATGGGCCTTGAACTCACCTTCGACGAAAAGTTGAGGGGCGTTAGCGGCCTCAGGGTCGGAGTCAAGGACCTCTACACGCGTTCTCGCGATGTGGCGAAGGCTGAGCCGGGCATGAGCCTTGTGCTGACTATAGACAAGAACATTCAGGAAATTGTTGAGAAGGCGCTGAAGGAAGGCGTTGCCGAATTTGATGCGAAGAGTGCTAGTGCGGTCGTGGTGGAACCCTACACGGGCGAAATCCTTGCGATGGCGAGCTACCCGACGTTCGATCCGAACTCCAAGACGCAGGGCGTTGGTCGCATGTCGAAAAACGATATCGTCTCCATGTCGTACGAACCGGGTTCTACTTTCAAGGTGATTACCGCCGCTGCCGCAATCGAGAACAAGGTGGTTGACCCGACTCGCGTTTACGAGAACGAGGGCAAGTGCTGGAAATGGAACCCGAAATCGGAAAAGATCTGCGATACGCATATCTACGGCGACATGGACATGAGTGAGGCGATGGTGCAGTCCTCGAACATCGTGTTTGCAAAGATTGCTGACGAGGTGGGTGCGGATAAGCTTTACCACATGGCGCGCAGTTTCGGTTTCGGTATGCCCACGTCGGAGTTCTTTGCCGGCGAAGAAAATGGTCGCCTGCTCAAGCCCTATGAACTCAAGCGCGATGACCGTACGCTGAAGACGATGGGCTTTGGCCACGCGGTTTCCGTGACGCCGATTCAGATGGCGATGGCCTATGCGGCGGTCGCGAATGGCGGTGTATTGATGGAGCCCATGATTGTGCGTGAATGGCGTGATGCTCAGGATAGTGTTATCGAGAAAAGGCAGCCGACTCCCGTGCGTCGCGTGATTTCTGAAAGCACTGCATCGACTATCCGTTCAATGCTTTACCGCGTGGTGAACAGCGGTACGGCGAAGAAGGTGGTTTCGAAGAAGATTCCCGATGTGCTGTTCGGCGGCAAGACGGGTACGGCAGAAAAGTTTAACCAGGAAACGCAGAAGTATGACCGCGACCATCAGGTGGCATCGTTCATTGGCCTTGCCCCTGTGGAAGATACGCGCTACGTATGCCTGGTGCTGGTTGATGACCCGCAGGGCAAGCACGTGGGTGGCCTTACCGCTGGCCCGATTTTCCGCCGGATCATGGAAGGCATCTACTACAATCCGGAAACCTCGCCGCTTTCGCATAACCTGGCGCAGGTCAAGCCGCAGAACCCCTGCGATGTGGAATTTATGGGCATGACCGCCGATGGCGCGCAGAAGCTTGCCGATGACAAGGGCTGCAAGGTTACCTTCGTGGGCGAGGGGAACCGCGTGATGTCGCAGAATATGGATGGTACGGGCGAGGCGGGCATTGTGCTTTCGCTCGGGAACGTGTCGGCATCCAAGATGCCGGACCTGAACGGGCTTTCGCTTCGCGATGCTATGGAAATTATGGGCAACATACGTGTGAATGTGGAATACGAAGGCAAGGGCCGCGTAGTGGCGCAGTCCCCGAAGCCCGAGGAAGAACTCCATAAGGGGACCATTTGCAAGTTGACGCTCAAGGAGAGAGGCTGATGATTTCGGAAGGATTGATGCAGAACTTGTCTGTGAAGGGCCTGTGCGACGATTCCCGCCGCGCAAAGTCTGGCGACTTGTTCTTCTCGCTTTCGACAGAAGGATTCGAGGAATTTGCGCGCAATGCCGTTGCCGCGGGCGCTGTCGCCGTGGTGAGCGAGCAGGCTGCACCCGAGGGGCTTACCTCCCGCTGGATTCAGGTATCTGACGTCAAGGCGGCGCGCCTCGAGGCTGCAAGGATTTTCTACAAGGACCCGTTCGCAAAACTGGCCTGCCACGCCGTTACCGGTACGAACGGTAAGACGACGAGCGCATTCCTGATGAACGCGATGCTCGAGTCTTCGGGCAAGAAGACCGCCCTCCTCGGGACCATCAAGAACAAGATTGGCGATACTTCCGTGGTGGCGACGCTTACGACACCCGGGCTCCTGGACCTGTTCGCCTTTGCCGCGAAGGCCGTGGCGGCGGGCTGCTCCGACCTGGTAATGGAAGCCTCTAGCCATTCCCTGCACCAGGGACGCGTTGCCGGAATCAGTTTCAGGAGCGCCTTGTTCAGCAACCTCACGCAGGACCATCTCGATTACCACAAGACGATGGAGAACTACTTCGAGGCAAAGAAGCTTTTGTTCACGAAGTACCTCGCAGAAGATGGCGTTGCGGTGCTGAATATCGATGATGCCCATGGCGAAAAGATTTTTGACGAACTGAAGGCCGCTGGCCGCAAGGTGGTTGCCGTGTCGCGCCTCGGGAATGCAAAGGCCGACGTGAAGCCCGAAGGTGCGGTGAAGAGCACCGAGGAAGGCCTCGAGATGCTGCTCCCGATGATTGCGAAGGAAAAGTTGGAAACGCCGCTCTGTGGCGAGTTCAATGTGGATAACGTATTGCTGGTACTCGCCTGGGCGAATGCCATCGGGATTCCGGAACTCGCTATGCGCGCGGCGATTGCGAGCGTGCGCGTGCCGGGTCGTTTCGAGAAGGTTTGGAACAAGGGTGGCCGCCACGTGATTGTGGATTACGCCCACACGCCCGATGCCCTTGAACGCGTGCTGAATACGGCTCGTAGCCTCTGCCGCGGTACGCTTTCGACCGTATTCGGCTGCGGTGGTGACCGTGACCGCACCAAGCGCCCGATTATGGGGCATATTGCCGAGACGCTTGCCGACAAGGCCTGGCTCACCTCTGATAACCCGCGCACGGAAGACCCGCTTACGATTATCGAGGATGTTCGTGCCGGAATGAAGACGGAAAAGTTTGAGGTGGTCCCTGACCGTGCCGAGGCGATTCGCAAGGCATGTGCCGCCCTGAAGGATGGCGACTGGCTCGTGATTGCGGGCAAGGGGCACGAGGACTACCAGATTGTCGGTAAGACAAAACACCATTTTGACGACCGCGAACAGGCGGTGAAGGCGATGGAAGAATGCTGAAACTTGATTTGACAGTGCAACAGATGCTGGAAATCCTGGAGACCGATGCAGTCGGTATCCCGGCCCGCACTCTGAAACGAAAGGTGAATCTTTGCCTGGATTCACGCGAGAAGGCCAAGGGCGTGGTGTTCTGGCCTATAAAGGGCACGCGTTTCGATGCCCACAAGTTTGTTCCTCAAATGGAAAAGGATGGAGCGCTGATGAGCGTAGTAAACAAGGAATCCGTAGACCAGAACACGATCACGATGTACGCCCCGGTGGACGATACCACCAAGGCGCTTCTCAAACTCGCCAAGGGCTATCAGCGCCTCTTCAAGGTGAAGAAGGTGGCCATTACCGGCAGTAACGGCAAGACCACCACGAAGGAAATGGTGAAGGCCGTTCTTTCGGCGAAATACAATACGCACGCTACGCAGGGCAACTTCAACAACCATATCGGTGTCCCGATGACGCTGTTCCAGCTGAAGCATAGCCACGAGGCGGCCGTCGTCGAGATGGGCACGAGTGGCCCCAACGAAATTCGCCCGCTTTCCATGGCGGTGGAACCCGATGTGGCGGTGATTACGAACATTGGAGCCTCGCACCTTGAGCGTCTTGGTGACCTTGACGGCGTGTTCAAGGAAAAGATTACCATCAAGGACGGCCTGAAGGTGGGCGGCACGCTTATCGTGAATGCGGACGACCCGCGCCTTTGCAAGGTTCGCAAGACGAGGAACATGAACGTGGTGACCTTCGGCATGCGCCGTGGCATCATCAAACCCGAAAAGTTGACATGGAACGAGAACGCCTGTGCCGACTTCTACATCGGGCGTACGCACTTTGTGCTGAACGTGCCGGGCACGCACAACCTTTATAACTCGCTTGCAGCCATCGCTGTGGGCGACGCCTTCCGCGTGCCGCGTGCCACTATTGCGCGAGCCCTCGCGAACTTCCGTGCGACCAACATGCGCATGGAAATCCGTAAGGCGGCCGGCTTCAAGATTGTGTCTGACTGCTACAATGCGAATCCCTCTTCTACCCGCATGGCGCTCCAGACCATCGGCAATATGGATATCCGCGGGAGCCGCATCGCGGTTCTCGGCGACATGCTCGAGCTGGGCAAGGCGAGCAAGGATTTGCACAAGGAAATCGGCTCCCTCGTGCCCGAGATGAACTTTGACCTCCTTCTTGCGGTAGGCAAGGATGCACAGGAATTCGTGAAGGGCGCTCGAGCCTCGGGCATGACGCAGGCCTATCACTTCGATTCCGTGCAGGAAGTGATTGAATTTCTGGGCGATGTCGTGTCTGGAGGCGATGTCGTCTTGGTGAAGGGTAGCCGCGGAATGCACATGGAGCAGGTCGTGGATGCGCTCACGAAACTTTCTCCGGTTTCGAAGGACTAGTAACTGTAGGTAAAGAGACTTTAGATAGCAATGAATAACAACCAGTCCATAGGCGTAAACAAGCTGCTGTTGGTGTCAACAATCCTGTTGATACTGTTCGGCGTTGCTGTCGTTTATACTGCGTCTGCCCCTGCTGCAATAAAGAAGTACGGGGATCCCGAATTCTATCTGAAGGCTCACTGCAGTAAGGTGCTTATTGCGTTTGTCGCCATGTTTATTGCATCCCGGGTGGATTATTCTATCTGGAAAAAGGCTGCCCGCCCGGTATTTATTGTCGGATGCGCCCTGACGCTTGCCGCGGTCCTGTTTGGCCCGACTAT
Organism: Fibrobacter succinogenes; assembly: GCA_902800815.1. GTDB lineage: Bacteria > Fibrobacterota > Fibrobacteria > Fibrobacterales > Fibrobacteraceae > Fibrobacter > Fibrobacter succinogenes_B. The sequence goes on from CADCGB010000004.1 coordinate 9,619, forward strand.
CAATGGTGCGAATCGCTGGATCTGTGGCATCCAGCCCTCCGAAATCCTCAAGTTCGGCTTTATCCTGATGGTGGCGACAAAACTTTCCGATGCCGGTACCGAAATCAAGTCATTCAAGTGCAGTATTGTACAGCCGGGTATTCCGTTCGTGATAGCCGCGATCCTGCTTGCCATGCAACCGAACTTCTCGATGGTCGGCATGTTTGGTGGAATCTTTACGATAATGCTCCTGGTGGCGGGTGCGAATTTCAAGCACATGCTCAAGACTTACGGCAGTGTCGCTGGTGCAGGTACTATCCTGATTCTACTGAAGGAACTTATTAAGGGGCTTTTGGGGAAGAATGATAAGCCCATATATCAGCACGTCAAGGACAGGTTTGATGCGTTCTACTCGTCGGGAGACCCTGCGATGCAGACCGAACTTGTCAAGAAAAAGATGTATCAGACGCAGCAATCCCTTGAAGCGCTGGGTAATGGCGGAATCTTGGGTACGGGTGTCGGTAACAGCGCTCATAAGCTGGGGTACTTGCCCGAGGCCCACAAGGATGTCGTGTATAGCGTGGTGGGTGAGGAATTCGGTGTCGTGGGTACGCTGGCCGTGCTTGCCGCCTTCAGCATCCTTTTCTACCAGGGTTTCGAGATTGCGAGAAATTCTACGACGCGTTTTGGCAAGTACCTGGCGGTGGCGCTTACGGTTTCGCTTTTCTTCAATTTCCTGGTGCATGTGTGCGTGAGTACGGGCCTGATGCCAACGACGGGGCAGCCGCTGCCGTTCATAAGTTACGGCGGTACGAACCTTATTGTCGCTGGATTGTTTATCGGGATTCTCTTGAACATTTCGAAGGCGGGTACCGGCAAGAAGTTGACCGAACCCTATATGGGCGGCATCAACACGGATACCTACACCATAGGTGGATTTAATATAACGAGGGCTGAAACATGAAAAAGTTCCTGTTTGTATGCGGTGGCACGGGTGGCCACATTTTCCCGGCAGTCGCCATTGCCGAGAGTCTAAAGAAGATGGGTGTCGAAGACATCACGTTTGCAGGCCGTAAGGATTCTATGGAGGAACGCCTTGTGGCAAAGAACTGGCCTTACGAGTACATTACGGCAGAACCGCTGCACCGTGGCCCGTTCCTCAAGAATCTTGCCCTCCCGTTCAAGCTTTCCAAGTCGCTTGTGCGTGCAAAGAGTGTGCTCAAGAAGGTAAAGCCCGATGTGGTTGTCGCTACCGGCGGTTACGTGTCGCTCCCGATTGTGCTTGCGGCAGGTTCCCTCGGCATTCCCGTGTACCTGCAGGAACAGAATGCGGTTGCGGGCATCGCGAACAAGGTGGGCTCCCGTTACGCGAAGACGATTTTTGTGACCTCCGATGATGCGGCGAAGTTCTTCCCCGCAGAAAAGTGCATGGTGTTCGGTAACCCGGTTCGCAAGCTCCCCGATGCGGGTGCTCTCCCGCGCCCGGCCGAATTTGCAGAAGGCAAGAAGGCCGTGTTTATCGTAGGCGGTTCGCAGGGTGCCGTAGGCATCAACAACAAGATTGAAGAAAGCATCAAGGATATTGCCGCTCGCAATGACGTGAATGTCGTGTGGCAGGTGGGCGTGAAGAATGTGGAAGCAATCAGCGGCCGCGTCGGGGAAGTCCCGAACGTAGCGATTCGCGGGTTCCTCGACGGTATCTATTCCTACATGAGCCATGCGGACCTGATTATCAGCCGTGCAGGTGCATCGGCGCTCGCCGAAATCCTTGCCTTCGGCAAGCCCTCTATCCTGTTGCCGTTCCCGCACGCGACTGCGAATCACCAGGAACACAATGCCCGTGTGGTCGAGAAGGCGGGTGCCGCTCTCGTGGAACTCGATAGTGACCCGAACGATCTTTGGAACAAGACGCTTTCGCTCCTCTCTGACGAAGAAAAGCTTGAAAAGATGGCCACTGCGGCGAAGGGCCTTGGAATGCCCGATGCTGCAGACCGCATTGCGGCAGTCATCATGGAAAAGGAAAATGCATAATGCAGATTAATGATTGTAAGCGTGTCCGTAAACTGCACTTTGTTGGCATCGGTGGCGCCGGTATGTCCGGCATCGCGGAAGTGCTTCACGACAATGGGTTCGTGGTGAGCGGTTCCGATACGGGCGAGAGTCCGGTCATCGAGTACCTGAAGGGGCTCGGGATTACGATTGCCCCCAAGCACGAGGCGAAGAATGTTGAAAATGCGGACCTGGTCGTTTATTCTTCAGCAGTCCCGCACGATAACCCCGAACTCGTGGAAGCGCGCAACCGCCGTATTCCGGTGATTCGCCGTGCCGAGATGCTCGGCGAACTTATGCGCCTCAAGTACACGCTCTCGATTGCGGGTACGCACGGCAAGACGACCACCACCTCCATCGTGGGCCAGATTTGGGAAGAGGCCGGCCTCGACCCGACCATTATCGTGGGCGGCGTGGTGAAGGGCAAGGGCAGTGGCGCCAAGGTGGGCCGCGGCGACTACCTGATTGCCGAAAGCGACGAGTTTGACCGCAGTTTCCTTTCGATGATGCCCTCTTCGGCGATTGTCACGAATATCGATGCCGACCATCTCGATACCTACGAGAACATCGAGGATATCAAGGATGCATTCGTGCAGTTCGTGAACAAGATTCCTTTCTACGGGCAGGCAATCCTCTGCCTTGACGATCCGAACGTGCAGGCAATCCTTTCGCGCGTGCGCAAGCCCGTGATTACCTACGGTTTTAGCCGTCAGGCAAAGTACCGCATCGATAACCTTCGTTTTGAGAAGGGTTACCCGGTATTCGACATCCTGAACGATGGCGATAGCCTCGGCGAATTCAGGCTCCAGATTCCGGGACGCCACAATGTGCTCAATGCGACTGCCGCCGTGGCGCTCGCGAACGAGGAAGGCATTTCTCCCGATATCGCGCGCAAGGCATGCGCAGAATTCCAGGGCGTTACCCGCCGATTTGAATTCATGGGCGAGAAGAAGGGCGTTATGGTGTTCAACGACTACGCGCACCACCCGACGGAAGCGACCGCAACCCTTCTCGGGTTCCGCGAGGCATTCCCGGACAAGCGTATCGTGGTGGCCTTCCAGCCGCACCTGTTCAGCCGTACCCGCGACCAGCACGAGGCCTTCGGTATGGCGTTCGCGAACTGCGACGTGCTCCTTGTTGCCGACATTTACCCCGCACGTGAACGCCCGATTGAAGGCGTTACCGGCGCGCTCGTTGCAAACAGCGCGAGTGACCGTGGCCACCGCAATGCACGCTTTGTGGGCGACCAGATGAACATTTTGCCCATCCTGAAAGAGGAACTCCGCCCGGGCGACGTGGTGGTGCTGATGGGTGCTGGCAATATCTATAAACTCGGGACCCGTATCTTGGAGGAATGTATTTGAGCGAATCCGGGACGACATTTCTAGGCCGTCGCATAGGCTATAACGAGAGCAAGCGTAAGCAGGCCCGCAAGGAGAAGATCAAGCGCGGGTTCAAGGGTGCTTTACGCTGGTTCAAGCGTTGTGGCTGGATTTTCTGCATCCTGATCGTGGTTGCAGGTGTCGCTCTATGGCAGAACCGCTTCTACGTGCAGCGCTTTAACCCGCTCGAGCTTCGACACCTGAAGTATATCGATATCGAGGGTAACCGCATGCTTACCTGGGAAGACGTTATCCAGAACGCGCAGGTGGAGCCGGGCATGCTCATGTCGGAAGTCGTTCCGGACTCTATCGAGAAGATGCTCATGCGCTCTCCGCTCATCCGCTCTGTAGAGGTCAAGAAGCATTTCCCGTCGTCGATGTCCATCTTGCTCGAGGAATCGAAGCCGGTGGCATCGTATTTCGAGAACGGGAAGGCGACCGTCTATTCCGAAAGGGGGCTCCCGCTGCCGCTCTCGACATCGACTGCGCTGCGCCTCCCGATTGTGGAGCAGGGCTCTATCGAGGATGTCCGCCCGATAAGCAGGTTCCTGTACGAAATGCAGAAACTTGACCCTAGGCAGTATTCGCTCGTTTCGCAGGTGGGCTGGTCCGCCGAGAAGCTTGCCTTTGAAGTGTTTTTCCGCGATGTTGATTTTCATGTACTGTATCCTCAATCGGGATGGAACCGCGACATGTTCGCCCTCTACGACATGGTCAAGGCAGGATTCCCGCAGGATTTGCGCTGTGCAGGCGAAGTAGATCTCCGTTTTATTGGCTTTGCCTATGTAAGGAACTTTGATAAGAGGTGTGTCAATGGATGAACCCAAAAATGAAATAAGGAAAGAGGACTTGCTGTTCGGTCTGGACATCGGTGCCTCTAAAATCAATCTATTCGTCGGCGTGGCGAATGGATCTTCCGTGCGCGTGCTCGAATGCGGGGATTTCCCGCTGAAGAACTCCGACGAGTTCGACACTGTTGTCGAGACTCTGAAGAAGGCTGCGCAGACGCTCGAATCGACCGCGGGCGTGGATGTCCACGATGTTTACGTGGGCATTGCCGGGAAGCACGTGTCCTCATTCAACTACAGGGGCCTCATTACGCTCCCGACCGGAGAAGTCCGTAGCCAGGATATCGAAACCGTGAAGGACCAGGCGAGCACCATTCCCGAGAACGCGGGTCAGATCATTCACGTGTTCCCGGGCGAGTACACGCTCGATGACCAGCCGGGCATCCGCAATCCGAAGGGCCTCAATGGCCGTCGCTTGGGCGTGGAAGTGCAGGTGGTCACCTCGAGGCTCAATGCCATCCAGAATCTTGACAAGTGCGTGCGCAGCGCTGGCCTCCACACGGTGGAATTCGTGCTCGAACCTCTTGCTGCCGCATATGCGGTCCTGACTCCCGATGAAAAGGAACTGGGCGTTGCCCTGGTAGATATTGGCGCGGGTTCTGCCGATATCGCCGTGTTCGTCGGGGAATCGGTCCGCTACACGGCCTCGCTCGACCTCGCTGGCAACAAGATTACCAGTGACATCAGCAAGTGCCTCAAGGTGCCTATATCGCTCTCGAAGGCAGAAGAAATAAAGAAGAAGTACGGTACCTGCAAGTTGAACAACCTCCTCGAAGACGAGACGTTCCCGGTTCCGGGTGTCGGCGATCGTGGCGACGTGCAGTGCTCCCGCGAACTCCTTGCTAAGGTGATTACTGCCCGCGTGGCAGAAATATTCAAGATTATTAAGGATAATCTCGAAACCCACAAGATTGACGGCCTCATCAACGGTGGCATCGTGCTTACCGGCGGTTGCTGTGCTCTCGAGGGCATCGACGAGATTGCCGAGAAGGTATTCAAGAAACCGGTCCGCATCGGTTACCCGAAGGGTACGAGCGGTATCCAGGAAGCGTTCCATAAGCCGTCCTATGCAACCGGCATCGGCCTCTTGCACTATGCTGCACGCCAGCAGAGCGCGAACAAGAAGCACGATACAGGAGCACAGTTGACTGTTTCCGTAAAGAAGGGAATCCAATGGTTCAAGGACATGGTTCGCACGTATTTTTAACTAAAACAACAAACACTCAATCACAGGGAGAATAAACCATGAGTGAAATCACATCACACATCGAGATGGACGAATCCACCCTCAACAACGCAAAGGTGAAGGTGTTCGGCGTAGGTGGCGCCGGCGGAAACACTGTTAACCGCATGGTCGGCATGAAGATTGCCGGCGTGGAATACTACGCGGTGAATACCGATGCCAAGGCGCTCGAACTGAGCCTTGCCGATCATAAGATCCAGATTGGCAAGAAGCTCACGAAGGCTCTCGGTGCCGGCATGAAGCCCGAAGTTGGCCGCAAGGCTGCCGAAGAGAACGTCGAGGAAATCAAGGAAGCCATGAAGGGCGCCGACATGATTTTCATTACCGCTGGCATGGGCGGTGGTACCGGTACGGGTGCCGCTCCGGTCGTGGGTAATGTTGCTCGTGAAATGGGCATCCTCACGGTCGCCGTGGTCACCAAGCCGTTCAAGTTCGAAGGCAAGCGCCGTGGCACTCTCGCTTCCGAAGGCATTGCGAACCTCCGCAATTCCGTCGATACCATGATCGTTGTCGACAACGAGAAGCTGATGAACGTCGTGCAGAACACCGACAAGGCCCTCACTCTCGATGGCGCCTTCAAGCTCACTGACGAAATCCTCGGCAACGCCGTGCGCAGCATCTGCGACATCATGTTCCGTCATGGCCTCATCCATGTGGACTTTGCCGACATCAAGACTGTCATGACCAACGGTGGCTCCGCTCTCATGGGTACGGGCATCGCCGAAGGTGAAGGCCGTGGCGTTCGTGCAACGGACATGGCACTCTCTTCTCCGCTCCTCGAAGACATCAATGTGGATGGCGCTACCGGCGTTCTCGTGAACGTCTCTCATGGCGAAAGCTTCTCCATGCTCGAATACAACGAGGCCATGGAACACATCCACGAAGCGGTCAGCGACAAGAATGACCCGAACATCATCATGGGCGATATCCTGCTCCCGGAACTTGGCGACAAGGTGTGCATCACCATCATCGCTACCGGTTGCGGTGGCTCTACCATTGCTCCCGCTGCCCCCGCAGAGGCCGCAAAGCCCAGCACGCAGGACCTGGTGAACACCCTCGGTGCCGCCGCCGTGTTCCAGCAGCCCGCTGCCCCCGTGCAGCCCGCTCCGGTTCAGCAGGCTCCGGTTGCTCCGCAGCCGGTGAAGGCCACTCCGCGCCCGACGGCGTTCAACTTCGCCGCCATCGCTCACGGTACGGTTGCCATGCCCGCCATGGACAAGTCGCTCGGCTTTGCTGCCCCGACTTTCTCGGCGACTGCCCCGGCCGAAGAAGTGGTGCTCGGTACCCCGAACGCTTCTCTGCACGATACCCAGGAATTCTCTGAAATTGCCGATACCGACGACATGAACGGCGTTCATGAAGTTGCGGCAAAGCCGATGCCGATGGATGCCAACTCTCTCGAGACCCCGACCTACATGCGTCAGGAAGCTCTTGCGACTACCGTTGCTTCCAAGACGGTGCAGGATGATCCCGGTTCCATCAAGAAGGCTAGCGGCGTCGACTACGACGTGCCTGCTTTCTTGCGCGGAAACGCCCTGAGCGACATCTTCTAAGATGCCACTGAAAGGACTTCTAATAAGAAGATAACACACACACAGGGTGTGCGCTTTGCGCACGTCCCCACAACACACAAGGGACTACCTGGGTCTCCCTGCCTGGGTAGTCCTTTTTGCGACCGCTCGCGCTACATCTGGGGAAAGATTCCTCCGGTCTGCGCTCGCTCCCACCTAAAGGTGGCCATGCCCACATAGGCACTGAAGTGCCAAGTGGTCAAAGGTCGCCACCACGGCACGCTTGCGCCGTGCCGCTTGTGGCTCACGGGCGTCCCGTTTGCGGCTGTATTGCTCGTTTTTTATGTCATCCCCGGCTTGGCCGGGGATCTCCTTTTTTTATTTACTATCTTGCTTAACATGAGGAACTGTATTCACACCCTCGTTTTTGGCGTGCTCGCGTTTGCGGCCGTGTGCTTTGCGTACCCGGCGCCCCCGCAGGCGGGCGAGACGGGCTATTTCCAGATAGGTACCGACTTCAACTTCGGGCTCAACGGCGGCCCGACTGACCCCTTCTTCGCGGTAGATACCGCCGACTGGTTCGGGGGCAACTGGCGCGGTCTCCAGATTCCGCTCAATAACGCCCGCAGTTACGAGGACCACCTCGACCCGTTCTTCACCCTCAGTTTCCGTGCGGGCTACAAGAGTTTCCACGTGCTCCTGGAAGCCCCGCTCCGCCGCGATCTTGAGGCCTGGTATCAGGACGACCTTCACAAGAATTTCACGTACGACCCGAGTGAACTCGACATAAACGTTCCGAACAACGCCTACGCCGTATGGGAAAACCCCGTGGGCTACGTGCAGTTCGGGCGCTTTGCACTTGACGACCTGATGGTTTCCAAGAACGACATCCTGGTGGGTGGCGCTCCTTACCACGATGGCCTGCGCTGGAAATTTGCCGCAGGCATGTTCCGCTACGACTTTTTGTTCAGTTCCCTCAATGCCTGGCTGTACGGCGACGTGATGAACCACGATACCGGATGCCCGCCCGTGGGTACCGAGGCCTACGCGCAAAAGTGTACCGAGCGCGACAACCAGGTGGCAAACCAGCGCAACCGCACCTACACCGACAACATCAAGACGTTCATGTTCCACAAGTTCGGTGTCGAGACCGAAAAACTCTGGATATACGTTGCCGAACAGAGCATGATAGGCGGCAAGGCTCCGGAATTCCGCTCCATGAGTCCGTTCATCTACTGGCACGACAACTACGCTACCGGCTATACCTCCGCGGCGACCTCCGTGGAACTCGGTTACAAGACCAGCAACGGTGCTAGGTTCTACAGCCAGGTCAACATGGAAGACATCAACAGCCCGGTGGGCGAGGACGATGACAAGGGCACGAGCCGCTCCGTGATCAACTACCTGGTGGGCTACTATCACGAACTCTCGACTGCACTCTACGGTAAGTTCAACTGGCGCCTCGACGTGGTGCGCACCGACCCCGTGGCTGGCAACAGCAAACTCCCGCTCCTCAAGTACACGAGCCGCCGCAACTACCGCAGCAACTTCCGCGAGCAGGACGACCCCGATTATGCCGATGCCTACTTTGTGGATTACCCGATAGGCTACCGTCGCGGTGCGGACGCACTTGACGTGTGGTTCGATTTTGGCTGGCAGTATGGCAAGCACTCGCTAGCACTCACGCTTGCATGGCTGCGCCAGGGCGACAAGGAAATGTATACCGACTACAATGTGGCGCTCGCCGGCGGCGACACTTCACCTTCCGGCGTGGAAGAGGCCCAGTACCTGATAGACGCCCTATACAAAATGAAGGTGAACGACTGGTTCGGGTTCTACGTAGGTGGCGGATTCCGCAAGTACGAGAACCTCGCGCACGAAAAAGGCGACGACGGGTACGATGGCTGGATACGTTCCGGCGTAAAGTTCACCTTTAACCCGGTTGACACGAAGTTCTAGAGAGTGACAGGAGCTTGGAGACATGTTGCTGAGGAGTAAATTGCTGCTGCCATCCCTTGCCTTGTCATCCTCGCCCGTTCGGCAGGCTCAGGGCAGACTCTGGCGAGGATCCATACATCTCGTACTTGCACTTGTTCTATTGCTCCTCCTCGCGTGTGGCGATGACACCACCGAAGTCGTCTCGCAAACCGTCCCGAACAACATCGAAATTGTTGCCGAGGAATCCGACCTCCCCGAATGCACCGAAGATAACGAGGGCGAACAGGTTCTCGTGAAGGGCGAAAACACCGCCCGCACGTGCATTGATGACGAATGGACCGCCGCGTTTACCCCGGGCAGGGACACAATCTACCTAAAAAGCGAGAAAATCACCTGCTACACGAAGGAACTTGCCGATAAGCAGGGAGTGAAGGTCGTCTGTAACGGCGACAGCGTGGGCGTGCTCCTCAACGGCGGTACGGGCGCTCAGGGCGATAAGGGCTATGCTGGTGCCGGATGTTCGCTGGTGCAGCTCGATAGCGTAACGGTGCGCCTGTTCTGCGGTGCAGATTCTACTTCCATATATCTAGGCGAAAAGCCCAAGGCTGTCGTGGATACCACCAAGGACCCGGAACAGGTTCCGATAACGGTGGATTCCCTGACGGGGTTCGCGCAAAAGGGGCCCTTCCTGAAGGGCGGCAAAGTTACTTTGTATGAACTTTATGATGGCTACACCTTGGAAAAGACCGGCAAGACCTATTCGTGCGAAATCCTGAACGATAGCGGGTATTACAAGTTCCCGAAGATGGAACTTTCTAGCCAGTATGTGCTAATCCATGCGAATGGCTATTACCAGGAACTGTCAACGGGTGCAAAATCCATGGAGCCTGTTGAGATGAATGCCCTGGTTGACCTCCTTGAACGGAAAACGGCGAATATAAACCTGTTTACACACCTAGAGGCTGGTCGCGTGAAAAATCTGGTACAGCATAAGCAATTGAATGTTCAGTCTGCTAAGGCCCGGGCCAAGAAGGAAGTTCTTGACATTTTCCATATTGACACGACCGGGTTCAATACGCCTTTTGAAGGTCTGAATGTACTTGGTGAGACGGATGCCGAAGCCTCACTGCTAGCCATGTCAATCTTGTTACAGAATATTTCTGATAAGACTATTCCTGAGCTCATTGCCGGAATGGCTGACGATGTCGCGAAAAACGGGGCTTGGACAGATTCCCTGTATAAGGCCAAAGTGGCTGAAGAGACGATATTCCCCGATTTTATGGGGGCATATGCCTTTTACCGTAGCAATATGATTGAAAGTGGCCTTTCTGCAAAGGTTCCCTATTTCGAGAAATACTTGCGTTACTTTTGGAATATTGAGCTGGGGCTCGGTGTGTGCGGAAGTGACTCCGTGCCACAGAATGCGGTAAAGCATGTAAGTAACGGGTATTCCAAGTATTATGCACGCACATATAGCGATACGTTAAGTGCGGGCAGAAAGAACAGGTTCCTCTGTATGGATGCCGATAGTACCAAATGGCGTTTTGCAATGGATATCGAAAAAGATACGATGGGGATGGCGTTCAAGAACAACAAAACGGGGGTGACCGTTGTTGGTACAGTTACACGTCATCAACTTCTGTGGGATTCTGATGAAATCCGGTATGCGGATTCTTTGGAAGAAGATGTAAGTTGGGGCTGTATCAGTGAATTGCAAAATAGGTGTGTGGGCAAGACCGAAGAAAAACGTCGCAAGTGCGCGAGTAATGGATTGAGTAGTAAGTACTGTTTTATAGATGCGAGAGATTCTAATATTTATGAATATGTGGCGATATTAATGTTCTACTATGCTTATTACGCGATTTGGATGGCGGAAAACTTGAGGTATGCCGATAGTGTGAATACACCTAGCCTTAAGGGGAAAACGTTCTGCTATGATGACGATTTGGCAAATTGTGAGAAAACAGGCCCCTTGTACACTTGGGCCGCTGCGATTGATTCGGTTAAATTGGCTACAGACTTGGATAATCCGCAAAAATGTGGATATGGCGAAGAACAATGTACATTTTCAAAAAATGAACAGGGAATTTGTCCTGATGGTTGGCATTTGCCCAGTAAAGATGACTGGTATGATTTATTTGAATCTGTTGGAGGGAAAGATAAAGCAGGTTATGCGCTTAAATCTCGAAGTGGCTGGCTTGTTGACGGCATTAGCACTGATGTTAATGGTTCTGATAGTGTAGGCTTTAATGGATATCCTGGAGGCTACAAGGAAGACGATAAATATATGGCATATCAGATAGATGCAAGTTTTTGGAGTGCAATCGATGGTTCTGGTAGCACTACAAAAATGGTACGGTTAAGAAGTGAGAATGTGGACGTATTGGAGAAGTATATGCCTAAAGTTTGGGGTGCTTCCATTAGGTGCGTTAAAAATAGGTGAGTGTTGCGCTATGAAAGTGATTGCGATTTTTCTTTTTCTCCTTCTCCTTGCCGCCTGTAGCAACGGCACCTCCGAAATCGTCTCGCAATCTGTTCCAGACAATATAGACGTTGTCGCTGAAGAATCTGACCTGCCAGAATGCACCGAAGATGGCGAAGGCGAACAGGTCATGGTAAAGGGGGAGTCGTATGCCCGCACATGCGTTGGTGGCGAGTGGACCAAGATAATCAAATACACAAATGACACGGCATCCGTGAAAAAGGACAGTTTGTCGTGCCACACGGAAGAACTTGCCGGCAAGCGTGGAGTAAAGATCGTCTGCTACGGTGATAGTGTGGGTGTCCTGCTCAATGCTGAGGCTGGCGCGAAGGGTAGCAAGGGCAATGCCGGTGTAGGCTGTTCGCTGGAAAGGGTAGATAGTGCTTCAATTCGGCTGTATTGCGAAAGCGATTCTACAATGTACTATCTTAAATCCCCGTCGCCTGCCCTTGATGCGGATTCTGCTGCCAAAGTAGCCGCGGAAACTGTTCCGGTGTCATTTGACTTGTTGATGGGTTTTGCCCAGAAGGGCCCGTTTATGAAAGGCGCGATGGTTGACCTGTTTGAACTCAAGGACGGCATTACGCTGGAAAAAACGGGAAGGTCCATCAAAGGCGAAGTTGTTGATGACGAAGGACGATTTAAGCTTTCAAAAGTGAAACTTTCTAGCCAGTATGCAATTATTAAGGTGAAGGGCTTTTACCGTAACGAGGTCACTGGGCGAAAATCTAAAGCTCCTGTAGAACTGTATGCCTTGGTGAATCTGCTGGAGCAAAGGAGCCCGAAAGTAAATGTGCTGACGCATCTGGAATTTGACCGCGTAAATTACCTGGTAACCCATGAGGGCAAGACTGTCAAGCAGGCGAAAAGGCTGGTTCAGTCCGAAATCATGAAGGCGTTCTATATGGATGTGGAGGGCGTTGATAATCCTGAAGGTCTGGATATTTTTGGTGATACGGAAGCCGATGCCACGTTGCTGGCAATATCCGTTTTGTTGCAGGGTGGGCGCAGTGAAAGTGAAGTGCAAGCACTTTTGACGGAAATATCAACGGCGTTGAAAGTCGAGGGCAAGTGGGAAGGTGCAAGGGCGGACTCGTTGAAGGTGACGATGGCCGATGGAGCTATGCTTCAAGGGTCTAGAATGATTCGTGAACTTAAGGGCAACGAAAATTTTTACAAGAACGCTGGAAAATTTGAAAGAAATATTGAACAGTTTGTTGCAAAGGCGTATTCAATTGAACCTTGTGGTGAGGCGAATGATAAAGAACTGCAGACTGTCAAAAAGGAATCAAGTGTGTATTATTTACGAAACCTCCTTTGCTATGAGGGTATGTTTGGAATAACGTCCGAAAATACGTATTTCAATCCCGAAATAGAATATGGATGGCTGTATGATGTGCGCGATAGGCATGTGTACAAAACTGTACAGATTGTAGACGAAACATGGATGCCAAAATGGACGCCAAGTTCGATTTATGCTTATAAAAGAACATGGATGGCGGAAAATTTGAATTTTGAGTATAAAATTGAGGATGTTGAGGGAGATAGTCTGGTGTCGTATGGGAATTTTTGTAATACGGAAGACTGTAAAGTATATGGTCGCTATTATATGGTTGGCGCTGTGTACGATAGTGCGGCAGTATTTTCTGAAGACGGGCGAGGGTGCGGAAATCTTAAATCATGTGAAGCTAAGGTCCTGCCTTTTCGTGGTATATGTCCGGATGGTTGGCATATGGTGGAATTTATAGATTGGTTTTTCTTGTCTGATTATCCGTACGAGGCTCTTATTCCATGGAATATTTTGGGCATAACATTGATTCCTACAGGGTACTTAGTTGATGCCACTCAAGAAAATATGAAATTTAAGGATGTGGACAAATCTATTTTTTGGGCCGTAGTAGATTATCATCTAGCATTATTATTCTCTATAAATGCTCCTCATGTTCGGAAAGATTGGTCTGATTTTTTTGGCGCGGCCCCCATCCGCTGCGTCAAGGACTAGCGCGAAGAGGTTGATGTTATGAGAGATATGAGTCATCCTAAGCGAAACGATGCATTCCAATCCGCATTGTCATCCTCGCGCAGGCGAGGATCCATACATTTTATACTTGCTTTTGTTTTATTGTTCCTCCTCGCCTGTAGCAACGATACCACCGAAATCATCTCGCAGTCGATTCCGGACAACATAGAAGTTGTTGCCGAAGAATCCGACCTCCCCGAATGTAACGACGAGAGCGAGGGTGTGCAGGTGATGGTGAAGGGCGAAAGCGTTGCTCGCATATGTGTCGATGGCGACTGGACCAATGCAATAAAACCTGGTAAGGACACTGTTAATCTGAAAAACGAAAATATCCCGTGCTATACGCAGAGTATCTCGGGTGGCGACGGCGTCAAGGTGGTCTGCAACGGCGATAGCGTGGGCGTCCTGTTCAAGGGCGAATCCGGCAAAAAAGGTGAAGAGGGTGAAGATGGGACAGGCTGCACTCTTACTAGGGTCGATAGCCTTTACGTGCGCTTGGCCTGTGGGGGCGATAGCGCGTTGATTTATCGCCCGGATACCACTCGTGTAACTTTGTTTGGCTGTGCACAGAAGGGTCCGTTCTTGAAGGGCACCTCGGTTGCCCTATACGAAGTTTCTGACAGTGCGTCGCTAAAGCAGACAGGCGTAAACTTTGTGGACGAGGTCGATGATAACGGTTGTTTCAAGGTGACTGCGACTAACTTGTCTAGCCGATATGCCGTGGTTGTTGCTGAAGGGCTGTACAATAATGAGGTAACGGGTTCGCCGTCTAGGTCGGATGTCCGCCTCCGTGCCCTTGTCGATGTGGCCGAGCGCGATACGGCGAATGTGAACGTGTTGACTCATCTGGAATTTAACCGCGCCAGTTATCTTGTTTCGCACGAAGGCATGGGTGTAGAGCGGGCAAAAAAACAGGCGCAGTCAGAGGTCTTGAAACTGTTCTTTATTGATTCTGTGGGGTTTGATGCCTCTGAAAACCTGAATATTTTTGATAAGGGCGATGCAGATGCGGCTTTGCTGGCCATATCCGTTTTATTGCAGGGCTTCCGCAATGAGGGCGGCCTGATGTCACTTTTGACAGAAATTTCAAATGCGCTGGAATTCGAGGGGGAATGGAATGGTTCTGTCGTGGATTCTATAAAGACTGCTATGGCTGATTGGGCCATGGATCAAGATTTGCGAATCATTCGCAAATCTGTAGAAGGCTGGAATAATGGCGAAAAAGTCGGCAATTTTGAAAAGTATATCAATAATTTTATCGCGCATGTATACGCGATGAAACCTTGTGGAGGTGGCGACGAAACAGAACAGCGTGTTGTGAATAATGAAAGGAGCCTCTATCAAGGGCAAACATTTTATTGTCATGAGTGGACCTATATTACAGGATCAAAAAACACGTTCTTTAATCCTGACGTCGTTTATGGCTGGATGATAGATCAGAGAGATAAGCATGCATATAGGACTGTGAAAATCGGTGAACAGACCTGGATGGCGGAAAATCTGAACTATGAATACAAAATCAATTCTGCTGGTAAGGCTGTGACATATGGAAACCTGTGTTGGGCCGATAGTTGTGAAGTGTTTGGCCGTTTCTATACTTATGCGGCGGCAATGGATAGCGCTGCGGTGTTCTCGGAAAACGGTAAGGGCTGTGGATGGGGAGTGAACTGTACGCCAATTTACCCTGTTCCCGGTATATGTCCGGAAGGCTGGCATTTACCGGACACAACTGAATATCGAACCTTGTTTAATGCGGTAGGGGGTATCGAAAGGGCTAGTCTGATTCTTAGATCATCGGAACTTTGGGGCATGAATGAAAAATCGGAGAGCTTTGAGCTCTTGGATAGTGCGGGCTTTAGTGTGTTGCCGTCGGGATTCTTTAGGCCAACCGATGGTTTTTTGGATCATGCGCCTATAAATGATAATACTGGTCAACATAGTGGTTATGCTTCTTTGATGACTTCCGTTGAAGTTGAATATGAATACGATGCAACAAATGTGTTTATAATTGAGCTTCTAACATCGATTGGAGGTGTAGATGGGCGATTACTCGTATCCGCTGGAGGGGGGCGGTCTTGTGGCCAAGTCATCCGTTGCCTTAAGGACTAGCGCAAAGAGGTTTTTATTATGAGAAATAAGTCCAAATTTGCCTTGTCATCCTCGCCCGTTCGGCAGGCTCAGGGCAGGCTCTGGCGAGGATCCATACATCTCGTACTTGCACTTGTTCTGTTGCTCCTCCTCGCGTGTGGCGACACCACCACCGAAGTTGTCACGCAAACCGTCCCGAACAACATTGAAATTGTTGACGAAGAATCCGTCCTCCCTGAATGCACCGAAGATAACGAGGGCGAACAGGTTCTCGTGAAGGGCGAAAACGTTGCCCGCACGTGCATCGATGGCGATTGGACCGCCGCATTTACCTCGGGCAGGGACACGGTCTACCTGAAGAGCAAGGACATTTCGTGCTACACGGCGGAACTGGCCGACAAGCAGGGTGTGAAGGTCATCTGCGACGGCGACAGCGTGGGTGTGCTCCACAACGGCGGTGCGGGCGCTAAGGGCGACAAGGGCGATGCCGGTACCGGATGTTCGCTGGTGCCGCTCGATAGCGTTACGATGCGCCTATTCTGCGGGGACGATTCGATAACAGTCTATTTGAAAGCGAAAACGGATACTAGCCTTAATATTGATGCCGAAAGAATTCCTGTTACGCTTGATTCCTTGACGGGAATCGTGCAAAAGGGCCCCTTCCTGAAGGGCGGTACGGTTACCTTGTACGAACTTCATGATGGAAGCACCTTGGAAAAGACTGGCAAATTCTATTTGACGGAGATTCTAGATGATAACGGCAACTACAAGTTCCCGAAGATGGAACTGGCGAGCCAGTATGCATTAATCAGTGCGAAGGGCTATTACCTTAACGAGGTTACTGGCGAAAAGTCAAGTGAACCGGTAGAATTGAATGCCTTGGTAAACCTCCTTGAACGTAAAACGGTAAACATAAACGTGCTTACTCATCTGGAAGTTGATCGTGTAAATTATCTCGTTGTGCATAAAGGAACCCTATTTAGTCAGGCGAAAAAACAAGCTCGATCAGAAATCTTAAAGGAAATTCGTGTAGGCGAAAGCGATGTTGGTAATTTTGAAACATTGGATGTCTTTGCGAAGGTAGAAGATGGGTCTACCGCGTTGTTGGCGTTGTCTGTTTTATTGCTGATTGATTCTGGCGAAAAGAATCTTTTAGAATCGTTGCAGAAAATTATTAATGACGTGAATAATGGAACCGAAGTGGGGGCTACATTCTGGGCGCATGTCGCAGATGGCACTGCTGATGCCGATCTTGCATGGCAATTTGATGCTATTCGCAAGAATCTAGAAAAGTGGAAAACCTCAAAAACAGTATTGGATTTTGAAAAGTTGTTAAGGTTTTTTTGGCATCAGGAACTTGGTGTAGGCGCGTGTTCTGCTGCGCGTGAAGGGGAAGTTGTTGCGGTCAGTAATGAAAACAGTGCTAAATTCGGTACAACATTTCGCTTTATATGTAGGAGTGGCTATTGGCATGAAGCTCTTGATATAGAAAAGGATACTTATGGAATCCCTTGCACTCCTGAACGCCAGTCCACAACTATGCGGGGTCTCGTAATTCCGACAAACAACTATTTTTGCTCTGAAAACGAATGGGGCTTGTTGTGGAATTGGGACGTTTCTAAGGAAAATTTCTTGAATCCTCGAATAAAATATGATATCATGGTTGATGAAAGAGACCGAAAGGCTTATAGAATTGTGAAAGTGGGCGGTCAGGTATGGATGGCGGAAAATTTAAACTATTCCGATAGCATAAAAATGCCCGATTTAGGAGTGTGCTATGATGATATAGCGAAAAATTGTGAATTGATTGGTCGTCTATATGATGAAAACAGTGTGAATGATGTTTGTCCTAATGGTTGGCATTTACCGGATACGACAGAATGGAATACTTTGTTTGACGCTGTTGGTGGTGCGGCATCTGCGGGTAGGATGCTTAAATCTATAGGGGGATGGGTGTATTTTAATCTTTTAACTGAGCGTGGGGTTGATAGTGTTGGATTTGCGGTGTTGCCTACTGTCTTTCGCTCCAACTGGCCTTCTGAAGCCCTTTTTTGGAGTGCAACAAAGTATACTGGAGAAAATGATTCTTTGTTGGACCATTCTCATTACGTATTTTTTTCAACGGGGGATCGAGTGTCTTTTAAAATTACCTCTGAACAAGTGCGTTATTCTGTCAGATGTATTCAAGATTAGTGTTGATGGAAAAACTTTATGAGAATAAATAGAATAATCACAGTGTGCCTTTTCTTTATAGCCTGTAGCGATGAAACAACAGAAATCATTTCGCAAACGAATCGAGATGATATAGAAATTTTTGCAGCGGAAGCGGACCTCCCCGAATGTGGCAAGGATAACGAGGGCGAACAGGCCTTTGTAAAGGGCGAAATATATGCCCGCATTTGCGTTGGCAAAAAATGGACGTCAATGCCGTCAACTGGCAAAGATACGGTTTATTTGAAAAAAGAAAATGCCTCGTGCCATACGGAGGAGCTCGCTGACAAGCAGGGCGTAAAAATTGTTTGTGGTGGCGATAGTCTTGGCGTTCTGCTCAATGTTGAAACGGGACCTAAGGGTGTACTGGGTGAGGCAGGTGCAGATTGCTCGCTGAAAAGGATTGATAGCGCAACCATTCGTGTGTATTGTAGTGGGGATTCGACGACGCTATATCTGGGTGTTCCTCCTGATGCTGAATGCGGAAAGGCTCCTGTTTCACTTGATTCGTTGGTGGGTTATGTTCAGAAGGGCCCCTTTGTAAAGGGTGCAGAAGTATCTCTGTATGAACTTGTTGACGGGTGCTCGTTGGAAAAGACGGGTAAAGTCTATCAGGGCGAAATCCTAGATGATAAAGGCCTCTATAAAATTCCGAAGGTAAAGCTTTCTTGCCAATACGCTGTCGTCAAGGCAAAAGGCTATTACCGTAATGAGGTTACAGGGAAAAAATCAGAGGATCCGATTGAACTTAGCGTACTTGTGGATTTGCGGTCACAAAAGAATGTGAATTTGAATGTATTGACTCATTTGGAATATGAGCGTGTGACGGGTCTTGTTGCTGAAGAAGGATATTCTCTACAAAATGCTATGGACAAGGCTCACAGGGAAATTATGGGAGCGTTCCAGATTAAAGCGGATAAAGCTCCGGAAAATATGAACATCTTCGGAGATGCGGAAGAAGATGCCTCCTTGCTTGCGATAAGCGTTCTCTTGCGGAATAATCAAAAGGAGTCTGAATTTGTTGATTTCTTGAAAGACGTCATCTTGTGGATTGGGGCGGATGGAGTATGGAGGAATAATGCGGACAAGGCATATGTTGTCGACTGGGGGCTCTTGGCGGATGCCAATGGTGAACTGCCGGGAATCCGAAAGAATGTTGAAGAAATCTCGGCCACTGTGCCTGCATTTGAAAACTACTTGCGCCGGTTTGTTGCGCTGGAAAGTGGATTGGGTGTGTGCGGAAGTGATTCCGTGCCTATAGGAACGGTAAAAAATGTGACGAATAGGTATTCGGATTTCTATGCGGCATCTTATTCAGACACAACGAAAAGTGCGGAACGTTTTATTTGTACGAAAACTGATGACTATGGTTGGCGCGTTGCGACAGATATAGAAAAGGACACGATGGGCACGGATTTTAAGAATACCAAGGATGGAACATTCCTTAAGGGTTTGATAACGGGGAGACGCCTTGTGTGGGATGCAGATACGCTTAGGTACGAAACTGTATCAGAAATGGAATGGAATAGGGCCTGTGTGAGTTATTTGCGCGATACCAGCATGATTCTTGAAGGTCAATATTCCTATTACAAGTGTACCGATAAGGGCTGGGAGTACGATTTTGACCATTTGAATTTCGGAACTCTGGTCGATTTGCGTGATGGAAAAACATACAAGACTATTGGAATAAAAACACAGATGTGGATGGCGGAAAATCTTGATTTTGAATATAGGGTAAATGATTCCCTGTATGGAATTTCCCGTCATGACTCATGTGATGCCTGCGGATTCGCTTATACATGGGGTGCAACTATGGATAGTGCTGGAGTGTATTCGGCCGATGCTGCGAGTTGCGCCGAACCAGGTGGCTGCAAAAAAGATTTAAAATACCCAGTTCGTGGAATTTGTCCGGAAGGTTGGCATATACCAACAGTGAAAGAATGGCTTGTCCTTTACTATGCTACAGGGAGAACTCCCAAAGCATTGGAGGCTAAGGGATATGAACTTTGGGCGTCGGCGACGGATGCATATGGATTTTCGTTGATTCCCGCAGGGAGTTGTGCAGTTAAATGTGGTGAACTAGGCTCTGTAATTGATGTTTGGGCATTTGACTTAAAATCAAGAATGAGTGGGCTGTCTTTTTTGTGGTTTAGGGGGGATGAGATGCGCGTACGTTCTGATTTTACAAATTTGTTTTTTTTCATTCGCTGCATTAAGGACTAGTGCAATGAGGTTTGATTTATGAGATTCCTGTCTTTAGTCATAGTTTTAACATTTCTTTTTGCTTGTGGTGACGACACTACCACTGAAGTGGTTCAGCAATCCAACCTGAATTACGTTGATGTTGTTGCTGAAGATTCTAAGCTTCCGGAATGTAATGAAAAAAATGAGGGCAATCAGGTTGTTGTGAAAGGAGAGCCGGTTGCGCGTGTATGTGCTGATGGCGAATGGTCTGGTGAAGCAGTACCTGCAAATGATTCGCTTTATCTAAAGAGTGAAAATTTTACATGCCAAGCGAAGCAATTGTCGGATAACCGTGGGTACAAGATTATCTGTGATGGCGATAGTGTTGGTGTGCTACTCCATGGCGATGAGGGTGAGAAGGGAGATAAGGGTAATGCTGGTGGCGGCTGTTCCTTGGTAAAATTGGATGGTAATTCGGTGCGCTTGTTCTGTGGTGCTGATTCCACGACTGTTTACTTGGGTGAACCTATTGACACGTCTGCCGTGGTAATAGACTCCGCTAAAAAACCTGTATCGTTCGATCTTTTTACAGGTTTTGCGCAGAAGGGCCCGTTCTTGAAAACGTCTAAAGTGGCCGTGTTCGAACTAGCCGATGGGCGGACGCTGAAAAAAACGCAGAAAGCCTATTTGGGTGAATTTATAGAGGACGGCCGTTATAAGCTTACCCAAATTGAGCTTGCAAGCCAGTATGCAATGCTTGAAGTCGATGGTCGCTACCTAGATGAGACTGATGGAACGGAATCTGCTGCTGCGGTCAACTTGCGAGCGATTGTTGACTTATCCGGAAGAGCCTCGGCTAATGTGAACGTACTAACGCATCTAGAATTAGACCGCGTGATTCAGCTTGTGTCTCGTGATAGCATGGCGTTTAAGCAGGCGAAAAAACAGGCTCAGTCAGAGGTTTTTGCACAGTTCTATATAGATGCGAAAGATTTTGATGCCTCTGAAAATCTGGATATCCTTGGCGAAAGCGATGAGGATGCCGCCTTGCTCGCCGTTTCTATTTTGTTGCATGGCGGGGATTTTGTAATTACCGATTCGACAAAGGCGGCTATGGCCGATTGGGCTATGGAGCAGGATTTGCGAGCAGTCCGCAAAAACGTGGAAAAATGGAATAAAGACGGGAAAATTGGAAATTTTGAAAAGTATATCGAAAACTTTATTGCAAATGTCATTTCTCTAGAATCTTGTAACGCCGATAATGAAGATGTCTTGCAAACGGTCAATAATAAGTGGAGTCGGCACAAGGGCAGAAATTTTATATGTCACGAGGGTACACTTGGTATTGTGTCTAGAAATACGTTTTTCAATCCTCAGATAGATTATGGTTGGGTGGTAGATTTACGAGACCGCCATGCATATAGGACGGTAAAAATAGGTGGCCAGACTTGGCTGGCGGAAAATCTGAATTACGAATATAAAATAAGCATTGGGGACAGCCTTGTAACGTATGGTAACGGCTGTGGTGCTGATAATTGTGAAGTGTATGGTCGTTACTATATCTATTCGGCTGCTATGGATAGCGCGGCGCTGTTCTCGGAGAATAGTAGGGGGTGTGGACGCGATGCGGATTGTACGCCAGTTTCCCCTGTTCTTGGTGTATGTCCGGAAGGCTGGCATATACCCGATACCACAGAATACCGAACACTGATAAATTCTGTGGGGAATACCTCAGTATACCTTAAGTCGCAGGACCTTTGGGTCGATAAGGAGGATGGTAGTACCGGCAATGGAACAGATAGTGCTGGTTTTTGTGCATTGCCTAATGGATATGCTGGGTTTGATATGGCATCTCTTGATGTTACTCTTCTTCGTCGTAAAGATTCAACAACGACATTCATGAGTACGATTCGCCAGAAGGAGAGGAGTACATGTGTGTTTCTTATGACTCTGTCTGCAGGTGGGGATAATATAGGGGCATTTGCTTCATGTGGAGGTATCAACGTTGGACAATCTGTTCGCTGCATAAAGGACTAAATTCGGGTTTTTGAGTCATTGCGAGGCCCTTTTAAGGGTCGTGGCAATCTCTAGCAGGCATATTTATATATATTATCACTGACATAGCCCCTTGCTTCACGGTTTGGGGCGCATAGAAATTTGAGTTATTGCTCTTATTCTAGCTACTGAAATCCGCTAAATTTCAAAAGAACGCTATGTAATAAGGCAAGCAACTCACGCACCATGTGCGTGGGTCGTTTGTGCTTGTAGCGTTCGGGTTTTTAGCGGAACCTCAGTAGCGTGGGTACATTCGATACCACGCTTTTTTGTTTGGTTTTGAATGCACGGGAATCGGGGCAAGCAACCCCGAGGTCCTGTGAAGGTTCAAAAGACAAAGCCGGAAAAGAATCCGGCGCAGATTAAGTCCAAGGAACGCGTCGCCGCTCATGGCGAGGTTTTTACTGCCGAGCGCGAAGTGAACGCAATGCTCGACTTGGTAAAGCAGGAGACCGAACGCATTGATTCTCGATTCTTGGAACCCGCCTGTGGAACGGGCAACTTTCTCGTGAAAATTCTAGAACGCAAACTTGATGTGGTCAAGAAAAAATACCGCCGTAGCCCGTTGGACTTCGAGCGAAACTCCGTCCTGGCTCTATCCAGCATCTATGGTGTTGATATTCTCGCGGACAATGCGGAAACTTGTCGCGACCGTCTCTTCAAGATTTGGAACAAGGCTTACAAGTCTGTTTGTAAAAGCGACCTGAACGAAGATACGCAAAAGTCGGCACAGTTCATTTTGGAGCGTAATATCATTTGCGGAAATGCTCTGTCTTTGATGAAAGTCGATGAAAATGGAAACGATACGGATTGTCCGATTGTGTTTTCGGAATGGGCTTTTGTGCGGGGCAACACTATGCAACGCAAAGACTACACCTTTGCGGATTTGATGCGCATTGGTGAAGGTTCTGAACTTGCCATGCCAAGTGACGAAGGAAAATTTTTGACACAGTACACCTCTGATTACAGGAGCCTATGGCAAGATGATAAACAAGCATAATCCCGATGTTTTGAGTTGCCTTGCAAACTTGAGCAACGACGAAGTGTTTACGCCGCCCGAGGTGGTGAACCGCATGCTCGATATGCTCCCGCAGGAACTGTTTGAAAGTACCGAGACAACGTTCCTTGACCCCTGTTGCAAAACGGGTGTGTTTTTGCGAGAAATTGCAAAGCGTTTGTTGGCGAATCAAATGCCGGGATACGAGCAAGCCGTAGAAGAAATAAACGCCAAAAAAGCGAACGGACAAAAGCTTTCGCCTGATGAAAAATGGTTTATGAATCAATTGCAAATTTCCATTGACCATATATTCCACAACCAGCTGTTCGGAATCGCCATTACCGAAATGACGAGTCTGGTGTCTCGTCGAAGCGTCTATTGTTCCAAGTGGCCAAACGGTGAATACTCTGTTTCAAAATTTGATAATCCCGAAGGAAATATCCGGTTCAAACGGATAAACCACACTTGGGTAAATGGCAAGTGCAAGTATTGCGGAGCAAGTGAAGAACAGTATAGCCGTGGTGATACTCTTGAAACGCATGCTTATGAATGGATTCACACTGAAAACCCCGAAGGAATTTTCAACATGAAGTTTGACGTGATCATCAGCAATCCGCCCTATCAGTTGAGTGATGGTGGAAATGGAAAAAGTGCAAAACCGATATATCAGCGATTTGTTCTTCAAGCAAAAAAAATGAAGCCACGCTTTTTGACGATGATTATTCCTTCTCGTTGGTTTGCTGGAGGTAAAGGACTTGATGAATTTCGTGCAGATATGCTTCATGATCGGAGTGTAAGAAAGCTTGTAGATTTTGAAAATTTTAAGGATGTCTTTCCTGGAGTAGATTTGGCCGGTGGAGCCTGTTATTTCTTGTGGGATAGAGATAATAAAGGGCGTTGCGAAGTGGTTAATCAAACGAACGAAATGAGTGAATCGGCTTCTAGGTATTTGGATGAGTACGAAACATTTGTAAGGCAGAATAAAGCTGTTCGTATCGTGAAAAAAGTTGTTGAGCAGAACGAAGATTTCTTGAATGAAAGAATATCTTCAAGAAAACCATTTGATTTACCTACAAATTATGAACCTGTTTCAAAAGGAATACCCTGTCATTTTATCCAAAAGATTGGCTTGCGTTATGCATCGCCAAAGGATGTCGACGATTCCTTGCATTATCTCAATAAATGGAAGTTTTTGATTCCGAAATCACCTATCGCTGGTCAGACAGATTTTTCAAAACCTGTAGGTTTTTATTACGATGGCAATACTCGAATCGCTAAGCCAGGAGAATGCTGTACTGAGTCTTGGCTGGTTGCGGGTGCATTTGATACAAAAGCAGAAACACTAAATTACAAGTCATACATTTTTACGAAAATTGTACGTTTTCTCCTGCTACAAACAGTCGTATCTCAAGATGTTACAAAAAAGAACTTCTGTTTTGTTCCTGATTTGGGTACATATGACCAAACTTATACAGATGATATTTTACGAGAACGATGGAATATTAATGATAGGGAATGGGAATAGATTGCTTCTAGAATAGGGGAAATAGGAGGTGAACAATAATGCCTTCCGTTCAGTTAGACGAATTTCTCAGGGAGCGTCCCGAAGTAAATCCGACCATCTATGCCTATACAATCCCCGATGTTGAGAAACTTAGGGGCTACATCAAGGTCGGCTTTACAGACCGCAATGTCGAAGCCCGAATCAAGGAGCAACTGCACACGGCAGGCCTTGAGGGAAAAATACTCTTCAAGGAATCGGCAATGTGCGCCGATGGTTCATGCTTTACTGATAAACAAGTTCACAAGATTCTTGAACGCAGAGGTTTTACTCGGCTGAATCAGGGCAAGGATCGTAACGAGTGGTTTTTCTGTAAAGAAGAAGATGTTCTTGCGGCCATCAAGGAACTCCGTACAGGCAAGCGTATTGATGAAGACCGCAACGAAACGTTTGAAATGCGCCCGGAGCAGGAACGTGCCGTTGAAATAACGAGCGCCTACTTTAAGGCGACTTTGAAGGAAAAGCCCGAGAGTTCGCCAAAATTCCTTTGGAATGCAAAGATGCGCTTTGGCAAAACGTTTGCTGCCTATAAATTGTCGCAGTCGATGAAGTTGAAACGAATCTTGGTTCTGACATTCAAGCCTGCGGTGGAAAGTGCCTGGGCTGATGACCTATATCATCATGTTGATTTTAAGGGATGGCAATTCATCTCGAATAAAGACGCTAGGGATATCAATTTTTCTATAGATGAAGAATTTGAAGAAGCGGACAAGAATAAACCGATTGTAGTATTTGGTTCGTTTCAAGACCTGTTAGGGCGTAATGACGCCGGTGGTATCAAGGCGAAAAATGAATTTATTCACTCTGAAAAATGGGATTTAGTCATTTTTGACGAATACCACTTTGGTGCATGGCGAGAAAATGCGAAGAATCTCTTCGAAAAACAAGACGAAGAAGCGGAGGTCAATTTTGACCAAGAAGAATTCCAGCGCAAGGAAGCCGCGAATGCGATGGATGAATCTTTCTTGCCAATAACGACAAAGTATTATCTCTATCTTTCGGGAACGCCATTCCGTGCACTTAATTCCGGTGAATTCATTGAAGAACAGATATTTAACTGGACATATTCCGATGAACAGCGCGCCAAAGAAACCTGGGTAGGAAAAAATAATCCATACAAGGCTCTCCCGCGTATGGTGCTGATGACTTACAAGATTCCTGAAAGCATTCGTGAGGTTGCAAGTCAGGGTGAATTTGACGAATTCGATTTGAACGAGTTCTTCAAGGCGGAAGGTAAAGCCGAAGATGCCAAATTTAAGCACGAAAATGAAGTGCAGAAATGGCTCGATTTGATTCGTGGTTCTTATTTGCCGTCCAGTGTTGATGACTTGAAACTCGGACAAGACAAACGTCCGCCTATGCCGTATTCCGATACGCGTTTGCTGAATATCTTGACGCACACTTTATGGTTCTTGCCCGATGTAGCCGCATGCGATGCAATGAAGAATCTGATAGACCAAAGGCAAAATACCTTCTATCACGATTATAAAGTCATCGTATGTGCCGGGACAAAGGCGGGCATTGGCCTAGAGGCTCTCAAACCAGTGCAAGCTGCAATGGCGAATCCGCTCAATTCGAAAACTATTACGCTTTCGTGTGGTAAGCTGACGACAGGTGTGACGGTTCGCCCCTGGACGGGCGTATTCATGCTCCGTAATCTGAAAAGCCCTGAAACGTATTTCCAGACGGCATTCCGCGTGCAATCTCCTTGGGAAATCAAGGACGATAAGGGTAGTCCGCAGATTATCAAGGAAAACTGCTATGTGTTTGACTTTGCGCTAGACCGAGCGCTGAAGCAGATTTCAAGTTATAGCTCAAGACTTGATATCAACGAATCGGACCCAGAAAAGCGTGTTGCCGAATTCACTAAGTTCCTGCCGGTACTTGCTTATGACGGCTCCGCCATGATGCAACTGAACGCAGAGGCGATTCTCGATATTGCAATGTCGGGAACTTCTGCAACACTTTTGGCTCGCCGTTGGGAATCTGCATTGCTTGTGAATGTTGATAACGACACTCTTAAGCGATTGATGGACAATCCTGACGCGATGGAAGCTCTGATGCGTATTGAAGGGTTCCGTAGTCTTAATTCAGACATTGAAACGATTATCAATAAATCGGAGAAAGTCAAGAAAGCAAAAACTAAAGACGGTCCGTTGACGCCAAAGCAGAAACGGGAACTTACCGAAGAAGAAAAAGAATTCAAGGCGAAGCGCAAACAGATTCAAGAAAAACTTATCAAGTTCGCGACGCGTGTTCCCGTATTCATGTACCTGACGGATTACCGCGAACGATGCCTAAAAGATGTGATTACTCAGCTAGAACCGGGACTTTTCAAGAAGGTCACGGGCCTTGAAGTCAAGGATTTTGAATTGCTGTGTTCGCTCAATGTATTCAACGCCAGCTTGATGAACGAAGCAATCTTCAGCTTCAAGCGTTACGAAGATTCTAGCCTGAGTTATACCGGCCTTGACCTCCACGCCGGAGACGATGTCGGCGGTTTTGATACAGTACTTCGTCGCAAGGAGTACGAGGAACTTTTCTATGGACAACAGCGCTCGATGATGGCTGTAGAGCATGGCGAGGATTATACTGAAAGCGAGAATGCCTCACCTGAAGTTGCGATGGCAGCTGAAAGGCGGGCACTATATTCACGCATCAAGTCAGGTTCTATTGTTACACACAAGCAACTAGGCAAAGGCGTTGTCGATAGGATATCCAAAGATTATAGGTATATCCACGTCAAATTCGGCAAGACAGAGAAAATGTTTGTGTTCTACGATACCTTCAAGAAAGGACTTTTGAAATAATTTGTCAAACCCTCTTGACAACCGCCATCTAGTAATTTATATTTAGTGCACAAGTGTTCATTATTTGGCGGTTTCCGCTTGTCCGTCAAAGGAGGTTTTATGAGTGAAAATGGGCTTATAGCCTTGAATTTTTGGCGAAATAGCGTATATTTTTACTATAATTCTGTAAAAATAAAAATTTTACAGAAATTAGGGAAGAATATGGTACTGACGTTCGCTAAATGCATTGAGATGTTCGGCTCGAAATATCTGATAAAAAAGGCCATTGCCGAAGGCCGCTTGTTTCGCATTGCGAAAGGGTTCTATTCCGAGAGCGAGCTTGTTTCCGAGGTGTCGCTAATTTCCGCAAAATATCCCGGGGCGGTTTTTACGATGAACACCGCTTTTTATCATTACGGCCTGACAGATTCCGTTCCAGAGAAATACTACTTGGCTGCCGAGCGGGGAGCGAAAATTTCTGACAAATGCGTCGCGTTGAAATTCGAGAACAGCGATATTCTGTTTCTCGGTGCGGTGCAAGAAAATCTCAACGGTGCGACGGTCACGATGTATAACAGGGAGCGCATGCTGCTTGAACTGATTCGCAATAAATCAAGCATGCCCTTCGACTACTACAAAGAAATTATCCTAAGCTACAGAAAGATAATCGACAATCTGGATATGCAACTCGTGCAGGACTATTTACCGCAAATGCCGAAATCGGACATGATTAGGAAGGCGCTGGAAGCGGAGGTGCTGTAGTGCTGAATCTTAAAAGCATGATCGCGGCTGAAATCGAGAAAGGGTATAATGAAATCACTGCCCCTGCGAAGGTTTGTCAAGACATTGTTCTAAAGGCTATTTCCGTTGGCCCGCTGCAACGTAAAATCACGGTCAAGGGTGGAGTTGTCATGCGGAGTAAAACCGGGAATATCCGCCGTGCGACTCAGGATTTACAAAGAGTATTGAAACTTTTTTGGAATCGCTGTAATTTCTATCTGTATATGGCAAATCAGAGCCCAAAAGCCTGCAGCAGGCCGTAATTCTGACGGACTTATAACTATATTATTCCTAAACCAAGGAGTTTTTTATGGCAGAAATCGGTACACCTCTAAGTTCTAGCGCCACCAAGGTGCTGTTTTGCGGAGCCGGCGAACTGGGCAAGGAAGTCATCATCGAGATGATGCGTCTCGGCGTCGAGGTTATCGCCGTGGACCGTTACGCCAACGCCCCGGGCATGCAGGTGGCTCACCGTAGCCACGTCATCAACATGCTCGACGGTGCCGAACTCCGTCGCGTGATTGAACTGGAGAAGCCCGACTACATTGTTCCCGAGGTCGAGGCGATTGCGACCGACACGCTCGTGGAACTTGAGAAGGAAGGCTTCAATGTCATCCCGACCGCGAAGGCCACCAAGCTCACGATGAACCGCGAGGGCATCCGCCGCCTTGCCGCCGAGGAACTGGGCCTCAAGACGAGCCCGTACCGCTTCGCCGACAACTTCGAGGATTTCCAGAAGGCCGTCAAGGAAATCGGCATCCCCTGCGTGGTGAAGCCGGTGATGAGTTCTTCGGGCCACGGTCAGAGCGTCATCAAGACGGAGGCCGACATCCAGAAGTCGTGGGACATTTCCCAGCATGAGGGCCGCACTGGCCATGCCAGCCGCGTAATCGTGGAAGGTTTCGTGCCGTTCGATTACGAGATTACATTGCTTACGGTTCGCCATGTGGGCGGAACCAGCTTCCTTGAACCGGTGGGTCACCATCAGGTGGGCGGCGACTACCAGGAATCCTGGCAGCCTCAGCCGATGAAGCCCGAACTCCTGGAACAGGCGAAGGACATCGCAAAAAAGATTACCGACGCCCTCGGTGGCCGCGGCATTTTTGGTGTGGAACTGTTCGTATGCAAGGACCAGGTGCTCTTCAGCGAAGTTTCCCCGCGCCCGCACGATACCGGCATGGTGACACTTATTTCGCAGGATCTTTCCGAATTTGCTCTGCATGCACGCGCCATTCTCGGCCTGCCTATCCCGAACATCGCTTTCCACGGCCCGAGCGCCTCGAAGGCAATTGTCGTGGACGGAAATTCTGATCACGTGAAGTTTGGCGGCCTCGAAGAGGTGCTCGCCGAACCGGATACGGCGCTCCGCCTGTTTGGCAAGCCTGAACTCAAGGGCCACCGCCGCCTCGGCGTGCTGCTTGCCCGCCGCGACACCGTGGAAGAAGCCAAGGCGCAGGTCATGGCCATGCGCGAGAAGGTGAAGGTCACTCTGTAGATGAAAAGAATCTTTGGAATACTACTAGCCGGGCTGCTCGCCGCGTGCTACTCGCCGGAGCCCTTCGAGGCGGAATCGGTCGAGTCCGCGTCCAGTGGCAAGTCCGATATCGGGACGGTTTTCCCGGTGAACACGCAGAAGCAGATTTGCAACCCCTCCGTGTCCCAGGATACGGTGAACTATCCCGCTGCGATGCTTTGGTTGAACTTTGGCGGAACGCTTAAGGTGACTCCGCCGGATTCGGGCTTTACGACGAGTGGGGTGATCCAGCACGACCGCCTGACCATTTCTGATACTTCGGGCAAGGTGCTCTGGTACATGATGCGCGATACGTCTGCGGGCGAATGCCAGTTCCAGGATCCGGAATGGAGTACGCATGCCGATTACGCTGTCGCGCTCCGCGCCTACGACAAGGACGGGAAGAAGTCCTGCGAGAATCTGGACTACGGGATTTTTGCCGTGCGCATGTCGGATAGCAAGCGCTTCTGGTTCTACGACAAGAAGATTATCGAGACAGCATCCCCGCACCTGTGGGTCTCGCCGGATGCCTCTATTGACGAGGATGCCGCGGATTCTACGGTGGAAGGTTTCTTTGGCACGAACAAGGTGCGCCTGACCTATGTGAATGCTGATGACAAGATTGTGTTCGTGGACTTTGCAAACGGCGGGCTGGATAAGGCGAAGACGCTTGCCAGGCCCTCTGGCAAGTCCGGCTGGAGTATCGATGCCCCGATGATTTCGCCCGATGGCAAGTTTGTCGTTTATAACATGACCGAGAACCCGTTCACGTGGGAAGCCTACATCCAGGAACTTTCCTCGAATTCTACGCCGGTGAAAGTTGAACGCGGGCAGAGCTCGATTTCGGAACCCGCACAGCCACACTGGTTCTCGTTCGAAGGCAGACTCTTTGTCGTGTGGACGGAATTCCCGTCGGGCTCGCAGATGCTTAATAAGAACGACCTCACGCAGGAATCCGTGCAGGACGGTTCCGTGGGCCGCACGGTGATGCGCGAAATCCGCCTGACGGCGGGTGCCCCGAGCGACCTTGCTGTGGAGTGGGTCGGAGATGTTCGTGAAATTGCCTCCATTCCTATGATTGGCGGGCGCTCTCCCGATGGCAGGTTCCTTGCCACCGGTACAAACTACGGCTATTTGCTGGAACTTCCGTGAGGTAGATGATGAAGAATTCCTTATTGAAGTCTAGCAAGAAGTTCGGTGCGGTCGCATCTCTCGCGGCCATTGCTACCTGCGCATTCCTCGCCGCATACAACGCTCCGGTCGAACCCGCTACCCCCTGGGAATCTATCGGCGGGTGCGGTGCCGGCGGTTCCGGTGGTGGCGCAAGCGATGGTATCAAGTGGATTGGCCAGGGCGTTTCGGGTGGCTACCTGGAAACGGAAGTGTTTACCAAGTACAGCGTCGGCCAGAATTTCTCGGGCCTTACGCTCACCCCGCATTTCTCGATAAAGCCCACGTGGTCTACGAAGCTCGGAGTTTCTGTCCCGCTCGTGTCGCACCAGGGTGAAGTCCAGTACCGCAGTAACCAGGCTCCGACCGACCGCAGTACCGGCGGGCTTGGCGATATCTCGTTTGACTTTAGCAAGACGATTGGTAGTGGGGGAGCGGCGTCGCTTTCTGCATCGCTCACGATTCCTACTGGCCAGTACGATATCAAGCGCGGTACCGATGCCTCGCAGGAAATTCTGCCGGCAAGTTTCCAGAAGGGCTCGGGCCTGTATTCGCTCACGCTCGGTTGGGACTACAGCCGTGATACCGACAAGGGAATCTGGCTTTACGGGCTTACGTTCACGTACCCGTTCGCGATGCACCTGATTTCGGGCGAGAACGAGTTTAACGATTCTTACTGGAAGAACATCGAGCACGATGGCGACCGCTTCGAGTATCGCTTTAAGCCCTATGGTGAAAACGACCTCGGTGCCTTCACTCCGCCTTCCGTGGGTGCGTCTGTCGCCTACGGCTACCGCGGCCGTGCAGGGATCGTGCAGAGCCTGGGAGTTAACTTGTCTGTACCTCTGGGCGTTGCCTGGATTAGTTCCGAGAAGGCGGGCACGTATGACCCGCGCCCCGACCCCGATCATCAGGCGTGGTCTGTGGCGCTTGCCTACGGTATCGAGTTCTCGAATGCGGATTTCCCGGTGTTCCTCGCGCTCTCCGTGCCCATACACGATAAGGCGAATGCGGCTGACCCGAGCGATGAGTACGACGAATCCCCGATGCGCGAATGGAACGCTCCCGACTGGGGCGATATCCTGCAGCAGTGGACCATCGCTGTCGGCATCAAGGGAAGTTTCTTCTAAAAAAATGTATATTGAATCCTGATAACAAAAGTTTATTCCACAAGGAGACACATCATGGCTAACAAGTATGCCGGAACCCAGACCGAAAAGAACCTTCAGGCCGCCTTTGCTGGCGAATCCCAGGCTCGCAACAAGTACACCTACTTCGCAAGCTGCGCCAAGAAGGAAGGCTTCGAACAGATTGCAGAAATCTTCTTGAAGACTGCCGATAACGAGAAGGAACACGCCAAGATGTGGTTCAAGGAACTCGATGGTCTCGGCGATACCGCTGCAAACCTGAAGGCCGCCGCCGATGGCGAAAACTACGAATGGACCGACATGTACGAGGACTTCGCGAAGACCGCCGAAGCCGAAGGCTTCAAGGCTCTCGCCAACAAGTTCCGCATGGTCGCCGCTATCGAAAAGCGCCACGAAGAACGCTACCGCGCCCTCCTCAAGAACGTGGAAACCGCCGCCGTGTTCGAAAAGAGCGAAGTCAAGGTGTGGGAATGCCGCAACTGCGGTCATATCGTCGTGGGCACCAAGGCCCCGGCCGCATGCCCGGTGTGCGCCCACCCGCAGTCCTTCTTCGAAGTGACGGCCGAGAACTACTAGGAGCCAAATAGCACCTTTTTACCCCCGGTTTCGGCCGGGGGTTTCTTTTTTTCTAAATTTATGGGGCTAACAATTCCATAATGAGGATAAACAAAAAATGGCAAGAGCATTGATTATCGGTTGTGGCGCTGTCGCCACGGTTGCTATCAAGAAGTGCTGCACGGCAAGCGAAGTGTTCAGCGAAATCTGCATCGCTAGCCGCCACCGCGAAAACTGCGAGAAGCTCGCTCAGGAACTGCGCCCGAACACGAAGACGGTCATTACGACTGCCGCCGTGGATGCGAACAAGGCCGAAAATGTCTCTAAGCTCATCAAGGAATACAAGCCCGACCTGGTGATGAACATCGCGCTCCCGTACCAGGACCTCGCCATCATGGATGCCTGCCTCGAATGCGGCGTGAACTACATGGACACGGCGAACTACGAGCCCGAAAACATCGACGATCCGGAATGGCGCAAGGTCTACGACAAGCGCTGCAAGGAACAGGGCTTCAGCGCCTACTTCGACTACAGCTGGCAGTGGGCTTACAAGGAAAAGTTTGAAAAGGCCGGCCTTACGGCACTGCTCGGTTCCGGCTTTGACCCGGGTGTTTCTCAGGCCTACTGCGCCTACGCCCTCAAGCACCAGTTCGATACCATCGAAGAAATCGATATCCTCGACTGCAATGGCGGCGATCACGGCTACAAGTTTGCGACGAACTTCAACCCCGAAATCAACCTGCGCGAAGTTTCCGCTCCGGGCAGCTACTGGGATACCGACGCTAACGGCAAGGGCCACTGGGTCGAAATCCCGGCCATGAGCATCAAGCGCGAATACGTGTTCGACGAAGTGGGCAAGAAGGACATGTATCTGTTGCATCATGAAGAAATCGAATCGCTCGCCCAGAACATTCCGGGCGTGAAGCGCATCCGCTTCTTCATGACGTTTGGCCAGAGCTACCTCGACCACATGCGTTGCCTCGAAGACGTGGGCATGCTCAGCACGCAGCCCATCAAGTTCCAGGGCCAGGAAATCGTGCCTATCCAGTTCCTGAAGGCTCTCCTTCCGGACCCGGCAAGCCTCGGCCCCCGCACTGTGGGCAAGACGAACATCGGTTGTATTTTCAAGGGTACCAAGGACGGCAAGCCGAAGACCTACTACCTCTACAACGTGTGCGACCACCAGGAATGCTACAAGGAACTCGGCAGCCAGGCTATCGCCTACACGACCGGCGTGCCGGCTATGTGCGGCGCCATGATGGTGCTTACCGGCAAGTGGAACAAGCCGGGCGTGCACACCGTCGAAGAATTTGACCCGGATCCGTTCATGGAAGCCCTCACCAAGTACGGCCTCCCGTGGAAGGAAAACTTCAACCCTGTTCTCGTTGACTAGAGAGACTCAGAGCAATGAAAAAATGGCGCATTGACGATTCCCGTGACTTGTACAATGTCAAGGGTTGGGGCGTGAACTTCTTCGACATCAACGAGAAGGGTCACGCAACTGTTCATCCGCTCAAGGAAGGCGGTCCGGATATCGACCTGTACGAACTCGTGCAGGAACTTTCGCTCCGCGACGTCTCCACTCCGATGCTGCTTCGCTTCCCGGATATCCTGGACAGCCGCATCGAGAAGATTAACGAGTGCTTTAACAAGTCCCGTCAGGAATACGGTTTCAACGGGAGCTACTACAGCATCTTCCCGATCAAGGTGAACCAGCAACGCGCCGTGCTCGAAGAAATCGTAAGCCACGGTAAAAAGTACAACATCGGTCTCGAGGCCGGTTCCAAGCCGGAACTGCATGCGGTGCTCGCGAACATGGACAACCCGGATTCGCTGATTATCTGCAACGGCTACAAGGACGAGGACTTTATTGAACTTGCCCTCCTCGCGCAGAAGATGGGCAAGAAGATTTTCATCGTCGTCGAGAAGATGAACGAGCTTCACCTGGTGGTGGAACTTTCCCGCCGTATCGGCGTGCGCCCGAACATCGGCATCCGCATCAAGCTGGCAAGCTCCGGCAGCGGCAAGTGGGAAGAATCTGGCGGATACCACAGCAAGTTCGGCCTCAACAGTTCCGAACTGCTAGAAGCGCTGGACTACATCAAGCAGGAGAAGATGGAAGACTGCATGAAGCTCATCCACTTCCACCTGGGTAGCCAGATTACGAACATCCGCCACATCAAATCGGGCCTGCGCGAAGTTTCGCAGTTCTATGTGCAGATTCGCAAGATGGGCATGAGCCTTGAATTCGTGGACGTGGGCGGCGGCCTTGGCGTTGATTACGACGGCACCCGCAGTTCCAACGCGAGCTCGGTGAACTACTCCATCCAGGAATACGCGAACGACGTGGTGTATGCCATGTACGAAGCCTGCGAAAACGGGGACGTACCGCACCCGAACATCATTGCGGAATCGGGCCGTGCTCTTGCGGCGCACCATTCCATTCTGGTGTTCAACGTGCTGGAAACCGCAGGCCAGGCGTTCTTCGACGAGAACGCTCACGAGATTGACGACGACGCTCCCGACGCATTGAAGGATTTGTACGGCATCTACAAGGGACTTACCCCGAAGAACCTGCTCGAAAGCTGGCACGATGCCATCCAGCTGAACGATGACGTGCTCAATGGTTTCAAGGTGGGCGATTACGACCTGCCGACGCGCGCCATGTGCGAACGCCTGTTCTGGAGCATCGTGCGCAAGGTCGACCAGCTCGCGAAGGACTTGCGTCATCCGCCTTACGAACTCAGTGAACTCCCGCGCCTGCTCGCGCAGAAGTACTTCTGCAACTTCAGTTTGTTCCAGAGCCTGCCGGATAGCTGGGGCGTGGACCAGGTTTTCCCGCTCATGCCTATCCAGCGCCTGAACGAGGAACCCACAGTCGAGACGACTATCCAGGATGTCACTTGCGACTCCGACGGAAAAATCGATATGTTCGTCCGTGGTGGCGACGTGAGCCGCACGCTCCCGTTGCATGAACTCAAGAACGGCGAACCGTACTACATCGCAGTTTACCTCGTGGGCGCCTACCAGGAAATCCTCGGTGACCTGCACAACCTCTTTGGCGATACGAACGCGGTCCACATCGTGTGCAACGACAAGGGCGGCTACGAAATCGACAAGGTGATTGACGGCGAATCTGTGGAAGACGTGCTCGACTACGTGAACTTCAGCGACAAGGCGCTCGTGCGCACCATGGAAAACTGGGTGTCGCGCTCCGTGAAGGAAGGGAAGATCAGCCTGCAAGAAGGCAAGGAATTCCTGAACATCTATCGCGGCGGCCTTTACGGGTACACGTATCTGGAATAAACCGTGATTCACGAAATTGCCCCGCACATTTTAAAAAACGAGTTCCGGGTTCAAAGCCCGAAACCGTCGGATTTTCTTGTCGTTTTTTTCGGGGACAAGAGCCTTCTCAAAAAGAACGGCGATTCCTTTGAAATTCCTAGGGTAGAAGACTTCAAACAAGGGAATATCCCGTGCCATTACCTTTTCAGCATTGACGATACGGCGTATTTCCTGGCGGATTTAAGCATTTCGAAAGAACTGGTGGAATCCGCGTCGGACGATTATGTCCTTTGCCCGGCACGCACGTACCGCTACATGGGCGACCCGCTCTTGCGCATGGGTGGCGCGACCGCCGCACACATCGCTCACTGGGAATCGCTCAACAGGTTCTGCGGACGTTGCGGAAGTGAAATGACCCGTAGCGAAAAGGAACGCGCGGTAGTTTGTCCTAAATGCAGGAATACCGTGTACCCGCGCATCTCGCCGGTCGTGATTGTGGCCGTCCGCAATGGCGACAAACTCTTGATGGCTCACAACATCGATAACCCGAACCCGCGCCTTTTCCTCATCTCGGGTTTCGTGGAAGTGGGCGAGAGCCTTGAACAGGCGGTTCACCGTGAAGTCATGGAAGAGGCGGGCCTCCGCGTGAAAAATATCCGCTATTTCGGGAGCCAGCCGTGGCCTTTCAGTGACTCGCTCATCGCGGGCTTCACCGCTGAACTCGACGGCGACGACACCATCCATATGCAAAAGGAGGAACTCTCCGAAGCCATGTGGGTCAAGCGCGAAGACATTCCCGAATACGAGACCGATGTGAGCATCAGCTGCTGCCTTATCGAGAACTTCCGCCGCGGCTTTACGCTCTAGGCGTTCTCCCAATGTTTTTCTATATTTACACACGATGAAATTACCAGTCGTGTGCATTATCGGACGCCCGAACGTGGGCAAGTCCTCGCTATTCAACCGCATCCTGGGCCGCAGGGCGGCAGTCGTCTCGGACCGTGACGGCGTTACGCGCGATAGGCATTACCAGACGGCGAACTACAAGGGCCACGAGTTCACGGTGGTCGATACGGGCGGTTTCTTGCCCGACGATTCCATCGATGTTCTGGCCGATAGCGTCCGTACGCAGATTTTCAATGCAGTCGAGGAATCCGACCTCGTGCTATTCATGGTCGATGTCCGCGTGGGCATTACCAAACTCGACCAGCAGTTTGCACGCCTTATCCGCAAGCTCGACAAGAAGGTGATTCTTGTGGCGAACAAGAGCGAACAGCAGGGCGACCGCCAGGAAAGTTACGAGTTCCTCAAGCTCGGTTTCGGACAGCCCCGCACCATCAGTGCGCTCACGGGCTATGCCTGCCTCTCGCTCCTGGACGAGGTTGTCTCCATTCTCCCGACGCCGGTGCGTGGCGAACGCAAGGAAGAACGCCCCATCCGTTTCGCGATTCTCGGTCGCCCGAACGCGGGCAAGAGCACGCTGTTGAACCGCCTGCTGAACGAAGACCGCGCGGTGGTCTCTGACATTCCGGGTACGACCCGCGATTCCATCGACTGTGACTTTATTGTCGATGGCCAGAAGTTCGTGGTGACCGATACCGCGGGCCTCCGCAAGAAGGCGAAGGTCGAGGACGAAGTCGAAATTTTCAGCAACATGCGCACGCTCGAAAGCATCCGCCGCTCCGACCTCTCCGTATTGATGGTCGATTGCACCCGCGGGCTCGAAGTGCAGGACTTCCGCATCATTACCGAGATCCGCAAGGCGGGCAAGGGCCTGGTGCTCGTGCTCAACAAGTGGGATATCTATCCGGACAAGACGGAAAAGTCCTTCGACCGCATGGTGAAGGAAATGCTCGAACGCGAGCCGATGCTCGAGTACGTGCCGATTATCTCTGCAAGCGCCAAGGAAGGCCAGCGCGTGAACCGCATCGTGCAGGCCATCCAGACGGTATATGCCAACTGCCGCCGTGTGCTTGGCCGTGACCGCGTGGCAGAATCGTTTGCGAACTTCTTGCAGGAGAAGGCTCCTCCGAGCCATAACGCTCGCGTGGTATCGCTTACCCGCGCCTGCCAGGTGATGGTGGAACCGCCGGTGATTGCCATTGAGACGCGTACGCCCGAACTCGTGGACGAGTCGTACAAGCGCTATTTGCTCAAGAAGTTTTATGAGGAATTCCAGTTACAGGGTGCTCCCCTGCGCCTGAATTTCGACCAGAAGTTAACCCTCAGAAAGGATGAAGAACTTGAACAGTTTACTGAGTCTTCCAATAGCGTACTTGCTGGGGTCGATCCCCAGCGCGATCTGGATCGCAAAACTCGCAAAGGGAAAGTCGTTCGACATTAGGGATTACGGCTCCAAGAATGCGGGCCTCACCAACACGTTCCGCGTGCTCGGCTGGAAGCCGGCGCTCCCCGTGGTGTTCATGGACTTGCTCAAGGGTTTCTTCGGCCCGTGGATTGCCATGCGCATGTGTGAATCCCAGGTCGCTGCCGGTGGTGCGGATTATTCCAGTTGGGTTCCGCTTGTCGCGGGTATCCTCGTGATTCTCGGGCACAGCTTCACCTGCTTCGCGGGTTTCCGCGGTGGCAAGGGCGTGCTTGCGGCACTCGGCGTGTTCCTCGCGCTCTGCCCGATTACCGCTCTCTCGGCTTTTGGCGTGTGGATTGTCCTCACGGCTTCGACCAAGTATGTGTCGGTGGGGAGCATCGGCGCTTGCGTCGCGCTCGGCGTTTTTGCCGTGATGGGGTACCTCAAGTTGCCCTTCCCGCCCGACGATATCAACCTCGGGCTCATGATTACCTGCCTTCTGGTGGCGGTTTTCGTGATTGTGAAGCACAAATCGAACATCAAGCGCCTTTTGAACGGCACCGAGAACGGTTTTGGCAGCAAGCGCAAGACCCCGAAGGCGTAAATATTGTAGATTGTTGAAAAAAGGATTTTTATCATGAAAGTAACTGTACTTGGAACTGGTGGTTGGGGCCTGACTCTCGGTCAGGTGGTCTATGAAAATAAGTGCGAAGTTTCGTTCTGGACAAACTCGCAGGCCGAAGTTGATCTGCTTTCGACGGAGCATCAGTACAAGGACAAGCTCCCCGGCGTAATCTTCCCGGCGGATTTCAAGTACACGACCGACATGAATGCCGCACTCGACGGCTGTGACATGGTGCTCATCGTGGTGCCCTCGCAGTTCATGGGCGGTGTTGCCAAGAATCTGGGCAAGTGGACTCCGGCGAAGGGCAAGGAACCCATCGTTGTCTGTGCCACCAAGGGCATTCTCGAAGGCACGAACCAGTTGATGAGCGAAGTGCTGCTCTCGAACGTGCCGTGGCTTACCGAAAGCAAGATGGTTGCCTTCAGCGGGCCTTCGCATGCCGAAGAGGTTAGCCGCCATATCCTTACCGCGATTGTGGCCGCCTGCGTGAACGAGGAATCCGCGAAGCTCGTGCAGAAGGTGATGAGCTGTTCTTACCTGCGCGTTTACAGTTCTACCGACATCGTGGGCGTGGAACTCTGCGGTTCCGTGAAGAACGTGATTGCGATTGCCTCTGGCGTGCTTTACGGGCTCGAGGCGAGCGGCAAGTACAAGATTGGCGACAACACGCGTGCAGCCCTCCTTACCCGCGGCCAGGCCGAAATGTGCCGCCTGGGCAAGGCTCTCGGTGCAAAGTCCGAAACGTTTGCGGGCCTCGCCGGCATGGGCGACCTCATCGTGACCTGCCTCTCGCAGCACAGCCGTAACCGCTACGTGGGCGAACACATCGGGCGTGGAGAAACCATCGAGCAGGTGCTTGCCGGCATGAAGATGGTGGCCGAAGGCGTGCCCACCTGCAAGAGCACCAAGGCGCTCGCCGACAAGCTCGGTGTCGAGATGCCCATCGTGAACTCCGTGCACGCGCTCCTCTTCGAAGGCAAGAAGGTCGACGATGTCATCAAGGACATGTGGGGCCGTGAGCTCAAGGAAGAAGTCTGGGGCTAGTAATACACAAATGGCGGGCTTCGGCCCGCAAGCGTTTTAATCCTCGGCATTTGCCGGGGATTTCTATTTCTTATTGAAGGCAAGCACCACTGCGCCCTGCAGGGCCTGGAACAGCAGCGGCAGGTAACTGAGCAGGGTCGATGCGAGGACTATTTCGGCGGGGATTCCGAGTAGCCCGGTATAGAGGCTGACCTGCACGTTTTCGCGTATGCCGATGCCGTTTATCGAAATCGGGAGCATGGTGAAGGTGACCATGATGGTCGTAAATACCGTAATGACGGCGATATCCACGTCGATGCCTACAGCACGGAAATACGCGTAGTGGATAATGATGGTCACGATCTGCAGCCAGACGGAGTCCAACCCCGATAGCCAGAACGCCTTGGGGTGCTTCCGGTAGATTGCCAATGCCTGTTGCAATTTCAGCAGAAACGGCACTTTATTCGAAATCTTTTCGGGAATCTTTATTTTATCCGAAAACAGGCCCCCGAGGATTACGGCGATGGCGATGATTGCGACCAAACTCACAGTGATGGTGTAGGCGCTGGGGATTTGGTACTTGACCATAACGAAGGGGAGCGCAATAAAGAAACTGAGGAACATGGCGATGAGGCCCATGACCCTAGAAACCGCGATGGCCGCAACGGAATTTGCGGTGTTCCCGAACCGCTTGCCGAAGGCGATAGTCTTGACCGCATCGCCGCCAAACCCGCTGGGGAGCAGGTTATTAAAGAAGTACCCGAGTGCGATGTAGGCGTAGAATGTGCGAAACTTGACCTTTTTACCCTCGTCAAGCAGCAGTCCGCGCCAACGGTTTGCCTGGATGGCCATGAGGATGACCGTTAAGAACAAAATAAACAGCAGCCAGGGGAGGGTAGAGTCGTTCCACTTCGAAATTGCGTCAAAAAAGGGAACTTTGTTAAAAATGTATACTATGCCCCCCACGGTCACGATGATTTTCATCATCGAAAATAGTCGTTTCGTCCATTTTTTCTGATCTTGGGGTTGCATGGGCATAATATAAAATTATATATTCTCCCTTAGTTAAACCCGGTTAGGGGTAAAGGAGAAAAAAATGAAAAAATGGTATGCTCTTCCTGTTGTGGCGTCTATGGCTATGACAGGACTTTTTGGATGCTCGTCAGAATCGACTGATCCATATTCACCGGTTATAGGTGAAAATGACACCGTTATTGGTAATCAGGCTGCGACCGGGGAAGTCGCTGTCTTGAGTGCTCCGGATGCAAAAGCCCATCTGGCGATGTTCAGACGTTCTGTTGTGGATACCTGGCAGTTTGAATCGTCAGACAGTGCTTCTGTCGAAATCGATTCCGCATTCCAGAACGAAAACTTTGCGGTCGATGCCGATGTGACGGTCGAAGATGATTCGGCCTACACGATTGCCTCTGCCGGCGTTGATGGCAACGGCTTTGCCTGGATGGTCCAGGTCGAAAAGGGAGCCGTTGTCTATTCCTGGCGCGAAACTGCCGGTAGCGAATGGAAAAAATTCCAGACCGGAAAGAGCGTTGCTGTGAACGAACTCAGCAATGTTCGTGTAGAACGTGCCGGTAATGTGGTTGTTGTGTTCGTGAACGGAAAGATTGAAGGCGCCTTCCGTAACGAAACCAAGGTGGACTTCAAGCTGGAAGGCCGCATCACGTTCGGTTTTGACAAGGTGAACCCGGGCATGTGCCACTGCCATAACGGCCATGTGGAACAGGTCGGTGTGGAAACGGTTGATGAAATCGAGGATACTCCGATTGATTCTATCGAAGTGGTTGACCCGGTTGAAACGCCCATCGATACAATTGCCGGCGAGAGCAATCCTGCTCCCGAGACGGTCTGGATTGCCGAATGGGACTTCAATGATGCCGCGAATGTTGGCCTCGACGTGACCGGTAACGGCCACGACGCGACCATCGGTGAAGGTTCGGTGGCTTCCACAGACGGAATTGCCGCTTTTGACGGCAAGTCTGGCTTTACCGTGGCCTTGGCTGACGATATCAAGATTAACGAGTTTGTTGTCGAGGCTCGCGTGAAGCCGACTCAGTTCGGTACCATGCAGAACATCATTGTGGCCGAGCCCCCCGGACGTGGTGTGGATGGCTGGCAGCTCCGCATTGACGAGGGCGTGCTGACGGTTCACCTGCGCGATGACGATCTTAACGGCGATGACTGGAATATCTTCCCGGGCAAGCGTATGGTCCTGAACGAATGGAACGTCGTTCGTTTGGAACGCAGCGCCGATAGCGTCAAGCTTTTCCAGAATGGCGAACTTACCGTTGCAGCCGCCTACACGGGCGATGTGACCCAGATGCGCTACGATTGGAGCATCGGCTTTGACGGCATGCAGCAGGCTTTCCACAACCGCTACTTCATCGGCGAAATGGACTATGTCCGCTTTGGTGCATTTAACGGCTTTAGCGAAGGCGTGCTGCCGGTAAAGTCCAAGAGGCTTCTTGTGGCTTGGGAATTCAATGAACCTACGTTTATTGGCCTTGACCGCATGGCAAACAACTCTACGCACGATTTGGTGGGTAGCCCGAAGGTTGCCGATACGACGGTTGCACTTGATGGCAGGTCTGGCTTGGAAGTTGGCCTCTCGAAGGTATTCCAGCGCAATACGTTTGCGATTGAAACCCGCGTAAAGCCGACCCAGTTTGGTGAAATGCAGAATATCATTGTTGCCGAGCCTCCTGGACGCTATGGCGACGGCTGGATTGTCCGCCTCGACAATGGCGTGCTGACGGTACATTTCCGTGACGAGGATACTGATGGCACTACTTGGAATATCCTTAGGGGCGAAAAGCTTGCTCTGGATGAATGGACCGACATTCGCGTGGAACGCGGTGCCGAATCCATTAAGGTGTTCCAAAATGGCGAACTGACGGTTGAAGCCGAGACGACGGGCGATATCTCGCAGCTCGGTTACGACATCGGTATCGGTTTCGATGCCATGATGCAGGCCAAGCACGATCGCTTCTTTGTGGGCGAAATCGACTTCATCCGCTACTACGGGCTGTAATACCTTGTTAGACGTTTAATCTATATTTGAAGGGACCCTGAAGGTCCCTTTCTTTTTTGGATAG
This sequence comes from Fibrobacter succinogenes, assembly GCA_902800815.1. Classification (GTDB taxonomy): domain Bacteria; phylum Fibrobacterota; class Fibrobacteria; order Fibrobacterales; family Fibrobacteraceae; genus Fibrobacter; species Fibrobacter succinogenes_B. The sequence goes on from CADCGB010000004.1 coordinate 52,473, forward strand.
TTATGAGCATAGATGTCGGCATAATCAACTATAATGGCGGTGAGGAACTTACTGCCTGTGTCAAGAGCCTGCTTGCGCAAACCGAACCGGTGCGCGTTTTCGTGTTTGACAATGCTTCTGCCGACAATTCTGTTCAACTCCTGAGGGAAAAGGGGCTGGAATGCAAGATTATCGAGAGCGATAAGAACCTGGGTTATGCGGGCGCATGCAATGGGCTTTTGGATAACATGGATTCCGAAATCCAGGTGCTTTGCAATATGGACCTGGAATTCGACCCGACTTGGGCACGGAATTTGCTCGCGTGTTTTGAACGCCACCCGGAAGCGGGCTCGGTTGCAAGCCTCGTGATGGAAAAGAGCGGGGTAGTGAATGCGGTCGGCGTGCAGTTCGGTTCGGACCTCTTCGCAAAAAACGAGGCGAGCGGGCTGAACATTGCTGATGCCGATGTGCGCGAGAAGGATGTTTTCGGATGCTACGGTGCGGTGATGAGTTTCCGCAAGGCGGCAGCCGAGGCCGCGGGTAGGATGGATGCAAGTTTCTTCCTGTTTTTCGAAGAAACAGAATGGTATTTCCGCCATAACCTCGCCGGATTCAAGACTGTCTTTTGCCCGGAGGCTAAGGTTTATCACGAACGCTCGATGACGACGGTGCGCTATTCTCCGCGCAAGCTGTTCTATTCTGAAAGGAACCGCCTGCGTACCGCGATTCGCTTGCTGCCATTTGCAGATATTGTGAAGTTGCCGTTCCGCGGGTTCGTGCGTTACCTGAACATGGCGAAGGGCGGCGTTCCCGGACAATCGGGTGACGGGAAAAAACTCTCGAAGGCTGCCATTTGCGGCGCTCTACTGAAGGCTTGGTTGCAGGCGCTGGCGATGCTCCCGCAGGAACTGCGCATTCGCAGCAAATACCGCAAGCAGTTCGGTAATGTCGGCGCGAAAGTGCGCGCTATTCTTGAAATGTACCCGATTCGGCCCTGAAGTGGTCGAACATCTTCTTGAGCGTTACGCGGATATCGGTTCCGTTCCAGTACTTTTTCACGCGGGTGTTGTCGGCGCAGAGGTACGGAGTTTCTACCGGGCGAACCTTCTCGGGGTCTACGACAATCTCGATATCGACAGGCGTGAACTTGAGGATTACATCTTTCAGCAAGTCTTCTATCTTGTTCGCAATGCCGGAACCCACGTTGTAGGTGTCGAATTCGTTCTCGTTCTCGAGTAACATGCGGTAGACGTGCACCACGTCTTCCACGTCAGAGAAATCGCGGTAGGCGCTCAGGTTGCCCACAAGGATCTTTCCGGGCTTACCAGACTTGTCGATGGCAGCGACCTGCTTCACGAAACTCGGGAGAGCGAACGTGGTTGTTTGCCCGACTCCGGTGTGGTTGAACGAGCGGGTGCACACGATTTTCATCCCGTATTTCTTTCGGTAGAGTTGTGCGAAATTTTCCTGCGCAATTTTCGAGATGCCGTAGGGATTGCTCGCTTCCAGCGGGTCCGTTTCCTTGAGCGCCCTGTTCCCTTCGGGAATGGCGTATTCCTCGGCACTCCCGATTAAAAGCGTCTTTGCTTGCGGTGCGTGCTTGCGGATTGCTTCCAGCAGGTTGAGCGTTCCGTTCACATTCACGCTGATGGTGTCGGCGGGGCACTTCCAAGAGGCGCCTACCGAACTGATGGCGGCGAGGTTCACCACGGCATCGGGCTTGGTGCTTTCAATAAGCGATTCTACCTGGCCAGCGTTCAGCAGGTTCACTTCGGGTAGGTCCACCTTTACGGTGGAATGCCCTGCGGATTCAAGTTCGCGGGCTAAGTACCCGCCGACGAATCCCGATGCCCCGACAATGATGACTTTCATCAAATCTTCCCTTCGGCAAGGAGCTTGATATCGCTTTCCACCATGCGCTTGACCAGCTGCTCGTAACTGATTTCGGGCTTCCAGCCGAGAACCTTGCGTGCCTTGCTTGCATCGCCGATAAGCATATCCACTTCGGCGGGGCGGAAGAACTGCGGGTTCACCTTCACGACCACCTTGTCGGTACCCTTGAGGGTTGCGTATTCGTTGACGCCTTCTCCATGGAATTCAATTTCCATTCCGGCCGCCTTGAAGGCGAGTTGTACAAATTCGCGAACCTTGTGTGTTTCGCCCGTAGCGACAACGAAGTCGTCTGCTTCACTCTGTTGTAGCATGAGCCACATGGCGCGCACGTAATCGGCGCTGTGGCCCCAGTCGCGACTTGCGTCCATGTTGCCGAGCTCAAGCATGTCCTGCTTGCCGGCTTTGATCTTTGCAACTGCAATGGTAATCTTGCGTGTCACGAATTCTGCGCCACGACGTTCGGATTCGTGGTTAAAGAGGATACCCGAGCAAGCGAACATGCCGTAGCTTTCGCGGTAGTTCTTGACAATCCAGTGCCCGTACAGTTTCGAAACTCCATAGGGGCTGCGTGGATAGAAGGGCGTTGTTTCGTTCTGCGGTACAGCCTGTACTTTGCCGAACATTTCGCTGGTGCTTGCCTGGTACACGCGCGTACCGGGCTTTACGAGGCGGACCGCTTCCAGAAGCTTGGTAACGCCGATGGCGTTGATGTCGGCGGTGGAGAGCGGGGTTTCCCAGGAGGTGGTTACGAAGGACTGTGCGGCGAGGTTGTAGATTTCGTCGGGCTTCGCGATTTCCATGGCACGCAGGAGCGATGCGGAATCGGTCATGTCGCCAAAGATGAATGTGACTTTGCCCTTGAGGTGCTCGGCGTTGTTAAAGTCGAGCTTGCTCTTGCGGCGGACAAGCCCGTAAACTTCGTAACCCTTCTCGAGAAGGAACTCTGCCAGGTACGAACCGTCCTGACCGGTAATGCCTGTAATAAGTGCGCGTTTCATGCGAGTAAATATAAATAAAAACGAATTTACTAAATTGCGGGTATGGCTTTTGTTCACCTGCAAGTTCATTCTGAGTTTTCCGTATTGAAGTCTTCGGCGCGTCTCGACGGCATTTTGGCCGCGGCCGCCAGCGATAACGCTCCGGCTGTCGCCCTGACAGACCACGGAGCCATGTTTGGCATTCTTGAAATCCAGACGCGCGGAAAGGACATGAACAAGGCCCGCAAGGAGAAGGGCCTGCCGCCGGTAAAGACGATTTACGGCTGCCACGTGTACGTGGATTCCCCGAGTGCAACCGTAAAGGACCCGGTTACGTATGAGCGGCTTACCCTGCTTGTTGAAAACGAGACGGGCTATTACAACCTGCTCCGTATTGTGAGTTACCGCTATGAAGAGAGTGACCGCTGGGCAGAAATCCCCTCGGTCCCGCTAGATGTCGTGAGCCAGCACAAGGATGGCATTATTGCCATCGCGGGCGATTACTTTAGCCGTTATGGACAGAACGTGGCGTCTGGCCGTGTAGCGCAGGCACGCGAGTTCATGGACAACCTCGACAAGATTTTTGACCGCGAACACCTGTATCTTTCGGTGTGTGATAACGGTGTGCCCCAGCAGAGGGAGGTGAACGATTACAACGTGAAGTTGGCAAAGGAGATGGGCCGAGAGGTTGTGGCCGTTGCCGACGTACACTACATCAAACCCGAAGATGCCACGGCGCACAAGGTGTTGCGCTGCATTTCGCTCAAGTGTACGCTGAATGACTTTACGGATACGCGCTTCCCGACCGACCAGTTCTATTTCCGCACCGAAGAAGAGATGGTCAAGCTCTTTGGGCATATTCCGGGGGCTATCGAGAATACGGTAAAGATTGCGGAACGCTGCAACTTTACGGTCAAGACGGGCATTGGTGATGAGTTCTGGCCCCGTTTCAAGATTCCCGATGAATTCCTTGCTTCTGAGGAATACCAGAAAATTAAGGCAATCATGAAGGCCGAATACGATGCGGAGTACCCGGTCATTCGTGAACGAGAACGGCAAGGTATAATCAAGGATAAAACGAAAAAACTAATTGCCGCCTATTGCACCGAGAAGGGCGTTGATGAAAAATCCTTGACCGATGAGGAAAAGGCCGAATTCAAGAACCAAGCCTCTCAGGAACCCTTTACCGAAGACGACAACAAGGCTTGGGAAAAGAATACGCACCGCTGGTGCAAACCGGGTGGCGATGCCGACATTTACATCACGCACCTGTGTAATGAACGCCTCAAGTGGCGCTTCCCCGACGAAGATTTCAAGTTCCCTGCGCATGAAACCGAAGTTGCAAAGCGCATGTACAAGGAACTGAACTGTATCCGCAACATGAATGTGGCGGGCTACCTGCTTATTGTGTGGGACTTTATCAACTGGTCTCGTGAACACGGTATTCCCGTGGGCCCGGGTCGTGGTTCTGCTGCAGGTTCGCTGGTTACCTACATCATCGGTATTACTGACATTGATCCGCTCAAGTTTGACCTCCTTTTCGAACGCTTCCTGAACCCCGAACGCGTGAGCATGCCCGATATCGATACCGATATTTCTGATAGGGACCGCGGGCGTGTTATTCAGTATGTGACCGACAAGTACGGCTACGATTGCGTGGGGCAGATCATTACCTACGGTATGCTCAAGTCGAAGGCGGTGATTACCGACGTGGCGCGTGTACTGGGGTTGCCGCCACAAGAAGCGAAGATGATCACGAAGCTGTTCCCGCAGCGAACGTTGAACTTTAGCCTCACGCAGGCATGGACGGGTAAGGACAAGAAGGGTAACAATCTTGAAGATGGTTACAGCCCTGAGCCGTTGAAGGCCATGATTGAGAGCCGCGCCAGCTACCAGAACCTTTGGAATATTGCGCTTTCGCTCGAGGATTTGCCCCGCCAGACGGGTGTGCATGCCTGCGGTGTGGTGATTACGCCGACCCCGATTTACAACCTGGCCCCGCTTTACCGTGCAGCCCCTGCCGATACTCCCGTGGTGATGTACGACAAGCACTACGCCGAAGATATCGGACTTTTGAAGATGGACTTCCTTGGCCTCATCAACTTGTCCATCATTCAGGACTCGGTGAACATGGTCAAGAAGAATCGCGGGATTGACCTCGACATGGGCCACATTCCGCTCGATGACAAGAAGACTTTCGACTTGCTCGGCAAGGGTATGACGACTACGGTGTTCCAGTTTGAATCTCCGGGTATGCAGAAGTACCTGCGCGAACTGAAACCGACGCGAATTTTTGACTTGATCGCTATGAACGCCCTGTACCGTCCGGGGCCTATCGACCAGATTCCGCACTTTATTGCACGTAAGAACGGCAGGGAAGAAATTGACTGCTATCACCCGGATTTGGAGCAAGTCCTTGGTGAAACTTACGGCGTGATTGTGTACCAGGAACAGGTGATGAAACTTGCCCAGATTTTGGGCGGCTATACCCTGGGTGGCGCTGACAATATTCGCCGTATCATGGCGAAGAAAATGCCGGAAAAGATGGCGAAACTCGAACCGGAGTTTTTCCAGAAGTGCTTGGACAAAGGCTACGATAAAGCCATGATCCAGAAGGTCTGGGACGCGGTGCTCCCGTTCTGCGGATACGCGTTCAACAAGAGCCATGCTGCTGCATACGCTTATGTGGCTTACCAGACGGCGTACCTCAAGGCTAATTACGGTCCGGAATACATGGCGGCATCGATGACCTCCAAGATGGGCAAGACAGAGGACATCGTGACGATTATCCAGGAATGCAAGCGCCTGGGAATCGATGTGCTTACGCCCGATATCAATACGTCGTACGGCGTGTTTACTGCGAATCCGGAAGGGAAGATTTTGTACGGGCTTGCGGGTATCCGCAATGTGGGCCTTGCCGTTGTCGAAGACGTTGTTGCTGAACGTGAAAAGCGTGGCCCCTATAAGGATATATTTGATTTCTGCAAGCGTGTCGCGGAATACCAGGGCTCGTTCAAGGAAAAGCACCCGCCTTTAAGCAAGAAGGTGCTGGAATGCCTGATTATGGCCGGTGCGCTTGATTCGTTGCCGGGTAGCCGTGCCGTGCTCATGGCGACTGTTGACCGCGCTATTGAAGTGGCTGCCAAGCATCAAGAAGACAAGTCGATGGGGCAGACGTCCCTGTTTGATTTGGGTGGTGCTGGTGGCATGGGCATGGAAAATACAGCCGAAGTCCTCGAAGAAGCCGAGGAATGGAGCTGCATGGAAATGCTCAACAAGGAACGCAACGTGTTGGGCATGTGCCTTTCGGGGCACCCGCTAGATGAATTCCGCCCCGAATTGAAGGGCTTTACGACAGTTTCGCTGAATTACGATGACCTACGGAAAAAGGTGGGCTCCCGTGTAGCGGTCGGTGGTGTTGTCACGCAGATGCGCTCCATTGAGACAAAGCGTGGTGACACGATTGGTGTTGGCATGATGTGCGATTTCCATGGCGATGTTGAGCTCTTCTTCAAGAAGGATGACTGGGAACGCTTCCGCGACAAGATTTCCGAAGATGACCGAATCTTGGTGAAGGGCGAACTCGAATTCAAGCGTGACAAGGAACGCAAGCCCACTGAGGAATTGCAGATTACCGTGGAAGAGGCTATCCAGCTCGATACGGTGCGCAAGGATATGGTGAACTTTGTTCACGTGAACATGGATGCAGCGGTACTTTCGGAGGAATTCCTCCAGAAGTTGGAAGAAGGCCTTTCTGGCTTTGAAGTCTTTGAAGAAACGGAACATGGATGCCGCTTGGTATTCCATATGGAAACGGAATCTGGCTTTGAACACATAATAAAGCTGAACAAGTACAAGGTCTACTACAATGAAGAACTGCTGAATTGGCTCCGCCAAGATATGGGGCTATCGCAGATCTGGGCGTCTCCGAAAGAGAGACGGTAAAATGCAGGGTAAACCGTTTGTTCTCTTCTGTGCGGGTGAGGATTCCGGCGACGTGCTGGGCGAAACCCTTGTCCGCTCCGCAGTAGATAACGGAATAAACGTTCTTGGGGTAGGTGGCCCGCGCATGCAGCGTGCAGGCCTTATTCCGGTAGGCGACTACGAAACCCTGCCTGTATCGGGTTTCGGTGACGTGCTCCCGCATATTTTTCGCCTGAAGAAAATATTCTCGCAGTTGGAATCGAGGCTGAAGAGCGATGATTGCGTGGCGCTGGTCTGCATTGATTATCCCGGGTTCAACATGAAGCTGTGCCGCAAGGCGCTGGCTTTGAAAAAGCCGGTCTTGTATGTGGCGCCCCCGCAGGTCTGGGCCTGGAAAAAACATCGTGCCCGCCGCTTGAAGGGTGCGAAACTGGCGGTGCTCTTCGATTTTGAACGACACATTTATAAATCCCTCGGGCTGAATGCCGATGTTCTGGAGCACCCGTTCCCGCGGACGACGGGCACGCGGGCAATCCACCCGAGCGAAGCCGCAGCGGCAAATTCCGCGGCCGTCCCGAACCAAGACATCATCCTGTTGCCCGGCAGCCGCAAGTCGCAGGCTCTCCGCAATCTGCCGTTCTTTATGGCAGTGGCATCGCAGGTCCATGCAATCCACCCCGAAAAAAACTTTGTGCTTGCCGCATCCCGAGACTCGCTAAAAACGCAGTTTGAACGTGCGCTTGTCAACGCATCCAAAGCCGGCGATATTCCCGCCTGGTTGCGTATTGAGGTTGCCCCGCAGGGTGCAAAAGAGCGGGCTGATTTCTATGCCCGCCATGCGGCTGCGCTCTGCATGCCGGGCTCGGCCACGCTGGAACTTGCACTTTCTGGTGTACCGCTTGTCGTTGCCGATGTGCTTGACCCGTTGACGTATTTCATCGGGAAGCATTTCGTGAAAACGGATTATTTTGCCTTGCCGAATATCCTGCTGCGGCGCGGTGCCGTTCCTGAATTCTTCTTTACGCGCAGGAGTGCTTGTAAGACGTCAAGCGTCACTGCAGTTGCAGATGCCCTCGGCAAATGCAATTCCGAAACATCTAGGGAAATCGCAGATGACCTGGATAAAACGTTCGTAGACGCGAAAAATCCCGAATCGTTAATGCTTGAATTTCTTGGCGAGTTCGTCAAGCGTGATGCGCATTAGCGTAGGGGCGCCATAAGGCGACTTCAGTGGATTTTCTGTCGCCATCAGTTGGCCTACAAGCATCGCCATTTCTTCGGGCTTGAGTTTGTCGCCCGCCTGGTACGCGTTCGTCTTGGACCAGGCCTTTGCAAGAGTATCCTGTACCACCGAAGCGTCGCCCTTGTCGCCGCTTTCGACGCAACTGTCCAAGAACTCGTGAACCGCCTTTACAGCTCTAGATAACTTGAGTGCGCTCGGGATGGCGCGAATCTGGAATGTGTCCCCGCCGAAAGGCTCCACAAAGAATCCTAGTTTGCGCAACTGCTCGTCGACGCTGGCAAATATCTGCTTTTCAATCTTGCTGAATTCAATCAGCTCGGGGAACAGAAGTTCCTGGCAATCGAGATCTGCGCCCTTTTGCAAAATGTTGAGTGCCTTCTCGTACAATATGCGGGAATGTGCCGCATGCTGGTCGATAATTAGCAGGCCTTCTTCATCTTCGCCTGCAATGTAGGTATCCGCAATCTGGAACAGGGTAGGTGCCTTCCACGGCTGCGGTTCCGGCTCCGGAGCGGGAACGTTCCCTGCACTCGGTTCCAGCGAAATGATTTTCCCGGCCTCGGGTTGCGAGAACAGGTCCTGCACGTCGTCCGAGACATCGTAGCGGTTTGCCTTGCGGGTTTCTTGCGTGCTTTGCGTATAGTTCGGGGCAACGGGCTTGTAGAAGGGTGTCGCCTGCGCGAACGAATTGTTAGGGGAATCCAGCGCATCGCCCGCCGAACTGGAGGGCGTGGTTGCGCTTACGTTGTTTGTACTTGGGGCGTTGAATTCCCCGCTCAAGTCGATAAACGGCGACTTGGCTTCCAAATCCTTCTGGAACGTGTCACGGATGGCGTGGTTCACCACCAGGAATACGAGGTTCTGGTTGGCAAAACGCACTTCGCGCTTTGCCGGGTGAACGTTCACGTCGAATTCGGTATCTGGCATGTCGAGGAACAGCACGGTAACGGGCTTGCACTGCGCTCCATAGGGCTCGTATGCCTGCGAAACGGCCTTCCCGATCATCTTGTTTTCGATCGGGCGGTTTCGCATGAACAAAAACTGGTGGTGGCGTTTCCCCTTCGTCTCGGTCGTGGGGGAGATATAGCCGGAAACATGGATGCCCGCCTCGGTATAGTCGACCGGCAATAGGCTCTTTGCGATCCCGGAGCCTATTGCCTCGGCTAGTCTAGAGCGCAGTTCCCCGGGGACGCCTATGAACACGCTCTTTTCACCCACCTTGTAATCGAAGCGTATCTCGGGGTGTGAGATGGATGTTTTTATGATTACATCGAGAATCTTTGTTCCCTCGGAGGTTTCGCTTCCGAGGAAGGTCCGGCGCACAGGCGTATTGAAAAACAGGTCTTCAATCAGGAATGTGGTGCCATGGCCTGCGGCGTAGGGTTCTTCGCTTTCGACTTGCCCGCCCTTGAGTATAAGCCTTCCTCCGTCACCGTCTTCGGTAGAGGTCGAAATGGTCATTTTCGAGATGGCGGCAATTGATGCGACGGCTTCCCCGCGGAATCCATTTGTTTGCAGGTGGAAAAGGTCTTCCGCCGTATAGAGCTTGGAGGTCGTGTGCCTCAGGTAGCACAGGTCCAAATCCTTTTTGCCCATGCCCTTTCCGTTGTCTATAACGAGAATCTTCTTTTTACCGCCTTCTTCGATTTGCACCTGTATACGGGTGGCCCCTGCGTCGATGGAATTCTCTATAAGTTCCTTTACAGCCGACGCCGGACGCTCAATAACTTCGCCCGCAGCGATTTTATTGATTATTTCATCCGGTAAAAGGTGTATTTCAGCGGTTTTCATGGCACAAATATAGCCAAAACCTATATATAGTGCTTGTTTTTTTGTTAAATTAACATTGGATTCCGGTTAGGGGGTCTAACAAAAAGCGAGGTTAGAATAGTGATTTCGAATTTCTTCATGCAACTGATTCATATTGAACTGTTGACTTCATATTCTGTGAAGGATTTGCTCACGCTCATGCGACGTGACCCGCGGTTCGATGTCAAGTTGGTGAACGACCTGTTTTTTGAAGGCTCCCTTATCGATGAAAATTCGCACCGCTTTATTGCCGACAACATCGTTTCTTGGCTGTATGAGCGTGGCGAAAACCCGGATGAGTTTATCGAACGTATCGTAAAGCGCTGTGCTGATTTTGAGGCTGTTCCTGCCCGTAGTGTTTTGCGTACCTACCTGCCGTTCGTATCGCAGTTCTACCAGACCCAGGACGTTCGTGCGCTTTGCCTGGAAACCATACCGAAACGTTACCCATTCCTTACGCACGCCTCTATTCTTAGGGATTCAACCGAAAACGACATGAGGAACATGTTCCTCGCCTTCAGGTTTGAAACTCCGGGTGCGCTTGTCTCGAACCCCATGCGCTGGATTCTTGGCATGTTCCGCGTGGGCCCGCTCCTCCTGAACACGCCCGCATACGAATACATGGAATACGAGGCTACCCAGACTTCGTTTATCGAGGCCCTTGAAGGCCGCGTCGAAGCAGAAATGAAGGATGGCAACGTCTACATTGGAGACAAACTTGTGGGTCGGACCGCCACCTTCGGTGAGTGCCTCGATAAGCTTGGATTTGAATGGGAAAACACCCCTGAACGCAATGTGGGCTGCGTGCTCGCCCTTGAAGACTTGCGTGACGAAAAGACGAATTCCGTACTGCTCCGTAAGGGCTGCTACTATGGAACTCCGAGCAACATCCTCGATGTGCGGTTCAAGGCTAATGTGATTACCTCGGAACCGTTCCTCAAGTTGATGAGCTCTGTGGTGAAGCAGGAATTTGATGCCTGGAAGCCGGTGCAGAAGGCCCAGGAACAGCTGCTTGGTGCCATGAACGACTCCGTGGAAGTGGTTTACTACAAGAGCGACGACTCCATCTCGGTGAACCGCAAGCACCTGATGCGCAACGTGCCCGCGAGGATCCTGCGCAACCTGCTCCGCGAATACACCGCGACCGGCCGCGAGGAATACGAGAACCGTGAATTCAAGCGTGATCCGTCGATTTGTATGGACCCGCTCCGCCCGAACTTCGAAAGCCGCCTGAACCGCGTGATTGCGCACATCAACGGCACCGACGAGAAGGACGGCAACAGCGAGGGCGTCAAGAAGTACTTCGAAATCGAACGCCACCGCCGCGGTGGGTTCCGATTCCTCCCGAAGTGCAAGATTGTGTTCCGAGAAGAATAATTTTACAAAAATCTTTCAATAATCCGTCAAACATTTAGTTATATTTGTAAACGTTGGGATGGTTGAAAGGTAAATCCTATCTATTTCCATCATAGCTCCCCTCCTGATGGATCTAAGGTTCCGGAAACCGCTCAATATTTTCTCCTTCTTAGGAAAGGGCCCCTCACGGGGCTCTTTCTTTTTTTTCGTGTGAGCACACCGAAGGTGTGCGCATGCACCTAATTGCTATGGCAATTAGGTGCGTGTCGGGAGGGTCTTAGGGAGGGGCCGTCGTACGAGCCCCTCCCTTGTCTCATGAAATACCAGAAGTTCGCCTGAAAAAATTTATCGCATAAAGAAATAGCCCGCATTGCTGCGGGCTATAAACGTTTTATACCGACAATTATTTGTTGATGGCAGCCAGGAACGCGTCCTTCTTTTCTTGGAGGAATTCCTTGCTGTTGTACTTGCGGATGCGGCGCAGAGCCTGGTCACGCAGCTGGCGCACACGTTCGTGCGAGATGTTCATGGACTCGCCGACTTCACGCAACGTCTGCGGGGCTTCCTGGTTGATACCGAAGATGCCGGTGATGACCTTCGCTTCGCGTTCGGGCAACTGTTCCATCAAGTCGCGAGCGAGCATTTCGACGCTCTGGATTTCGGAATCGGCTTCCGGGTTCGATGCGCCGGTATCGGGCAACACTTCGGCGTACGTCGCCTTGGAGTCTGCCTTCAGCGGGCTATCGAAGGAAACACCGCGCTGGCCAATCTGGATGAGCTCGCGGATTTCTTCGTTAATCTCTTTACCGCGGGACTGCTCGTGCAAAGCCTTGCGCACACGAAGGTGCTGGTTTGCCGGCAAGCGGATGAGGTTACCCTGCTCGTTAATGGCGCGGGTAATGTAAGCCTTGATCCACCACACGCCGTAACTGATGAACTTGAGACCGCGGGTGTGTTCGAACGATTCGATGGCACGCACGAGACCCATGGCGCCTTCGCTCACCAGGTCCGGGAGCGGAATGGGGCAGCCGCGGTACTGGATTGCGACCTTCAGCACGAAACGCATGTTCGCGGAGATAAGTTTCTTACGGGCTATCTTGTCACCTTCTTTAGCTTTCTGGAAAAGGATTTGCTCTTCTTCACGGGAAAGGGGAGCGGTCCTTCTAATATCTTCAAGGTAACGCTTGAGGGTGGTATCGGTGGAATCTATATGCATTTTTTATCCTTGCCCCTTAAATATCGCTTTTTTTATTAGCAAGTTACGTGCCAAAAGTGTAAATTTTTCGTGGGTTTTTGAAAAAAGCGGTTTTTGACGCGTAAAAGGGCCTTTCATGTGCTGTTTTGTGCTTGATTTTGTCTCAATTTCTAAAATTTAGTTACAAAATGTAACAAATGTCACGAATTTTGTAAATACTGCATTGCCGCTATTCTTCTCCTTTTTTTACATCTTATTGTTTGTTTCTATTCTATTTTCGTATATTTTGCCCGTTATGTCAATTAAAGAACCCGATCAATCCGTATGGAACCGTTTTTGGCAGCGCAAGAACGATATGGAGAAGGTGTACCCTTCGTCCCCGTCTGTGCTGAATGCTATTAAGAAGAATTTTAAGCTCCAGGGGCTAAAGATCCTGGAAGTGGGTGCGGGTACGGGTCGTGATAGTGCGGAACTTGCAAAGTTGGGCGCGGATGTCTACGTTCTCGACTTTGCCGAAAATAGCCTCAAGATTGTCGATGCCCTGCGTGCAAAGGAAAACCTTTACGATAACCTGACGCTGGTGCGTGGCGATGCGTTCAAGGCTCCCTTCCCGGATTGCACTTTTGACTTGGTGTTCCATCAGGGCTTGGCGGAGCACTTCAAGGATTCGCTCCCGCTCATCAAGGAAAACTACCGCATCTTGAAGCATGGTGGTTGCTGCCTCTGCGATGTGCCGCAGACGGTTCACCCCTACACGGTCATCAAGCATATCTTGATTGCGATGGACAAGTGGTTTGCCGGCTGGGAAAAACAGTTCACCATGGGTCAGTTGAAGAAGCTCATGGTCGATGCTGGTTTCAAGTGCGAGTACGCCTACGGCGACTGGATGCGCCCGAACCTGTTCTATCGCATGCTTCGCGAGTTCGGGTTTAAGCTCGGGGTGGAACTCCCGAAGTACCCGCTCAACGGTACGGCTTACCAGAAGGCGAAGGATGCTATCCTTGATGCGCTGAAGTCTGTGCCGGTCATGCATTACACGCAGCTCTCTATCGGAGTCATTGGCCGCAAGCCTTAAGTTTTTATGGCGCTGAACCCTAAAATAAAGTCGACGCTCATTTTTGCGTTGAAACTCACGGTGACGCTTGTCCCGGCGTACTTTGTGTACCGGAACATCGTCGGTTCGCCGGATTGGGATGTCGGTGACTTGTACCGGCTGTTCTCGGTGGAGAGCATTCTGCCGTTCGTGATTGCGCTCGTGTGCCTTGCCATATCGAACTTTACGGCCTGCCTGCAGTGGAAACTGCTGCTCGAGCGTCAGGGCGTTCATCTGGGCTATGCCCGCCTGCTCAAACTCTACTACGTGGGACTCTTCTTCAACAACTTTATGCCCGGTAATGTGGGTGGCGACGTGAAGAAGGTCTACGACATCCGCATGCAGGGTGGGCAAGATACGGTAGGTGCGGGCCTTACGGCGACCTTTTTTGACAGGTTGTACGGGTTGTTCTTCGTGACGCTGTTTGCGCTTGCAATGGGGGCCCTGTTCTTTGTGCACGACGATGCGCAGCGTGCGTTCGTGTGGCCTTCCATCTGGATTTTCCTCGGATTCTGCGCTATGTTCGCTGGCCTTTGCAGCAAGCGTCTTGGCCGCCTTGCGACAAACCTCATGTCGCGCTTTTTGCCCAAGAGTGTGGGCGATAGGCTCGTACGCATGTTCGAACGCTTCAGGCATTTCCGTTCGGTAAAGCTTTGGGTGCAGATCTCTGCCTTGTCGTTTGTGACGCAGTCGCTTCGCATTCTGGTGCATTTCTTTTGCGGTATCGCCGTGGGCGTGGAACTTTCGGTTTCGTGGTACTTCTACTACATTCCGCTGGTTGCAATAGTGAGCGCACTCCCGATATCGATAGGCGGGTTCGGCCCGCGTGAACTCTTGGCGCAGTCCCTGTTTGCTCGTGCCGGGGTGGCAAGCCTTGAATCGGTTGTCATTCAGCTGCTCGCATATTTCGTGAGCCTGGTCTTAAGTCTATTTGGCGCGTTCGTGTTCCTGCTGGGAGGGAATGCGGATAGTGCAGGCGGTCAGGAACAGAAGTCCTGATTTTATTATAGAGCGGGTGCAGGGGAAATAGCACCCATTCCATCGAGGTAAATATGGATGCCGAAGGCATCTTGCATGGTCTCAATGCAGACCAGCGTGCGGCCGTGTTGCACGACCACGAAAAAAATGCACAGCTTTTGATACTTGCGGGGGCGGGTTCGGGGAAAACTTCGGTCTTGACCAAGCGCATCCAGTACCGCATTGCGATGGGCGTGAATCCGGAGAACATCCTGGCGCTCACGTTCACTGCGAAGGCGGCATCTGAAATGCGGGAGCGCGTGCAGAAACTTTTCCCGGGGGCGCCTGTCCGGTTGTGTACGTTCCATTCGCTGGCACTCTACATGCTCAAGCAGAAAATCGGGGAGCGTTTTGCGTACGAGATGGTCGGGTTCAAAAAGCCCCCTGTACCGCAAGATTCCCCTGCAGAGGACTTTGTAGAAAGCCTGGTGCGGCAAAAGATTCCGGCAAAGGAACTTGACCGCGAACGCCTCTTTGACGATGCGTTCCCGGTGTCGCTCAACACGCGGCTCGAAAAACTGCGGGCCACTGTACTCGAAAGCGGGCAGGTGGTATTCGAGGACCTGATTTACCTCGCGATTCGCCTGCTCGAGAATCACGAGGAGGCGCGTGCGCATTTCCACAGGCAGTGGACGGAGATTCTGGTAGATGAATACCAGGACATCAACCCGTCGCAGTACCGCATGGTGAAGGCGCTCTTGGGGGAACGCAAAAGCCTGTTCGTGGTGGGTGATGACGACCAGGCGATATACGGGTTTCGCGGTGCGGACATTGGTAACATCAACCGATTCTGCGATGACTTCAAGGAAAGTACGCTGATTCGCCTAGAATGGAACTACCGCTCGACCTCGAGCATATTGCACCTCGCGAACACGATATTCGAGAACAAGCCACTCCGGCTGCGGAAGGTGTTGCGTGCGGGCAACCCGAACGGCTCTCACGGGAATCCGCTGTTTAGGGAAAACCGTGAACCTGAGGTGTGGGTGTCGGAGAACCCCATCGAGGAGATGATGAAGATTATCTGCAAGATCAAGGAACTGCGGCAGGCGTACGACCTTGAATGGAAAAACTTCGCAATCCTCGTGCGGTACAACCGCCAGCGTGCCTATTTCGAGGAGATGCTGCACGATGCCGAACTCCCGGTAGCGGGTGCCGAGGCGGGTGAGGGCGAACTGGTGGAAGATGGTATCCATATAGAAACAGTGCATGCCTCCAAGGGGTTGCAGTATGCGGTGGTGTTCTATGCGGGCCTTGCCGAGGGGCTAACGCCCGGCGAATGTACCGGCAGTGCAAAACAGCGAAAAAGGCAACTGGACGAAGAACGCAGGCTCTATTATGTGGGTGTAACCCGTGCCGAGGCATACCTGATTTTGTTATATTGCAAACAGCGGTTTTGGAAGGGTAGGCTCCGCAGCTACAGAAAGTCTAGGTTCCTGCCCCGAAAGAACAGCCTTATTCCGGAATTTAAAATGCCTGTTATTTTGTTCAAAATATATGTTGTCGTTGTGGTGCTCTCGTACATGTTTATCCACATCCTGGCACTGCCTTTTGTGCGCATTGTCCATCGGGGGCAGATTGGCCTCTGGATAGACAGAAAGATCCAGTGCTTCGGCAGGTTCTGCATGAAGGTGCTCCGCATCGACCTTTCCATTGAGGACCAGGCAATCCTTTCGAAGGTGGATTGGACCCGCCCTGTCTTTGTGATGGGGAACCACAATTCGTATGCGGATATCCCGATAATCTTCCTCGCGATTGAACGCACCATCGGGTTTATCGCGAAGACGGAACTGCACATGATTCCCTTCCTCAACTTCTGGATGAAGGAAATCGGCTGCGTGTTCGTGAACCGCGAGAAGGGTGGTGGCGCAGCACTTATCCGCGAGGCTATGGCTCACGGTCGTGCCCCGAGGCTCTTCATTTTCCCCGAGGGGACGCGTGGCAAGGACGAAAACATGGTGCCGTTCAAGAGCGGCGGCTTCAGGCTGGCGCTCGAGGCGGAGGCGACTATATTGCCCGTGTTCATCAAGGGCTCGGGCTTTGTGTGGGAACACCGCAAGGATGCAAAGCGCAAGAAGGTCTCGGTAAAGGTCCTGGAACCGCTCGACGTGAAGGCGATGCTTGCCGAGAATGCGCACCTGGATGCCCGCAAGGACTTGATGCGCATTGTTCGCGAACGGATGGAAGCGGCGGTATGATAGGCGTTTTTGATTCCGGCTTTGGCGGGCTTACCATACTCCGCGACCTGAAGAAGGCCTTGCCGGATTATGACTTTCTGTATCTGGGCGATAACGCGCGGGCGCCTTACGGGTCGCGCAGTTTTGAGACTATCTACCGCTATACGCTGGAATCGGTCCGCACGCTCTTTGCCCGCGGCTGCCCGCTGGTAATACTAGCCTGCAATACGGCGTCGGCGCGGGCGCTCCGGAGCATCCAGCAGCAGGTGCTGCCTTTTGAGTTCCCGGACAAGAGGGTGCTGGGCATTATCAGGCCCACGACCGAAGAGATTGGCAAGTTCAGCAAGACGGGCCACATCGGGATTTTCGCTACTGCGGGTACGGTTTCCTCGAATAGCTACGCTATCGAGATAAACCACTTTTTCCCGGAATTGAAGGTTACCCAGCACGCTTGCCCCATGTGGGTGCCGTTGGTGGAATGCGGGGAGGCGGGTACCGAAGGTGCGCGCTTCTTTGTGAAAAAGGACATTGATGCCCTGCTGGCCAAGGACCCCGAAATCGATACGGTGCTTTTGGCCTGCACGCACTACCCGCTTTTGGAACGTGAAATTCGTGCCGCACTGCCACCGCAGGTTCGGCTCGTTTTCCAGGGCGATATCGTGGCGAAAAAGACGCTCGACTACCTGAGCCGCCATCCGGAGATGGACGAGCGGCTCTCGAAGGGCGGAAAAACGAAGTATTTGACTTCGGATACTGCCGATTTTTTCGAAAAAGGGGCGTTTTTGTTCGGAATTGAGGGAATTTCGGCAGAGTCGGTGGTCTTGTAGACCATAAAAATGTACATTGCGAATGTAACTGACGAACCTGTTTAGGTCCGCTTGTGTTTTTTTTATCATAGTGAGTAGAAAAAATATGCCGAAGACTCAGATCAATCTCGAAGGTTGGCAGGATTACCGTGGCAATGCCGCTGGTAGCCTGCTCTACGTGGAAACAAGCCATCAGACCGAAATGCCTGTTCGCGACCAGCTGAACGAAAACGAGAAGGGCTTCCTTTACGAGCCGAACTACGAAACCAGCACTTACGGCCTCATGAGCTGCTACAACGTGAAGAACATCAACGCCATTGTGCGTGCCAAGAGCCGCTACATCCTTTTCGGGACCCGCTATGAAGGCCTGAGCGATACCGAAATGCGCAACAAGTACCTCATCATGGGTTACATGCGCATCGACAAGATCAAGGACGTGCGTACCCGCCATATCCAGCGCTTCATGTCTAACCCGGAACTCCAGGAACCGGAATGCATGCAGATGGAACACAACTGGGCGGTCTACGGTCCGATGCACTTTGTGTCCATGGACGATTCCTTCCTCGTGACTGATGAAATCCTCAAGGAATGGGGTTACAAGGGCCACGCCAGCCGCCAGCTCAAGGCTGTGTTCCAGAAGGAACACCTGGACCAGATCCTTTCGTATCTGGATTCCAAGGAAGACAAGATTGACGAGTACATCGCCATCGTCGACGAATTCAAGGAAGCCCTCGCCGAAGGGTAATGCGTTTTTCGCGCAACAAAAAAAGCGGGCTCCAGCCCGCTTTTTTTTATACCTCACTTTTATATTACTTCGCGGCCTTCACTGTAGAAGACTTCGTCTTCACGATATACATGCCCTTCTTGAGGTCAAGGCGGAGCGTGCCGTCTGCATTGAGGGCCTCGCCCTTGATGCCTGTCCAGAGGAGGTTGCCGTTCAGGTCGAACACCTTGGCTTCCTTGTGCAGGTCATTTGCGGCGAAGTTCGTGCGGATGCCCTTGATGGCATCGGAGCCACCGCAGCCGGTTGCGACAATCTTTGCGATGTAGATGCCGGCGTTGTCGCTGTTGAACGAGAGCTGCGTGGAGCCGAAGGGGGCTCCGGTCGAGTCGACTTCGTTATCGAGCGGTACCGAGACCTCGGCCCAGGAGCCCGCGGGCGCAGTGTTGCCGTACTGGTAGCTGGTCCAGGTGCTGCCGCCCGCACCGCCGATGTTCACGGAGGCGTCTTCGGCGTCAATGCTCTGCATGGTGAACACGAGTTCCTTACAGACCGAGAGCGGGTCCTTGACGGCGACTTCGTCCGGGAGCGTAAAGAGGGCATGTTGGTAGCCGCATTCGTCCTGGGCGCAGCCGGCGAGCGGAACCTTTACGAATTCTCCTTCGAAAGTGACTGCGCCGAGAGTCTCGTCGCTCTTCCAGCCGGCGGCAGAAGATTCCTTGCTGTAGTCGACAATCACGAGAGAATCACCGAAGTTCTTGTTGGGGTCCACGTACGGTTCGTCGATGGGGGAGTCTTCGCACTGGAGGGCGGCGGTGTTGCTCGTGGTGAACACGACTGTGGTGATGGACTTTCCCGGGGCGTCGATGATGGTGCCTGCGGTAACGGTCTTGCTCTTTTCGCCGCTTTCGGTAGACTGCACGGCATAGACCGGATTGTAGCCGTTCACGGAGAAGACCAGGTTCTGAGACGAGCCCTTGTTGATGGCAACGACGGAGATGGAGTCGCAGTCGGCGCTACGGAAGGCTACTGCATAGACATTGCTACCGTCGGCGGTGCTGCTCACCACGCGCCAGCCCGGGTTCACGAACTTGGAGTAGTGGCGCATGGCGTGGTATTCGGGGTTGATGTAGAGCTTGGCTTCCTTGCAGCTGCTCCAGCCTTCGCCCGGGCACACGCCAATAAGCTGGCCGTTTTCTTCGCCCCAGAAGAGCTCCCAGGCGATATAGGCGTTGAGCTTGCCGCTCGTGAAGCCGACCTGCATGATGTGGGCGAGGCCGAGCATGTCTTGCTCGCGCACGGCGCTTTCCATGGTGCAGAATTCCGTCATGATGATGGGCTTGCTGTCGCTGCCGTAGCTCTTGCCGATGGCGGTCATCGCCTTGCGGAAGTTCTCCGGATTCAGGTAGTTCGTGCCGGAGTTGTCGTTGCCGTCGCCTGCATGGTACAGGTGGTAGGCGTAACCGTCGAGGTTCTTGTCGTCGAGCGCCTTCGCGTACTTTTCGAAGTTATTGTAACCGATGCCGAGCGGTTCGGGACCGAGAATCTTGGGCGGGTTAGCAAGCGTGCTGATGGAATCGCGAACCGCCTGGAGAGCCTGCTTGTAGCCGGCGATTTCGCTTGTCTCGGTGGGCTCGAAGAGCGTCTCTTCGTAGGTCGCTTCCATGTCGGGTTCGTTCTGCAGGCTGATGTAGTCGGGAGTGATGCCCGCGGTGGCGTATGCCTGCAGGCTCTTTTTCCACCAGCCGGCGAACTGGCTGTAGACGAACTTGCCGTACGGGTCGTTACTCGAAGTCTTTAGCGTCTTGTCTGCCTTGGAATGTCCGTCGTTTCCGTTCACGCTGCCGCTCGGTTTGAGGTTGCCCGGAGCGGACCAGCTGGACATCTCGATTTTGAGGTGGTTGCCGAGGCGTTCCTTGCCTGCCTTGACGATGGCTGCATCGGCGGCGATACTCGTGGTGTCTTCCTGCTTCCAGTTGCCGATGCGCAGTAGCGAGAGGTTGAGCCCGGTGAACGCGGTGTCGTAGAAGTCCTTCTGCATCGAAGAACTCATGGCGGTAATCCAGCTCTGGTAGTAGGCGGCGCCTGCACCAAAGCCCACGACCTTCTGGGCCGTGGTGGCCGGATCTACGGTAATGTTTGCGGCTGTCACAAGCGACGCCGAAGCAAGGGCGGCTGTAGCCGCCGTCATGATTTTCCTAAACATAAACACATCCTTTTAAAAAATTCTAGTAAGCGCCTTCGCCCTTGAACACGACCTTGAACGTCTTGAGGATTAACTTGAAGTCTTCTCCGAGTTTTCCGTCACGGCGTATGTAGTCGTTATCAAGGCGCATCTGGCCTTCAAAAGAAATATTGCTACGCCCGCTCACTTGCCAAATACAGGTAAGACCGGGGGTTACGGACAGGCGCATGCGGTGCCACGGTTCGTATTCCGCCACCTCGGAAGGGATAGGCGGACGCGGACCCACGATAGACATGTCACCCTTGATAATGTTGATGAGCTGCGGGAGTTCGTCGAGACTGAACTTGCGGAGCACGTGCCCGAACGGGTAGATACGCGGGTCGTTCTTCATCTTGAATGTCTTGCCGCCCGTCTCGTTCTGGGCCATCAGTTCTTTTTTGCGTTCCTCGGCATCTACGTACATGCTGCGGAACTTGTACATGGTAAACAGCTTGCCGTTTCGCCCCACGCGGGTCTGCTTGAATATGACCGGCCCCTTGTGGTCGCTGATCTTGACTGCTGCGGCGCAGAACAGGAGAATTGGGGAGAGGACAATCAGGGCGAGGCTAGAGCAGGTAATGTCGACAATACGCTTGATGGCGTGGCGGTACTTGATTGTGTGCGGGTGCTGCCAGATATGGTCGAGGTTCAGGCGCTCGAGCGAGAAAAAGCTTCCGTTGGTGCTGTTGAACTTCTTGAGGGCTTCGTCCATTTCCAGGTTATCTTTTTCCTGGAGCCCGGTGTAGAGGTATGCCTGGAATATGGGGCTCTTGGGCTTGTGGCGGAGCGCCTGGATAAGGCCTGCGTCGTTCAGCTTGTGGAGGATTTCCTTACGGATGGATTCCAGCGTGTTCATGTCGGAATTGAGGAGGATAATCCCGATACCGCTCTCGTCGGTCAGGTACCCGAGCACGTCGATGAACCGGAGGTGCGAGAACATGGTAAGTACGCTAATACGCCAGGTTTTTTCAACAATACGCGAGGGACGGCCCCAGCCGAAGAAGTCGTACTGGTGCGAATAGACTTTGATAAACAGGAATGGCCTGCGGGTGCGGTTCGCCCTCAGGAATTCCTCGTTAAGGCGCGTCCTGAAGAGACGTGCCGGGTAGACAATGTTCTTGAGCCTTTGCTCGTTTAGAATGTCGCTTATCGCCGGATTGGAGATTTGCTGTTCCATGTAAATAAATATAGTTATTTCTTTATATTATATTTTTTCTTCAGGTATATAGGTGGAAATAGAGGAGGCTCTATGAAACGTTCTGCTTTAGCATTCGCGGCAGTCCTTTTTGCCGCATTTTCGGCAAATGCCAGCAATTCGATTACTCCGGAAGCTCCGGAAAAACTGAATGGATGCTACCAGATATCAAATGCTGAAGAACTTTACGGTTTTGCCGCTATCGTAAACGGAACCCATGGCTTTACCAAGGACAAGTCTGCCTGTGGAAAACTTACAGAGGATATCGTTGTAAACGGCGATTTCGATAATATTGAAAGTGAAGACGAGGTTGTTACTTGGAATCCGATTGACTCCTTCGCAGGTACGTTCGATGGCAATGGCCACTCAATTTCGGGCCTTTACCAGAACGTGTCCAGAGTAGATGATGCTCCGGATGTCGGCTTTATCCGTGTGCTGGTTGCAAACCCCGAAAATCCGACAACCATAAAGAACTTGGGAATCGTTGATTCGTGGTTCTTTGCGGGGCGTTTCAACAGGGGCCCGAGACTGGGGATCTTTGCCGTAGATGTGGTTGATTCTGACCCCGAAGACGATATGGTTTCCTATGCGAAGATTACCAACTGCTTTAACCAGTCCGTTGCCTACTATATGGATGATGGCGAGTATTCATACATGGTGCGAAACATTGACCGCAATGTCGAATTGACTATAGAGAACAGTTACAACGCGAGAGCAACGAAGCTGTATGGTGGATACCCGGATACTATAGAAATCAAGAATTCCTACGTGGAGGATTCCCGTGAATCGAATGACAAGGATGGCACTAAACATGTGACTGCGACCCAATTCAAGAACGGGACGGTGGCATTTGCCCTGCACGAGGCGAATAGCATTTGGGGACAGAACGTGGGGACGGATGTGTACCCGATTTTTTCGGGTTCTGTCAAGAATTCTACGGCGAACCGCTATAATGTGACGTTCCATACCTTTACGGGTGACACTGCCGTCTATTTCGATAGTTATATCTCTGGATTTACTTATAACTTGCCCGATACGGTTGTCAAGGAAAACACGGTTTTCTATGGCTGGTTCAAGGACAAGGAATTCAGTGGAGAGCCTGATACGCTTATTGCCCCTAGCACGTCGGGTAATCTTGAATATTGGGCGAAATTGAAAGATATCTATAAAATAACGTTCCATCTGAATGGGGGAAGTGTTCGTCAGGATTGGTATACCAATTATGATGCCGTATTAAGTAATCGTTGTGAGTTTTGGCGTGATGAAGAATCTACTTCCTGCAAATATGTGGAAGGCTTTAGAGGTTATCTTCCAACTGGTAATAGTGCCTTTAAAGAAGGCTATTTCCTTGAAGGGTGGCACGATAATGCCGAATTGACGGGAAGCCGGATTGATTCTATGAGCATTACGGATTCTGGCGATAAGGATTTCTATGCAAAATGGTTTGAACTGAAGACGCCTGTATTAGATGCTACGGACAACTGCTATGAGATTTCGGATGTGGCAGAACTATATGGCTTTGCTCAAATGATGAATGGAATGGATAGCCTTGATCGAGTGGGTCCGCATTCTGACTTATGTGCCAAACTTACGAAAAATATCGTGGTAAACAAGAATGTCCTAAAACGTGATGGAACCCTTGATAAGTCAAGAGCGAGTGATTTCTTGCCTTGGTTGCAGATATCCAAATTTTGGGGAACATTCGATGGCCAGGGGCATAGTATTTCGGGCCTATACATGTTTGACTCTTTCGGAATGATTGGCCGTATTTTGTCAAAGGCCAACGGAAAGCCCTCTGTTATCCGCAATCTGACGATTGTCGATTCTTATTCTGTGGGCAGTGGCATTGTTGAATATGTGGGTAATCCGCTGATTATGGATAGTTGCTATTTCAAGGGCAATATCGATGTCGTAAAGAGTCTTTGTTTTGGCAACTCGTGCGATCTGCCTGAAATTGGAGGCAGGGGTGGGCTTGTCGGGCATTCCCAGAGCAATCTCGTAATCAAGAACAGCGGTTATGAAGGGAAGATGCATTCGGATGGCTTTGAGTATATAGGTGGCCTTGTGGGGAGCAGCTATGAAAACTTGACCCTCGTTCAGAACTTTAGCAAGGGCACGGCATATTTGGAATCTGACACGTCGTATTATTCGAGTTCATCAGATTATTGGGTGTCTGTTCCTAGGGCCGGGTCTCTTGTGGGTAATCTTCTCGGGAATGCCCTTGTAGTGAATAACTACAGTGTTTTTGATATGAACGGGCAGGGCAAAGGATTGCTCGGTGGCCTGGTTGGGGATTATGCCGGGGTACGCTACATGGTGTCTAGGGTAGACGTCGTAGAAGTTCGCCCATTGCAGTCCTATATATTGAACAATTACAATATGGGGTCTTTCTCGGATGAATATGAGTTTTCCGGGTTTAGTGATAAGTGGACCGTAGAAAACAACTTCTACTTGGCAGGGAATGGTATCGAGTCCGCTGGAGCCCAGCCTGTTGCCGCGAGCGCTTTCGAAGATGGTACGCTTGCTACCGCCTTGCACGATTATGTGCAGAAGGACTCTGAAGGTAATGTGGTTGCCGGTGGCGCCAATGGCGATGTCTGGAAACAGGGTGATTACTACCCGGTGTTTGGCCAAAAGGAGGAAAGCTATGTTGCAGTTCTTCACATGGATACGACTTTATGCAAATATATTTTCTACACGCCGGGAGAGACTGTTGCTTTGCCGAAACTGGAACGTGAAGGCTATACGTTTGATGGCTGGTACACCACGGCGGATTTTTCAGATGATGAACCCGTTACCGAAATCGCAGCGACAGATTCGGGTGACTTGAACTTCTATGCAGGGTGGAGCAAGATTTTCGTCCGTATTAAGGTTACTTCGAATAACGGTTATGCAGGCAGGGTTAGGGTTGGAAATGAGTGGTCCGTCTCAACGTATAACCCATCTGCTTTTAGCTACTATAGTTATGGAAAAACGGTTTATGTGGAGGCTGTGCCTAATGAGGGATACCGATTTGTAGAATGGGATAATCTGTGCGGAACAAGGGCCTACTGTTACTTTGATGCCAAGGAAGATGTTGACCTTGTTGCGACCTTTGAGAAGTTGCCGCCTTCCAGCAGTTCTGTGGCGTCCAGCTCTAGTGAGGAGTCTTCTTCGAGTGTGTCGAGTTCCTCTGTGGAACCCCCGAAGTCGAGTAGCAGTTCCGCAAAGTCCTCTTCGAGCGTATCGAGCAGTTCTTCTGCGAAGTCCTCGAGCAGCAGCGCAAAGTCCAGCTCTTCTGCAAAGAGTAGTAGTTCCTCGGCAAAATCGTCTAGTTCCAGCAGTGGCAAGGATGCCTTGCCGGCGTACGCTATGGCGCAACAGTTCAGCGTGAGCGTTATGAACCGCAACCTGCAGGTGGCGGGCGCCCGCGTTGGCGACAGGTATGTACTGTTCGATATGCAGGGCAACGTGGTGCTTCGCGGGACTGTAAACAGCGCGAATTTCAACGTGGCGGTGCCTGTTCCGGGCAATTATGTGCTCCGGATAGGGTACGGAACCCGCAAGGTGGCTGTGGGCTACTAGCGTAAAATTCTATATTGTGTCTCCGAAAAATTTAAAATGGAGACGCAATATGCTGCGTATTGGCTTAATTGGTACTGGAACCGTCGGTGGCGGTGTCATTCAGATTCTGGAACAGAAGATTGCCGAGTATAAGGAAAAGCTCGGTGTCGAACTCGAACTCGCCTGCATCTGCGCGAAGTCCGAAGAAGAAGTCGCCCCCTACAAGGCGAAGGGCTACAAGGTTTCGACCAACGCCGACGAGATGATCGCCGGTAACGATATCGATGTGCTCGTGGAACTCGCCGGCGGCTACAACATGCCGCGCAAGTGGATCCTGGCTGCCCTCAATTCGGGCAAGCACGTGGTGACCGCGAACAAGGCCCTCCTTGCCAAGTATGGCCATGAAATTTTCCCGCTCGCTGCCGAAAAGGGCCTGCATGTGCTTTTCGAAGCCGCAGTTGGCGGTGGCATTCCTATAATCCGCAGCCTCCAGGAAGGCTTGCTGGGCTCTACGGTGGAACACCTTAGCTGCATCATCAACGGTACCTGCAACTACATCCTGAGCCGCATGGCTGACGAAGGCCTCGACTTCGACGTCGTGCTGAAGGACGCCCAGAAGCTCGGCTTTGCCGAAGCCGACCCGACCTTCGATATCGAAGGTATCGACTCCGCCCACAAGACGGCCCTGCTCGCTAGCCTCTGCAGCGGCAAGCGTGTGGATTTCGAAAAGATCCACGTGACCGGCATTTCCAAGATTACCGCTCAGGATATCGCGTTCGCCAAGGAACTTGGCTGCTGCGTGAAACTCCTCGGCATCTACCACCGCGACGGCGACCGCGTGGACGCCCGTGTCCATCCGTGCTTCGTTTCTAACGAGAACCTGCTTTCGAACGTGAACGGCGTGATCAACGCGGTTTACCTCAAGTGCGATAACCTGGGCGAAACGGTTCAGACTGGCGCCGGTGCTGGCCGCCTCCCGACGGCCTCTGCCGTGGTGGCTGACCTCGTTTCCCTGGCCCGCTCTACCGACATGGGCAGCCGCAAGGCGCTCCCGATGGGCTGGTTCAACGTCGACAATTCCGCGACGCTGGTGCCTATTTCCGAGACGAGTGCCCGCTACTACCTGCGCTTCACGTCCCGTGATGCATGCGGCGTGCTTGCGAAGATTACGAGTGTCCTCGCCGAGAACAACATCTCCATCGAGACGATTATCCAGAAGAACGTCAACGACCCGGGCAAGGTGTCCATCGTGGTCATTACCGAAAAGACGCTCGACTGCAAGGCCTCGAAGGCGGTGGATGCCATCGACGCCCTGCCCGAAATCGTCGAAAAGAGCCAGGTTATCCGCTTCCTCGCGTAAGGCGTGGTCTCTGAAACCGCATTTTTGTAGTTTATAGACGTATGTTCCGCGCAACTACATTGGAGCGCATCCTCCTAGTCCTTTCGGACTTCGCCGCCGTCTCGATTTGTTTCTACGGCGCGTTCTGGGTGCAGTTCCATAGTGGTTGGATCGTGGACAAGTTTGACCCCACTAAGACGTTCGACCAGTACTGGAGCATGGGCGTTACCCTCGGTATCGCCTGGCTTATCCTTTTTACGTTTGCTGGCCTCTACCGTTCCTGGTTGCTCCTTTCGAGAACCCACCAGATTTTGCGTGTACTGCGTGCCGTGATTGTCGGTGTGGTGCTCATCATTGTGAGCCTCTTCGGTACGGAATTCCTTGGTAAAATCTTTTCGAACCAGCCGTTGAGCCAGGGCTACATCTATGGTTCCCGCTTCCCGTGGATCTTTATCTACGGAGGTATGGCGATGGTGCTGGTGGCCGGCTTCCGCATGCTCATCTACCTTTGCTTGCGCAGTTTCTTGCGCCTGGGCTATGGGGCAAACAACATCCTCGTGCTCGGGGCGACCGAGGCTGGCCGTAAGGTGGCCGAGGCGCTTAAGAACACTCCGGCCCGAGGCCAGCGTGTGGTGGGCTTTGTGGATGAACGCTACCAGGTGATGTCGCACGATTTTGCGGGTTTCCCGGTCTTGGGCAAGTATTCCGACCTCGCCACTCTTGTAAAGAAGTACAAGGTTACGGGCATCGTGATTGCACACGAAAGTTCCTCCCCGCAAGAGATTATGCGCGTTCTGGTGTGGGTTTGCGAACTGCCCCTGCACATCTATATCATTCCCGAGCTTTATCCTGTGGTGAACGGTCAGTTCAAGGCGAACCTGGTTTACGGGTTTGAACTGCAGGAACTTTTCGCATTTACCATGCCCCCCTGGCAGGTGCAGATCAAGCGCTTCATTGACATTGTGTTCGGGGCATTCCTCGGGCTTTGCTCCCTGCCGGTCTGCCTGCTCGCGGCTATTGCCATCAAGCTCGAAGACCATGGCCCGATTTTCTACTCGCAGGAACGCATTGGCCTGTACGGCAAGCCGTTTATGGTCTACAAGTTCCGCACCATGCGTACCGATGCCGAAAAGTTCGGTGCCCAGTGGGCAACGAAGGATGACCCGCGCATTACGAAGGTGGGCAAGTTCCTGCGCAAGACCCGTATTGACGAACTCCCGCAGATCCTTTGTGTATTGAAGGGCGACATGAGTATGGTGGGCCCGCGCCCCGAACGAGCCGTGTTTATTGCGCAACTCCGCGAACAGATTCCTTTCTACATTAGCCGCCTCAAGATGAAACCGGGCCTTACGGGCTGGGCGCAGGTGCGTCACCACTACGACACAAGCATCGAGGACGTGCAGATTAAGCTACAGTACGACATGTATTACTACGAGAACATGAGCCTGCTCTTGGATTTCCAGATTCTCGTACGGACGGTCTACGTTGTGTTGACCGGAAAAGGAGCACAGTAATGTACGGAGACAATTCTACTCCGGTTTTCCCGACCGAAGATGCCCTCACCATGATCCGCCTGGCGCTTGCCGAGGACGTGCGTACGGGCGATGTGACCAGCGAATGGACCATCCCTGCTGACCAGAAGCAGCATGCCCGCCTGATTGCGAAAGAAGACGGTGTGCTTGCCGGCCTCCCGGTGATTGAACTTGTGTTCCAGGAACTCAAGGCCAACGTGAAGGTAACGCTCCACAAGAAGGACGGCGATGTCGTCAAGAAGGGTGACCTGATTGCCGAAATGGATGGCACGACGCACGAACTTTTGACGGGTGAACGTACGCTTTTGAATTTTATCCAGCAACTTTCCGGCGTGGCGACGGTCGCACATACCTTCCAGGAAGCCCTGAAGGGTGGCAAGACCAAGGTGCTCGATACCCGCAAGACGGTTCCCGGTTTCCGCACGCTGCAGAAGTATGCGGTTCGCGTGGGCGGCGGCTCCAACCACCGCATGGGACTCTTTGACATGGTGCTCGTGAAGGACAACCACATCGCTGCTGCAGGTGGCGTGCTCCAGGCGCTCGAGGTCGTGAAGAAGAACAACAAGCAGAACTTGATGGTCGAGATGGAAGTTGAGAACTTTGACCAGCTGCGCGCGCTCCTGAACAAGGGTGTGGATGTCATCATGCTCGACAACATGAGCAACGAGATGATGGCCGAGGCTTTGAAGATTATCAAGGAAAGCGGTGACAAGTGCCTGGTGGAAGGCTCCGGCAACATGACGCTTGAACGCGCGAAGGAAATCGCAACGCTCGGCCTTGACTACATTTCTGTCGGTGCTCTCACGCATAGCGTGAAGGCACTCGATATCTCGATGCGCATTTAGTTTTTGATTTGCAGATGAAAAAGACGGTAAAAAAGTCGAATACGTACTCTTTCGTTGTCGATGTGGGTAACTCCCACACGGTGCTTGGTATTTTCAAGGGCGACAAGGTGGTGGACCATTGGAGGCTCACGACCCGCAAGGAAACGACGAGCGACGAAGTGATGAACCGCATTGGCGGTCTCATCCGTTTTTCCGAGATTAAGCCCGCGGCGATTACGCACGTGGGTCTTTCGACGGTGGTGCCCGCTCATGAACGCCCGTGGATCAAGGCCTTGCAGACGCTTCTG
Organism: Fibrobacter succinogenes; assembly: GCA_902800815.1. GTDB lineage: Bacteria > Fibrobacterota > Fibrobacteria > Fibrobacterales > Fibrobacteraceae > Fibrobacter > Fibrobacter succinogenes_B. The sequence continues at coordinate 81,625 of CADCGB010000004.1, forward strand.
AAGCGCCCGGTGCAGGTGGTGAGTTCCAGGAACTGCCTCGGCTGCCCGATTTCGTACCCGAACCCGGCATCGCTCGGTTCCGACCGACTCTGCAATATTATTGCGCTCCGCGATCGTGGCTACAAGGATGCCATCGTGGTGGATATGGGCACGGCGACGACGTTCGACGTGATGAAGGACGGCGGTTTTGCGGGTGGCCTCATTATTCCGGGCATCAGCGCGAGTTTGGATGTGCTGACCGAGAAGGCTGCTCGCCTGTTGCCGGTGAGCATCGAGTGGCCGGAACACGTGATTGCGAACAATACCGACGACGCCATCCGTGCGGGCCTCCTGTATGGCTTTATGGCGGAACTCGAAACGCTTGTCGAAAAGATTAAGGCCGAGATGGGCCGCAAGAAGGTTCCTGTTTTTGCGACGGGTGGCTGGGGCCGCATGGTGATGGGGCATAGCAAGGTGATAGATACTTATGACCCGTACCTGACCCTGAACGGCGTGCGCCTGGTGGCGCTCCATGGCAATTCCGCGGCCGAACTGGAGCGAGACTCCGACGAGTAATTTTAAAGAGAGGTCCCTATGCGTTGCTTAGTTACCGGTGGTGCTGGATTCCTGGGAAGTCACTTGTGCGAACGTCTGCTGAATGACGGTCACGAGGTGATTTGCCTTGACAACTACTTTACGGGCCGCATGGCGAATGTCGACCACTTGCGCGACAACCGTCGCTTTGAGCTAATCCGCCACGACGTGACGGAACCGATTTTGCTGGAAGTGGACCGCATCTTTAACCTTGCATGCCCCGCAAGCCCCATCCATTACCAGTTCAACCCGGTAAAGACCATCAAGACGAGCGTGATGGGTGCAATCAATATGCTTGGCATGGCGAAGCGTGTGCATGCACGCATCTTGCAGGCATCTACGAGCGAAGTCTATGGTGACCCCGCGGTGCACCCGCAGACTGAAGACTACTGGGGAAATGTGAACCCCATCGGTATCCGCAGCTGCTATGACGAAGGCAAGCGCGTTGCCGAAACGCTCTTTATGGATTACCACAGGCAAAACAATGTCGATATCCGCATCGTGCGCATTTTCAATACCTACGGTCCGCGCATGCTCATGAACGATGGCCGCGTGGTCAGCAACTTTATTGTGCAGGCGCTCAAGGGCGAAGACATCACGATTTACGGCGATGGCAGCCAGACGCGTAGTTTCTGCTACGTGGACGACCTCATCGAAGGGTTCGTGCGCATGATGGACCAGGACAAGATTATCGGCCCCGTGAACATCGGCAACCCCGGTGAATTTACGATGCTCGAACTCGCGAAGGAAGTGCTTGACCTGACGGGTTCCAAGAGCAAGATCGTGTACAAGCCGCTCCCAGGTGACGACCCGAAGATGCGTCGTCCGAATATCGACTTGGCAAAGTCCGCGCTTGGCTGGGAACCGACAATCCCCCTGCGCCAGGGTCTCGAGAAGACAATTGTCTACTTCGAGGAACTACTGAAGGGCGAACACTAACGGTTCTTTTCTTTCAATTGAATTACTTGCTGCCCACCACTTTGCAAATGGGGCAGTTTTCGGGCTTGTGGCCCATTGCCTTGCAGTACGTGCGCCCGAAGTAGATAATCTGCAGGTGGCGCTTTTCCCACTCTTCCTTCGGGAAAATTTTCTTGAGGTCGGCCTCGGTTTGCTCGACGGAGCTGCCGTCCGATAGTCCCCAACGCTTGGCGAGGCGGTGAATGTGCGTGTCGACGGGGAAGGCGGGCGTCTTGAAGGCGTGAATCATCATGACGCTTGCCGTCTTGTGGCCCACGCCGGGGAGTGCCTCCAGTTCCTCGAAGGTGCGGGGGACTTCTCCACCGTATTTCTTGACGAGCGTTTTCGACAGGTTATAGATGTTCTTGCTCTTTGTGTTGAAGAACCCGCAGGGCTTGATAATCTCGGCGATTTTTTCGACCCCAAGCTTGACCATCGCGGCGGGCGTTTTCGCCTTCTTGTACAGGATCTTCGTGACCTGGTTTACGCGGATGTCGGTGCATTGTGCGCTCAACACTACTGCTACGAGCAGCGTGAAGGGGCTCGTGTAGTCAAGCGGAATAGGCGGGTTAGGGAGCAACTCGTCGAGGGTATTGCTGATGAACTTTATTTTGTCGGCGCGTTTCAATCGCAGTCTCGTGTGAAGTCCTGCTGCATGTTGAAACTGGGCATGTCGTCGGTCGGGTGGCCCACTTCGACGGCGGGGACTCCCGCGTAGGTCGTATGCGGCGGCACATCGCAGAGCACCACGGCACCCGCGCCAATCTTTGCGCAGTCTCCGATGTGGATGTTGCCGAGCAACTGGGCATGCGCACCGAGCATCACTCCGTTACCGATTTTCGGGTGACGGTCGCCGGTCTCGTTTCCGGTACCGCCGAGTGTTACGCCGTGCAAGAAGCTCACGTTGTTCCCGACAATTGCCGTTTCGCCAATGACGATGTTCGTCGCATGGTCAATCAGCAGGCCATGCCCGATTTTTGCAGCCGGGTGGATGTCCATGCCGAACTTGCGGCTCACGATGTTCTGGAGCATCTTGGCCGGGAAGGAACGGTTTTCGGTCCAGAGGGCGTGCGCCACGCGGTAGGCCTGCAAGCCCTGGAAACCCTTGAACAGCAGGAGCGGCTCGAGGTAGCTGGTGCAGGCGGGGTCGCGCAATACGGTTGCGTTCAAATCCTTGCAGGCGGAAACGAGTAATTCGGGATGCTTGACATAGAGGACCCCGAACATCTTCTCGAGCTCCGCACGGTCGATGACTTCACCTGCGAGCTGGCAGGCGAGCGTTACGGAAAGCATGTCGGCAAAGTTCTTGCGGTTCAAAACCTGCTCCTCGAGCATGAGCCTAGAGAGCGGTTCCTTGGCGGCCAGTTCCGTTGCCTCGTCGCGGAGGCGCTTTTCCATTTCTTCGACTGTCATAGCGAGCGTAAATATAGAAATTTGCTAGCCGTATTATGTTAAATCCGGTTTAAAATGATGCGGGAGGGGCCCCAGCAATCACCCCATCCTGGCGCAAGCGCCAACCTTACGGCTCAGCCATGGCCATACAAGTATGGCCGCGGCACTCGCCTTGATCGGTTGTGGCCGACGCCTTCCATTTATAAGACTGTTTATTTCTTATAAAGAATTTCTAAAAGCAGGAAAAATTTATATCTGCTAAAGATACTTATCTGCAATTGTTTTTGTGGGAAAGAACATTTAAAACGGGAAGGCGGGCTAGTCGGCGAGTTCCAGGAGCGCGCGGGCCGGGATGTGGAACCATCCGGGCCTGAACTCGAGTTCGTAGCAGGCCTCGTAAACGGCCTTCGCGAGCACGTAGGGGGCACAGGCGGTTTCGAGGGCTGTGGCATCTATGTGGGCGGTTTGCGCGTAACCTTCGAGGAAGGCGCGTTCGCAGGTGGCGCTGTCGTAATTGGCAGTGGCGCCTGCGTACTGGAAACTGCGCAACATGCCTGCGATGTCGACGGCGGGGGAGTGCAGTGCCCTGCGGTACTCGAGACTGCGGGAAGGTTCGCCCTCGAAGTCGAGAATCTTGAAGTCCGGCGCAGTTCTTGCCGCTGAAGGTTGTGTGTTAGTAAACGGCGCGCCTGACGCCTGCTTAGTAAAAGATTGCGCGGCAACAAGAACCTGCCCCAGGTGGTAATCCCCGTGGACGCGCTGCGGTGCAAACGGCTCGCTACCGGTTGATGCTTCGAATGCATCTGCTGCCATGTGCCTGAGTTTCGGCAATACGGCTTTCACTTTTTCGGCGAGTTCGTACATTTCATTGCCCGCGGGGTTTGCCGCATCTGCTGCGCCCGTCGCGCTGTTCAAAAGATGTTCCAACTTGTCGAAGGGAATTTCGGGACTCTGCGCGGCGGTACCCGGGAGCCCCCTGAGGGCGCGGTGCATCTTCGCGGTCGCTATCCCGAGCGCCTCGGCGCACGGCGCATCCATCACGCTGTTGAAATACGCCCACGCATCCTGCATGCCGGTTGCTCGTTCCTCGAGAATCCCGAGGGTGTAACGCTTTCCTGTGGCATCTGCGTAGTAACAGGTGCCGTAGAGCCGTGGGCTCACGCCGGAGCGCTTGTGGTCAAGATGCTCCATGATTTCTACTTCGGGGTGGATGCCCGGCAAAAGCCTGCGGTACAGCTTGAAGAAAAAGTGCCTGGATGCGAATGCGGAATTGCTCTGCTCGGCATTGAGCGGGGCGACATTGAAAAGCTCGTGCAGGGAGACGTCTGCGGGGAAATGCTCGGTCTGCATGAACATGAATTCGCCGGACGTTGCGCCGTATCTTGCCTTCTCGCAAGAAAACACGTCATAGAAAAAGTCGGCAGTGCGGGTTTCGTCTTCGATGACGGCGTAGAGGTCGGACTCGCAGTTTTCGCTCGCGGCAAAAGTCACGCGGACGATGGAAAGAAACGTTTCCCCGATGGCGACGCGGTCCACGGTCTCGATGGAATCGATCTTGCGTCCCTTTCCCATGAACCAGCGCTTGCTTGCGATATCTTGCATGCTATCCATGTGCTTGAAAATAGCAATAATCGCGAAACTGCGCCTGAAAAAAGCCCCGAATTCGACCGCGGGGCATATAAATGCGCTTGAATCTTTTGTTTTATACGCCCCTTCAGTTGCTATTTAAGAGCAAAGAGGCTTCATCTGGATTGTTTTTGCATTCGGGGGCATATAAGAAGGGGATAATCCTTGTTATTATATGCCCCAAAATCACATCCTGTGTCAAAAACGAATTAGTTTGTATGCAAAATCGCAAAAAGGGGCGTATAAAAGGCGCGTATTTGTTCCTTTTATATGCCCCGTGCTTTTTTCTTCAGCCAACAGGGGCGTATAAATGCACTTTTTTTTGCGATTTATATGCCCGTCAGCCTATTTTCGTGCAGTCAGCGCGCTGAAGTATCCCTGCGAGCGGAGTGTCGCGAGGACCTTCAGTTTATTTGCGGTCGGTTCCGCGGGCAGTCCGTCAATAACGTACTGCGGAATCCTTTTGAGGGGCTTGAATTGCGGAGGCACATCGCTATAGTCACTCAGTTGCCATGCGCAAAGTAGCTTGCCGATGAATTCGTCCCACGGGAATGTATCTGCTGAGGTCAGGTAGAACTGTGCGGGCTTCTCGCAGTCGCGTGCATCAAGCAGCAGCGAACCGTCCTTGTAACATGCAAGAAGCGCAGCCTGCCTCTCTTTCATCTGAGTGGCGGGCTGCGCAGGAATAGCCAGAATAAGCTGCATGCCTAGGCCTTAGGCAGCGAGGACTTCACGTTGAATCTGGGAATACTGGTATCCAGAAATGCTTGTGATCTTGAGGATAAGGTCACGCGTGAGGCCTGCACGGATGAGGGCCCTAGCATAATTCAGCTTGTTCATATCGGGAGAAGTCATAGGAACCTCGAAATAGATTGTGGAACTTATTTTCTACTCAGAAAATAGTTTATTTTTGCAAAAAAGGAAGAGTGTTTTGAGCAGGTTTTTTGTGAGTGTATGTTTGCTCACATTACACTTTTTTGTAGCATTTTTGTAATTAATTGTGCGGTAAAGAGTTACAAAAAAACTGCGTTTTTAGTGTAAAATCGCCATATTCAAAGTTACGTGATTTTTGTCACGCCGATTTGTTTTGAACGAGTGCTAGATGTCTTTGAGCACTGGAAAAACCTTGCGATATTTTAGCAAGGAATCCATGTCAAGCGACGCCGAAATTACACATTCTTTACCCGCTTCTGCCTGCGCGATGACCTCGCCGAGCGGGTTGATTATTTGTGAATTTCCTGTGTACTTTCCATCTGGCGAAACGCAGTTCACTGCGGCGACATACGCCTGGTTCTCGATGGCGCGAGCCTTGAGCAAAGTGTTCCAGTGGAGTATCCTTTCTTGCGGCCATGCGGCTTGCACCGTAAAGAGGTTTGCCCCCGCCTTTACGGCGTCGCGATAGAGTTCCGGGAAACGCAAGTCAAAGCAAATTGTCGGCGCGACTATCCATTCGTCTATTCTGAATAAATTAACATCCGCACCCGCGCGGAATTTCCCCTGCTCCATAAAGAAGGGACGGCGCTTGTCGTAGCCTGCGTATTCTGCAGTGTTGCCGGGCATATATACACTCGCGTGATTCGTGAGCGGTGCCGTCCTAACATCGCAATGCGGCACCGTACTAACATCAGAAGCGGCTTCCATACCAGATATCCCTGCGCCCATCACGACACATCCTGTCCGGTTTGCTAGTTTGTATAAAAATTGTGCGGTTTCGCCCGCACTCTCGTGGGTAAAGTCCTCGGCAGCGCTTTCCGGGTGCAGCGGAAGATAGCCCGTAGCGAACATCTCGGGCAGCACGATGAGCCCCGCGTTGGCGGTGCCTGCCTGGGCCTCCTTGCGGATTCCCTGCGTGAGCGCCTCGACCTTGGCGAAGTTTTTTGCCTTGTCGTTCGGCGCGACTTCCATTTGCACTAGAAAAATCTCAAGCATACCGCGAGAAATATAAAATTTACCGAACTGGAGCGTGCTTCCGGTGGTCGGGCAATCCTATAAAATTCTAATTTAGTACATATGAGATTTCGCTCCCTGCTCCTTATTGCGCTGTTCCTGGTGACATCCCTTTTTGCGGCGACTCCTACGCCTGTCGTGGGTGTGGTGCTTGAGATGGGCTCCGACCTCCCGCTTGATGGCGTGCAGATTACCTACCGCTCGGGCAAGAAACTTGCCAAGACTTCTTCGGATGGTCGTTTCGAGTTTACCGTGGATTCCAAGAACGCTTCCCTCGTGTTCCAGAAGGATGGCTACGATAGCGTGTATGTGGACCTGCAGGATTATGCGGACCTGCTCGATATGGTCGTGACACTTTCTACCGACCTGCGCGACTTGGGCTCGAGTACGATCGTGGGTGGTGGCGAACCTGTAAAGTGGGAACCGGAACGCAAGGTGTCGGTCGACAAGCTCGAGGATGCTGCGGGCATGCGTTTCGACATTACGGAGCACTTGAGCCAGATGCCCGGCATTTCGGGACAGAAGGATTTTAGCAGCGCTCTCTATTACGAGGGTTCCCGCGCGGGTGACGTGGCCTACCACCTCGGGCGACTCCGCATCCCGAACATGCGCCATCTGGATATCGGCTTCCCGGGAAACCTTTCGGTTGTGAACCCGCACATACTGAGCGGCATCGAGATTCACGACCACTACGGTAGCGGCCCGATTGGCCAGGGCCTTGCGACCTCGGTGCAGTACATTCCCGAGCAGACAAAGGGCGAGTGGGGGCTCAAGGGCTCCGCGGGCCTTACGCTCCAGGATATCCAGTTTGATTCCCCGTTCCTGTTCTGGGACAGTTTCCGCTTTGCATTCCGCAGGCTCGATGGCGACATGCTCAAGAACCTGGGCGAGAAGTTCTTTACCGAGTTCAAGAAGCGTGACGGTGATTGCGCGAGCGATTGCCGCGTGAAGTCGTCTGACCCGTTCGACCTTTCGGCGATGGATTTCTACACGCAGTTGAACGGCTCTGATTCCATGGGCAACACGTGGGCGCTGCGTGCCTTGTACAGCACGGACGAATATTCCATTAGCCAGGATACTTCTACAGCCTATGACGAGGTAAACTCGGTCGATATTATCAGGGGCGAGCAGACCTACCTTGTCGTGGGTGCGGAATACGCCTCCAAGTTCGGTACGAGCGTTCATGCGGGCGTTGTGCGTGAATACCTGAGCGACACGCTTCAAGATACTACGGGCTTCAGAAGCAATGCTTCGACGAAGGAGATGGCGGCGTTCATCGACGCCTACGAGCAGACGCACACGACCTTGAGCGCGGGTGCGGATAAGCAGTTCAAGACGAAGTTGCTCGGCTCTGCCGTGAGCGGTGCGCTCCTTTATGAACATCACTTCTTGGACCGCAGCTACATTGACTTTGGCGGGTCGCAGCCCGATGACTACCAGACGGGCGTTCTTTCGGGCGTGAGCCGTTTTGACTGGAAGGGCGATTACTCGCAGACGATATTCTCGCTTGGCGCAGTTGCCGATGCCATGGACCACAACGCACGCCCCACGGCGTCTGTCGATTTCGAGAAGAACCTTACCGAAAAAGATACCACGTACTGGCGCGTGTTCGGTAACGCCGCATACCGTAGCGACTGGAAGCACCTTTACGATGACGGAGACCTTACGGGGCGCCTTGAAACGGGAGCATCTGCAAAGCTCGGAATGGGCTACAACTCCAAGTATTTGATTGCACAGGCGAGCGGCTTTGGCCGTTACTACTTTGACCCGGTGATGCCGCTGCCCAAGGCTTACGCGCAGTATAAGGACATTACGCCGGTAGATTATGCCTGGGTGCTCGGCGCGAATGCGCGTATGGAATGGAAAACCTCGCACCACTTCTCGATGGCGACGAACGTGAGTTCCGTCTACGGCGAATACGAACTGGACGAGGGCTCGCTCCCGTGGGAGGCAAACTCCAGGCTGGATATCATTTCGCATTTCAGGTTCTACCCGCGCAAGGATTCGCTGTTCTCGATTATCCTCACGCACCATGCCGCATTGCACCGCCCGCTGTACTATTACCGGATAACGCCGTCAGACCCGATGACGCGTGAGAACGGAACCCGCATGCTTCGTGACCTGAATGAATTTACGGACATGTTCAGGACGGATGTTCGCGTGAACCTCGACATTATTCGCGAGAAGGGATTCTTCCGCAAGTCTCGCTTCTACTTGGAACTGGATAACCTGTTCTCGAAGCTCGATGTGGATGCACTCAAGTTCCTTGGTTCCGAGAATGCGCGTGAACGCTCGTGGGTCACGCAGGATAACGACAAGAACTCGGAGAACGGCTTCAGGCTGGAACCCTTCATGGCGAAGGGCATGGGACTCTACTTCCAGTTCGGCGTCGAAGTCCAGCTGGGAATTTAATTAAACGGGATGTGTCATTCTGAGCGCAGCATCGAAGATGCGTAGTCGAAGAATCTAGGACAGAAAAAATGACAAAAAGAATTTTTTTAATATTGACTTTTTTTGTCGTAACGCTGTTCGCACACGAAACGGACATCCCCTTTGAACCCAAGAAACCCGAGAAACCCTTGCGGTTCTGCACTGCGGCCAAGCAGTGGGTGGAATACGCAAGTAAGGATTCTAACCTGGTTGAAATCACGAACATGAAGGGAATCCGCATGGACTTGCGGTACGGAACTTTTAACAACGTAACAGGGCATGACTTGTATTGCGGAATTCAGCGGGCGTTCGTGCATCGCGATGCCTTGCCGAAACTGAAGCGCTCGCTTTCACTTATCGCGAAGGAACTGCCTGGTTACATGCTCGTGATATTCGATGCGGCGCGCCCGATGTATGCGCAATCCGTGCTCAAGCAGGCGGTTGTCGGCACGCCGTACACCAACTATGTATCGTCGGGCAAGACCGGCGGACTCCACAATTACGGGCTCGCGCTCGACCTCACTCTTGCCGACAGCACGGGTACACCTCTCGACATGGGGACAGACTTCGATTCGTTCGAGCGCTGTGCGGGCGAGGTAGGCGAGGCCGATGCCCTTGCAAGTGGACGGCTCACGCAGCAGCAGATCGATAACCGCAAGTTGCTGCGCAACATCATGAAGCGTGCCGGTTGGGTTTCTCTTCCGAGTGAATGGTGGCATTTTAACGCCTATACCCGCGCCTATACCAAGGAACACTACCCGCTGTTCCCGATCTAAAAATAATGATGTATTTTGACTCGCGGACTAGTCCCGCGTCAGGTATTACGGCAATGTCTTGATGCTGGCGCGCTTCAGGCGGTCGTTCAGGGCGATGCCGATTCCCTTGTTGGGTATCGGGTCCACGAGAATCAGATCGTAGTCGGGAGTATCCAGGTCGTGCATGTAGGCGTATAGCCTTGCGGTCGCCTCGGTCATATCACCCGTTACAGACAAGTTCACTGTGGCCGGAATCGCTCCGGCCTGGTTCCCGAACGCGATGCGCGCAGTATGCTCCGGCAGTTTGTAACCTGCGGGCACCTCTCCGAAATATAACGGCACCTGCGGGCGGTAATGCGTATCGCACTGGCCCGGTGCCTGCATTGCCTGCCCGGGCTTGCTGGTGGATTCCTTGAGCGCCACCTGGCCAATGACCTTCGAGAACATCTCGGGCGTAATCGCACCCGGGCGGAGCACTGTCGGTGCATCCCCAGCGAGCGAGATGATGGAACTTTCGACCCCTACGGAGCACGGCCCGCCATCGACGATTCCCGCGATGCGGTCCGCAAGCTGTGCGGCCACGTGCTCTGCGGTGGTGGGGCTCACGTGCTTGAACAGGTTTGCGCTCGGGGCTGCAAGCGGGAGTCCCGATTCCTTGATAATCGCCTGCGCTACGGGGTGGCTCGGGAACCTTACCGCCACCGAGGGCAGCCCGCTCGTGCACAGGTCGGGGATGCAGTCCTTCTTGGGGAGAATCATCGTCATCGGGCCGGGCCAGAACGCTTCTGCAAGTCGGTATGCGCTTTCGGGAATGTCGCGGGCGACATTCTCCAGTTCCGCGATGTCTGCGATGTGCACGATAAGCGGGTCGAATGTCGGGCGTTCCTTTGCGGCGAAAATCTTCGCGAGTGCATCGGGGTTGTACGCGTTCCCCGCAAGCCCATAGACGGTCTCTGTCGGGATGGCGACTACTTCGCCTTCCTTGAGGAGCTTGGCGGCTTCAGAAACGCTTGTCCAAGGGGGAAACTTCATTACAAGCCCAAAAATAGAAAAGGGATGGTTGAGTTGCCATCCCTAAAATATGTTTTGTTGCTTACCGCGGTTTACGCCGGGTTGTTCGGTGCTGCGGGTTCGTCCTTGCGGCCAAACGCGAACACCTTGTCGCATGCCCCGTTAAAGCGCTTCCAGATCTTGTCGGACTGTTCGCGGGGGACAGCACCGACTTCCTTCCACAGCCTGCGCAGGTGCTTCACCTTGTTCATCGCGGCGGCGACGGTAGCCTCGCTCAGGTCGGTGAGCAGGTCTTCGGCCTGTTCGCACAGGAGCTGCTTCTTCTGCAGGTTGTTCTCGCGGGCCTGCTCCTGGATGTCGAGCTGGTCGCGACGGCGGGTAAAGAAGTCGTCGCAGGCGCTGCGGAATTCCTTGTGGATTTCGGAATCCTCGACACCGCAAGATCCGAGTTCGCGCCATTCCTTCTGAATGTCGCGGACGGCATCGGCGAGCTGGTTGGAACCGGCGCTCTCGGCGAACTGCTTCACCTTGCTAATCAGTTCCAGCTTGCGGGCCTTGACCTTTTCGAGTTGCTTCTTGAGGCCTTCGTCGCTTGCCGCCATGGCGGTAATGAACAGGTTCATCTTGGAGTTGTAGCGCTCGTTGATGGCCTCTACAGATTCCTTCGGCACCATACCGATGGCCTTCCATTCTTCGCGGATGGCGTTGATGGCCTCGGCGGTCTCTGCCGTTACGTTGTTCGAGTCCATCGCATCGAGCTTGTCGCAGATGGCAACCTTCTTTGCGAGGTTGGCCTGCTTCTCGTTGTCCATCTCCTCGAAGTGACTGCGCTTCTTGTCGAAGAATGCGTCGCACGCACTGCGGAAGCGGGTCCAGATTTCCTCGGACTTGCTCTTGGGGACGGGGCCGGTGGACTTCCAGGCATCCTGCAACTGTTTGAGTTTGTTGGAGGTCGCATTCCAGTCGGTAGATTCCTTGAGGGCCTCGGCTTCCTCGATGAGTTTCAGTTTCTTCTCGAGGTTTGCCTCGCGGTTCTGGTCTTCTTTCTTGATGCTTTCCTTGTACTGGGCAAAGAATGCGTTCGAAGCGGCCTTGAACCTTTCGATAAGCGCGTTCAGGCTTTCCTTGGGCACCATACCGATGTTCTTCCAGTTTTCCTGGATTTCCTGCATGGCCTTGTACTTGTCCTTCCAGAAGATTGTGGTGTCGGCGACCAGATCCTCGATCTTCTTGCAGAGATCCTGCTTGCTTTCGAGGTTCTTCTGGCGTTCGACTTCACGTTCTTCGATAAACTGCGAGCAGTTGTCGCGAATCTGTGTGAACAGCGCCTGGAACTTGTCGCGGAATTCGACGAACTTCGTGGGGGAGACAGGGCCGATGTTCTTCCACTTGTTGCTGAATTCGCGCAACTTGTTGAGCACGTCCTGGCTACCGGGTTCCTTGGCGAGCATTTCCATCTCTTCGAGGATGCTTGCGCGGTCCTTCTCGTTGTGCCAGGATTCCCACTGGCGCATTTCCTGGAAGCGTTCGGTGGCGCTCTTGTACTCGAGCCACAGGTCGTGGTACTTGAACTTCTGTTCGCCCACGATGTTCTTCCACTCGGCGAACGTGTCGCGGAGTTTCTGGCTCAGGTTCTTGAAATCCTCGTTCTCGTCGAAAGCCTTCACACGGTCGATAAGCTTGCGGAGCTTGGCCGCGTTTTCTTCGTAGCGCTTCTGGGCGGTCTCTTCGAAGGCGGTAATCTTTTCCTTGAGCTTGTTGCGCAAGGCGTTGTAGCTCTGGAGGTTCGTGTCGGAACCTTCGAGGAGCGGGAGTTTTTCCCATTCGCGTACAATGGCGTGTACGTGCTTCTGAGTCGTTTCAGAAACTTCGGAATCGGCGATGGCCTGCAGCATATCGAGCAGCTGCTTGCGAGCCTTGCCCTCGTCTGCCACGTCGACCGGTTCTTCGGCGGCTTCGGCATCGACCTTCTTGAGTTCCTGACTCTTGAGGTAGGCGAGGCTAAAGCGCTTGACGGCTTCGGCATCCATGATGGACTTCTTCTCGTTCCACTCGGCGACAATCTCGGCGATGCGGTCGGCCTTTTCGGCGGCGTTGTCAGAAGCGAGGATGCCTTCGAGTTCCTCGAGGGTGGTCATCAGTTGCTGCTTGCTCGCTTCCTTCTCGGCATTGGCCTTTTCGGCGGCAGCGCGTTCGGCATCGGCTTCGGCGAGGAACTTCTTGTAGCTTTCGTAAATCTGGTCGAGGGTGGCCTGCTTGTCGCCCATGCCGAGGGTCTTGGCCTCGCTCATCAGCGCTTCAAACTGGTCCTTGACCTCTTGCGGATTCTTTTTGCCGGCGAGCGAGTGCGCCTGCTGGATCAGCGCGTTCCTCTTGCCGTTGAGCAGGGCTTCGGCCCTCTTGCCGCCGTCTTCGACTTCCTTCTTGGCGCGGATCTTTTCGATGGCGATTTTCCTTACGGAGGGGTGCTTCGAACTCTTCGAAATATCCGTGAGCGAGGATTCCGATTCAATACGGTCTACGGCAGCCTTTGCAATTTCTTCCTTGGCATCCTTATTGGCGGCGTACGTGAGCACATTGGCCTTGCCCGTCTTCTTGATGAGTTCCAGACGGAGCTCGGAGTTGGGCATGGATTTTGCAAGTTCTTCGGCATAGCGGGTGTCCTTGATGTCGTCTACGTACTTGAGCACTTCCTCGTTTGCCGGTTCACGATAGTCCTTGAGCATCTTGGTGACTTCTTCAAAATAACGCGATTCAGCCAAGCGACGTACACCTGCCTCGCTGTCCTTCTTCGAAATTGCCGAAAGGGACTGGATCAGGGTAAGTTTTTTAACGGCTGCGGTTCTAACGCTACTATCTTCATCCGAAAGGGCTATGCGTTCCAAGGTGCTCTGTTCGCGAGCATCCATGCCTTCGACGGCTTCGAGTCGCTTTTCAGGGTTGGAATTTTGCCATTTCGGTCTCAATGCATCCAATAAGCTCATAAGAATCTCCAGTAAGTTGGCGGGCCTTGATAAGGTCCGTGTATCATAATCTAAATAAAAAGATTACAAGTGGTTTAGGAAAATATTGTTTTTTTGGCAAATATGAGGGTAGAAATGCGGTCCAGATTACCTATCTTTGGGGGAGAAATGGCAAAACGCATACCCAAAACGCAGGCTCCCGAGCAAATTCGGGTCAAATGCGCCCCAGAGGCCCTGGAGCGGTTCTGCGAGGTGTATATCCCGCAGGCGCCCGCCGTCTATACCTACGGGGTGCCCGCTGGCTTGCCCGAGGGGGCTAGTATCCGTCGCGGGAGCGTGGTCTGGGTGCAGTTCGCCACCCGCAAAACGCCTTCGCTTGCGGTAGTCTCGAAGGTGCATACGGAACGCCCTGCATTCAACGTGCGGTGTGCCTACCCGCATGCGTCGGGCTACGTTTTTAACGAGCGGTACATGGAATCGCTCGAGTGGGTGGCACGTTACTATATAAGCACACCGATGAAGGCACTGGATGTGTTTTGGCCTGCGAGTTTCGAGAACTACCTGGATGCGCTTGCGGCAAGGCAGGCGGAGGTGGGTGCTTCGGATAATGCTGATTCGGATAAGGACTGTGCAGAACTTCCGCCGAAACCTGATGTACCGCCCTTGACAGACGAGCAGCGGGTGGCCCTCGATTCGTTGATAGGCGACCTTTCGGGTACGGGGTTCCGCGGTTCGCTCTTGCATGGCGTGACCGGTTCCGGCAAGACACGCGTATACCAGGAACTTGCCTACGAGGCATTGCGTCAAGGCAAGAAGGTTTTGATTCTTGTTCCCGAAATTGGGCTTACCCCGCAGACGGCGAGCCGGTTTGAAGATTTTTTGCAGGTGCCCGTGCGGGTGCTGCATTCTGCGCTCTCGGCCCCGAAGAAGCGCGAAGCCTACGTCTCGGTACTTTCGGGGGATGCTCGCGTGGTTCTCGGAACCCGCAGCGCCATACTTGCCCCGTTCGATTTTGACGTGGTGATCCTTGACGAGGAACACGATTCCTCGTTCAAGCAGCAGGACCCGGCCCCGCGCTACCATACCCGCGAACTCGCTTTCCACCTGGCGTACAAGTACGGGGCGCTTGTGGTACTCGGGAGTGCGACCCCCTGCATCGAGACGTTCTATAACGCGAGTACAGATAAATTAAAATACCTCAGGTTGCAGAAGCGCGCGACTTCCGCAAGCCTGCCCGAGGTAGGCATTGTCGATATGGGGAAGGTACGCCAGCAGAAGGGTATCCTCATGTCGCCCGACCTGCGCGATGCCCTGGTGAAGTGCGTTACGGAAGGCGACCAGGCGATTGTGCTCATGAACCGTCGCGGCTATTCCAAGGTGCGCGTGTGCAGCGAGTGCGGCGAGACGCTCTACTGCAAGAACTGTCACGTGCCGCTCGTTTTTCATAGGCAGTACAATTCACTGCTGTGTCACTACTGCGGGCTGCTTTACCCGGTGAACACGCCGTGCCGTTCCTGCGGGGCCGATACATACGAGTTCGTTGGTGGCGCCATCGAAAAGCTCGAGGAAGAAATCCTCGAGTGGGTTCCGGGTGCAAGAATTGTACGCATGGACCGCGATACCACGCAGAACGTGGGCTCGGTCGAGAAGATTCTGGAATCGTTCCGCAAGTGCGAATACAACATACTGCTCGGTACGCAGATGGTCGCGAAGGGGCACGACTTTCCGGGAGTGCGCCTTGTGGGCATCGTGGGTGCCGATAGCGGTTTCGGGATGCCCGACTTCCGCAGTACGGAGAGGCTATTCCAGTTGCTTAGCCAGACGGCGGGGCGTGCGGGCCGTGCCGGGGGTACGGGCCGCGTGCTAATCCAGACGCAGAACCCGAACGAGCCCGTGATGCAGTTTGCGCTCCGGCATAATTTTGCGGGCTTTGCCGAGATGGAGACCCGCGACCGCAAGGATGCGTTCTACCCGCCATTCTGCAAGATGGTTGAGGTATCCTTCGGGGGCAAGGACGAGGGCGCATTGCGCGATGCCGTTGCCCGTGTGGAAAAACTTTGCCGCGTCGAAAAGTCGCTCATGGTGATGGGGCCGGTGGATGCATTCATCCCGGTGGTGCAGAACGTGCGCTGGGTAAAGCTCTACCTCAAGACAAACGATCTCCCGGCGGTACGCCGCATACTTTCACCTATCGTAAACAGCGCGAAACCCGCCTTCCCGGGCGTAGAAATCAAAGTAGAGATTGAATAACTCCGTAAGGAGCGCGCGAAGAATTTACTTGCGCTTTTTCTTGACCTTGGGCGGCGTGTAGTTGCTGCCAATCTGCCCGCCGTTGTTCTGCTTGCGGGCCATGTCGCCCACCTTCTTGAACATTTCCTTCATGTCGTCGTACTGCTTGAGTACTGCGTTCACGCGGGAAATCTCGGTGCCCGAACCCTTTGCAATGCGGTTCTTGCGGCTACCGTCCAGAATCTGTGGCTTCTTCCTTTCCTTCGGTGTCATGGAACTGAGGATAGCTTCCACGTACACGAGCTGCTTCTCGTCAATCTGGTCAAGCGGGAGCTTGTTCAGGCCCGGGATAAGTCCGAGGATATCCTTGATGCGGCCGAGTTTCTTGATGGTGCGGAGCTGGTTCAAGAAGTCGTTCAGGTCGAAGGTGTTGTTGAGGATTTTCTTCTTCAAATCCTTCGCATCCTTCTCGTCAATAACCTGCTGCGCCTTTTCCACAAGGCTCACCACGTCGCCCATGCCGAGGATTCTGCTCGCCATGCGGTCGGGGTGGAACAGGTCGATGTCCGGGAGCTTTTCGCCTACGCCGATAAAGCATATGGGCACGCCCGTCATCTTCTTGATGCTGAGGGCTGCACCGCCGCGGGTGTCACCGTCCATCTTGGAGAGGCACACGCCGGTAAACGAGAGGCGCTGCCAGAAGGTCTCGGCCACGTTCACCGCTTCCTGACCAATCATCGCGTCGGCCACGAACAGGATTTCGTCCGGGTGTACGGCGTCGCGGGCCTTCTCGAGTTCCTGCATCAGTTCTTCGTCAATCTGCAGGCGGCCTGCGGTATCGTAGATTACCAGGTCAAAGCCGTTATCCTTCGCGTACTGGTAACCGTGCTTGATGATTTCGACCGGATTGCCCTGGCCCTCGTCGTACACCGGAATGCCGATGGACTTGCCGAGCACCTGCAACTGCTTGATAGCGGCGGGGCGGTACACATCGGCTGCCACCAGGAGAGGCTTCCTCTTCTTCTTGCTGCGCATCCAGAGCGCAATCTTGCCGGCGAAGGTCGTCTTACCGGAACCCTGCAGGCCGACCATCATGATGCCGACCGGAGCGGGTGCGGAAAGGTTTATTTCCTTGGTCTCGCCACCCATCACGGCGACGAGTTCGTCGTGGATAATCTTCACGATTTGCTGACCGGGGGTCACCGAGTTCAGGACTTCGGAACCCAGGGCCTTTTCCTTGACGGCTTTCACGAAGTCGCGGGTCACGTTGAAGTTCACGTCGGCTTCGAGGAACGCACGGCGCACTTCGCGCAGCGATTCGGCGACGTTTTCTTCGGTGAGCTTGCCCTGCCCGCGCAGGTTCTTGAGGGTAGATTCTAGAGAGTCGGTCAGCTGTGAAAACATAGTGAGCGCAAATATAGAAAATCGGTAGAAAAAATTTTAAATTTGCTTGCCATGAAGCCGTTAAGTGAACGTACAGAGACCTTTACCGATTCCGTTATCCGTAGGATGACCCGCATCGCGAATGCCTGCGGGGCGATAAACCTTTCGCAGGGGTTCCCGGATTTCGACCCTCCGGAGGCGCTGACAAAACGGCTGGCAGAAATTGCCCCCGTGGGCCCGCACCAGTATGCGATTACGTTCGGTGCGCAGAATTTCCGCGAGGCGCTGAGCGACAAGCAGTTCCGTTTTAGCGGGCTGCGCTATGACCCGCAAAAAGAGATCGTCATTACGTGTGGCAGTACCGAGGCGATGATGGCCTCGATGATGTCGGTATGCAATCCCGGCGACAGGGTCGTGCTGTTTTCGCCCTTCTATGAGAACTATTCCGCCGATACGATTCTCTGCGGGGCGACGCCTGTTTACGTGCCGCTTTCTCCCGTGGACCTGAGCTTTGATGCCGACGTTCTGGAAAGCGCCATGAAGCAGCCGGGCGTGAAGGCGCTCGTGCTTTGCAATCCGGCGAACCCGAGTGGGAAGGTCTTTACCCGCGAGGAACTTTCGGTGATTGCCTCCTTGGCGGTAAAGTACGACCTGTACGTGATTACGGACGAAGTTTACGAGCATATCATTTACGCGCCTCACCGTCACACGTATATCTCGACGCTCCCGGGGATGTTCGAACGCACCATTGAATGCAGCAGCCTGAGCAAGACTTACTCGGTAACCGGCTGGCGTCTCGGATACGTGCTTGCCGCGGAACCCATCATGGACCGCGTCAAGAAAGTCCATGACTTTCTGACGGTCGGCGCCGCTGCCCCGTTGATGGAGGCTGCCGTGACGGCGCTCCGTTTTGACGATTCGTACTACGTAGGCTTGCAATCGCACTACACGCACATGCGGCAGTTGTTTACAGATGGCTTGCGGAACTTGGGCCTGCGTTTCTCGGAACCGCAGGGTGCTTACTTTGTCCTAATTGACATTTCTGAATTCGGATACGGCTCGCGCAATTCCCGTGGGGGTGACAAGTTGCCCGATGAACAGTTCTGCATCGACATGGCGCAGAAGGTGGGTGTTGCCGCGGTGCCGGGCTCTAGTTTCTTCCGTGAACCGGTGGACCACCTGGTGCGCCTCCATTTCGCCAAGAAGGACGAGACCCTTTACGAGGCGCTGAACCGTCTTGAAAATCTTAAAAATCTGAAGCGATAATAGAAAATAATCCGTATACATAAACTTTCAAGGGGCGCCGGAATATCTTCTATTGCCATTTTGTGTATGAAAAATGTAGTAAAATAAACAGAATGAAAACATATGATTGTGCAATCTTATGTTAAATTCCTAACTTTGGGTCATGAACTACAAGGACGAAGATACTTTCAATCGGTCGTTTCGGAAATTGCTCCTGGAATTGCGCAAGAACATGGCTTGCTCGCAGACGGCTCTTTCGAAATGCGTGGGCATTACGCGACAGGCGGTTTCGCAGATGGAGTGTGGCAAGCGCATGCCCTCGCTCCAGAAATTTTGTGAGTTGGCACAGGGGGTGGGGCTTACGCCGGCGCAGTTCATGGATAGTTTGGAACGTTTTTGCGAGATGGAGTCCAGGGCCGCCTCGCCAGATGTCGAGAATGTGAACATGGCGCTGGAATATATCAGGAACGCGAAACGGTCGTCCGACACAAACAACATTGTTTAATTTTGAAACGTTTTTGCAAAACGTTTTATTTTTAAACATCTTTGCTGAAATATTTTGCCTGTTTGGGGAGCCTTTTTTACCATATAAATGCAAACTTCGTGCCTAAATGGGTTTGGCATACCTTTTGCTAATAATAGGGCGAACAAAAATAGTCCAGTTTGGACCAAGGTTTAAACAAAGGATCCCGCGAAAGCGGCTGTCCGCAAAAAAGAGGAAAAGCAAAATGATCAAGCCTTTAGCAGATCGAATCGTTGTCAAGCCGGCCGAAGCCGAACAGAAGACCTCCTCGGGTCTCTTCATTCCGGATAACGCCAAGGAAAAGCCCATGCAGGGCAAGGTCGTGGCCGTGGGCCCGGGCCGCAAGAACGACAAGGGCGAAATCGTCCCGATGGAAGTCAAGGTTGGCGACGTGGTGCTCTACGGCAAGTACAGCGGCACCGAAGTCACCGTTGACGGTGAAAACTACCTCATCGTGAAGGAACCGGACGTCATCGCGACGCTCTAATCACAAAAAGTTTTAAATAGAAAGGAATACAAAAATGGCAAAGCAACTCAAGTTTGATGTGGCGGCTCGCGAATCCCTCATGAAGGGCGTGGACAAGCTCGCCAACGCTGTCAAGGTAACTCTCGGCCCCAAGGGCCGTAACGTGATGATCGCCCGCTCCTTCGGTGCCCCGAACGTGACCAAGGACGGCGTGACTGTCGCCAAGGAAGTGGAACTCGAAGACGCCTACGAAAATCTCGGCGCCCAGATGGCCAAGGAAGTCGCCAACAAGACGAGCGACGCTGCCGGTGACGGTACCACGACTGCAACCGTTCTCGCTCAGGCTATCACTCGTGAAGGCTTGAAGAACGTCGCTGCCGGTGCAAACCCGATGGACATCAAGCGCGGCATGGACGCTGCGGTTGACGCCGTAATCAAGGAAATCGGCAAGATGGCCGTGAAGATCAACGGCAAGGAACACATTGCCCAGGTCGCTACCATCTCTGCGAACAACGACCCGGAAATCGGTGACCTCCTCGCCAACGCGATGGAAAAGGTCGGCAACGACGGCGTGATCACCATCGAAGAATCCAAGACCGCCGACACGGTGCTCGACGTCGTGGAAGGTATGCAGTTCGACCGCGGCTACCTCTCTCCCTACTTTGTCACCAACACCGACAGCATGGAAGTCTCCCTCGAGAATCCGTACATCCTGTTGTACGACAAGAAGATTTCTACCATGAAGGATTTGCTCCCGATGCTCGAACACGTGGCAAAGCAGGGCAAGTCTCTCCTCATCATCGCCGAAGACGTCGATGGCGAAGCTCTCGCAACGCTCGTTGTGAACAAGATGCGTGGCACCCTGAAGGTCGCCGCCGTCAAGGCCCCGGGCTTCGGTGACCGTCGCAAGGCCATGCTCGAAGACATCGCTATCCTCACTGGCGGTATGCTGGTTTCCGAAGACACGGGCGCCAAGCTCGAAGATGCTCCGGTCACCGTCCTTGGCCAGGCCAAGTCCATCACCATCACGAAGGACAACACCACGATCGTGGAAGGTGCCGGTGATGCAGCCTCCATCAAGGGCCGTATCGGTCAGATCAAGAAGCAGATCGAAACCACCACGAGTGACTACGACCGCGAAAAGCTCCAGGAACGCCTGGCCAAGCTTGCCGGCGGTGTGGCCGTCATCAAGGTCGGTGCCGCTACCGAAGTCGAAATGAAGGAAAAGAAGGACCGCGTCGACGACGCCATGCACGCAACCCGCGCTGCCGTCGAAGAAGGTATCGTTCCGGGTGGTGGCGTTGCCCTCATCCGTGCCGAAAAGGCCATTGACGCGCTCAACTTCGACAACGCCGACCAGAAGACCGGCGCTGCCATCATCCGCCGCGCTATCGAAGAACCGCTCCGCCAGATCGTGCAGAACGCGGGCCTCGAAGGCTCCGTCGTGGTGAACAAGGTCAAGGAAGGCAAGGACGCCTTCGGTTACAACGCCAAGACCGACACCTACGAAGACCTCATCAAGGCTGGCGTCATCGACCCGGCCAAGGTGACCCGCACGGCCCTCAAGAATGCCTCCTCCATCGCCTCGATGATCCTCACGACTGACTGCGTGATCACCGAGAAGAAGGAACCCAAGCCGGCTGCTCCGGCCATGGACACCGAGAAGAAGGAACCCAAGCCGGCTGCTCCGGCCATGGATCCGGGCATGGGTGGCATGGGCGGCATGATGTAATCTAGCGTCTTGCTAACAAGATTCTCCTCCTAACAAAAAAACACTCGATTCAGCAATGAATCGGGTGTTTTTTTTGTTGCGTAATATGCGAATCCTTTATATATAGTTGGCTTCGGATATGGCTTGCACGCTCACACGATCACTTCGTTTAAGTGTTCGCTTAGCAAGTCATATTCCTCCGCCAAGAATATGCGAAGGCTCCGGTAGGAATTTGTTTGTTGCTTTGTCGCACAAAACGGGATGTGTATTCCGGGAGGAAAACCTAGTGACTGTTAGTCCCTGCGGTTTTCCTTTAAACTGCGAGCCTTATGCACACCGAAGGTGTGCGCATGCTCTAACACGCTGATATGATGTTTAATATGAGCATGGCGTGTTTGAGCGTGTTGGGAGGGTCTTAGGGAGGGGCCGTCATACGAGCCCCTCCCTAGTCTCATTGCAAATCGCGCTGCAAGATTTCGCACTGCTCCTTCTTCCACTCTTCAAAAGTGTCGTCGGCGATGTGCTGCTTGGCTTCGCGCATCAGGTGCAGGTAAAAATGCAGGTTGTGGATGCTCGCCAGCGTGAACCCGAGGGATTCTCCGGCGTGGTGCAGGTGACGCAGGTACGCGCGGCTAAAGTTGCGGCAGCAGTAGCAGTCGCAATTCGGGTCGACTGGCTTGTCGAATTCCTCGGCATGGCGGGCGGCCTTGTAGCGTAGCACGCCTTCGCTCGTAAACAGCATGCCGTTGCGGGCGTTGCGGGTAGGCATCACGCAGTCGCACATGTCCACACCGCGCTCGATGAGCTCCAGCAGGTTCCACGGCGTGCCCACGCCCATCACGTAGCGAGCGTGGTCCTGCGGTAGAATGTCGGTACAGAAATCCGCAATCTCGTACATCGTCTCGGTGGGCTCGCCTACGGAGAGGCCACCCATCGCAAATCCATCGGGCCCGAGTTCCGCGATGCGCTCGATTGCTTGCTTGCGCAAGTTCTTGTGCATGCCACCCTGAATGATGCCGAAGAACTGCTGGTCGTAACCGTGGATGGGCGGGTGCTCCTTGAGCCACTGCATGGCCTCTGCGGTCCACTTGAGGGTGTAATTCAGGCTGTGTTCCGCCTCCTTCGCCGTACTCGGGAAGGGCGTGCACTCGTCGAGCGCCATGATGATGTCGGCCCCTATTTCGCGCTGGGCGTTCATGACGCTTGCGGGGCTAAAGAAGTGTTTTGAACCGTCAAGTATGCTCCTGAACTCGACGCCTTCCGGTGTAATCTTGCGGAGGTCCTTCAAACTCCATACCTGGAATCCACCGCTGTCCGTGAGCACCGGCCCGTTCCATGCCATGAACTTGTGTATGCCGCCCGCCTTCGCAATACGCGGGGTGGTGGGGCGCAGGTACAGGTGGTAGGTGTTCGCGAGGATGATTTCCGCCTTGATGTCCTTGAGCTGGGCGGGCGTGACCGCCTTGACGGTCGCCTCGGTGCCCACGGGCATAAAGATGGGGGTGGTCACGTCGCCGTGGTCAGTGTGGACCACGCCCAGGCGGGCCTTTGATTTCTTGGAGGTCTTTAAAAGTTCAAAGCGGTTCATCGTTCCCAAAGGTAGAAAAAAGGCGGACAATTATTAAACCCCCAAATAAAAGAAACCGCCGGGATAAACCCGACGGTTTCAAAAGATTCTGAATCTAAGCGATTAGAAGTTGAACACGGTCTCAACACCGAAGCGGAGAGCAGTATCGCCTTCGTTGTCGCCTATAGGAATGTCAACCATGCCGAAGGCGGTGATGTCGAGGTTCTCGACCGGAGTCAGGTAGAGACGGCCACCGACGTCGATGGTCTTGGTGTCGTCGCGATCGTCGTCGAGGGTGTTGGTGTGGAATTCAACCGGGATACCGAACTTCATGAAGCCACCGACCTTGAGGGCGGGTTCAGCGTAGATGAAGAAGTATTCAGGAATTTCGGTAGACCAGGCGTCGCTAGCCGGAGCGTCGGTGTCGCTGATGAATGCGTAGAAGAAGGTGGTCTTGATCTGGAACATGGCCACGTCGAAGCTGGGTTCAGCCAAGATAGCGTGGGCGGTAGAGGTCCAGTCCTGACCGTCGACGATGTCTTCGTCATCCAGGAGGTAGTCAGCATGGAAGCCGTACACAGCGCGGAAGCTGAAGCCACCGATGTTGATGCCAGCGTCGATACCGGCATGCAGTTCGTTGTGCTGTTCTTCCTGGTAGCTCTTGTAGTCGAAGAACGGACGCAGGTGCTGACCGGCGTAGTCGAATTCGTAAGCGACGTGAGCGTCGTAGACCTTGCAACCGTCATCTTCGGCCGGGTCGCCCCAAGCGCAGCGGTCGTTCGCACCACGGCCAAAGCCGAAGCCGAGTTCAAGACCGGCGAGGTCAATCTGCAGACCGCGAATGTCGTGTTCCCTCATGCCGGCGGCATTGTACTGCGGATCATCGTAGCCGTAGTAGGCCTTGAATGCGCCTTCCACGAAGGTGAGGTCACCGAACTTCACAGCAAAGAAGTCGGCGGGCTTGTACTGGACGAATGCGCCGTTGTAGCCGACACCCGGATTGTCGATCGGGCCGTCAGCTTCGAGACCGACGTGTGCAGACCACTTGTCGTTGAACTTCACGTCGATATTGAAGTCGAAGGTGGTCCAGTAATTGTGGTTGAAGTCGTCGTCGTTGAAGACGTCGCCAGAGTAAATATCGAATTCGGCAGAACCGGAGAACTTCACTTCCATCTGGGCAGCGGAGGTTTCTTCGTTCATGCTGGCCTTGAGCATCGCGAAAGCGTTGCCGGCAGCGTTAGCAACTTCACCCGGATTGGTGTTTTCGGCCGGCTTGCCTTCTTCAGCCTTGGCTTCTTCGGCAGCCTTGGCTTCTTCAGCCTTCTTGGCCTCTTCGGCAGCCTTAGCTTCTTCGGCCTTCTTGGCTTCTTCAGCAGCCTTAGCTTCTTCGGCCTTCTTGGCTTCTTCGGCGGCCTTAGCTTCTTCAGCCTTCTTGGCTTCTTCGGCAGCCTTGGCCTCTTCGGCCTTCTTGGCCTCTTCGGCGGCCTTTACGGAGTCTGCCGGAGCGGCAGCCTGTTCTGCGGGAGCCGCAGCCGGAGCAGCGGCAGGAGCCTGGGCAAACGCACCAGCGGCGGCGAGGCCGAGCACGATTGCAGAGAGCGTCATCTTTTTCATTTGTGTCTCCTTGGAAGAGATTGGTTTTGTGTTAACGGGTGTAAATTTAGTTAGGTTTACCCCCCTTTGGCACAATTTTTCTCAAAAAAAATGAAGAAATGTATCATTTTTGTAGCATTTTGACGTTATGGCGTGTTTTAAGTCACGAAAAGCCGCAATAAACGCGTAACTCGTTGAATGTGAACGGGATAGCAAAATCCTCTGACCTGGGGTCGAGGACGGGAAAAAATGTGCGGAAGTGAATTTTTGGAAAAAGAAAACCCGGCGGTTAAGCCGGGTTTCTTTCTGCGGTCGGACAGACTTGAACTGTCATGGGATCGCTCCCACTAGCACCTCAAGCTAGCGTGTCTACCAATTCCACCACGACCGCGTGGTCCTTAGCGAAATAATTGAAAAAATTTCATTATTGTCGCCCGAAAAAGGCAATTAAACCTCCGCGACCAGCTTGTCGAACACCTGACCGCGCACCTTGTAGTTCTTGAACAGGCCAAAGCTTGCGCAGGCGGGGCTCATGATGACGGTCCCGCCCTTGCCGATGGCAAGGCTGTCGGCGAAGGCTTCCTCGAGGGTGGGGAAGATCTTCGCCGTGATGCCCGCGGAATCAAGCCCGGCCTGCTGCAGGGATTCGAGCATGCGTTCTGCCGTCGCGCCGATGAGGGCAATGCGCTTGAGGTTCGGACGTTCCTTCACGAGGATGTTCGAGAGTTCGGTGAAGTCCGCGTTCTTCTCGGAGCCGCCGAGAATGAGCGCGAAGGGGCGGTTCATGCTGGCAGTTGCGGCGATCGTCGCGTCGGGGCGGGTGGCGTAACTATCGTTGAAGAACTCTATCCCGTTCTTCTCGCCTTTGAATTCCATGCGGAAGGGGAGGGTTTCGTAGGTCTTGAGCGCCTGGAACGCGTCGGCCACCCGAATCCCGAGTGCCTTGCAGGCGAGGGTCGCCGCCGCCATGTTTTCCAGCTGGTAGATGCCGCGCACCTTGCAATCCGCAAGGTACAGCTTTTCGCTGTCGATGGCGAGGGTGGCGCCTTCAATTACGGCATCCCCGTTGCCGGCACCGTCGCCATCGGCGTGGCATACGGCATACTTTGTCCCGGCAGGGCTTTCCGCTGCAATCTTTGCCGAGGGTTCGGCATCCTTGAGGTACACGCAGGTCCCGGCACGCTTCTGCCAACGCACCAGGTTGGCCTTCGCGTCCCGGTATTCCTCGACGCTCTTGTGCCAGTCCAGGTGTTCGGTCGAAACGCGCAGTACTACGCCCACGTCGGGCGAAATCGAAAGGGTCATCAGCTGGAAGCTTGAAAGTTCCAGAATGCTGATGCGGTCGGGCGTCTCGTCTTCGAGCAGGTCGAGCGCGGGCACGCCGAAGTTCCCGCCGATTTCGTTCTTGACACCGGCAGCCGTCAAAATGTGGCTTATCATGCTAACGGTAGAGCCCTTCCCGAGTGTTCCCGTTACACCTACGACCTTCTTGGATTTAGTTTGTTCCAAAAACAGCTGGATCTGGCTCGTCATGATTCCGCCGTTCATCTGGAACTTGAACAGGTCCTGACTCATCGGGTACACGCCTGCCGAACGCACGACTGTCACGCAGTCCTTGAGCCCGTCCAGGTAGCCTTCGCCACTGAATGTCTTTACGTTTACGCCCGCGGGAACTTCTGGTAGGTTCACCGGGTTCTTGTCCATCACGACGATTTCCTTGATGCCGTTACGTACAAGGTAATTAAATGTGCTCTGGCCTTCAACGCCAAAACCTAGGACTCCAACCGGTGCGACTAATTTGCTTTGCATATAAAACCTCGTAAAATTTCTTGTCAAAATCTAGTTTTTCGAAATACAAAAAACGAAGCCCGTTTCCTCAAAAAGAAAACGGACTTCGATATGTCGTCAAACTGGCTAGACCCGAAGGGCCTGCCGGTCAAACTTATTTAGCAGCCGGAGCCGGGACTTCGGTAGCCGGTGCGGCCGGAGCGTCTGCAGCGGGGGCTGCCGGAGCATCAACTGCCGGAGCGGCGAAGTCACCCGGGAGAGCCGGGACCGGAGCCTGCTGTTGGGCAGCATTCTCGCGGGTTGCCTTCTGCATGGCAGATTCTTCGACCGTAACGTTCTTCTTGGCGGTAATGAGGCCGAGAGCGAACACGACGATGAAGAAGATGACTGCCACGACACGGGTCAGCTTCTGGATGAAGGTTGCAGCACCTGCTGTAGAGAATGCCGACTGGGAGGTCATGCCGCCGAGCCCTGCGAGGCCGCCCATCTTGTCGTTCTGCACGAGAACGAGGAGGGAGAGGAACAGGCAGAGGAACACGTGGATGACGATGAGAACCCAAAAGAGTGTTGTCATGGTGACGATTCCTTGGTTAGTTGAAAATTACTTGGCTTCGGCAGCGGCGATGATTTCCATGAAGGTGTTAGCCTTGAGGCCTGCACCACCAATGAGACCGCCGTCGATGTCCTTCTGAGCGAGGAGGCCGGCAGCGTTGGCGCCCTTCATGGAGCCACCGTACTGAATGCGCATGCCTTCAGCAACAGCTTCGCCGTAGATTTCCTTCACAACGGAGCGAGCGTAGGCCTGGGTGTCCTGAGCCTGTTCGTCGGTAGCGGTAACGCCGGTGCCGATTGCCCAAACCGGTTCGTAAGCGAGAACGCACTTGGCGGCGTCTTCGGCAGAAACGTCCTTGAAGGCGCCCTTGATCTGGAGGCCGAGGACTTCCTTCAGGATGCCGCCGTTGCGCTGGTCGAGGGTTTCGCCAATGCAGATAATCGGCTTCAGACCGGCTTCGAGGGTCTTCTTGACCTTGAGGTTCACGGTTTCTTCAGTTTCGTGGAAGTACTGGCGCTGTTCGGAGTGGCCGATGATGATGTATTCGGCGCCGATTTCCTTGACCATGTCAACGGAGACCTTACCGGTGAATGCGCCCTGGTCCTTCCAGTGGATGTCCTGGATGGCGAGCTTCACGTTGGTACCCTTGATGACGTCGGCGACCTTGGCGGCGGCGAGGTAAGTCGGGGCGATGACCACTTCGGTCTTCTTCACGTCCTTGACGGCTTCCACGATATCCTTAGCGAGCTGAATGGATTCGCTAACGGTCTTGTTCATCTTCCAGTTAACAGTGTTTTAGGCTCCGGATAGACAAAAAAAGACCGTCAGATGTTTATTCTGGAGGTCTTTTTGCTTTTTTACGGCCTAGAAATGGATTATTAGGGATTTGCTACCTGTTGTCAAGTTCTAGTAAAAGGGAATCCAGACGCTGAGTGTAGATCTCGGCACCCTTATCGCAAAGGTGCTGCGAGTCTTCGTTCATTCCACCGGCGTAGTCGTGGTCGCCCCCCTTGTTTTCGTCGAACAGAACAAAATTCGAATACGTACTTTCCATCTGAACGAATTCGTTGATTAGAGAATCAGCTATACTGCGCTTCATACCCAAGTAACCAAACATCGTGGAAGTCTTGTATGCAGGAGACTGGGGGAGGATTGTCCCGATGACGGTTACACCTCGTTTGGCTGACTCTTCAATGATGGTCTTTAGGGAATTCATAGAGCCGGCGAGGATTTCTTGTCCAGGGTCGCTAACGGCCGCTCCATAGTTTGCTCCTGGCCACGATTTGGAGCATGACGTTTGCAATTGACCTCTGTATTCGATAATGTTGTCGCAACGACTTGGCGACGGATAGAGTATACCTTCTTTCGCTGCCTCGTATAAAGGTGTAATATCTTCTTCACCTGCCCAGTAATTGTGATTCTTGTCGTATACAAATCCGGGGTACAACAGGTATTTTGCATTGGCGTCGTTGTCAGCGAACCAGTTGTCATCTTTGGCAGACGGTGTCTTCCACCAAAAATCCAAATCGAGAGAAACAACCAAGTACTTCATTTTCTTGTAGTGGGGCATTATGTACTTCATCAAGATGTCCTTTGACATATGGATTGTGCATGATGCAAGACCTAAGTTCACCCCTATGAATTTGCTGTTAAGTTTTGTTGGGTAAACCGCGTTTAGAGGGCGAGAAGACCCTATGACAACCACGTTGGCGGAATCGGCAAACTGCCACAAGAGCTCCATCTTGTACCGTATAATGAAGTCTTTGAACTGCGTGTAGCTTTTTACGTATATTCCTGCGCTGTCGGGGTCCAGGACCAGGCCGTATTCGTTAGAAGAACTTACTGGGTTGATCTCGCCAGAGGAACTTATGGGAATAATCTCACTTGAAGAACTTGTCGAGACTATCTCGCTTGAAGAACTTATGAGGTCTATCGCGCTTGAAGAACTGGTTCCAATAGATTCGCTCGAAGAACTAGATTCAATATTCTCGCTTGAAGAACTCGTTTGGACGCTTACGCTGGATGAGGTTGCTATGGGCGTTTCGCTTGATGAACTGGATTCAATAGAATCACTGGAAGATAGAATGCTACTGGAAGAACTGCTTTTTGCGACAGCAGGCGTAGAAGGCTCTACCCAAAGAACCGGATGCCATAATTCATCGCTTTCTACAAGTTCAACAATCTTTTTCGATTCCATGTCTATTAGGACGATCTTTTTGTGGGTCCCGTTTTGGTCCGTAAGTGTTGCCACCGCCGCATTCTTGCCGGCCACCCATTCCGTATGATCATAGGAATAGCCTGTCGGAGAAGCGACTGCGTCCACTAAATTTCCGTTGCTATCCATTACAAGGATTTGTTCATGAGTCCTGTATTTTTGGCCGACAAACTTTTGGCCTGTAGAACTTCCGAAATCAAGGAATAAAGTCCGGTTTGAACCATCGCTGGCAAGGGAAACGTTGCAGGCCTGCTCGTTATTGTACCATACGTCGTATTTCACCTTGTCAATGTCGTTCCAGGTGGCAACGCGCAAAAGCTTTGAGCCGGTTACAGCAAGCCCATCTGTTACGCCTCCGTTAAAACTTCCCTTTAGCAATAGCCGGGGCGTGCCGAACCTCCCGCCTGCGAAAGGTACAATCCAAGTGCTGTATCCTGCCCAGGTCAAGGAATCCTTGTTGCTTCCTGCGTCAGATACATACACTAAGACGGTGTCGCCGGTTTCCAATACCCTAAATCGCGGTATGGCGGCATTTTCTACGGGGAGTTCCACCTTTTCGGAACATGCGGAATCCAAGCGGCAAACATAAACTTTTGATTCTCCGGATAGGCCTTCAATTTTGGTGCTGAACGCGACATAATTGCCATCGGGCGATATGTCTGGGTGGAATGCGCTTACATCGTCTTCAATTTCAATTGCCCTAGAAGCATTCCTGGCGTAATCTATAAACGTCAGTTTCCCGGAAACATCGTTTCTAAATACGAGTTTCGCCTTTGCTCTTCTGGCGTTTAAAGTCCCTAAAATAGATTCTATGGTAGCCACGATGTTTATCTTGACCGTATTCACATGTCCGGATGGATCCAGCCAAATTGGTTTGTCGATGGCTCCAAGCACTAATCTGAAGCCTACATAATCGGCGCTAGAATTCATCGCAATGGGGTACACATCCCGACGAGTGTTGATGTTGATGTCGTTGGGGGACAATCGACAGTTTCCGCCCTTTATCATGTTTTCTTTTAAACTGTTGGGAGCGGAGGCGCCAACATAGTTTGTCAGTGTGGTATCTTTAAAGTCTGCAAGCCATCCATCTACCCATTCAGCAACATTTCCGGTCATATTGCAGACGATATCTGGATCTTCTTCAAGTTTGACGTGCGAACTGTCTGATCCGGGGGTGGAACAAACCTCGTGAGGCTCTGATGATGAATTGTCTGCATTCCAGGAATTGTCGACATCCCAGAATTTTTTTGCGACATACACCCATTCGGCCTCTGTTGGTAATCGGTAGCCAGGCACTTCGTAGTGAGTGGCCAATCCTTCAAGAAATGCGCAACTTCCCGAGGGGGTGAAGCTGGAACTTACATAGGTATATACGGTGTCGCGCCCTTCGCTTTTACTTAATGCGTTTGCGTACAAAACGGCATCGTAGAAATTAACATTGACTTGGGGGAGTTTCTTTTCGTTTTCCGGAACATCGCCACCCATGAGTGCGGCGTACTGTTCCCTAGTCACTTCGGTGCGGCTAATGTAGAAGTCGTAATCCAGTTGGACCGTCATCGTAACGTTAGACTCGTCTGAGGCGTCTGTCAAAGATACCGTTTTTGGACCTTTCTGCTTTACAAAACCTTCTATGGAGTATTCTATTTCTTCGGAGGAACTGGATGATTCGGGCTCTGTTACAGCATTCTCGGAGGAACTGGAGAATTCCGGTTCTTCTTCGAAATCGATATCGCTTTCACTAGATTCGCTATTGGAACAACTCGTCCAGAGACCGAATGCCAGCAACCAGATAATACAGAAAAAAAGTTTCTTTTTCATCTCTTGAAATTGCGTAAAATGAGCCCAAAATATAAAAAAAGAGATTGATTGTTATCAATCTCTTTTTTACAGAATAGCGTTGTTTAAAAACGTTAGTTGTAGTTGCTGGAACGGCTGGAAGTCGGAGCCGGAGAACCACCGTAGCGGTCGCCTTCGATCTTTTCGAGGATCCATTCGTTCTCGTAGCCCTTCAGGCGTGCCTGGTCGGGGTGCTTCCAGATAAGGCGCGTGATGAGCTTGCCTTCGGCGGTGTAGTATTCCCACACGCTGCTGGTGTCGGTCTCGACTTCGTGGTCAGGAGGGCCCCAGAGCAGGTTCACCATGTCGTTGGTCATGCCTTCTTCGATATAGCCCTGCTTGAACACGTCCTTGAGGCGCTTGTCGATGCCCATGCTTTCCTTCGTGACGAAGTATTCGCGTTCGTATTCGTTCTGGCCTACGCCACGTTCGATGAGGATGGGGGACGAAGTCTTGTTTGCGCAACCCCAGAACAGCAAGCCGCAGAGGGCGAGTGCACACAGATGAGAAAGTTTCATAGGGACTCCTATAAGAATTTGTGTCCACAAAATAAGAATTTATTGGGCAAATAGAT
This sequence comes from Fibrobacter succinogenes, assembly GCA_902800815.1. Lineage (GTDB taxonomy): Bacteria > Fibrobacterota > Fibrobacteria > Fibrobacterales > Fibrobacteraceae > Fibrobacter > Fibrobacter succinogenes_B. The sequence continues at coordinate 112,962 of CADCGB010000004.1, forward strand.
GAAATATTTTTTAGATTTTACAATGAAATGAAGATTTTTGGCCGCCATACGAGGATTTTTGCCATTTTGCTGCTTTCAGCGTTCTCGTTTTCGTTCTCTCTCGGGTTCGATGCGAGCGTCAAGCAGGGCTTCCGCTATGGCCCGAACCTTTCGTGGAGCGTTATGGGGAACGCCCCCTTCGTGTGGGGGCAGTGGCTCCCGCAGCTGGAGGGTACGGTCCGCTACACGTGGCTGGAGCCTATCGGGCTGCTCGACTACGGTGCGCCGATGGATAAGTCGCCTACATTCCTCAGGATGGAAGGTGCTGTTGAACTTTCCCCGTTCTTTGCGGGTTACGAGGCCGGTCTCGGGCTGCGCCCCTTCAAGACCAACCCGCAGGTGGAGGTCGGGGCAATCTACCGCAGCTACCTTTACCTGCTGAGCAACCAGGAAATGGTGACGGTCGATGCCCTAGAGGGCGGGCGAATCGCCGAGACCTGGAATGCGGACTACATCGTGGACAACGTATGGGGTGACGATGACGAGTTCGACTATGCGCAGTTGTTTGACTTCTACGTAAAGATTGAGTACTTCTTGCCGCGCTACTCGTTTATCGGGTTCAATATGCACTATATCCTCTCCGATATCAGCACGGACTTCGATGGCAAGAGTTACGACTACAAGATTAACATGCCGATTTTCAGCCGCGACTTTGTGCTGGATTTCGAACTATACGGGATGTTCTCTATCAACAAGAACATTGCTGCCTTGTTCGAGACATCGTACTACCGCACCGGTACGCTCCGGAACGGCAACACGGTGGAAAAGGAATCGCTCAGTTACATGATGGCGAAGGTAGGCCCGCACTTTACGTGGGCCGACGGCATGCAGAGTCTGACGTTTGAGATAGGATTCTGGAAGCGTAGGGAAGACAGCTTCTACGATGGCAGCCTTGCCCAGGAATTCATTGCCCAGCTTAAGTACCAGGGCTACTTCTCGTTCCCGATCCACCAGAAGGCCTTGTAGTCGTGGCCTGATTTCAGGATATTTTCGCGCAGGGGGTCCGTGTCGATTTCTTCGACGGGGTAGACCGAGCGCACCCAGATTTTTCCGCGGTAGTTGAGACCCGCGACCGTGATGAGCGAGGGTAGCTTGATTCCCGAGAAATCCTTCCAGTCGTCTATGCGCAGTTCGCGTTTCTCTTTTGCGGCACCCCGCATGGTAATCAGGTGCGGGTTGGTAAGCGAGTCCAGCGTGACGCTCCACCACATATTGGAGTATGCGGGCGAAAGGATGTTCGGCTTCTGCACGCTCGAGTCCTTGCACATGAAGTACCCGTGGGCGAGGAGCTCGAGATCGTCGTACTTGACGGGCGTGTTCGCGATGTCCTCTTTCAGGTGGTGCATCGCCATCTGCCGTTTAATCTTGGGCTCGGAAAATTCGAGGTACCTGCCGGTCTTGCTCGTGATGTACTTGAAGGAGGGCTTGTTCGGGATATGGACAAAGAAGGTGTCCAGTTCCTTGAATTCGTGATGGCGCCACTCCAGGTCTATCCTTGCGCGGGAATGTTCCGGGTTGATGAACCACCCTTCCAGGTTCACGATCATGTCACGGTCGAGCAGCTTGTGTGGGCACAGGTCCTGCGCGTATGCCGCGGTGGCAAACGAGGCCAGCAATACGGCGGTGCAGGTGCACTTGGCTACATGGAAAGCTTTTTCGAACATGGTCATAAGATAGTAAATGAGGTTCTTCTGCCGTGTGTTTCAAAAATGCCCTTTATGGTTAAAATAGGCCAAAATATCGCCGGCTTTTTTGGCCGAATGTGCGTTTTTATACATTGAGCGTTTCCGCCGTTGCGGAGCGTGTAAGAAAAAGATATATTTAGGACAAGGTATTTTTTTTGCCCGTTATGTTACATAAGGAGCCTGTATGAAAAAGATCTTCGCCCCGCTTGCCATTGCTGCCGTGTTCTTTGCGGCCTGTGGCGATACGGTCGAAAATGTGAGCCAAATAAACCATATGGGCATGGATATTGTCGATTCCGAAGACGAACTCCCGGAATGTACCGACGAAAACGAGGGCGACCAGGCCTACGTGAAGGGCGAAACCTATGCACGGCTTTGCGTGGATGGGAAGTGGCTTGCTATAGAGGGCGGTAAAGACACCATTGTGGTCGCGGGCGATACGGTTTTCCTGGGCGGCGGTGATTTCTCGTGCAAAACGGAGGAACTTGCCGACAAGAGCGGGCTCAAGATTGTCTGCAATGGCGACAGCATTGGCGTGGTGCTTAATGGGACGAATGGCGAAGACGGCAAAAAGGGCGAGGAAGGCGACGGCTGCACCATTACGCAGAACGACACCGCGGTGACGGTTACCTGTGGCGACAAGACCTCGACCATCAAGCTGGGCGCCGAAACGCCCGCCGATACTTCGGTAACGGACACGAGCGATTCCGAGGTGTCGCTCGATTCGCTGGCCGGTTACTCGCAAAAGGGCCCGTTCCTCAAGGGCTCGAGAGTGTTCTTGTACGAACTGGACAACGGCCGTACGTTAAAGCAGACCAACGGCAACTTTACCAGCTACATTACAAGCGATAACGGCCGCTACAAGTTCACGTCGCGCAACGTGAGGCCGTATGCGATTATCATTGTCGACGGTAACTACCGCAACGAGGTCACGGGCGCGGTCTCGGACCAGTCCATAAGGCTCCAGGCCCTGTGCGATGTGCGCAAACACCGCAGCGATGGCGCAAACGTGAACATTCTCACGCACATGGAATACGAGCGCGTGTATTACCTGGTGACCCAGAAGGGCTACGACTTTGAAGAGGCCAAGCAGACTGCGCAGGCAGATGTGCTGAAGGCGTTCCACATTGAACTCGATGCCACAAAAGATGCAGAGTCGCTCAATATTTTTGGCAAGACCGATGCCGATGCGGCGCTGCTCGCCATTTCTGTGCTGCTGCAGGGCGACCTCAGCGTGCCCGACATGATGGTGCTGCTGACCGAAATTTCGAACGAGCTGGCCGAGGACGGCGAGTGGAGCGACACGACGGGCAGGGCCGCCACCCTCAAGGCAAGCATTGCCGACTGGGTACTGTCCGCGGATTCCGCCGGCCGACTAGCCCAGATTGGCCCGAATGTGACGGCGTGGGGCTTTGGCGAGGCTCCCGATTTTGAAAAGTTTGTGCACAAGTTTGCAAAAATCGAAAGCGGCCTTGGGGACTGCGACAAGGATAGCGTAGGGCGCGTAAAGGCCGTGCCGAACCCGAAGTCGAACGCTTTCTATGCAAAGACCTATACCGACACCTCCCGTAATGTTCCTACCCGTAAGGTCCGCTTTATTTGCAAGGATCTTGCTGGCGAATATAAGTGGCAGGTCGCCTCGAACATCGAAAAAGACACGCTTACCTGGGGCCATACGGCTACGAAAGGCTCCGTGCGCAGGGGGCAGATCAATGCAGACCTGGTCTACGTTTATGAGGATGACAACTGGCGCCACGGAACTGTTTTGGACGACACTGCCGGCGTAGGCTGTATCCTGACCAGCGCAGATACCGTGGTGAAGGGCTCCAACAACGTCTGGTACAAGTGCATTGGCGATACTACAATGCAGTATGCCGCAAATGGCCTGACTGAATCGGCATGGAAAAGTTCCTGGCGCAAGGCGAACAATATCGAAAGAGATACCGTGGGCTTTGGGCATACTGCCAAAAATGGCGATGTAAGGAAGGGCGCGGACAATACGGACTTGGTCTACGTTTATGAAGAAGGCAACTGGCGTCACGGAACTGTCTTGGACGACACTGCTGGCGTAGGCTGTATCCTGGCCAGCGCAGATACCGTGGTGAAGGGCTCCAACAACGTCTGGTACAAGTGCATTGGCGATACTACAATGCAGTATGCCGCAAATGGCCTGACCGAATCGGCATGGCGCAGCGCATGGCGCACGGCGAGCGAAATCGAAAGAGATACCGTGGGCTTTGGGCATACCGCCAAAGAAGGCGACGTAAGGGTGGGCGCGGACAATACGGACTTGGTCTACGTTTATGAAAACGGCAACTGGCGCCACGGGGACGTAATGGATGGTTTAATCGGTAAAGGCTGTTTCGAGGGCCGCAAAGATACCCTGGTGCAATTTGAAGAAAATAAGTGGTTCAAATGCATTGGCGATACCCCAATGCAGTATGTCGCGAATGGCCAGATCGAATCGACATGGGAACACGCATGGCGCAGTATAGACGGCGATGAACTGGACTTGAGTTTCTGGATGTATTACAAGAATGAACGAGGTGAGTTCGTGGTCGGGCCCTATAGCGGGGGAATTCGGGTGTGGGATAACGGCCAATTCCGCGAACCCAACGAACATGAAATCGAACTGGGCAGGGCTTGCGTAAGCTACATACTTCACGCATCGTATGAATTGTCTGACGGGTTGTCTCACTCTTGCGTTTCCAGCGGGGCCTGGTCCAGAGAAGGCACGTTCCAGGATGACCGGTACCCGTACGACTTCTACTGGGCGGTGCATATCGGAGATCAGATTTGGATGGCCGAAAACCTGAAATACGTTACGGAAAATAGTGTGTGTCTTGGTGGTGCTTCTCCAGATTGTGCAACGCATGGTCGAGGCTATACGATTGCGGAAGCTCGGAAAAACTGCCCCACGGGTTGGCACCTGCCCGATACCACGGAATGGAATGAACTGTTTGATTTCGTGGACAAAGAAGGTCGCAGACCGATTGTTGCTCTTAGGGCAACCTGGGGTTGGGAAGGTAGCGCCGGTAACGAAGGTACCGATGATTACGGTTTCTCGGCGCTTCCCAGCGTAAGTGGAACCAGTTATACATATTTCTGGACCGATACATTTGCTTCAAACGGTGTATTTGCTGTGTATATGACTACATATGGTGGCGGGGTGTCTTTTGGCCAATATGCTTCGTCATCTAAAATGGCGGTCCGTTGCCTAAAGGACCGTGCTCCCACATCAGGAAATAATTGATTTTAGAATTTTGAGGTTGAAATGAAACGTTTTGCGTATCTTCTGACTGCTGTTCCCGTAATGATGGCCCTTGAGGCCTGCAGTAATATTACAGAAGACTTGTCCATAAACCAGGCGGGCGTGGAAGTTGTCGCCTTTGAAGACGAACTCCCGGAATGCACCGACGAAAACGAGGACCGCCAAGTTCTTGTGCTGGGTGAATCTTTTGCGCGCATCTGCGTAGATGGCGAGTGGCTTGCCGTAGAGGATGACGGTGATTTTTCTTGCGAAATGGTGGAACTTGCCGACAAGAGCGGTCTCAAGATAGTCTGTAACGGCGATAGCATTGGCGTGGCGCTGAACGACGTAATCGGCTCTGGCTGCACCTTGGCACAGTATGCTTCTTCCGCCGTGGCGGTCACCTGCGGTGACAGCACGGCGGTATACAAACTAGGTACCGATGGGTCTTCCGCCGACGCTTCGGTAACGGACTTGGACGAATCTGAGGTCTCGCTCGACTCGTTGACGGGTTACTCGCAAAAAGGGCCGTTCCTCAAGGGCTCTAGAGTGTTCTTGTACGAACTGGACAACGGCAAAACGCTGAAGCAGACCAACGGTAACTTTACCAGCTACATTACAACCGATAACGGCCGCTACAAGTTCACGTCGCGTAACGTGAGGCCGTATGCGATTATCATTGTCGACGGCTTCTACCGCAACGAGGTTACGGGCACGGCCTCGGACCAGTCCATAAGACTCCAGGCCCTGTGCGATGTGCGCAAGCACCGCAGCGACGGCGCGAACGTGAACATTCTCACGCACATGGAATACGAACGCGTGTATTACCTGGTGACTCAGAAAGGCTACAACTTTGATGATGCTAAGAAGACCGCGCAAAAGGAAGTGTTCAAGGCATTCGGGATTGAACTCAGTGAAACTAAAGATGCTGAATCGCTCAATGTTTTTGGTACGTCGGAAGGCGATGCAGCACTGCTTGCCATTTCGGTGCTGGTGCAGAGCAACCTCAGCGTGCCCGACATGATGGTGTTGCTGACCGAAATCTCGAATGAAATGGCCGAAGACGGCGAATGGAGCGACACGATGGGCAATGCGGAGTCACTCAAGGCTCGCATTGCTGACTGGGCGATGGAAACAGATAATTCGGGTGAACTTGATGATATTTATAACCATGTGGCGGCCTGGAATCTGGGCCCGGTACCCTATTTCCAAGATTATGTGCGCGATTATTGGCGCAAAATCTATGGTCTTGAAGTATGCACGGACGATCTTGAGGGGGTTGTCGTTGGGACGGAGAATTATGCGAGCAGTTATAGCATGCTCAGTCCAACCCGTTTTATCTGTGAATCGGGTAGGTGGCGAGTCGCTTCGGACTTACAAAAGGATACTTACAAATGGGGCAGATGTGATGAAGGCGAAATTCGTGATGGCTCTATTACCGGGGAAAAATACATTTGCGTTGAAAAGGAAGGCTCTTGGAGGGGTGCCTACGATGTGGAAATAGCCTTAGGAGGTTGTACCGCGGCTATCGAAAAAGACGATTCCAAGAATGCGGGTTATTTTGATGAAAATTGGTATATATGCAAAAACCGCATTTGGGAAATTTCGGACGATGTGACTGTCGATACGCGTGCATTCCCCGCGGGCAGTGATGGCGCTATTGCAGAAGGGGCCATCACCCATGCAAAATACAAGTATGACGAAGTTTTGGGTGCTTGGACGCATATTTCTGAGGCCGATACGTCCACGGCTATTGGCCTGTTTGTCTGTACAAATAAACATGTTGGAGAATATCATTGGGGCAAGGATGATGTGTACTACATGTGCGATAATAGCCCTGATGTGGTCCAATGGCGAATCACCACCGATTTTGAGCGCGATACCGAAGGTGCCGTATGCGATGCTGCAAATGTTGGCAAGGTCATTCACGGGGTTGTGCAGGCGACAAACATGTATTATTGTACCGAATCGGGCTGGAAAAGTATGATGGATGATGAATGGAATTGGAGTATCCCGAAAGAGGCTCGCCTGAATCCGGACTTTACCGGTTACGATACGATAATCGATGGCCGTGATGGGCAAAGTTACAAGATAGTGACTATTGGCGAACAAGTTTGGATGGCCGAAAACTTGAATTACCAGGTAAGCGGCAGCAGGTGCTACGACGATGTTGCCGAGCATTGCAATGTGGCGGGACGCCTTTATACCTGGGCCATAGCGGTTGGTAAGTCGGAAAAAGAATGCGGTCAATCTCGTACCTGTAACTTGACCCTTCCGGTGCAGGGCGTGTGCCCCGATGGTTGGCACCTGCCGAGTGCGGATGAGTGGCAAACCCTTGTTGATTATGTCGGAACTAGAGTTATTGCTGGTTTCGGTCTTAAATCCTTGTCTGGTTGGATTCAGAATGGGAATGGAATTGATTCCGTCGGGTTTAGTGCGTTACCTGCAGGCAACATGAACACTGCTGGGGAGTTTGATTATGATGGACACGCCGCTTTCTTCTGGACTAGTACGGAAAGTGCAATTGGTGCGCTAGAATATGCAATGGAATTTTCACACAAGGAGGTGGTAAGCAATCATTACTCCAAGATTAACGCGATGTCTGTCCGTTGTGTAAAGAACAGCAAAACCTCTTCTAACCCAGAAGGAAATGGTGGTTCTGACCCAGAAGGCAACGGCGGCTCCGACCCAGAAGGAAATGGTGGTTCTGACCCAGAAGGCAACGGCGGCTCTGACCCTGAAGGAAATGGTGGTTCTGACCCAGAAGGCAACGGTGGCTCCGACCCAGAAGGCAACGGCGGCTCTGATCCTGAAGGAAATGGTGGTTCTGACCCTGAAGGTAACGGCGGCTCTGATCCTGAAGGAAATGGTGGTTCTGACCCAGAAGGCAACGGTGGTTCCGACCCAGAAGGCAACGGTGGTTCCGATCCTGAGGGAAACGGTGGTTCTGACCCAGAAGGCAACGGTGGTTCCGACCCAGAAGGCAACGGTGGTTCCGATCCTGAGGGAAACGGTAGCTCTGATCCCGGCGAGAACGGCGGGTCTGATCCTGAAGGCAACGGCGGTTCCGACCCTGAAGGAAATGGTGGATCCGATCCTGAAGGCAACGGTGGCTCCGACCCAGAAGGCAACGGCGGCTCTGATCCTGAAGGAAATGGTGGTTCTGACCCAGAAGGCAACGGTGGTTCCGATCCTGAAGGCAACGGCGGCTCTGATCCCGGCGAGAACGGCGGGTCTGATCCTGAAGGAAATGGTGGTTCTGACCCAGAAGGCAACGGTGGTTCCGACCCAGAAGGCAACGGCGGCTCTGACCCTGAAGGAAATGGTGGTTCTGACCCAGAAGGCAACGGTGGCTCTGACCCTGAAGGCAACGGCGGTTCCGACCCAGAAGGAAATGGCGGTTCCGATCCTGAGGGAAACGGTAGCTCTGATCCCGGCGAGAACGGCGGGTCCGATTCTGAAGGCAACTGATTGTATAAATAGGAGAACGTTATGAATCGCTTTGCATGTCTTCTGGCTGCCGCTACTGCATTGTTTTTCCTTGCGGCTTGCGGTGATACGGAAAACTTCACGCAGATAAACCAGACTGGCGTGGATGTCTATGCCTCTGCAGACGACCTCCCGGAATGCACCGACGAGAACGAGGGCGACCAGGCGTTTGTGAAAGGGGAGGCGTCTGCGCGGCTTTGCGTGGACGGCGAGTGGTTTGTAACTGACCGCAGCTCGGCAAAAGATACGATTGTGCTTGCCGGCGACACCATTTACTTGGGTGGCGGGGATTTTTCGTGCAAGACGGAGGAACTTGCCGACAAGAGTGGCCTCAAGATAGTCTGTAACGGCGATAGCATCGGCGTGGTGCTGAACGGTGCAAAGGGCGAAGACGGCAAAAAAGGCGATGCGGGCTGCACTATTTCGCAGAACGACACCGCGTTGACCGTTACCTGTGGCGACAGCACGACGACAGTTAAGCTGGGCACCGGTAAGCCGGCCGCCGACACTACGGTAAATGATACTAGCGACGCCGCCGCGATAACGGCAAGTCCCTCAAGCAGACCAACGGCAACTTTACGAGTTACATAATGAATGATAAAGGCTATTACAAGTTCACGACGCGTAAGGTAAACCCGTATGCACTTGTTATTGTGGACGGTAACTACCGCAACGAGGTGACGGGCGCGGTATCGGCCCAAACCATTAGGCTCAAGGCACTGAGCGACGTGCGCAAGCACCACAAGGGCGCGAATGTGAATATCCTCACGCACCTGGAATACGAACGCGTGTATTACCTGGTGACAAAGATGGACTACGACTTTGATGAGGCCAAGCAGAAAGCGCAAGAAGAAGTATTCCGTGCTTTCAATATCGTTCTCGAGTCGAGTGAAGATGCCGAAACACTCGATATATTTGGCAAGACCGAAGCCGATGCTGCACTCCTTGCGCTCTCTATCATGTTGCAGGGTGACCGCAGCGAAGCTGAAATGATGGCGCTCCTGACTGAAATCTCGAACGCCCTTGCCGAAGAGGGCGTGTGGAATGATTCTTCTGCCAGGGCGCAGGTCGCCCTCTGGGCTGCAGTTGCCGATGGCCAGGGCCGTCTGGATACGTTTGCCAATCACGTAAAGGGCTGGGGCCTGGGCGACGGGACGGTTCCTCCGTTCGAAAAATACGTCCGTAATTTCTATGCCCAAGAAACAGGATTGGGTGCATGTGGCGCCGACGGAGCCTCCCAGGGCACAAAGAAAACGCTAAAGGCGGGTTCGGATACGTTTAATTTTGTCTGTGAAGATGTCGAGAAGGGCTGGTGGCGCTTGCTGACCAAACTTGACCTCGATACTGCGGGTTGGGGACATGATTTTGAAGAGGGCGCTGTCCGCAATGGCCAGGTGAATACTGACCTGGTTTACGTATACGAGAATAACAACTGGCGCCATGGAACATCGCTCGACAGTATCCTCGGTTTGAGTTGCATCCAAGCACGTAAAGATACCTTGGTGCAGGTATCTGTTCTAGATTGGTACAAGTGCGTTGGTGATACCGCTGTGTCGTTCGAGGAATCGAATTGGAATAGTGTTTGGCGCAGGGCGACAGACATGGAACTTGATTCGAATTATTGGCTGAGCAACAAATTGGGCAACGAGGAAGGCGCGCTATTGAAAGGTCCCTATACTGGAAAGATTTTGGTATGGGATAACGATAAACTTAGGGAACCGACAGAAACCGAAATCGGATGGAACAAGGCTTGCGTAAAGTCTGCGTATGGCAAGGTCGACACTTTGTCAAATGGGCTGGGGTACACTTGCAGTGCTGCCGGATGGTCGGCAACGGGGAAGTTCAAAGACAATCGGGACTATCCAGCTCAAATCTATAAAGGCGTGAAGATTGGATCGCAAACTTGGATGGCCGAAAACCTGAACGTTGCATATAAAGTGAAAAGCGGATTTTACCGCACTGATACCAGCGGATTCTGCTATAAAAACATATGGACCAACTGTCAGAAGTACGGCCGTCTTTATCCATGGAGCGCCGCTATGGATTCTGCGGGCATTTATACTACGGCGAATAATTGTGGTGATGGTACTTTTTGTAAGGCGTCTACTCCTGTGCGAGGCATATGCCCCTATGGGTGGCACTTGCCCTCTACCGAGGAATGGAGAGAACTTTTTGTGACTGTGGGCGGGAAGAAAAAAGCCGCGAAACTTCTCAAATCTCAGACGGATGGTTGGGGAGGACTAGATGAATATTCCTTTTCTGCGTTACCGGCCGGTATCAGAGATGATGCAGGTTACGAATTGGAGGGCACATTGACTAGTTTCTGGACCTCTACCGAAGAGGATATGGAAAATGCTGTTAGTGTGGATATGAGTGATGAGAGAGATAGCGTACTTTTTGATTATGTCTCTGATAAGTTCGCGGCGTACTCCATCCGCTGCGTCAAGGACTAAGTGAGGTAACATGAAACACCTTTCTTTAAATATTATCTCCGCGTTTGTGGCGGCATTCCTCCTCACTGCTTGCGGTGATACGGAAAACTTCACGCAGATAAACCAGACTGGTGTGGATGTCTATGCCTCTGCAGACGACCTCCCGGAATGTACCGACGAGAACGAGGGCGACCAGGCCTATGTGAAGGGCGAAACCTCCGCGCGGCTTTGCGTGGATGGCGAGTGGTTTGTAACTGACCGCAGTTCGGCAAAAGATACGGTTTATGTGGGTGGCGACAAGCTCAACTGCACCACCGAGGAACTTGCCGACAAGAGCGGTCTCAAGATAGTCTGTAACGGCGACAGCATCGGCGTGGTGCTGAATGGCGCGAAGGGCGAAGACGGCAAAAAGGGCGATGATGGCGATAATGGCTCCGGTTGCACTATTTCGCAGAACGACACCACGTTGACCGTTACCTGTGGCGACAGCACGACGACAGTTAAGCTGGGCACCGGTAAGCCGGCCGCCGACACTACGGTAAATGATACTAGCGACGCCGCCGACGGCAAGTCCCTCAAGCAGACAAACGGCAATTTTACAAGCTACATAACAAATGATGAAGGCTACTACAAGTTCACGTCGCGTAAGGTAAACCCGTATGCACTTGTTATTGTGGACGGCAATTACCGTAACGAGGTGACGGGCGTGGTGTCTGCGCAGTCTATTAAACTTAAGGCGTTGAGCGACGTGCGCAAGCACCATACGGGTGCGAACGTGAATATCCTCACGCATCTGGAATACGAACGCGTGTATTACCTGGTGACAAAGATGGACTACGGCTTTGACGAGGCCAAGCAGAAAGCGCAAGAAGAAATTTTCCGGGCTTTCAACATGGTCATTGAATCGGATAAAGATGCCGAAACGCTCAATATATTTGGCAAGACCGATGCCGATGCTGCGCTCCTTGCGCTCTCTATCTTGTTGCAGGGCGACCGCAATGAAGCTGATATGATGGCGCTGCTGACCGAAATCTCGAATGATTTGGCTCAAGACGGATCGTGGGACGACTCGGTGACGAGAACTAAGCTTGCGGACTGGGCTTTGCAGGCGGATAGCGATAAAATGCTAGAAAAGTTCCGCGAGAATGTGAAAAAATGGCGCTTGGGCGGCGACTCGACGGTGCCCAACTTCGAGAAGTTCATTCGCAATTATGTGAATGCCGAAACTCACCTTGGTGCTTGTGCCGAGGGCAACAAGAAAGCGTTCGCGCATGTGCCCAATCCAAGGTCCAAGTACTATGCCGAAAATTACGATAGTATTGACGTTTCTTCGAATAGCCTTGCTCGCGTTATTTGCGATTCCGTGGGGGACTACCATTGGCGTTTTGCGACGGCGTTGGAAAGGGATACGAAGGATTTCGATGCAGATGAAGATGGAACCTGGAAAAAGGGAAAAATTGACACGAGTTTGGTTTATGTTTACGATGCCGGTTGGCGCCATGGAACAGAACTGGATTTGTTCCTTGATTTGGGCTGTACGGAAAACCGTAAGGGAAACATGGTATTAGGCGGAGATAATGTTTGGTATATATGCACGGATGTCCCTAAAATGACGTATGAAAACACAAGCTGGACTGTCGGGTGGCGCGTTGCCACTGGTGCCGAAAGGGATTATACCTATCTGGAAACGGAAAAGGATGAAGATGGAACCCTTTTGACCGGGCCTGTTACCGGAAAAGTGATGGTGTGGGATGCCGACGCGTTTAGAGAAGCGAGCGAGAATGAAATTGAGTTCGGCAGGGGTTGCGTGAGTTACATTCTTGGCAGTAGCGATACCTTGGGGCTACACTCCTCTTACACTTGCTGGGCGGATGGGTGGTCTTTTGACTCGGCGAATGTGATAACAGATCCGCGTGATGGCCATGTCTACAAAACTGTTAAAATAGGGAATCTGTATTGGATGGCCCAAAATCTTAATTTCACTTATGATATCGTTACTGCAGACGTGTTTAGTGGTATGGATAGGCATAATGTTTTGAGCAAATGCTATTATAAGGGATCTACAAATAACGATACCTGTGCTAAATATGGACAGTTTTATCCGTGGTCTGCTGCTATGGATAGCGCAGCCTTGTTCTCGGATGACGGAAGGTTGTGCGGCAGCGACAGAACCTGCGTTCCCGCGAAGCGTGTGCGGGGCGTATGCCCTGTAGGCTGGCATCTGCCGAGCCAAGCAGAATGGGAAAGGCTGGTAATAGATGTTGGTGGCAGCTCTGATGCAGGGCGAAAGATAAAGTCGAAGTATGATTGGTATACCAGTTCATATAATGGCCAGGACCCGGGTGGTACAGACGCATTTGGCTTTAATGCGAAACCTTATCTTAGTAATGCAACTGGCTATGATGCTAAGTTCTGGAGTGCAACTGAGTTCAATAACTCCGATTCGTATGCAGTGACTTTATCTTCGTACAATTATAATGTATCTTGGGCATCCACAGGGAAGGGTAATTCGTTCCCCATCCGCTGCGTTAAGGATTAATCGTTTTTCTTATATTTGGCAAAAATGAGGCAAAAATGAAACGCGTTGCATATCTCCTGATTGCTGTTGCTACGGCAGTCCTCCTTGCCCCCTGAAGTTGAACCCGATGACCCCGGAGACAATCCGGAAGACCCTGAAGAATACGAAGACGAACCCTAATGAATGAGTTGAATATGAACCGTTTGCTTAAACCAATTTCATTTGTATGCCTGCTGTCTGCGGCCGTGTTCGCCCAGGACGAGGCCCCGGTTGCCCCGGCAGAGGCTCCCGCCGCTCCGGCTGAGGTTGCTCCCGCCCCAGAAGAGACCCCCGCTGCTCCGGCAGAGGCCGCACCTGCTACTCCGGCAGAGGCTGCTCCCGAAGCCGCCCAGTCCGCCTCCATTTTCGTGCAGGACCCTGCTATTTTCCACCAGCGTGAAGCCGAACTCGAAAAGTTGAAGCAGACCGTCGGGAGCAAGAACGAGGGGCTCGACTCGTTGCTCCTCGAGGCAAGTCACATTGCAAAGAAGAACGACCAGTGTGCCGCCGTGAGCATCAACGACGTTATGGGCGACGAGTGCTGGACATTCTATCGCGTAGAACTCCCCGCATTCGAAGAACGCTACATGCGCGTGACCGGCGAGGTGAGGCTCGGCCACATGGAAATGGCCCGTGGGCTCGAAGACCGTAAGTTGCAGATCGATGCCTGTGTGGACGCGCTTTACAGTTTCGCGCAGAGTAAGGATCAGTTCCTGAACCTGCTGGGTGGTGTTTTTGTGGAACCGCTCAGCAAGGGTTTTCAGGCGAACTACGACTTTACGCTTCAGTACGAACCGAACCACCGCAAGAACCTGTTTTCCATTGCTCAGAAGTGGGGCGAGACTTGCCGCGAGATGGTGGTGCGCCAGGACGGCGAAGGTTTTGCCCCGTTCTTCCTGGAAAGGCTCGGAAAGTTGAACGCCGAACTGGCAAACAACGGCTCCTTGGCGGTTTACAAGACCGATACGGTGAACGCTCCCGTGCTGTTTATGGATATCAGCAAGCCGGTGCGCAGTGCCTATTACCTGAACGGTGTCAAGCTGTTCCACAGCCGCATTAGCGATGGCCCTGCAAGCGAAAGTAACGTGCGCATCACGTTTGAGAAGGGCGCCGTGAATGTCGACGGCGAACCCGTGGTAATGAAGCGTGGCCAGCCGCAAAAGTTCAAGGGCTCCGTGGAATACCCGCAAAAGGAGGCGACGCTGAACGGTCGCTGGATTTGGGAAAATCAGGGCAACAACGAGGGCGTAGATTTCGGCCCCGAAGAAGACGAGGCCGTGCAAGATAGCCTGCGGGCCGTCGAGGTCGCTGCCAAGGCCGCCGAAGCCGACAGGCGCCGCGGGGCGCATTTCTCGCCATGGGTGGGACTTTCGGGCGTGTTTGCTCCCTTCAGCGACGAACACCACTATGCTTACAGTCTGGACAAGAACCAGCTTATGATTCTGCCCGACTTTGTCGCCGCTGCGCGCATTAAAATCGGGTTCGGCGAAAATGCCGACATGTTCGTTACGCTCGGCGCGGGTGCCTATGCGGGTGCGGCCATCGGCGATGGCCTGCAGCGCGTGTACTTTGCCCCCGTGGCGCAGGCGGAATTCGGGTACAAGAGCTTCGGTATTCGCGAGACTGCCGTTATTGCCTTGCCGGAAGACGATTCCGTGGAATGGATGCAGTTCAAGACCGGCCTGTTCTACGGCTTTGGAATGTTCGGCGTGGAACTTGGGTATGACTTTGTTACTAACCTCGGGCAGGGCGGCTTCGTGACGCTCTACTGGAACTTGTAGGAGGGCGGAAAAATGCGTAATTTGAAATTCTGGCTCGTCCTTGCTTTTGCACTTGTCTCTTGCTCCGTTTACGACAACTACGACGGTTCGCTTATGCCGGACGCTGTCGCAAGCATCGAGGGCGATTCCTCGAGCAGTGTCAAGGAAACCCCCGTGTCGAGTACCGAAGAAAAGTCTTCGAGCTCGCAGTCCGAAGAAAGTTCCAGTTCGCAGCCCGAAGAAAAGTCTTCGTCCAGCGAGGCCGTTTCTTCTAGCAGCGAAGCGCCCAAGTCTAGCAGCTCTGCGGCATGGGTCTGCGATTCCATTCTCGATTACGGCAAGTACCAGTACAAGGTGGCGTATGTCGAAGAGAAGGGTCTCTGCTTTACTGCCGAGAACATGCGCAAGACCGTGAACGAGAAGGCCGGCAAAACAATGTGCTACGATTCCCTTGAAGCAAATTGCGAAAAGTACGGCCTCCTGTACGACCACAATGCCGCCGAGCATGTTTGCCCGCAAGGGTGGCACTTGGCTACCTGGGCCGAATACGACACGCTGCGCCATTATACGGGCGTCGACATTGATTTCGAATCGGGTGAGTTCTTCAAGGCTACCGCGGGCTGGAAGGCCGATGCCGAGGACGACGAAGAAGGCTACAACGGCAACGATCTTTTCGGGTTTGCCGCATTGCCGGGCGGTTACTGTGTTTCTACGGATGCCTGCTATGGCATTGGAACCACGGGTGAATGGTGGACTTCGTCTTTGGAAAACGCTTCCAGCAAGACATACAAGTCCTTGGAACTCTTCGGTTCTGACCAGACTGGTGGGTATTCGACAGAACTGCCCGAAGTCTTCTACGCGGTACGCTGCTTCAAGGATAGAAACTAGGGGCGCGTAATAAAGAAACGCAAAAAAACTCCGGGCTCTCACAATGGCTAAAAAAGAGAGACCGGAGTTTTCAGGAAGAAATTCTGTAGCGGGCGAGAGCCCGCTTTTTGGTTGCTAGGCTTCTTCGACGGCGCTGATTTCGCCTTCGTCTTCGGCTTCAAGGGCGTCGTTCTCGCCGAGCTTGAACAGTTCCACGTCCTTCATGCTCTCGCGGATCTTCTGCTCAATCTCGTTGCAGAGTTCCGGATTGTCCTTCAGGAAGAGACGGGCGTTCTCGCGGCCCTGGCCGATGCGTTCGTTGTTGTAGCTGAACCAGGCACCACTCTTCTGGATAATGTCGAGTTCGCAGGCGAGGTCGAGGATAGAGGCCTCGCGGGAGATACCGCAACCGTAGAGGATGTCGAATTCGCACTGGGTAAACGGGGCCGCGACCTTGTTCTTCACGACCTTCACGCGGGTACGGTTACCGATGACCTCTTCACCGTCCTTGATGGCGGCGATGCGGCGGATATCGATACGCTGGGTGGCGTAGAACTTGAGGGCGTTACCGCCAGTAGTGGTTTCGGGGTTACCGAACATCACGCCGATCTTCATGCGGAGCTGGTTGATGAACAGCATGCAGGTGTTGGACTTCGAGAGGATGCCGGTGAGCTTGCGGAGGGCCTGGCTCATGAGGCGTGCCTGCAGGCCAACGTGGTTGTCGCCCATTTCGCCGTTGATTTCGGCCTGCGGGACGAGTGCAGCCACGGAGTCGATCACGATGATGTCGATAGCGCCGGAACGCACGAGGGTCTCGGCGATGTCGAGGGCCTGCTCACCCGTATCGGGCTGGGAAACGAGGAGGGATTCAATGTCGACACCGAGCTTGCGGGCGTAGACCGCGTCGAAGGCGTGTTCCGCATCGATGAAGGCGGCGACGCCGCCGAGCTTCTGGGCTTCGGCGATGGCGTGCAGGGTAAGCGTCGTCTTGCCGGAGGATTCGGGGCCGTAGATTTCGATGATGCGGCCGCGGGGGAAACCTCCCACGCCGAGCGCCATGTCGAGCTGGATACAGCCGGACGGGATGACGGGGATTTCTTCGACGGGCTGGCTGCCGAGGGCCATGATGGAACCTTTACCATAATTCTTCTCGATCTGGGCGATTGCTGCCTCGACCGCTTTTGCCTTGTCGGCGGAAAGGTTGCTAGTGGGTGTCGTGTTCTTCTTTGCCATATTGGACTCCATTTTTTGTTTTTCTTGTCTAAATATACTATTTAGTGTTCACTTGTGCAAGTGCTTTTTTGTTTATTTAATAAAACAAATAGCCTGCACAACACCATATAAACGGATTTGAGCCTTATTTTGAGCCTATCACCTGCGAAAATTTTACAAAAAGCCTCATTTTGCACCGAGTTGTTACCATTTTTCCATGAAATCGCCATCCAGACGGTGCCCACGGGCTTGCCGGGTTCTGCCCCGCCGGGGCCCGCGATGCCCGAGGTGGATACTGCCCACTGGCAGCCGAACTTTTTGAGTGCGCCTGCGGCCATCTCCTTGACGGTCTGCTCGCTCACTGCCCCGAACTGCTCGAGGGTCTCGTGGCTTACCCCGAGAAGGGCTTCCTTGACCTCGTTCTGGTAGGCGACGACACCGCCGGCGAGCACGGCCGAGGATCCCGCCTCGTTCACGATGCTGCTTGCGACAAGCCCGCCCGTGCAGGATTCCGCGGTAGCCATCATCTCGCCGCGTGCGATAAGCTTTTCCTTGATGGCGTGGACCAGCTCGGCGATAGCCTCTTCAAGAAGGTTCTTGTCGATTTCCATACCTTCGATGTTCGCTTCGTTGATGGCCTGTACGCTCTTCATTTTCATACTCCGTAATATAGAATTTATTTGTGACAGAAAATGTCACTACAAAAGAAAAGTGAATTTTTTTTTGAAAAATATAATTATCATGAAGCTCCAGTGCATGCTCCTTCCCGCGAACCATCGTCAATCATCAATCATCAATTATCAATCAACTAATTACTATATTTCAAGCCGATGTATAACCGTCTTTTGGCCATAATCCTGTTTGCATGCCTCGCCTTTGCGGGCGTGGCCGTGGCGCAGGCCGATTCGACGGTTGCTGCATCTGCCCCGGCAGATACGGCTCTTACGGAATCGTCGGAGGCGGATTCCGGTGAGGTGGCAGAAGAGGTGCCGGCAGATACGGCTTTCCAGGGCGACCCGCTGGTAAAGGGCAAGACGGGCATCCGCTCTATAGATACGCTCCCCGTGAACGAGTGGGACATCCCGACAAAGCACAACTCGCTCGGGCTTACCATGCTCCTGAGTATTTTACCGGGCGGTGGGCAGTACTACACGGAACACTACGTGCGTGGCGGGTTCATTACGGGTATCGAACTCCTCCTGGTCTACGAAGTTTATTTCAACAAGTCGTGGCAGAAGGACCGCGTACTCGAACAGGCGCAACCTTTCCGTGATACGGTCTCTATTTATTCGAAGCTTATCCGCGAAACGCAGGACCGCGACAGCATTGCCTACTACCAGCAAAAGCGCAACGAGTATGCGAACCGCGTGCGCGAAAAGAGCGACAAGAAGATGGAACAGGAAGACTTGCGCTACGCCGAGAATGCGTGGCTGTTTGGCCTGCACCTGTACGGCATGATGGATGCGTTTGGAATCTGGTACAACAACAATTACCGGAGCGTGGAACTCCGCGACATGAAAACCGCGTTGCTGCTCGGGCTTATCCCGGGGCTAGGCCAGATGTATAACGGCGAGTTCGGCAAGGCGGGGTTACTTTATATGGGACTCATCGGCGCGGCGGCGAGCATCCACACCTCGCAGAACATGGTGGAATACTACCTCGACCGCAAGCATTTTCTGGAGAAGGAGAATTCCTCTTCGGAGGAACTTGACCGCGTGACCGAGCGCGTCACTTACTACCGCAAGAACAGGAACCAGTACATCTGGGGACTTGCGCTTATTTACCTGTATTCTCTTGGCGATGCTGTTGTCGATGCCTTGCTGAGCGACTTCGATAACCCGGTCCACTTCGCGCTATTGCCGAACCTTACCGGCGGCGCGCATGCCCTGTTCTCGCTAGACTTCTAGTCCATCACGAGCGGGGGCATCTTGATGCCTTCGTGCACGGTCGTAAAACTTCCGCGGAAGTGCCCCTCGCTATTGCGCGTGAACTCGAAGCGCGTGACCATCGCGTAACTGAACATACCCTCGACAAAGACCTCGTCCGGCAGTCCGCACGCGAAGTGCTGGAGGGCGGCGATCACGCCCGCGTGGCTTATCCACAGGTACTCGCCGTCGTCATTGAGCGTGTCAAGAAGTGTCTCTACGCGCTCGTCTACGTCGTGGAAACTTTCGCCTGTGGGGAACCGGAACCCGCGCCAGTCGCTTTTCCATGCGGCCATCTCGGGGCGCGGGACTGCGGTGAGCTTCTGGCCTTCCCAGGTACCGAAGTTTATTTCCATCAGGCGGTCGTCCTTCTCGATGGCAAGCCCGGTGGCTCCCGAAACCTTCTCGGCGAGTCGCATGCACCGCAGGAGCGGGCTGCTGAAAAGGCGGGTCGGGTGGGGGCCAGCCTTCAAAAAGTCTTCAATGGCGCTGGAGGATTCTTCCTCGAATGTGGGGGATACGTCAAAGTCGAGTCGCCCGTAGCAGACGTCTTTCGGGTTGTAGGGCTTGGTGTGTCGAAAAGTCCAGAGGATCATAGTGAACAAAAAAAGCCCTTTGCAGGGCGTTGAAAAAGAATCCTAGGCGACCTGAGCACATAAAAATTCACAAGTCCGTTGCTGCTTTCGCCCTGGCGAGTTGCCCGCAAATAGTCATTGCGCAGGGCCTAGGACCCCTAAATATAGGAAAATTTCGGCGGTTCATAAAGGCGTGTATGCTCCAAATTGGAATGAAAAAGGCCGAAAAATCGTCAAAAAATGCAAAATGTTGCGATTTGGACAACATGTTCACGGGTTAGGTAAAATATTCGTTACCCGTTACGTAAAATTTTGGATATATTAATAGTGACGGATTGTAAAAAATTCGTTTCTTGGCGTATTTGGAAAAGATTTTTGATGTAACGAACCCTGTTTTCCAGGAGGCGATTATGTTGAAAGGGATGATAAATAAGATATACTTGGCCATGGCCGTGCTCGGCCTGTTTGGCGGTGCCTTTGCCGCCAAGGTTGCCCCGCTGTATTTCGAAAGTCTGGGGGCGTCCGCTTCGGAGAATGCCGATTCCCAGCAGGAATATTGGGAAGGCTTGATGAAGTACAAGCTGTGGGGTTCTGAAGGCTTGACCTTCAACAAGCATACGGTTCATATTGCGGACAAGAACGGTTATAATGGTACTGCAACGGGTGATGTTTCATTTTTCAATGGTGCTCATCATGTGGGTGGCCCGCTTCTTTCGGGAAAGGGATTGCATCTGTCGGATGATGGTACGACCCCTAATAACGATACACTGAGTGGGGGACCAGTGAGGGTTCTTGGTGATTTTGTGATTGCAGACTGGGCGGCAAATAATAGTCCGGTTCCAGGAGCGTTCTATGATGGGCCTTACTGCATTCAAGGTAATATCAGGACGCGTTCCTCGTATATGTATGACAATACTCTGACCAACTGGGGTGCCATGGTCAAGGGTGGCGTTTTTGGTTCAACAGTGGTTGCTGCGGATGCCGCAACTGCCGATTCAACGTACACGCATGATGTTGTAGATTCTGAAACGGGAAACATTACGTCTGTTACGGAATACTACAAATATGTCGCTTACCCGTTTGCGTTGGGTACGTACCAGTCTTGCCCGGTGGAGGTTCCTCCGGTGGATACACACCTGCGGGTACCCATTTGGCCTGAACCGGCATCATGGGCTCCTGGTATCAATATGTCTAATGGCGTTGACGAGGTTGCATATATCCACGTTCCGCCGGAGAGTGCCTATATCAATGAATATGGCACGTACGACCTGTATATTACAGATATTTATATGCACAATAGTGCGCATAAGTACCTGTATGTCGTAATGCCCCCTGGTGGTCGCCTTACGAGAATCTTTGTTCGCGATGGTTTTAATATTCAGCCGAGCGCGAATAGCGCTGTGATTCAGGTTGTCTATGTTGATAAGAATGCCGTGTTTAATACGACAACCAATGAGTGGGATGTGTCCGCACTTGTTGATAGTAACTACGTAAGCAATGCGAAGTATGCGGGCAACCTGATGTTCTATACAAATCAGGATGTTCACTGGAAATCCATGGTCAAGCCAAGTTACCAGGGAACATTCATGACTACGGGTAAGTTTACCATTGAAAACCACTTCACGCTTGCTGGCCAGCTTGTGGCTAATAACCTGTGGTTTGAATCCGACATCGTGGGCGATTTCCGCTACGTGCCGTTTGATCCTCCCATACTGAAGATTGACCCGGAAGTGCTCCAGAATGGCGCCTTCCCCGAAAACAATGACGATGCGGAAATCCCGATATCTCTCGATACCGTAACGAATACGTCGGTCGATTTCAACTACTGCTTCGATTTGAAACTCTCGACGGCTACGCTGGAGGATTTCCAGAGGACGGCAAAGGCTCCGTTCCCGATTTGCGAATGGAGTGATACCACATGGAACTACGTCCATGAAAATGACGACACTTCTTTGCCTATAATAGATAGCGTATATGTAAGCCATGTTGTCCATCATGACTCCGGCTATGTGGTTATTCCGGCTGGGCGTCTCACTCCGTATGACGCTAACAAGGCGTACCTGAACGTGTTTATCGATGGCATCGGAGAAAGTGAAGAATACCTGCACATGAAGATATTCAACCTTGCCGGTGCGGTGCTGGAAGGCAATGAACGTGAGGGTCACTTTACGTTGACCATTGTAGATGCGAATAACCCGCCGGTTGCTGGTGCTTCTAGCGTGACGGGTACCGAAGATGTGGCGTACACCTTCAAGAAGAGCGACTTCTCGTACTCTTCGAGCAAGGGCTATGCGGAAACGGGCGTGGTTGTAGCGACGCTCCCGAACAAGGGAACGCTGACCTACAAGGGCGATACCGTTAAGACGGTCCTGTTTATCCCGGTGGATTCCATCGGCGACCTCAAGTACACGGGCAAGAAGGATGATTTCGGGACTCCTGCTACCACGTTCCAGTTCAAGGTTCGTGACGAGATGAACTCCACCTCGGGTGCCGCTATCATGACGGTAAATCTTGCTGCGGTAAACGATAAGCCGAGTGCTACGGCGAGCGAATTTACCATTGTCGAAAATTCTGCAGTCGGTGCAAAAGCGACCGGGTCGCTCGTCGTGAAGGATGTGGATGACAATGCGTTTGTCTATACCCTGGTGGGCGGCGCGACCGACATATTCCAGATAAACTCTTCTACGGGCGAGATTTCTGTCAAGAAGGCCGTTCTTGACCACGAGACGAAATCGACATACACGGTTACGGTCCACGTGCGTGACATGAGCTCCACGACGACGCTTGCCGATACGCTTTCGTACAATGTCGCTGTGACGATTCGCGTGCGCGACAAGAATGAGGCTCCCTCTGTTGCGAATACAAACCTCAAGGTTCCTGAAATCTGCGATTCCGGTACGGTTGTCGGTCCGGTTGTCGCTACGGAACGTGATACGGCTGCTGCGTTCACGAAACTTACTTACACGATTGTCGAGAGCGGCGTGCCGTTCGTGATGGATTCGAACATCGTCAAGGTGAAGGACCCGAGCAAGCTGAACTACGAGACGGATTCCGTGCTTACGTTCCATGTGGTGGTAAGCGATGGCATGTACACCGATACGGCACTTGTCACCGTGAAGCTCACCGACGTGAACGAACCTCCTCACTTTGGGGACAACATCCCTGTGCTCACGGTGGACGAGAACGCTCCTGCCGAAACTCATGTGGGTGTCGTGACTGCAAGTGACGTGGATGGTACGGAAAACCTGACGTATTCCATTATCGATGAAACGGGTACGTTCAAGATTGTTCCTTCTACGGGCGAAATCAAGGTCATTGCCGATAGCACCATCGACTTTGAAACCAAGTCCACGTACACGGTGAAGGTGGTGGTGACGGACAAGGATGGCCTTACCGATACGGCTACCGTGACCATCAAGGTGAATGACGTGAACGAGGCTCCCTCTATTGAGGATGCTGTGTTCGCGATTGACGAAAATCCCAGGAAGGGCGATTCCGCGGGGGCTGTCATTGCGTCTGACCTCGACACTGCGGCGCAGTTCCGCATACTCACTTACGAGATTGTAGAGACGGATGTGCCGTTTGAACTCGATTCCAACATCATTCGGGTTAAAGAACCTGGCAAGCTCGATTACGAGACGGATTCCGTGTTCACGTTCCATGTGGTTGTTACCGACCAGGACGGCCTCTCTGATACCGCCACCATTACGGTGAACCTCAACGATACTCCGGAACCGCCGAAGTTCGATGACAAGACTCCGACGTTCACGGTGGACGAGAATGTGCCTGCGGGTACGCATGTGGGCGATGTGGTTGCGAGCGACATTGATGAGGACGATACGCTCACCTACAGCATCAAGGATCCGACCGATACTTTCGTTATCGACGAAGTTACCGGCGAGATCACGGTGAAGGCCGACAGCACCATCGATTACGAGACGAAGAACGAGTACACGGTGACTGTGGTGGTGACCGACAAGTACGGCTATACCGATACGGCGACCGTCACTATCAAGGTGAACGACGTGAACGAGGCTCCGGATGTTCCTGACCAGACCATTACGGTGAAGGAAGATGCCGAGGTGGGTTCCGACGTGGGCCATATCAAGGCTAGCGACCCGGATACCGCGAAGGCGTTCAGCACGCTGACCTACGAGCTCGTGGAAGAAAGCGCCCAGTTCGACGTGAAGGAAGACGGTACCGTGGTGCTCAAGAAGGGCCTTGACTACGAGACGGATTCCGTGTACGTGATCAAGGTGCGCGTGACCGACGGAGACCTTGCCGATACCGCCCTCGTGACGGTGAAGGTGGGCAACGTTGTCGAAAAGACCGAGCTGGAAATCACCCGTGCCGAGACGAAGGATTCCGTGTGGCTCAATCCCGATACGCTGTTCATCAATACGACAGACCTCTGCATCGAGTGGAAGGCCGACGGCAAGCTCATGGGCCCCGATTGCGACCTCAATCTCCATGAGGGCGAGAACGTCATCGTGAAGGAATACAAGACTCCGGGCAAGGATGTGCCGGGCGTGGATACGCTTGTCGTGTTCGTGAGCAAGCAGAGCCCTGTCGTGACGGTGACGGCGGTTGTCGACGACGGCAAGAAGCCGAACATCTTCACGATTGTGGAAGAGCAGCAGTCTGCCGATACGGCGTTCTACGTGAATTCCAAGAAGAACGACATTCTGGTGAAGGTGAAGGACCCCGTGTCCGGCGCGAAGGATTCGTTCGTGGTCAAGCTTGACCTCGATACGATGAACATCCCGGCGAAGACGTTCACGAGTACGCTCGAGGGCTTTACCGGTGCGGGCCTTACCCTGAACGAGAATCCCGCTTCCGGCGCATCGCACACGCCTGTCAACGATGACAAGGTGGCTGTAAGCTACACCGAGGTTGTGAACGGCCAGGAACTCACCGTGACCTACTACACCGACAAGGACGGGAACATCATCGAAAGTGCCGACGGCGTGAAGGTGATGACCGTTGCCTACGTGACCGAAGTCAAGGGCAAGAAGGTCGTGATCTCGTACAACGTGGATGCCGTGACGGGCGAGGTGGTGAAGACCTCCGGAGGCTACGCGAAGCCGGAAGATTCCGCTATCGAGAGCAGTAGCTCGGGCAAGTCTGGCGACAAGTCCAGCAGTTCCGGCAAGTCCGATAGCAAGGATGGTGGCAAGTCCGCTACGTTCGAGAATGCGGTGGTGTTCACCGTTACCTACGACTATGTGGACGAAGCCGGCAACACGGTTACCGTTGCGT
Organism: Fibrobacter succinogenes; assembly: GCA_902800815.1. Lineage (GTDB taxonomy): Bacteria > Fibrobacterota > Fibrobacteria > Fibrobacterales > Fibrobacteraceae > Fibrobacter > Fibrobacter succinogenes_B. The sequence goes on from CADCGB010000004.1 coordinate 138,012, forward strand.
ACGGCGTGGATGCCGAGGGCAACCTCGTGAAGAACGAGGACGGAAACCTCGGTTACGAAGTGAGCTACACGTACACGAACAAGTACGGCAACTCCGCGACTCAGTCCGTGTTCATCGTGCTCGACCAGGTCCCGCCCAAGGTGGAAATCCTCTTCCCGCTGGAAGGCGACGTGATCTACTCGAACTTCGTGGACGTGAAGTGGACCGTGGATATCGGCGACGGCCGTGGCGCCGTGGTGCAGGATACCCTCATCACTCAGGGCCTCGTGAAGGGCGGCAACGCCATCGTGCGCTTCTACCGCGACAAGGCGGGCAACGAGGCGAGCGATACGGTGCGCGTCATCATGAAGAACGCGAAGGACGTGGATATCGCTATTGAACAGGCGGTGACCGAGATTACGAAGGACAAGGTTGCAGAGTACTACGCGACGAACGAGCCTGAAGAAGGCGAGACCTTCGCGATTACCATCTACAACTCCAAGACCGAAAAGGAAGTTGAAACCCTCGTGGGCGGTGGCTATAAGACCAAGACTGGCAGCGGCGACGAACCGTACCCGGGACTTACCGGTCACCTGGGCCCGACTCTCGGAATCGAGACGAAGGTGCCGACGATCAACGCGGTGGGTGGCCTTGCTACCCTCGACGACATCGTCGGTTCCGATGGCCTTATTCCGCTTGAGGGCGTAGATGCCGAGGAAAGCGAGAAGGTTACCGTGGAACAGTACGTACAGCAGTACTGCACCGACGAGTTTGCCGAGAACGTTGGCTCCGACCTCTCGAAGGCGAACCTCTACTCGACCAAGATGTACGTGAAGATCTGGATCTACACGAGCCTTGGACAGTTCGCGGACTACTACGCGTTCACTCAGGACCTGAACAATCCTGAGTACGTGAACGACGCTGGCCTCCTGACGCTCTACTTCGAGATGAAGCCGGACAAGGACGGCAATGTGCGTTCCGAGACGGGTAGGCTCTATGCGACGGGTGCGTACGTGTTCCGCACGGAAGTCGAGATGAAGTCGACGCTCCGCTGCTCGGTGCCTCCGTTCGTGAAGGCTTCTGGTGGCGGCATGGAACCCGAGAAGCCCTCCAACAAGGTCGGATCGGCTCGCGTCGTCAAGGAAGACCTGCTGAAGAGCTTCGGCTACAAGCGCCCCAACATGAAATAGTTCGGAATAGGAAATTCGGAGTTAGGGAAGATCCCCGGCATGGCCGGGGGTCTTCTATTATATATAGTGTGCCCCTCCAGTTGCCAAAAGCTGTAAAAGTTTACGATTGTAAACGAAAATTTTACAAAAGCGTGTGAGAAACATCACATTCGGGAACAAATGCCCCGAAAAACGGCCCGAATTGTTCCATTTTTTTTGCATTCGCTCTTTGAATGTAATGTTTTTTTAGTATTTTTACTCTTGTGTGGGGATTTGGTGTAACCTTATCCTGTGGTGGATAATATGAAGAAGAAAATACTTGGTCTTGTAATATTCCTAATTGGAATAGTGCCCACCTTCGCTGCGGACGCGGCTCCCTTCTATTTTGGGAATAGCCAGCCGTCGTCGTCAGCTGACTCTACCATGAATAATAAGTATTGGGACAATCTTATGAAATATAAGATGTTCGGTACGACGGGTATTACGTTCGAAGGCCGCCATGTGGTAATTCCGGACTCTTCAGGATGGTTCGGTACAGCTAATGGAAACTTCATCTCTAAAAACGATTGGCACCATGTTGGTGGACCAATTCTTATTGGCGGAAATATCTCGCTAGAGAGTGGTGATGGTAATGATACCTTGTCTACCGGTCCGGTTCGCGTTACGGGGAACATAACATCGGCGAACAGAAATGGAACAAACGTTTCGAATGGTATCCATTGTGTGCAGGGCTCTGTTGATTCCAAATACTTAAACGATGTTACTGCGGCCCGTTTCATAGGCGGTAGCTATGGTTCTTGCCCTTCGGATAGCGTTCCCCAGATTGACCAAACATTGTCTATTCCTAAATTAGGGAATGCTAGGCCGAAAGATGTAGAGACAAGGGGTGCAGTGACTGTTGGTAATAGTGGAATTACCTATATCGATATTCCGCCTACAGACGGGAAAGACCTTTTTGACTTGTATATCCCGTCTATTACGTTCAATAATGGCGGCCATCTGTATATTCGTATGCAGAACGGTGGGCGACTGACGAGAATTTTCCTTGAAAATGGTTTTTACAATTTCATTGCGGGAAACTCCATTCAGGTCATTTACATGAATGATGACGCCACTTATTCGAGCGGTTCCTGGAGTGGCTCGGGAAAGATTGTTGCGAATAGGGACACTACTGGAACGCGCGATAGTTATAGTGGTAACCTGTTGTTCTATACTACGAATGATATTGTTTTCCCTGCAATGAACCCCGGTGATACAATTCAGGGCACATTTATTACCACGAAAACTATTAATGTGAAGCAGCACATGGTGCTTGCAGGACAACTGCTTGCGAATTTTGTTAAGGTCGATGCTGACTTTGATGGTTCTGGTTTCCTTTATGTTCCGTTCGATCCGCCTGTATTGAATATTGAACCCCAGGCGGGAACTAAACTTGAGTTCCCTGAAAATGACGTGCTGGTGAAGGTGCCTATTGCGCTTGATACGGCGGCACCGGTGAACGTCTATTTCGATTACTGCTTTGACTTGGATCATTCGGAAGCAGATATAAATGACTTCTATCTAGAAAGTGGTTATTCGTATCCTGCTAGCAAAAAGCATCCTTTCCCCGTCTGTGGCCAGAGCGTGGGCAAGGTGACTATTCTTGCGGATACGATTGCTCCTCGTGATGATCCTGATGTAAGTGTGTGGATTAACGTCAAGAGGGATTATGCTGTTGAAGGCGATGAGTCCTTGCGTCTGGTCATCAAGAATTTGACTGGCGCAGTGCTTCCGGGAAATAAGCATGATGGTTATTTCGATTTGGTTCTCGTTGATTCTGACATTGAACCGAAAAGTGCTGATTTTGCGGTCACTGCGACTGAAGACGTTCTCTTCACTTTCGAATCCTCCAAGTTTGAGTATTCATCTGCCTTTGACAAGGCCGAGAAGGGCGTTGTGATTAAGTCCCTTCCGGACAAGGGGTTCTTGCTGAGTGGCGGTGATACGCTGAAAGCGGCTACGTTCCCGAATGAGGGCTTGTTCATTCCGTTGAGTTCCCTGGTGAACGAAGAACTGAAGTATATCGGCGCCAAGGATGGCTACGGAGTCAATCCTGCCTATACATCCTTCAAGTTTGTTGTCGTTGATGAGGATAGCATTCTCTCTAAGGCTCCGTATACGGCGACTGTTGCTGTCAGTCCGGTGAATGATGCGCCGACCGCGTTGGATGCGACATTCACAATTGATGAAAATAGTGCTGCTCCGACGAAGGCTGATGGCAAGATTAGTGTGAGCGATGTTGACGACACTGAGTTCACCTATGCCTTTGATAACACGGATGCAAATTACGCAAAGGTCACTTCTCTGTACACGATTAACTCGACTACAGGCGAGATTTCTGTAAAGAGCGGCGCTACTCTGAATTACGAATCCGCTGATAGCGTTTTGACAATTAAGGTCAAGGTGACTGATGCTGCATCCACGACTAGTGGTGCGGGCGCACTCACAGTTACAAGTAACGTAACCATCAAGATTAACGATAAGAACGAAGCTCCGGTCATTACGGACAAGGGCCCGTACAATGTAGATGAAAATGTTGCCAAGAATACGGTTGTTGGTCAGGTAATTGCGTCCGATCCTGATACCAAGAATCCTCTCTTCGGAACGCTTACTTACACAATTGACGAAAATGAAGATACCGACAATACGAACAATGTTCCGTTTGCAATTGATAATCAGGGGAATATTACGGTCTCTATGGATGACGCCCTGGACTTCGAAGATAAGCCGGTCTGGACTATCCACGTGACGGTGACTGATGGAGAATTCCCTCAGCATGCGGAAGTTGTCATCAACATCAACGACCTGAACGAACCTCCTGTTATTGAAGATCTTCAGGACGAATACAACGTTGTCGAAAATACTGCAAATGATGTCGTGTTTGCCTCCTTCAAGATTGTGGACCAGGATGCCGCCGATGGCAGGGATGCCCTGACGGTGACTTTGACGGACCTTTCCACGGCTTCTGGCGTTACTGCTGACCAGCTTTTCAACACAGCGGTTGTGGAGGACGAAGACCACTCTCTGAGAGTCGTTATTTCGGTCAAGGATAGCGAAAAGCTTAACTACGAAGCACTGCTTAAGAGCGGCGCCTCTGATGTGAAATTCGATGTTCGCATTACGATTACGGACCATGACGGTAACGGTGGACAGAATGAAGTTACTGCGGAAACTGTGATTCGCGTTGATGACGAAAACGAAAGGCCGACTGCTGAGGATGGCGACTTCACGATTGCTGAAAATTCTGATGCCGGTACGGTTGTTGGCCAGGTTATTGCCGAAGACCCGGATACGGCTAACGCTGCCTATGGCACGCTCTACTATAGTTTCAAAACAGCCACGACTCAGTTCGTCATTGACGAGACTACGGGTGTGATTACGGTTGCTGAAAACGCCGAACTTGATTACGAAACAACTCCGGACCACAAGATTACGCTCCTTGTGGAAGTTACGGACCGCGGCACGGAACCGCAGACCGCAACAGTTGTGGTGACCCTCACCGATGTGAACGAACCGCCGGAGATTATCGATGACGGCAAGGATTACGAGGTTGTTGAAAATACGGCAGCCGGTACGGAAATTGCCCGTCTCGAAATCAAGGACGTGGATGCCGCCGACGCGAACTTTGCAACATCGCTTAAGGTTTCCCTGACGGATAATGCTTCGCATACTCTTAAGGCTCAGAACCTGTTTGAAACTGTTATCAAGAGCGAAGGCGGCAAGACCTATGCCGTGCTCCAGGTCAAGAGTGAACCGAACTTTGAAGATATTCTCAACAAGAATTTGGATTCCTTGTTCAATGTGACCATTACCTTGAAGGACCAGAAGGGCGTTTCCGGTTGCAATACGGTAACTCTCCCGAAGAAGATTACGGTACGTGACATCAACGAAGCTCCGATGATTGGTGAACCCCCAATCTACACGGTCAAGGAAAATTCCGCACAGGGAACTCCTGTCGGCAAGGTTGATGCCTACGATGAAGATACTTGGTCTGTGCTGACCTTCACACTGAAAAACATCCCGGGTGAAGGCGATGTGGCAAGCCTCTTCAATATCGATAACGAAGGCAACATTACTGTCGCTGCGAATGCAAATCTTGACTACGAAACCGATCATGAATACAAGGTGAAGGTTGTCGTGACGGACAACGGCTCTTCGAAGGGATTCACGGATCTTTCCGATTCCGTTATCATTACCATCCAGGTGACCGACGAAGATGAAAAGCCGGGCTTTGACAACAAGTACCCGACGTTCGAAGTTTACGAAAATTCCAAGGCTGGTACGGATGTCGGTACTGTTACAGCAACGGATGACGACTGCAAGGATAACACTTGTGATGCCTTGACCTACACGCTCATTGCTGATACGGTTGCTGCGAACGCAAATGACTATAAGGAATTCAAGATTGATGCCGCTACGGGCAAGATTACTGTCGCCAAGGATAGCACGCTGAACTACGAAGTGGATAACCTCTACTATGCACTTGTCGTGGTCGATGACGGAACCTTGACGGATACGGCCCGCGTGACCATCAATATCAAGGATGCGAACGACAGGCCGGTAATCAAGAACAAGACTCTGACGGTTCCCGAAAACTCGACGGCCGGTACGGTTGTCGGTAAGGTTCCTGCAACGGATGAAGATACTTGGTCTGTCCTCACCTACGAGCTTGCCGATGTGAACTCGAACGACCAGGTGGCTCAGCTGTTCAAGGTGGACAATAATGGTGAAATTACTGTCGCCAAGGATAGCACGCTAGATTACGAAGGTCGTAACGAGTACCAGGTGCTGGTCGTTGTGAAGGATAACGGTTCCTCTAGGGGATTCGAAGACCTTTATGATACGGCTGTTGTGACCATCAAGGTTTCCGACGTGAACGAACCTCCTGAGTTCATTGACGATGGCAAGCCTGTTTATACGGTGGCAGAAAATACTGCCGCTGGCACGGAAGTTGCCCGTTACCAGATCAAGGATCCGGATGCGGTTGACGCCAACTTTGCGACAAACTTGAAGGTTTCCCTTGCGGACAACAATACGCAGAACGCCATCCTGGCACAGAACCTGTTTAACATCAAGGTCGAAACAAGGAATGATTCCACCTTCGCTGTGATTCGCGTTGCCAGTGTTCCGGACTTTGAAGCGATTAAGGAAGCTAACGGTGATACGCTGTTCAACGTGACGCTTACCTTGAAGGACCAGAACGGAGCCTCTGGTTGCAACGAGGTTACGCTCGAGAAGAAGATTTACGTCAGCGACGTGAATGAAAAGCCGGATGTTAAGGATGCCGAATTCGCGGTTGACGAAAACTCCAAGAAGGGAGATTCCGTTGGCGTGGTTGAGGCCAGCGATCCGGATAAGTTCAACCCGGACTTCGGTACGCTCTACTACTCGTTGCTCGATGCAACTGCCGGCTCTACGCCCGGTGCCGACACGCTGTTCAACATTGACAGTACCGGTAAGATTACGGTTGCGGAAAATGCGACCCTCAACTACGAAGAAACTCCGGTAATCTACGTGAAGGTTCGCGTGACGGATAAGGAACTCTCCGACACGGCTCTTGTTACTGTCAAGCTCAATGACGTCGACGAAAATCCGAAGATTATCATTGACGATGATGACGATGGTGACGACGACTCTGATACGCTCTGCATAGCCCACTGCGATACGACTGACCGTGGCCATAATGACGATAGTACCCTTACTGTAAAGGTCTATGAAAACAGCTCTACGGGTACGGTTGTGTTTGCCTACGTGGTTTCCGATGAAGACCGCGACGAAGTGCTGAACCTGACCCCGTCCCTGAAGGATAACAACAATACGGGTGTTGATTCTCTCTTCAAGATTGCCATGGTGACGGACAACGGTAAGACGAAGTTGGTTGTCTCCGTGCTTGACAGTGCGAAACTCAACTTCGAAAAGGTCAATCCGTTGCACGAAGTGACTGTGTTTGTGACGGACCCGATGGGCCTCCAGGATTCCATTATCCGCAGAATTCAGGTTATCGACGTGAACGAAGCTCCGGATGTCAAGGATGCCGAATTCGCAGTGGACGAGAATTCCAAGAAGGGCGACTCTGTAGGCGTCGTTGAAGCTAGCGACCCCGACGTGCTGAACCCGGCCTACGGAACGCTCTACTACTCGCTGCTCGATGCAACGGCCGGTTCTACGCCTGGTGTCGATACGCTGTTCAGCATTGACAATACCGGTAAGATTACGGTTGCCGAAAAAGCAAACCTCAACTACGAAGCGGATTCCGTGTTCTACGTGAAGGTTCGCGTGACTGACAATGAACTTTCTGATACAGCTCTTGTTACCATCAAGCTTAAGGATACCGACGAAAAGCCGAAGATTATCGTTGACGATGACGATGATGGTGACGACGATAGCGAAGATGATTCGCTCTGCATTGCTCACTGCGATACGACTAACCGCGGTAGTGGCGACGATCATGGCAAGGATATCTTGACCGTGGGCGTCAATGAGAATTCTCCGACGGGTACGGTGGTTCTGCAGTACTATGTGTATGATGAAGACGCCGACGACGTTAACACGCTTATCCCGTCCTTGGGCCAGATTGGAACCAACGTGACGACTGGTGTGACTGTTGACGATATCTTTGAAATCAACAAGGTGAAGGAAGATGACCGCTGGAAGATTGTCGTGACGGTCAAGGATCCTGACCTTCTCGACTACGAAGAACTCCGTGCCGCACGTAGCAGCAGCGATCCGGAACCGCAGTTCACTGTGGCTGTGGTTGTGTCGGAACCGGACGGCCACAAGGCAGAACTGAAGGATACGATCATCCGCGTTATCCAAATCCGCGATATGAACGAATCTCCGCTCTTCACTGTGGAAACGTGTGAAATTGCCGAAAACAACCAGATCGGCGATTCCCTCGGCCGTGTGGAACACCCGAGCGATATCGACTCGATGTCCAAGATTGTTGACTACTACGACAACCAGTTCAGGTTGGTGGGTGGCGATACCGCCCTGTTCGACCTGAGGTACGACGAGCCGATTGACGGGCGTCCGAACATCACGCTTATTGCTAAGGTCGTCTTTGACTGCGAATCGGAACCGTACAAGAACAAGTGCGGCCTCGACAGCGCATTCCATGTCGTGATTGATTACTTCGACAAGAACGACACGACCATCAAGACGACGCATGATGTGCCGATCAAGCTTATCGACGTGAACGAGAAGCCGAAGATTACCACGGATTCTGTGGAAGTCAAGGAAAATGTGGAGAAGGGTACTGTTGTTGATACCATCAAGGCTACTGACCCGGATGTGTACGACTCTGTGCTGACCTACACGCTGGTTGAAGATAAGAGCGGTTGCTTCGATGTCTCTGCACGCGGCGTTGTCACGGTCAAGGTGGACAACTGCCCGGCTCTGGATTACGAAAAGAATCATGAACTCCCAATCACGGTGAAGGTGACCGACAATGGTACCGACGGCGAGGGCGAAGAAACCTTGTCCGATACCAAGACGATCTACGTCAAGATTACCGACGTGAACGAGAAGCCTAATATTCCTGACCAGGCCATCACGGTCTCCGAAGATACCGAAGTTGGTACCGAGGTGGGCGAGATCGAGGCTTCTGACCCGGATACCTCGAAGGCCTACGGTACTTTGACCTACGAACTCGTGGAAGAAAGCACGACGTTCGAAGTCAAGGAAGATGGTACGATTATCCTCAAGGATACTCTCGACTACGAGAAGGATTCTGTCTACACCATCAAGGTGCGCGTGACCGACGGCGAACTTTCGGATACGGCGACTGTTACCATCAAGATTGGCAACGTTGTCGAAACGCCTGAAGTCGAGATTACCCGCGCCGAGACGGTGGATTCGACCTGGAAGAGCCCCGATACGCTCTACATCAATACGGTCGACCTCTGCATCGATTGGGAGGCCCGTAACAAGAAGAGCGGTGCCGTGCTGAAGGATACTACCGAGTGCATGGTTCTTGATGAAGGCAAGAACGTCATTGTCAAGAAGTTCGAAGACCCGTCGATGGACAACCCGGGTTACGATACGCTCGTTGTCTACGTGAGCAGGGCTACCCCGATTGTCTCTATCCGCAAGGCGGAAGACGACGCCAGCGTGCCGAACATCTTCACGGTGGTGGAGGAATCCGCGCAGGCCGATACGGCGTTCTATGTGAACGAACGCAAGAACGACATCATTGTTACGGTAACGGATCCGGAATCCGGCTCTAAGGAAACGTTCACGACGAAGATTGAACTCGATACCGTGAGTGTGCCTACCAAGACCTTTACGAGCACGATGGCCGGCATTACCGACTTTGGCCTTGCCCTCACGGACAATCCGTCTTCGGGCACGAGCCGCACGCCGGTGAATGGCGAAAAGATCGCGGTCTCTTACACCGAAGTGGTTAACGGCCACAAGGTGACGGTGACCTACTACACTGACGACAAGGGCGAGCCGATTGCCAATGACGACGGTGTTGTCGAGATGACTGTTGCCTACAAGGATACCATCGGTGGTCACGAGGTGACGATTTCTTACCAGGCTGACGCCGTTACGGGTGCTGTCATCAAGACCTCTGGCGGTTACGCCAAGCCGGAAGATTCTGCTATCGAAAGCAGCAGCTCGGGCAAGGATGGCTCCTCTTCTTCGGGCAAGGATGACAAGTCTAGCTCCTCTAAGGGTAGCGACAAGAAGTTCGAAAACGAAGTGGTGTTCACCGTGTCTTACGAAACGGTTGACGAGGCTGGCAATGCGATGACGGTTTCTTACGGTGTGGATGCCGAAGGCAACATCGTCCGTAACGAAGACGGCAACATCGGTTACCTGCTGACCTACACCTACAAGAACAAGTTCGGCAATACCGGTACGCAGTCGCTGTTCATTGTGCTCGACCAGGTGCCGCCGAAGGTCAAGATCCTCTACCCGGCCGAAGGCGAGATTGTTTACTCGAACTTTGTCGACGTGAAGTGGACTGTGGATATTGGCGACGGCCGTGGCCCGATCGTTCAGGATACCCTCATTACGCAGAGCCTCGTGAAGGGCGGCAACCCGATCGTGCGCTTCTACCGCGACAAGGCGGGCAACGAAGCCAGCGATACGGTACGCATCATCATGAAGAATGCTAAGGATGTGGATATCGCTATCGAGAAGCCGGTTACCGAAGTCACGCAGGATCGTGTGGCTGAGTACTATGCAACTCACGAGCCGGAAGACAAGCAGACGTTCGCTGTGACTATCTACAACCCGAAGACGGATAAGGAAGTCGAAACCGTTATCGGTGGTGGCTTTGACAACAAGCCGGGTACCGGTGAAGAACCGTATCCGGGACTCACGGGACACCTTGGCCCGACTCTCGGAATCGAGACGAAGGTGCCGACGGTCAATTCTGTGGGTGGCCTTGCGACCCTCGACGACATCATCGGAAAGGATGGCCTTGTGCCGCTTGAAGGCGTCGAAGCGAACACCAGTATGAAGGTTCCTGTTGAGCAGTATATTCGCGACTACTGTACGGATGAGTTTGCCGAGAACGTGGGTTCTGACCTTTCTCGTGCGAACCTCTTCAAGACCAAGATGTACGTGAAGGTCTGGATCTACACGACCCTGGGCGACTTTGTGGACTACTACTCGTTCACTCAGGAACTGGATAATCCGGACTACATGAACGACGCTGGCCTCCTGACGCTGTACTTCGAAATGAAGCCGGATAGGGATGGTAACGTCCGCACTGCATCGGGACGCCTCCTGGGTACGGGCTCCTACGTCTACCGCACCGAGGTCGAGATGAAGTCCACGCTGCGCTGCTCCGTGCCTCCGTTCAAGGAAACTGACGGTGGCTGGGCTCCGGAGAAGGAATCCAACAGGGTCGGCGCTGCACGCTCTGTCAAGGAAGACCTGCTGAAGAACTTCGGTTACAAGCGTCCGGAAAAGAAGTAAGATCCTGACTAGAACTTTTATCCCCGCCATCGCGCGGGGATTTTTTATTATTGGGAATATGCTTATAGGTTGTCATCTTTCTAGTGCTGCAGGCTTCAAGGCGATGGGCGAGGACGCCCTCTCCATAGGGGCCAACGTGTTCCAGTTCTTTACCCGTAACCCGCGCGGGGGCGCTGCAAAACCCTTTGACAAGGCTGACGCCGACGCACTGGTGAAGTTGATGCGCGAAAACAAGTTCGGGCCCGCGCTTGCGCATGCGCCCTATACGCTGAACCCGTGTGCGGCGGACCCGGGGCTGCGTGACTATGCCCGCGACGTGATGAAGGACGACCTGTGGCGCATGGACCACTTCCCGGGGGCGATGTACAACTTTCACCCCGGGAGCCACGTGAAGCAGGGTGCCGAAAGGGGCATCGAACTGATTGCGGAACACCTGAATGCGATTCTGCGCCCGGACCTGAAGACTCTTGTGCTCCTAGAGACGATGGCGGGGAAGGGGAGCGAGGTTGGCCGTACCTTCGAGGAACTGCGTGCTATTATCGACCGCGTGGAACTTTCGGACAAGCTCGGGGTCTGCCTGGATACCTGCCACGTGCATGACGGCGGCTACGACATCGTGAACCGCCTGGACTGGGTGCTGGAACAGTTCGACAAGGTCATCGGTTTAAAGCGCCTGCATGCAATCCACCTGAACGACAGCAAGAATCCGCTGGCAAGCCACAAGGACCGTCACGAGGTCATCGGTGCAGGGTTTATCGGGCTGGAGGCGCTTGTGCGCGTGGTGAACCATCCGGCGCTGAAGGACCTGCCGTTCTACCTGGAAACGCCGAACGAGCTGCCGGGGTACGCCAAGGAAATTGCCCTGATGAGGAGCCGCGCTGTTTAGCGACCTCCGCGAAAAATGGGCAATTTTGACGGAAAAGAGGAAAAAATAATCTTTTTTCCCGAATTTCCCCTTGACAACGGGCATTGTTTATCTATATTTGGGGGCGTCTAACAGACGATGCTTCATAGCTCAGTTGGTAGAGCCCGCGACTGTTAATCGCGTTGTCCTTGGTTCGAGTCCAAGTGAAGCAGCTTAGAACCCCGTTCGAAAGAGCGGGGTTCTTTGTATTTGCTATATTGAGTATATATGATTAAGAACCTGCTTATCGCTATTCTCGCTGCTGCGGCTTTTACGTTTGCGGCAGACCCTGTCACGATTGAAGGCCGCCTGACCGAAATTCCGGGCAAGATGCCGAGCAATGACCTCTACAGCTATGTATACGTGTTCAAGTACAAGGTGCTGAAGGTTGTCTCTGGCAAGCTTGACGCGAAGGAAGTGCTGGTGGGCGTGTACAACCCGCTTATCGCGCGCGGCAAGGTCAAGGACAAGATGGCCGACAAGAGCAAGGGCAACGTGGGCGAGTTCAAGGCGAAGGCCAAGCACACGCTCAAGATCGTGCCGCTCGAGGGCAACTGGGATGGTGCCATCGAGGACGAGTACTTTGACGACGAAGCCCCGCGCTACCTGGCGATTGAAGTGAACGAGTAGGCCGTGGTCTTCTCTTCCCAGATTTTCCTGTTCTATTTTTTGCCGACGTTCCTGGTCGGCTACTTTGTGCTGTTCCGTGCCGGGGTCAAGCATTCCGGCCTGAACTTCTTTATCACGATTTTCAGTTACATCTTTTACGGCTGGCTCGAACCGTGGCTCGTCTTCTTGATGTTCGGCTCGACGCTCGTCGTGTACGTGAGCGGGCGGTTTATCTCTGCGCCAGGCGCGAGCAAGCGGCAACGTAACCTGGCGCTCCTTGCGGCGATTGTCGTGAACCTCGGTGCGCTTGGGTTCTTCAAGTACTACATGTTCGGCATGGGCGTCATCAACGACGTGGTGGCGAAGCTTGGCTGCGAGCCGTTCTCGGTGATGACGGTGCTGTTGCCGGTGGGCATCTCGTTCTATACGTTCCAGTCCATGAGCTACGCAATTGACGTGTGGCGCGGCACCGCCCCTCCGGTCAAGGACTTCGTAACGTTCGCCTGTTACGTGGCGCTGTTCCCGCAACTCGTGGCGGGCCCGATCGTGCGTTATAATACGGTGGCCGAGGAACTTGCGACACGCACGCATACGCTCGAGAATTTCGTCCGCGGCATCATGTTCTTTAGTTTCGGTTTTGCGGAGAAGATTTTCCTTGCGAACCAGGTGGGCATCATCGCCGACCGCGTGTTTGCGGCGGACGCCCCCGGCGTGTTGAACTGCTGGTGGGGTAGCCTTGCCTACATGTTCCAGATTTACTTCGACTTCTCGGCGTATAGCAACATGGCGATTGGCCTCGGCCTGATGCTCGGGTTCCATTTCCCGCGCAACTTCAACGGCCCGTACCGCTCGGGGAGCATTACCGAATTCTGGAAGCGCTGGCATATTTCTCTCACGAGCTGGTTCCGCGATTACCTCTACATCGCCCTCGGTGGAAACCGTGTGGGCAAGAAACGCCTGTACTTTAATTTGTTCATGGTCATGTTCCTGAGCGGCGTGTGGCACGGCGCGAACTGGACGTTCGTCTGCTGGGGCCTTTTCCATGCCTTCTTCATGATTGTGGAACGTGCGAACAACAAGAACGCGCTCTACTACAAGGCGCCCCGCGTGGTGCAGATTCTCATTACGCAAGTGATTGTGCTGTTCGGCTGGGTGCTGTTCCGTGCCGATAACATCGGTGAGGCGTGGCGCATGTGGAAGGCAATGCTCGGACTTATGCCGGTGAGCGGCGCCGATGCCATCCTTACGGCAGAAATCTTCACGCCTACGTGCATCGTGTTCATGGCCGTGGCGGCCCTGCTTTCGTTCTGGAAGTTCCGCAGTTTCGACTGGTGCAGCGAGGTGAAGACCTGGAAGGCCGCCGTCGCGCTCGGACTCTTTGTACTCGCGACACTTGCGCTGTTTACCCAGAGCTACAACCCGTTCCTGTATTTCCAGTTCTAATTGCGAAAGACGCTGGATTAGGACTGCGCCCCGCACAATGCCTGTTTTAGGACTGCGCGGGCCTTAAGGGCGTGTTTTTTACTATCTTACCGAATATGAGTGAAAACCCGCAGAATGTAGAAGAGGCCGAGGAAGTCGAAGAAGAACTTCCGAAAGTGGAAAGCAGCGAGGACCTGGCCCGCATTATACAGGCTATCGTGTTCGCGTCGCCCGACATTGTGACGCTCAAGAAGTTGCGCGAGATTCTGGGCGACTTTCTGGATGCCCGTACCGTGTCGGATGCGCTCATTGCTGCGAACGATTCGCTGAACAAGATTAATTCCCCGTTCGAGATTGTGGAACAGGCGGGCGGCTACCGTTTCCGCACGCGTGCCAAGTACTACCCGTGGGTCCGCAAGCTTTTCCCCGAGGCGAACGCACGCCGCCTGAGCCAGGCCGCACTCGAGACGCTCGCGGTGATTGCCTACCAGCAGCCCATCACGAAGGCGGCTATCGAGCAGGTGCGCGGTGTTTCTTCTGTGGATGGCCCGATCAGGAACTTGCTCGACAAGGGCTTTATTGCGCTGGGTGCCCGCGCCGAGACGGTCGGCAACCCCTATACCTACGTGACGACGCAGGAATTCATGAAGTATTTCGGCATCAACCGCATTCCCGAGGACCTGCCGCGCCTGCGCGAGTTCAGCGAACTCCTGGAAGCGGGGACGCTCGTGCCGCAGTACGCCAAGCAGGAATCCGAACCTACGGAACCTGTGCCTCCGGAAGATAACCCGGAACAGATTGAACTTTCGATGGGAGACCTGTAATGGCTGTCACCCCGTTGATGCAGCAGTATTACGAGATCAAGAAACAGAACCCGGGCTGCATTTTATTTTTCCGCATGGGCGACTTCTTCGAACTGTTCGAGGACGACGCCGTGGTGGCATCGAAAATTCTAGGACTTACGCTCACGAGCCGCAACAACGGTGCCTCGGGGGCAACACCCTTGTGCGGGTTCCCGCACCATGCCGCAGACCGCTACGTGCCGAAGATGGTGGCGGCGGGCTATCGTATCGCGATTTGCGAGCAGGTGGAAGACCCGAAACTCGCGAAGGGTATCGTGAAGCGCGATATCGTGGAGATTATCAGCGCCGGCACCGCGATGGACGAATCGAACCTGAACGCGAAGGAGGCGAACTACCTGTTTGCCTACGTGCCTGCCGAGAAGGAGGCCGCGTTTGCAGTCGCCGACGTGACGACGGGCTACCTCGCCGTGTGCAGGAGTTCCATCCAGTCTTTCGAGTGCGAGTTCAGCCGCCGCATGCCCAAGGAAATCGTGATACCCGAGGGTGTCGAGATTCCGTCGAGCATCATGGACATGGTCAAGGCGGACAACGTGCTGGTGACGCAGATTCCCGAATTCATGTTCGGGGAGGAGCAGAGCCGCGACGTTCTCTTTAGCCATTTCAAGGTGGAATCGCTGGTGGGCCTCGGGCTCGATGGCCGCGATGCGGAAACGAAGGTCGCGGGTGCCCTGATGGCCTACCTGATGGACCAGAAGAAGTCCGAACTTTCGCACTTTACGACGCTCGAGATCTTGAATCTCGACGACTACATGACGCTTGACCCGAGTACGCTACGGAACCTGGAACTTACGCGCCCGCTGAATGCGGACGACTACTCGAGCACGCTCTGCTCGGTGCTGGACCATACGGTGACCGCGATGGGCGGGCGCACGCTCAAGGACTGGGTGAGCCACCCGCTGATTTCGGTGGACCGCATCCGCGAGCGCGAGGAAGCGGTTGCGGAACTGGTGCAGAACCCCGTGGCACTTGACGAACTTAAGGAATCGCTCACGAGCATCCTCGACATGGAACGCCTGATGGGGCGTGTGGGGAGTGGGCGTGCCAACGCGCGCGACCTTGCGGGTATGGGCCGTTCGCTTTCGCAGGCATCGAAGGTTGCCGACGTGCTCGAGGGCCTGCGCTCCTCCATATTCGAAGGGCTCCGCAATACGCTGGAAAATGCGCGCGGGCGTGGCGAGGAACTGTTGGCGCAGTTCAACGAGGACTTGCCGCTCACGGTGCGCGAGGGCGGGATGATTCGCCCGGGCGCGAACGCCGAACTCGACGCGATGAACGCCGACATCAAGGAAAAGCGCGAATGGATTGCCTCGCTGGAAGGCCGCGAGCGCGAGCGCCTCGGAATTCCGAGCCTGAAGGTCGGTTACAACCGCGTGTTCGGCTACTACATCGAGATTACCAAGGCCCAGATGGCGAAGGCGACTAGCCCGATCCCTGAAGAATACATCCGCAAGCAGACAACGGTGAACGGCGAGCGCTACATTACGCCCGAGATGAAGGAATGCGAATCCATCATCAGCAACGCCGAAGTGAATATCCATGACCTGGAATACCGCATCTTCTGCAGCCTGCGCGACCGCGTGAACGGCTGGCGTGGCGAACTCCAGGAGATTGCCGACGCGATTGCGAAGGTCGACACGCTCTACAGTTTTGCGCGGGCGGCCCGCAAGTACAACTACGCCTGCCCCGAAGTTTTCGAGGGCTCGGGAATCGAGATCCGCGGCGGTTTCCATCCGGTGATTGTCGCCGTGAACCCGGATTTGGACTTTATCCCGAACGATGTTTCGCTTTCGCCCGATGGCACGCGCCTGATGCTCATCACGGGCCCGAACATGGCGGGTAAGTCGACTTACCTGCGCCAGACAGGACTCATCGTATTGATGGCGCAAATCGGCTGCTTCGTGCCGGCGGAATCTGCCCGCATTGGGGTAGTGGACCGCATATTCACCCGCGTGGGGGCGAGTGACCGCCTGAGTCGCGGGCTCAGTACCTTCATGGTCGAAATGATAGAGACCGCAAATATATTGCGGAACGCGACTCCGCACAGCCTTGTGCTGCTCGATGAAATCGGGCGCGGCACGAGCACCTTCGACGGGCTTTCCATCGCCTGGGCGATTGTGGAGACACTCCACGACGAGCCCGCACGGCAGGCCCTGACCCTCTTCGCGACGCACTACCACGAACTCACCGGGCTCGTGGAAAGCCTCGAGCATGCGGGCAACTTCCAGGTGGCCGTGCAGGAGAAGGGCGACAAGCTCGTGTTCCTCCACAAGATTCTCGCGGGCGCCTGCGACTCGAGCTACGGTATCCATGTGGCCGAGATGGCGGGCCTCCCGAACAACGTTGTCCGCAGGGCAAGGAAGATTCTTCTCCGACTCGAGAAGGAGAAGATTGACCCGAGCGACGGCGCCGTGAAGAAGAAGCAGAAGGACCACCCGCAGATTGACATGTTTGCGCCTCCTGACGAAAACACGCAGCTCCTTAGGGACGAAATCCGCAGGCTCAAGCCCGAGGAAATGACCCCGATGCAGGCACTCCAGCGCCTGATGGAGCTGAAGGAGAACTACGGGAAGTAACGTGCGATGATTGACTTTGCTGCCATAATGGAACATGCTTTCGCGAATCGTCCGTACGAGTCGGACATTCACGGCATAGAGCATTGGCACCAGGTGGAATACAACGGGATGATGCTTGCCCTGCGTACGGGCGCCGATATTGATATCGTCCGGCTTTTTGCCATATTCCACGACAGCAAGCGCTTTGATGACGGTCATGACCCGGAACACGGGGAACGTGGAGCCGAGTTTGCGAAGGAATGCCGCGAGGCGAAACTGTTCGAAATCGATGACGCCCGTTTTGAAAAGCTTTACCATGCGTGCAAGTTCCATACGCATGAACGCAGCAACGACGATCCGACTATCAGTACCTGCTACGATGCCGACAGGCTCGACTTGGGTAGGGTAGGGTTCCCGCTCGACCCCGAGAAGATGGCAACATCGTTGGGTAGCAGGATTGCCAAGCAGTCCCGGAAAGAACGCGTGTCGGTATTTGCCATGCGTGAATGGATTAAATCTTTAAAATTGCCCTGAGAGGTATGAAAATGCGAATAAAAGTTATCACTTGCCTGCTGCTTGCCCTTTTTGCAAGTACGTTTGCCGCACCCGCCGCCAAGGCCTCTGCGGGCAAGGCTGCTCCGGCTCCCTCGGAAATCAAGCCGCTCCCTCCGGCGGTTGCTGATTCGCTCAACTGGTTTGCTGCCCGCGAGATGGGTGGTGCCAATATGCCGTTTACGCGAGCACACCTCGCGAAGGTTGCAGCCGGCGCTAACCGCGTGGCACTTGTGTACTTTGCCACATGGTGCGTGCCTTGCCGTGCCGGCATAAAGTCTCTTGTCAATTCCAGGCAGGAACTGGAGCAGAACGGGATAAAGATTATCCTCGTGAATGCGGGCGAGCGTGAAGAGTCCAAGATCAAGAAGATGGTTGAAGGTCTCGGGGCGAATGTGTTCCCGGTGGTGCTTGACCCCTACAAGCGCCTCTCGGAAGGTATAGGGCTTGTCAAGGAAGGCGAGAATATCGCGCTCCCCATGACGCTCGTTGTGGACAATGCGGCAAAGCCTGTGTTCATGATTGGGCAGGAAGGCAGCGATTGGCCCTCGGTTCTATGGACAAAATAGGCTGAGGGGCTTGAAAATCCTCTTGTAAATTCTAAATTTACCTCCACGTAAAAAAAATGAATGGAATGGGCTCAAGGTGGGCCCTCTGGAGCATAAATGGCAATTAACTACCTGGATCTCCCTATCGGACGCAAGTACCCCTACGAAGTCGACTGCGTCGTGGAAATCGGCAAGGACACCAACCTCAAGTACGAATACGATGAACGCCTGCACGTGTTCCGCCTGGACCGCTGCCTGCTCAGCTCGATGAGCTACCCCTGTACTTACGGATTTATCCCGAGCACCAAGGCCGATGACGGCGATGCGCTCGATATGCTTATCTACAGCCCTGCCTCGATGATGACGGGCACGGTCTGCACCTGCCGCGTGATTGGTGCGCTTGACATGACCGACGGTGGCAAGAAGGACTACAAGGTGCTTGGCGTGCCAGTGTTTAACCCCAGGCCCATTAAGGACATAGGTGACGTTGACCAGATGTTCTTGCGCATCACTAGGAACTTTTTCCAGAACTACAAGGAACTGGAAGGCAAGGATGTGCAGATTGGCGAATGGAAGGATGCCTCGTTTGCTCGCGAGCGCGTAATTGCGGCCCACAGGGCCTACTTCCAGATGCAGGTGCAGGTCCCGGAGACCTTCTACCAGGAACCGGAGAGCGCCGAACACCTCCCGCCCGAGGAACTGATTTAGCCTTTTGGCTGTTTGTCGGCGCAAGATGGAGTTTTATCCTTTTTTTGCATGGAACGTATTTATCCCGGTAAAAAAAAGAGTATATTTAAGTTAAACAATAAATCCGAATCTTTTAGAAAGGAGAACAAATGAAGAAGATCGTTTTGGCCGCCCTCGCTGCGACTCTCATGCTTTCTTCTGGTGCATGGGCTGGTTTTTCCATCCATGTAGATAACAACAAGAAGAGCGAACGTCGTAATGATCCGCCTCCTCCGCCTCCTCCTCCGCGTGAGCGCCTGGAATGCCGCTTCGAGAAGCCCGACTGCCGCCCGCGTGACCGTCACTACCGTGTCGATTACCGCAACCGTCGCCCGATGATTGAGGGCGAATGCTACCGTGGCGATGCTGAAGGCCGTTTCGACTATTTCTGCAACGACGGTACCCGTTGGATGACCATTGACTTCCGCCGCAACCGTCCGGATCGTGTTGACTGCCTTGACCCGCGTCGTGGCCGTATGTTCGCTGCCCGCAACGTGCGTGAATGCGTCGATATCCACGACCGCTAGTCTAGTCTAAAATTTTTGGACAAATTAAAAGCCTTCCCGTTAGGGAAGGGCTTTTATTTATGCGCATGCACTTATTTGCCGATACCTTAAGTAAGTATTTGAAATTAGGCAAATATGTGCGTGTCGGGAGGGTCTTAGGGAGGGGCCGCCGTGCGCGCCCCGCCCTTGTCTCATATTTCGGGTCTTAAAAGTTTTTCCCGAGTATCGCAGAAACGTTCCTCAGGATGCCTTCGGCCACATCGGGCTTGTTCATCGAGTAGACGTGCACGTTGGTAATGCCGTTTGCGTACAGGTCGATGATCTGGTCGCTTGCGTAGATAATGCCTGCCTGCTTCATGGCCTCGGGGTCGCTCCCGAACTTGTCCACGAGAGACTTGAAGCGCTGCGGCATGAAGGAGCCCGAAAGCTTGATGGCGCGTTCCACCTGGTTCGCGTTCGTGATGGGCATGATGCCGGGGAGTACCGGGCAGGTGACGCCCGCCTCGCGCAGTTTGTACATGAAGTTGAAGAAGAGGTTGTTGTCGAACACCATCTGCGTGGTAAGGAAATCCGCGCCCGCGTCGACCTTTTCCTTGAGGTGCTTGATGTCTTCGGCCTGGTTCGCGCTTTCGGGGTGCTTTTCGGGGTAGCAGGCCGCGCCGATGCAGAAGTCGGAGTCAGATGCCTTGAGTTCACGGATGAGTTCCACGGCGTAGTGGTAGTCGCAGTTGTCGCGGCCATTCGCGATGAGTTCCGGGGTCAGGTCGCCACGGAGTGCCATCACGTTCTTGATGCCCGCGGCCTTCATGTCGGCGATGCGCTGGTGAATCGTTTCCTTGCTGCTCGAGACGCAGGTGAGGTGGGCGAGCATCGGAATGTTGAACTTTTCCTTGAGGTTCTTCGCGATATCGAGGGTGTAGTGGCTTACGCCGCCGCCTGCGCCATAGGTGACACTCATGAAAGCAGGGCCAAGTGCTGCAATCGATTCTGTTGCGGCCTTCACGCTATCGAAGCTGGTTTCCTTCTTGGGCGGAAAAACTTCGAAAGACAGGCTCATCTTGTCTTGCTTCAGGATGTCTATAATCTTCATGTTTGCCTCGTGAATCTATACATCTTTTTGCCCGGACCACCATACGTAGTCTATGCGGATATTTGAATATATGCAAATATAGATAAAGTGGCTGTATTTGTGCAACTTTTTTCCCGAAAATGTACGGAAAGTTTCTTACAAACTTATATTTAACATATGTTCAAATCACAAAAAATCTCTCTCTGTTTCATGGCAGCCCTGTCTGCCATGGTTTTCTGGGCTTGCAAGGAAGAAGAACCGAATCCGCGGACGGTTGCTCAAGAACAGCCGGCCGAGGCTCCCGAGGCAAGTGACGCTCATAGCAGGATCAAGGCTAAGGTTCGCAAGGTCCTTGGTGAAACCGACCTGCAGCGTAAGGGCTCCGACAAGTGGAGCAAACTGCGCTATGGGCAGAATGTCGTGGAGCGTGACCGTATCCGTACGGGTGCGGAATCAGAAGCGGTGATGACTGTCAGTGACGGTTCTTCGCTCTGGATTTCGGAGCTTTCCGATGTGACTCTCGATGTAGAAATATTTGATTCGCTGAGCCGCCAGGTGTCTGTCCATATCGAAAACGGAAGCGTGATGTTCGATGTGCAGAAACAGCCGCAGGGACAGACGTTCAAGTTCAACACCAAGACGGCGACGGCTGCCATTCGCGGTACGGCGGGCTTTGTGGGGGACTACAACGGCCAGATGGTCGCCTCTCTTAAGGAAGGCCGCGTTAGCGTGAGCGATGCCTCGGGTACGACAGAGGATATCGTCGAGAACCAGACGCTCATTGTGAACAAGAACGGCAACATCAAGAAACTCAAGTTGAAGAGCTCCGGTACGCGAGCCCTTGTGAAGACCATTGCGGAATTGAACGCGAAGGATAAGGAGGCTGCTCCCGAAACCATCGAGAAGACGCTTGTTGACTTTGATAATGATTACTCTGCCCGCAAGGACGCCTTCGAAAAGAAGTTGAGCTTTAGGGCGAATGCGCTGCCCGATACGGTGCTGCTCCCGAGCGTTACCCTGCAGGCACGCGTGAATCCGGGTGTCGTGGTGACCGTGCTTGGCGAATCCGACACGGTGGGTGAAAACGGCATTTACCAGCGTACCGTGGATTGGGCGGATGATGCCTATGGTCCCAAGCGCTTCCTCGTTTCTTGCAGCGAGGGTGATGTCGAAATACCCTGCTTCATGTGGACTACCGTGTATGCCGCTCCGAGCGCACCTGCGAAGGAGGAACCGGTTGCGGATACCGCTGCTGTCGAAGAGCCCGCTACGGATAAGGAACAGCAGGAAAAAGCGAAGATTAAGGAAACTGCAGATAAGGCAAGGGCCACAGTGAAGGAAGACACTAAGGCCAAGGAACAGGCCAAGGCTGCGGATAAGCCGAAGACCGAGGAAAAGACTGTAACAAAGAACCTGAACGTGTCGCTGAAGATTTCGGGCGGTAAGTCGGAAAGGAAGCACCTTGACCTGCCTGCAAACGAGTACAACACGAAGCTCAAGTTCTCTCTGGGTGGCATGACTGACGCTGACCTTGGTGAAATTGCCGGCATTACCGTGAAGCACAAGGGCGAGGTGGTGCAGTCGTTTAGCACGGCTAGCGGACTTACCTACGAGGTGCCGGTTTCTATCGACCTGAACACGATTGCGAAGTACGATATTGAAGTTTCCTTGAAGAACGGCAAGAAGGTGCGTGCCACGAAGACCTACGAGGTGTTCTGCCACCGTAGGAACCATATGGGCAAGGCCCGTAACTGCGTGCAGCTGGATAAGGTTGATGGCGGTGGTTGTGATGACAGCCATGAGGAAGAATACCAGTATGTCAAGGATAATGGCATCTTGAAGGAAGATTAGCCAAGAAGAATTTATACAAAGGGATAACCATGAAAAAGAACATGATTCAACTGAAAGGATTGATGGGCGTGCTTGCGGGAGCTTGCTTGCTTGCTGCCTGCGCTTCGAACCCGCCTGCTAAGGAAGATAATTCGGACGAGATTCGTGCCCGTGCCGATGCCGCCCAGCGTGAGATTTCTCGCGAGACGGGTGAGGTCGTTGCTGACGACGCTCCTGCTGCAACGGCATCTGCGGGTGCTGCTGCAGAAGACGATGGAATTATCGTCTCGACCGTGAACTTCAAGACTCGCCCGACAGTGCTTGTCGCTCCGGCGATGGGTGCGAAGATGGCGGGTAGCATCGATGTGATTCGCAAGAACCCGCTGGCAAAGACGGCGATGGAAGTCATCAATGCCTACCTCACCAGTCGTGACTACACGGTTATCGGCCTTGAAAGCCAGGCTCAGCTTGATGAAGTCGTGCAGCTCCAGTCCGATATCGCGGGCAACAACGAAGATCTTGCCTACGTGGCAGGCCTCTCGGTGGGTGCAGACATCAACATTACCTATGCCGGCAGTATCCAGGAAGACTATATCGTGATTGACCTGAATGCAAGCGAGGCTTCTACCGCAAACCTCCTGGCGAGCGAATCGATCCGCCTCAAGGATAACGGCGAAAGCCAGCGCGTGTTGGTGCAGAAGGCTATCCAGCTTGCCATCAAGAAACTCGAGAACAAGGTGCGTGGTCGCCTTGCCGAAGAACAGGAGAAGGGCGCCCTCTACAAGGTCGTGGCTCACCTGACGGGCGATTTTACCGATGACCAGGCCGAAGAAATTTCGAACATGGTCTCCATCAAGATGCGCAAGAAATTCAACAAGATGCAGGTCATCTCGATGAGCCGCAATACCTACGACTTGCTCATCTATGTGGACCCGAACAAGTTCGAAGATGCACAGATGGTCTATGCGGAATTTGTCGAGAGCCTCGAAGGTCTCGCCAAGGTGCGTAAGCAGAACATCACCAAGAAACTCATCATTCTCGAAATCCAGTAATCACGCGGGAGCGGAATCATGAATAAACTATTTACCGCATCGCTGCTGTCGCTTGCTGTATTTGCCTCTTATGCAAATGCCGAGATCCTGACCTACACGGCATCTTCCAAGAAGTCGCAGAAGGAAGCGGACCAGCTTGCACTGGAAGGCCTTGCCAAGCAGTTGCGCACCAAGGTTTCGAGCGAGTTTGAAACCCGCACGAAAGAAGACGAAAGTGGCAAGGTGATCTCATCGGCGAAGAGCGTCAAGAACACTTCAACCAACATGGTGCTCAAGGGCGCGAAGGTGACTCCGGGTGCCAAGTCGGGTGGCAAGTTCCAGTCGACTGCCACTATCGATACCGACCAGATGGCATCGAAGATCCTGGTAGACCTGGAATCGATCCGCAAGGATATGAAGGCTAAGGATTCTATTGTCCGCCTCGACATGATGGATGGCGACTACCGCAAGATGGGCGTCGACATGCTTGCCCTCGAAAAGCTGGCTGATACCTATAATCAGAACCTCGAAGACCTGAGCTGCGTGCAGAAAATTCCAGCAAACCTCAGGCTTGAAAGTACGATTGGCGAACTGACGGAATACCTCGTGTCGGGTATGGCTTCCATCAAGATGGAAACGGACCTTACGAGCGAGGCCCTGATTGTGACGGTGACGGACTTCAACGGGCCGGTGGTCGGGTTCCCGCTTGCCCTGACGCAGGATAGCAAGGACATTGCCCACGAGAAGACGAACGAGGAAGGCGAGGCCGTGTTCTCGCTCGCCCAGGTGAAGAAACTCCACCCGAGCGGCGACGTGACGGTGCATGCCGACCTTTCGTTTAGGTACGTACGCAAGTCTGCCGTGATTTCCAAGTCGGTACACTACACCTCCGATGTAGCGGCATGTGCCTACACGCTGGAATGTGAAGGCCCGACGGAGGCGTGCGGTGCACTGCGCGGTCACCTTATCGCAGCGGGTATCTCGATTTCGGACAAGGCGAACCTCACCAAGATGAAGGCTACGATTACCTCTGCCGACAAGATGAACTCCAGCAAGACCCTCTGCACGTCGCGCATTACGCTTGCAATCGAGGCGGGTAAGCAGTCCATCTCCGAGCAGGCTCAGGGCGTTGGCCGTGATGAGGGCATCGCCCAGGCGACAGCCGTGAAGAAGGTGAATGCGACCCGCTTGCACGATACCTTCAAGAAGGCCTGCCAGTAATACCTGAGGTCATTCTCGACCGAGCGAAGCGCGGGAGGGAATCCATACAGTTCGTGCCTGCGCTTGCTGTAGAGTTATAAAAGAGAAGGTTCGGTAATACCGGGCCTTTTCTTTTTGCTATGGGCTTTCTTTTATGTCGTGAAGCAGATTGTGTCGATAGACAAGGTTGGGTGGGTGCCTCTAGATAAAAAAAAGAAGACCCGGCTTTTTAGCCGGGCCTCTTTGCGTTAAGATCGCTTAAGGATTACTGCTTTTCGATTTCAGCATCGAGTTCAGCGTAAGCCTTGTTGGCGGCAGCGCGGATCTTGTTGGCGACAGCGTCGTCATACTGGCCGGCAGCCTGGAGGCTCTTGATGAGTTCTTCGACGAGGTTGGCGTCGAGAGTCATGATGCCGTAGATCTTGAAGTGACCGTCTTCGGTGGTTTCAACCTTCACGTCGACGAGGGTAGCGCCGCTCATGTGGGTGTTCACGACAGTCTTGGAGGTGGACTGGAAGTGTTCGGCAACCTGGTCGTTCACGTCTTCCTTGAAGTTCTTGATGAGAGCCTTGGTCTGGGCGTCGATTTCCTTGGCGAGGTCAACACGGGCATTCTGGTCGGCCTTTTCCATGGCGATCTGTTCATCGGTAGAAACACCGATACCCATACCGGCAGGAACGTGGTCCTTCAGGTAGGCTTTCTTCTTCATCTGCATTTCGACGAGAGCGCTAGCGGACTTTTCCTGCGGGGTCGAGCTACAACCGATCATCAGGAATGCTGCGAGAGCGGCAACGATCAACTTCTTCATAATAAACTCCTTGTTTAATGTTTTCCCCTTCGAGGGGTTGAATTGAAGTCTATATCAAAAATATCTTAAAGATTGCAGAAAGTCAAGGTGAAAATAAGTTTTCTTACGAAAATATGATGAATATCAAATTTCGGGCGAAAAGTGGCGAAATTTTGGTTTAAATGAACTTTCCGAGGGCGATAATGGCGGCAGTCCGTGCCCTTAGACGGGTGTTTCCGAGGTTGATGAGGGCGGTCTTCCCCCGCTGGTATGACTTTATTCGTGAAATTTCTTTGTCTGAAAAGCCACCCTCGGGGCCGACGAGCAGGGTAGTCCTTTGGTCGAGGGTGGGGGCGGTGTTTTCGCCATCCATGTCGCAGAGCACGAGGTCGCCTTCGTAGGTGTCGAGCCAGTGGTCGAATTCGACTGGACCTTCTATGCGGGTCAGCCATGGCTTCTTGGATTGCTTGAGGCTGACGAGGCTCTTGAGTTCGGCGCGCCGGACAAGTTTGTGCAGGTCGGAGTTCTTGGGTTCCTGCGAAAAGTCCGTGCGTAGAAAGTAAATCGTGTCAATTTCTGTCTGCGCTGCGTGGAATACGACTTCTTCGAGGGCGTCGTCCTTGAGGCATGCGATGGCGAGGCTCAGTTTCGGACGCTCGATAGAAACGGTATCGAAGTTGTCGATGCGGACTTCGCAGGCCTTCGGGTCGGCCTTTACGATTGTCGCATCGGCAAAGTGCCCCAGCCCGTCGCAGAGTTCGAGCGTGTCGCCGACGGTGGCGCGGCATACGCGGACGGCGTGGCTGCTCTCGTTCTCGTCGAGGGTGAATGTGCCCACACCTATTTGCGGGCAGTAAAAACGGCTGTCTGGGGTTCTCATGGTGTATAAGGTAGAAATTTTTCTACATTGGGGCACATGCAACATAAACCGGTAAAGGCAGTCGTATTTGATCTGGATGGCACGCTCTACCTGAGCGGTCGCCCGTATCCGGGTGCCGTCGATGCGGTAAAACGCGTGGCGGCCCGCGTGCCGGTTTACTACCTGAGCAACAATACGAGCAAGTCGCCGGTGTTCTACGAGAACCGCCTGAACGTGATGGGGCTCCCGCTTCGCGATGATTCCATCATCTCGGCGCTTTACCTCTCGCTCGACGCGATTCACGAGAAGGGCATCAAGAATGTGTACTTTTTTGCGAATCCCGAGGTTTACGAGTGGTTTGCTGCACAGGACCCGAGCCTGAATCTGCGCCCGTCAGTAGAGGAAACGGAACTTGTTCTCGTTGCCTACCACAACAGCTTTGACTACCGGGAACTCTGCGAACTCAGTTTCCGCGTGCAGCGCGGGATTCCGTTCTGGGTGACGCATACCGATTTCGTGTGCCCTGATGCGCGTGGCCCCGTTCCCGATATCGGGAGCTTCATGGCCCTCTTAAAAACGGCTTATGGTGTGGAACCGGAGCGCAGTTTTGGCAAGCCGAACCCCGCGATGCTTGCGGGCGTGCTCAAGCATTATGCTCCCGAAGAAATCCTCTTCGTGGGGGATAGGCTCTATACGGATTTTGAACTCGCGAAGCGTGCGGGTTGCAGGTTCGTGCTGCCCCTATGCGGGGAGACCAAGCGCGAGGATGTCGATAAGCTCGACGTGAAGCCGGAGTGTATCGTGGAGTATGTCCGCGATATCGACTTCGACGCCTTCCTTAAATAATCTTCTTGCGGCGACGGACTGCGATGAATATGCCGAACGCTGTGAGCAGCAGTGCGGCGATCGCGCTCACCTTGATGCAGGCATGGAACGGCTTGCTCCGGTATTCCATGCGGACTTCGGACTTGCCCTTCGGAATTTCGACGGCGCGGAGGTTGCCGAATGCCTTGTAGACTTTTGCCGGAGCGCCGTTGACGGTCGCATGCCAGTAGGGGTGGTAGTTGCCCGCGACGACCATGAAGCCCGCGCGGTCGCTTTCTACCTGGAATACCTGCGTGTCCATCTTGGGGCTTGCGACAAGCTTTGCATACCCGTTCGCGACTCCGCCTTCGCCTGCGTGTTCGGGTTTTTCGGAGAGGATAACCGTCTCGCGATAGTAGAAGTTGTCGTCCACGGGTTCGGCCTGCGGCTGCTCGGCGGCAACTTGTTCCGCGGCGGCCTCGGTTGCAGTGCTGTCTGCGGCTTCTGCAGTTGCGGAATCGCCGGTGGCTGTCGTGGAGTATTCCGTTGCGGCGGGGATGGGTTCCTCGGCCTTGGGCTTGCGGATGGCGGCCTTTTCGCGGAGGGTCTTGATGGCGCTAGCATCGTCCATCGTTACGGACTGCCCGTAGATGTAGGCTTCGCCCATCGCCGTCTGGATAGGCATGAATGTCGTTCCCTGGCGGCTGTCGAAGATAATCGCGCCCACGTTCATCAGGTCGAGGAACGGGTGGGCCGCATCGGGGTTGTTGATGTTCAGCAGGTAGTTCGCGTTCTGCTGGCCGCCGCGGAACTCGCGGTAGGTCGCAAGTTCGTTATCGTGGAAGCCGTCGGCATTGCGCATGTGGTACTGCGGGAAGATGTTGCCCCCGAGCGCCTTGCTGCGGGAAAGCGAAAGTACGCGCGGAACGTTGAGGGAATCAGCCTTGTAGGGCGCCTTGAGGGCCGCGACAATCCCGTTGTTCGGCTGCAGGTATTCGCCCGCGGGTACGTTCTGGATGAACGCCGCGTTGATGAAGAAGAGGTCTACCGCGGCGGCGACGGCAAGGATGCATGCCTTTGCCACGATGGAACCGTTCCACTTGAATACGGCCAGCGCTACGCCTGCAATCACGAGAATCAGGATGAATCCCGGAATCACGGTGCTTGCGGTCGCGTTCATCACGATTTCGTTCAGCGGCTTGAAGTATGGTGCAACGACCGGGTCGTTGAGCAGGTCCTGCCCGCTCATGAGGAACGCGCCAATGGCAGTGAACCCGAGTACGATGCATGCCTGAATAACGCGGCTGGAGCCTTTGAGCCCAGACTTGTATGCTTCTATCAGGTTTGTAAAGGAGAATGGCTTGCCCTGGTCGTCGAGGTTCATCACGCCGATGCAGGCGATGCCGTACAGAATGCAGGCGACAAGCCCGACAGGCCCGATGAAGGTTGTCCAGTTGTAGCGGGCGATGACGGCGAGCACCAGGAGGATGCCAAACATTGCGGCGCCGTGCAGGAGGGCGCGCCAGTTCCTTGCGACATCTTCGGATTTGCTAGAGACGGAGCGGAGCACGGGGCCAGCCATCATCACGAGCAGGAGCGGAAGCCAGAACATCGACATGCCCGGCGCGCGGAAATTCTTGACACCCGGGAGGATTGCGTACCACAGTTTGAACAGCGGGGAATGTGCCCCCATGCCGTAACTGAGGGCGACGACGGCACCCACGGCCCAGAACGTCGCCCAGCGGCGCTTGCCGGGGAGGAACAGGCAGAGGAACCCGAGGAAGGTGAGGAGTGCGCCTGCGTTGTTGTGGTCTAGCTTGAAACTGTTGTGGCCCCAGTAGAACGGGCTGCCCTGGCTGCCGGATTCTGCCATCTTGCGGTATTCGTTCATCGTGACGTTCACGAAGGAACTGCCCTCGAGGTCACCCGTCTTTTCGTTCTGCTCGTACACGTCCACGCCGATGAATCCCGGCAGGAGCATCTGCGCGAGTTCTTCCTGGTGGAGTGACCAGCTGGCGGCGTGCCCGATATTGGTATGGTCGCCTTCGCCACGCACGGACTGCGTGGTGGTGTACATGTAGGGTGGCACCAGCTGGAAGCAACTGAGCGCAAGCCCGAAGGCGAGGCCGGCGGCGGCGAGCCCGATGCGCTTACCGCGGGTCTTGAACGTTTCGCAGTGGAAGAACGCCTCGTAGAGCGTGTAGAAACCTGCGCCCCACAGGAACAGGTACGTGAGTTGCAGGTGGCTCCCGAGAATCATCCAGGCGATGCTTGCCGCAAGGACGATGAGATAGGGGAGGCTCCCGCAGCGGACCACCTTCCTGATGGCGAGGAGGGCGAGCGGCGCGATGGCGAATACCATCATCTTGCCGTCGTGACCGCCGTAGATATACGTGAAGTATTCCGGAGAGAATGCGTAGAGGAACCCGAGGAGGGCGCCCCACCAGCGGTTACCCGTGAGGTTCCAGGCCAGGAGCATGGCGCTCATGAAGGCGACCCACACGGTAAGGATAAACTTGAAGCCCACCGCACGTGCCGGGTCCATCAGGAACTGCGTCCACACGAGCGGGTGGTAGGCATCGGCGAAAAGTGCGTCGATGGTAGGCACGCCACCCAGGCGGCTATCGTCCCATTCGGTGACGATGGCATTCTCGGCACGCAGTATGCGGCTGCCGATGCCGTTCAGCTGGTCGCTGTTGAGCATCAATTGGCTGTCGTCAAAAGCGAAACCGCGGAAAACGATGAGGAGGATTGCGAAGAAAAGCGCGGCCATCGCCGCAAAGAAAACGGGCTTCTTGTTCAGGAAATTCATGCCCGAAAATATAGTTACTCGTTACTCGCTGCTAGTTACAGGAAAATGATTAAACGACAAAAACCGGAGCCGAGGTCCGGTTTTTAAATCTAGGGTAAATGAAGCGACTTAGTCGGCGGTGTTTTCGTCGACCTTGTTGTACTTGACGAGACTGTAAATGCCGAAGGCAGAGATGATGCACACGGCGGCTATCACGATAATCTTGATAATTTTGCCCATAAAAGTCTCCTGGTTTTATTCCTGTTTCTAAAATACCTTTTTTTAGGTAAAAAGCAATAGTTTTTTCAAAAAATGTTAAGCCTTCGTGAGAATCATGCAGATGACGGGGAGTTTCTTGTCCACCTCGTTCTCGCTCGGGATAATCTCGCTCTCGAGAATCTTGCAGTTGAATTCCTTCATGAAGAACTCGAGCTGGCCGCGGTCAAAGCCCAGCCAGATGTGGCCGTGCGTGGTGCGGAAGGATTCTTCCTTGTGCTGCGCGAGGTCGAGGAATGCAAGCGTTCCACCCGGCTTGAGGATGCGGATGGCTTCCTTGAGGGCGAGTCGCGGGTCGGTCGCGTGGTGGAGCACCTGGCTCATGAGCACGAGGTCGGCGTAGTTGTCGGGGA
This sequence comes from Fibrobacter succinogenes, assembly GCA_902800815.1. GTDB lineage: Bacteria > Fibrobacterota > Fibrobacteria > Fibrobacterales > Fibrobacteraceae > Fibrobacter > Fibrobacter succinogenes_B. The sequence continues at coordinate 168,811 of CADCGB010000004.1, forward strand.
GGCCGGTCTTTGTCATGTCGGCGACCTTCGGCGTGATGTTCTTGATGCCCTTCTGCCTCAGGATTTTCTGGAGCCCGCTGATGACCTTCGGGTCGTAGTCGAGCGAGGTCACGTTCTTGCAGCGGTTCGCGAGCATGAGCGAGAGGTCTCCGCCTTCGCCGCAGCCGATATCCACCGCGTTTTCAAAAGGTATCATGAGCTTGCTGAACAGGCTGATCTGTGCCTTGAGGCTTCCGCCCGCCTGGTTCAGCTTGTGGATTTGCCCCTTGGTCTTGTCGGTACGTTCCTCGAGCACCTGTTCGGCGCGGCAGCGGATAATGTCCTTGTCGGGGAGTTCACCGTATGCGTCGCGGATTACGGAAAGCACGCGGTTGCTGAGCAGGAGTTCCTCGCTCAGGCGGTAGTATGCCTTGATGCCATCCCGACGGTCCTTCAGGAGGTTGCAGGCGGAAAGCTTTGAGAGATGCCTGCTCGCGTTACTCTGGTGGATGTCGAGAATATCCTTGATTTCGTTGACGGTAAATTCCGCAATGTCGAGGAGCATCAGGATCTTGAGGCGCATTTCGTCGGAAATCGCGCTGAACAAATCCATGGTCGGGGTAATCGGTTCACGTTGCATACGGGTATCAATATAAATATTTAATTTTGGGTTGAAATGGCAAGGTTTTCGAAAAGCATTTTATTCGCGGTACTCGCGTTGGCGGTGGCCTGCATGGCTGCCCCCTCGGGCGAGGCTTCCCCGATGCCCGCTGATGCCGAAACCCGCCACTACACGTTTACGCTCGAGAAGGACCTGCCGCTCACGTTTTTTGCCGCCTTCGGGAGTATCTACGGGAACTACAGGCTAACGCACATGTCGGTAACTGCCCCCGAGGACATGCCGCAGCGGGATGACCTTATGCCCTGGGACCGCGCCGTTATGGGCCGTTACAACAAGACTGTAGCGGAAGTGAGCGACTGGTTTGCTGTGCTCGGTGCGATGCCGCTTGCCCTGGGGGCTGCGTCGTGGTACCGGGGGGATGCCTGCGGGCGCGACTTTGCCGTATATTCCCTTATGTTTGCACAGGCGCTTGCGTTCCAGAGTGCGCTCAACCTTACGTTCCGTTCCATGAAGTTCTGGCCGCGCCCCTACATTTACGCCGAGGATGGGGCGGGGGCCGAGGCTGCGGAAAGTGCCGAGGGCGAGGCCTACGGGAGTTTTTTTAGCGGGCATGCCTCGGCGGCGTTCACGGTGGCCGTGTTTACGGGCGAGTGGTTCTCGGAAATGTACCCGAATTCAGCCTACAAGTCGCTTGTTTGGGCGGGCACGCTCTCGCTGGCGGGCTTTGTGGGGGCGCTGCGCATTGCTGCCGGCAAGCACTTCCCGAGTGACGTGATTGTGGGTGCCCTGGCGGGTACCGGCGTCAGTTTTGCAATCATCGGTATACACAAAAAATCGGTACGATTTGGCCCGGTTGCACTCTCCGGACTCTGGGCCGGCCCCAGCGCCGCCGGCGCAAGTTTTGCGTTTTAGCCAGATTGCAACAATCTCAAACGGCCTTCGCAGTAGTGTGTAAACTTAATCAAGATATAAACATTTCTTTGCTTGAAATAAACGGGCCTTGCCCGAGATAAACGATGTAGTTTAACGTGTGGAAGGCGTCGGCCAAGGATGGGGAGGGTGCAGGGAGGGGCCCGTGCGGCCTTCGCAACTCCGAGCTGGGGGTGCAGGGAGGGGCCCGTGCGGCCTTCGCAACTCCGAGCTGGGGCCCCTCCCGCGTGTTTTTTATACCTGTTTTTTTTCTTGGCAAAAAAAACAGTTTTTTTTTCAAAAACGTTCCTTTTTCATTTTGCGTATATATATTAATGAAAAAGTTTGTTACCCTCAGAGGTGTATTGATGTTTAGACTTGTTGGCCGTGTGGCTGTGGCCTTGCTTATTGTTGCAGAATTTTCGTTTGCGGATACCGTAATCAAGGATAACCGTGACGGGAAAATGTACAAGACTCTTGCGTCGGGCAATTTGAACTGGTTTACCGACAATCTCTCTTACAGAAAACTGGCCTCGTTTACTGATAATGGCGGAGCACCGTATTACAAGCAGTCAACCTGGAAAGCCGCGTGCCCGGTAGGGACGCACGTACCCGATATTCAGGAATGGACTGTTTTTGCGAAGGACCGCTTTACTGGCCCCCGTAAGCTTTCGAATGTGAAGTCCTTTGCGGGCAAGACGCGCGGTTTTTATGACAGCGAAGATGCGAAAAAGATTCAGGGTAAGGATGCCGCGTACTTTGCGGTGAGCGACCCCAATGGCGTGCGCGCGATGATGCTCGACGTGAAGCGTGGTAACGCGAAGATGGTGGAACTCCCGGCGGGTGCGATAACGACGGTGCGTTGCGTGAGCGAGAGAAACTTCTATGCCGAAAAGAACGTGGACGAAAAGAAGATGGTACTTACCGACCCGCGTGACGGCAAGACCTACAAGGTGGAACTGCGTGGCGAAAATAAACTCTGGATGGTGACGAACCTTAAGTTTAGCCTAACGAGCGCAAGGCAGTGCCTGCTCGAGGATACCACGTTCTGCAAAAAATTCGGGCGCTTCTACAACTACAACGATGCCAAGAAGGCTTGCCCTGCGGGCTGGCACTTGCCCGATGACGGCGAGTGGCGCGATTTTCAGAAGGACCGCGAAAAGCTCAATTGGGAAACTATCGGCCGTGGCGGTTGCAAGGACTGGGACGGCTACTGCAATAGCGAACTGACCGGGCACTACTGGTCTTCGACCTCCATCATGAAGAACACCGGACGTTCCTGGGAGTTCAGGCGGCAGGCGAAGAGCATCGACCGTACCGACCAGAATGTGCAGAAGGGCCTTTATGTTAGATGTGTAACGGAGCTGGAATAATGAACAAGAAACTTAGTTTGTTTAAAATCTGTGCGGCGGTTGCTGTCGCGGCATTCTTTGCGTCGGGCTGTTCCGACGATTCCTCGGCAAACTGTGCGGGGAGTTGCGTCGATACTGGCGATACCATTGACATTACCATCCCTGGCGATGAAGGCTCGGGTGGCAAGACTGAGGGCGCTTCCAGCGAATCCAAGTCCAGTGCGAACGATGCGGTAAGCAGTGCCGGCGAGAAAACTCCTGCGAGCAGTGCTGGTGAAAAGGCTCCCGAGAGTTCCTCTGCGAAGGAGGAGGCTGCGGCATCGAGCACGGCTGATCCCGTGTCTAGTGCGGCGGAACCCGCTTCAAGCGATAGCAAACCCGCAAGTTCCGAGACGGTATCGGAAGATTGGCGTGACTACTGCCTCGAGGTGGTGAACGCAAAGCGCGCGACGGAAGACTTGCCGCCCCTGGTGCGCGCGACGGCAGAACGCGAAAAATGCGTGGTGACGCAGGCGATGGACGACATGGTGGCCGGCAAGGGCCACGCGAATTTCGGGGACTGCGGCGAGTCAGCGCAGAATACCGGCCCGAATGTCCAGACGCAATACTACAGTACCGAGAAGAAGATTGTCGATACCTACGTGAACATGATGTGGGACGACGAGAAGAAACTCGTGACCAGCGGGGAACGCGACCCGGACAGCAAGGACGACTACCCCTACATCGGGCACTACCTGAACATGAAGAACACGAAGTACAAGTCGCTCGCCTGCGGGATTGCCTACAGTACGGACGGCAAGAAGGCGTGGTTCAACATGAACTTCTATGGTAATTAGTGGCCTGCGCGACAACCGCTCGCGACTACTATGAATGACAAAAAGGCCCCGGCGATTGCCGGAGCCTTTTAAGCTTTTGGGGCTTAAGAATTAACCTCTCTGGTTAACCTTGTCGCCGTACTTCTTGATGAGTTCTTCCTGGATGTTGCGCGGCACCGGAGAGTACTTGCAGAATTCCATGGTGAACTCGGCCTTGCCCTGAGTCATGGAGCGGAGGTCGGTAGCATAACCGAACATTTCGGAAAGCGGGACTTCGGCGGTGATGGTCGTCGTGCCGAGTTCTTCGCTCGTACCGGTGATGGTACCGCGACGCTGGGAGACGTTACCAACAACGTTGCCCTGGAATTCGGTCGGGGTGGCGATTTCGACCTTCATGATCGGTTCGAGAATCTGGGCGCCTGCCTTGGCGAAAGCTTCGCGGAAGGCCATACGGGCACAAATCTGGAACGCCATGTCAGAGGAGTCCACCGGGTGGAACGCACCGTCCTGAACTTCCATTTCGATACCCACGACCGGGAAGCCGATGAGGGAACCGGCCTGCATGCAGCTCTGGAAGCCCTTGTCGCAAGACGGGATGTATTCCTTAGGAATGCGGCCGCCGACGACGGAGTTCACGAAGTTGTAGACCTTTTCGGAGTCGCCTTCGACAGGCATCGGGCGCATCACGCCGGACATCTTAGCGAACTGACCCGAACCACCGGTCTGCTTCTTGTGGGTGTATTCGAACTTGGCTTCGCGAGTAATGGTTTCGCGGTAGGCCACCTGCGGGGCACCGGTCTGCACGTCCACGTGGTATTCGCGGCGCATACGTTCGATGTACACGTCGAGGTGGAGTTCGCCCATACCCTTGATGATGGTTTCGCCGGATTCCTTGTTGACTTCGACCTGGAACGTCGGGTCTTCCTTGGTGAAGCGGTTGAGGGCCTTGGACATGTTGTCGAGGTCATCGCGGTTCTTGGCTTCGATCACGAGCTCGATCACGGGGTTCGGCACGTGCATGGAAGTCATGTTGTAGTGGTTCTTGCCGTCGGTGAAGGTCGTACCGGAAGCACAGTCGATACCGAACAGTGCAACGATGTCGCCGGCGCCGGCTTCGGTGATGTCCACCATTTCGTCAGCGTGCATACGCACGAGACGGCCCACGGACACCTTCTTGGTGGTGGCCATGTTGGTGATCATGTCGCCCTTCCTGAGGGTACCCTGGTACACGCGGACGTAGGTGAGCTGGCCGTAGCGGTCGTTCACGAGCTTGAACGCGTAGCAAACGAGCGGTGCGTTGTCTTCGCTCTTGAGGATGACTTCGGCTTCGTTGTTGTCGAGGTCGAGGGCCTTGTTTTCAACGTCGGTCGGGCAGGGGAGGTAGTCGATGACACCGTCGAGGAGCTTCTGCACGCCAATGTTCTTGTGGGCGGAACCCATGAACACCGGGGTAATTTCGAGGCGGATGGTGGCTTCGCGGATGGTCTTCTTGATGAGGGCCTTGTCGATCTGGTCCACACCGTACTGGCCTTCCATGGCCTTTTCCATGATTTCGTCGCTGTAGTCAGCGCAGCAGTCAACGAGCTTTTCACGGTATTCGTTAGCCTGGTCGACGAGTTCGGCCGGGATTTCCTTTTCGATCATGTCGTCGCCGTTGGCGCCTTCGAAGTAGTAGGCCTTCATTTCGACGAGGTCGACCACGCCCTTCAGTTGGTCTTCGAGACCTATAGGAATCTGCATCACGCAGGGCTTGTGGTTGAGCTTTTCCTTGAGCATCACGGCCACGCGGAGCGGGTTTGCACCGGAGCGGTCGCACTTGTTGACGAACACCACGCGCGGCACATGGTAGCGCTTCATCTGGCGGTCAACGGTAATAGACTGGGACTGGACGCCTTCCACACCGGTCAGAACGAGGATAGCACCGTCCAACACGCGGAGAGAACGTTCCACTTCGATCGTGAAGTCCACGTGCCCCGGGGTATCGATGATGTTGATGGAGTCCTGTTCACCGCTCTTGGTGTGGGTCCAGTTTGCGAAGGTGGCAGCAGACTGAATCGTGATGCCGCGTTCGCGTTCAAGTTCCATGGAGTCCATCGTGGCACCGACGCCGTCTTTACCACGAACTTCGTGGATAGCGTGGTAGAGGATACGTTCGGTAAGGGTAGTCTTACCGGAGTCGATGTGGGCAGAAATACCAATATTTCTGTGCTTTTCTATGTTTTTCATATTTTATTCCACTAATGGAGTTGATGTTTTAAAGTTTGCGCCCAAAGATAGAAAAAATTGCCCCCGTTCTCAAGGGGGGCTAGTCTGTGGTTTTGGCCAATTATGGCTATTTTGACTGAATTTGCCTAGATTTCAGTTTTTTCTTCGTCAGTTTTCTCGGAAGAAGCTGTTTCGCCGGGCTCTTTGGGTGTTTCGTCCTGGTCCGCGAGCGCCTTGAAGTAGGCGATGGCGGTCTTGCCGACTTCCTTCGTGTCGAAATACGCGTAGGCTCCGTTCCCGATGGCGCCAATAGCGGGGATGGCCCGCAGGAGCGACTTGCTCACGAACTTGGAGGAAATCTTGATGCCGATTTTTTCGACAATCTTCTTGAGGGCGGTCGTGGAAAGCTTCTGCACCACGATGCGGCTCCCGGTACGGACGGCAACATCGCGCAGGAGCGATGCCGCACTGTGCCGGAACAGGCACCAGACCATCGCCTCGCGGGTCAGGAGGGCAATCTTGCCGTAACTGGCGGCAATGTCGGCCACAAGTTGCGCCTGTATGCGCCAGATGGCGGCAATGTCGGGGATGGCGGTAAGGATTCCCGTGAACCCGGCCGGTATGGAGAGCGTGCCACTTACGGTCGCGGCCTTGAACGTGGCCTGCTGGATGAGCATGTTTGCCCTTTTCTCGGGGTCTATCGCCGAAACGTGCAGGGAGTCCGGAATGTTCGTAATAAGGTCAAAAATGATATTTATGGCCTTTTCCTTTAGTTTGTCCATAGTCTGTTTCTTGCTCTCGGACATGGGGTACTCCTTGTAAAAGCTATGTACAGAATATAATAAAATAAGCGGTTTTGGCTTGCAGATAGTCTTTTTTGCCTGCCTGCAGCGGTATTCTTAGCGAAGGTGCTAGAAAAGATGTAAATTTATACCATGAAACGTTTTGCATTTGCTGTAACTTTCGCATGCGCTTGTGCTGCCTTTGCCGACCCGACCGCATCCATTTTCGTGAAGGATGCCGAGGAATTTCAGGCCATCCAGAAGGAACTTGACCAGTTGAAGTCCGGGTTGGGTCAGTCAAACCCCGAACTGGACTCCCTGTGGGAGAGGGCGAACCATATCGCCAAGATGAACGACCGATGCTCCATGATTTCTATCAACGAGGTCCTGGATGATGAATGTAGCCACTTTTATGCTGTAGAGCTCCCCGAATTCGAAACCAAGTATATGGAAGTGACTGGCGAACTCCGCCTGGGCTTCATGACGATGGGCAACTCCCTGGCCGAGCGTACGGAACAGATCAAGGCGTGTGCCTCGGCTCTTGGTGGAATCCTGGTTTCCAAGGAACAGCTGGTCAAGTTGAACGGTACGGTCGACCTGGAACCGCTCACCTTCGATGGGGCCTTTGACGCAACTTACAACTTTAACCTGTTCTTTGATTCCGAACGTATGGAACAGCAGAAGCGCATGATGGAACGCTGGCTTTCGAAGTGTAGCGATATCGTGCTCCGTAAGTCCGGTGACGAGTATGCCCCGCTGTTCCTGCAGTCCGTGACGCAGATAAACGACTCCCTTGACCGCGTGAACGCGAACATAAAGATTGTGATGAACTCGAAGAGCCTGGGCTTTTATCTGGACTTGAACAAGCCCATTTCGGGTGCGTACTACTTGAACGGCGTACAGCTGTTCAACGTGAATTCGCTGCCGAGGGGGCGCAGGTACTCGCACCTTGTGGTGGATATCCCCAACAAGATTGTGAAGCTGCCCTTGGGTAACAACGGTAACATGCAGAACTTCAAGGGCCGTGTGGAGTTTACCTCGGTCTACCAGGAGAAGGACCTTGTCGGCCGCTGGGCGTGGAATTTCGCTAAGAAAAAGAATAATGCCCAGAGTGCAAGTGTGGCGAAGGCGAAGGGCGAGATAACGGAAACCGCCGTGGAAGGTGCCGCAGCGGACCTGCCCCCGGAATCGTCTGAGGCCCAGGTGGCCGCATCTGCGGCTGCGACCGATGCTGCCGAAGCGGGTGAGGCTCCCGCAAGCAACGACGGCGCAAAGTCTTCGTTCAAGATTAAATGGGTGCCGGTTGCGATTTCTGCCGCCGTGGCTGTGGGCGGAGGTGTAATGGCCGCTGTGTTCAACAGCAAGGCGAAGAGCGAACGCGACAAGAAGCCGAAGACCGCCGAAGAGTACGGCAAGATTTGTGACAACATTGACAATGCACAGACGATGCGTGCCGTGGGCCTTGGCATTATGGGCCTCGGCATAGTGGGCATTGGCGTGAGTTTCTTGTTCTAGGGGAGGATGATAATTATGAAATCGAAATTGACTCTCGCTTTTGTCATCCCTGCGGCATTCTTTATTGCCGCCTGTACCGACTACCTCGATGAATTCAAGGACGAGTACGACGAGACCTTCGCCGCAATCGAAGATCCTTCGTCTAGTGACGATGAAGAGCCGACCTCAAGCGAAACGAAAGCGGAAACGAGTAGTTCTGCAAAATTGAGTAGCAGTGATAAGGGCTCCGAACCGGCAGACGGATCGAGCAGCTCTGGAAAAGTGGGCTCAAGCAGTTCGACAAAGGGGACTTCTAGCAGTTCGCAAAATACATCTTCAGACAGTATGGACGATATCCCGCTTTCTGCCGGGGTTTTCGGAACCTGCAAACCGGTTAGGGCTAACTTTGAACTGGACGAGCGGGTAACTTGGTCGTTCACTTGGAATACGGAGACTAGTGGACTCTCGTCCGCGGATATCGCCAAGGCAACGCTTAAATGGAGTATGCCGGGTGGTACTCCTGCGACATATGACGGCGATGCGAATGATCGCTTTATTGAGACTTCTTATACAACGTCTGGCCCCAAGACTGCGACGGTGTCGGTAACTGCTGGCGGCTCTACGCAGGAAATTTCCTGCTCGCCGGTGATGGTGATTCCTGCGACGGAATCGTCCTCCAGTGATTCGAGTTCTCCTGAATTCGCTCCCACTCGCGTGGGGCCTGTTAGCCAGTATGGCGAATTGATTGCGGGCAAGAACTCGAGTGGCAAGGGACAGATTTACGGCAGTTGCGAAGGTGTCAAGGATGGCGCCGAAGTGCAGGTGCGTGGCATGAGCCTTTTTAAGAGTATTGCCTCCGATGCTATGGATTTCTGGACCGAAGAAGGTGTTACGACCATGGTGAATGACATGAACATCCAGATTGTGCGTGCCCCTATGGCTGTAACTACCGATTCCTGGTCGGAAGAATGGAACGAAATTCAATTAAAAGGTTATTTGGAGGACTCTGATAACCAGAAGTCGTTTGTGAAAACGGTCGTGGAAGCCGCTATCAAGAATGATATTTATGTGATTATCGACTGGCAATCGGCGGAGAATGACTTGCGGACCAATGATGCCATAAAATTCTTCAAGGAAATGGCTCAGACATACGGCCAGTACGACAACGTGATTTTCGAACTGCTTTATGAAGTTGATGGTTCAGTGAAGTGGTCTACAATAAAGGATTATGCGGACCGGATTATCGAGGTTATCCGCGAGTACTCGGATAACTTGATTCTTGTTGCAACTCCGAATTGGAGCCAGCATGTCAATGAGCCGGTAGGTAATGAAGTAACCGATAGCAAAAATAACACAGCCTATGTCCTTCACTATTGGGCCGGGTCTCACTCTGTGGGGTCCTTTGGACCGGCGGTGGAAACTGCTATGAGCGCAGGCCTTTCCGTGTTTATTTCGGAATGGGGCACGACCAACACAGATGCTGATGGTAGTATTAATGAAAGCGAGAGTAACCAATGGCAATCTTTTGTCAATACGCATAACCTTTCTTGGACAAACTGGTCTGCCTCAAAGAGAACTGCAAGTTCGTCGGCATTCACAAGTAGTGCCAGCAAAACCTCGCTTCAATATACGAGGTCGGGTGACCTTGTGAAAGGGTTCCTTGCGTCTAACCCCACGACCTATACGGCCTGCAAGAGCAAATAACCTGCGTTGACAGTTTAGCTATTTATGGTTTTATAGCTCTCCTTGTTGACTTTTAAACAAGGAATGTTTATTTTTATTTGCGAAATGACCCGTTTTTCTTCTGTAATTGTGTTCCTGTGTACTGTACTGATTGTTGCTGGACAGTCTTGTGCCAAGAAATTGGTGCATGTGGCCGTTCTGGAAACAAAAGTTCTCGAAAATGCGGTTTCCAGGAGCGAAAAAACATTCCTTACAGATGAACTCCGGGCCCAGGCCATGCTTGTCTTGCCCGACTACATGGACTTTGTCGTTATGACGCAAGAAAATATTAAGGTGATGCTCCCTCCTAACAAGTCGTTGGAAGACTGCGAGGGGGAATGTCTTGTGGAAACGGGCAAGAATATTTCGGCAGACTACGTATCGCAGGCACGTGTGGGGAAGTTTGGGGATGACTTGACGCTTACGGTGGAACTTTACGAAACGTATTCGGGCAAGATGCTGGCTAGCTATACGAGTACGACCCCAAATGCCCAGCAGTTGCTTGTCGAAATAAAGAATCGTTCTGCCATCCTGTTCGGCTCTATTCCTGGTGCGGTTTCCCCGAATAATGGCGGGTACGGAGGCAAGGGCGGTTTTTCCGATGTATCCATGGGACAGCAGTGGTCCTCCTCCAAGGTCAAAAAGTATGTAATTGATGTCTTTTCAGATCCGGCGGGGGCACTTCTCAATATAGACGGGCGCCCGCAGTCAAATTGCCGAAGCACGCCCTGCAGTGTTGAACTTTCCGAGGGCAATCACAAGTTTACGTTCGTGCTGGATATGTATTTCGACTTGGATACGATTGTGAATGTGGGTAAATACACTGAAAATATCCAAGTGAGTATGAAACCGAATTACGGTACGCTTATGATCAATCCGAGCTACCCCGATAATTATGCCTCGTCCGGAGAGCTTACTGTAAAAATAGGTGATGAAATTGCTTCTAAGGAAAATGTCCTTCCTCCGGGAATGCACCGTGTGTCGTTGGAACACCCATGCTACGAGAATGTGGAATTTACGGCAGACATAGCCCGAGGTAAGGAATTCCGTTTTGATAAGGTCCTTGTTCCTAAGAAAGGTCATGTCTCGATCAGCGCAAGACGAGGGAATGCCCCCCAAAGGGTTGATGTCTATGTAAATGGGAACTGGGCGGGGAAGACTCCTTTTGATGAAGACGTGTCTGTCTGTGCGGACATCACGGTAGGCGATGATGGCGAAAAATTTCCGTATGCGATCATTCCGTATCAAGACTTGGAGTGGGTTTACGAGATGTCGGAAGAGAACGGCTGGCTTAAGGTCAATCCGAAATTCACGGGTGGTCTTGGTTATCCTGGCGATCTTGTGGTAAAAATAGATGGCAATATCGCCCAACAGTATTCATCCCTTTCTCCGGGGATGTATCGTGTCGTGCTGGAACATCCTTGCTATAAGGATGTGGCGTTCAAAGCTAAAATAGTCAGTGGAAGGGAAACCCAGTATGAAAATGAGCTTGTTCCTAAGAAAGGGCATGTTACGATTCGGGCCAAGCAAGGTTTTTCTTCCAAGACTGTTGATGTCTATGTAAATGGGGGATGGGCCGGAACGACTCCGTTCGAGAAAGATGTTCCGGTCTGTGCTAGCATTACGGTTGGTGATGAAGGCGAACGTTTCCCTTATGCTATTCAGGAAAATGAAAACGTTCAATGGACTTATGATGTGCCTAAGCCGAAAAAGAGTAGCAACAATAGTTCGAGTGGCAATAGCCACGACTATGATGAAAAAACCGCGAAGTCGGATAGCGAGAAAACCTCTGCAAAGGGCCCCGTGAGGTTCGTTATACAGGGGGAAGCTGGTTTTGGCGGTGAATTTCTGGAAGAATCGAAAGTCGAAGATAAAGAAATTCAAGAATTACTGTTGTATAAAAAATACAATTATGGTTATAATGAAGATACTACGAACGTCTATGCGGATTATGTGTATGCGAACATCTTTCTTGGAATTGAATTCGTGTCATTTGTAACTATTGGCGTTGGATTCGGTGTTGGATCCTATTTTATGTCCGCGACAGATGATGACGAACTTGATGAAATGCTCCCGGGAGGGAGTTTCGCTCCGAATATAACGGCCGAGGCTACCTTGGGAACAGATTTTGTTTTGGGAGTGCGTTATAGGTATATTTTTGATTCTCGCTGGCCAAGTTCCCGGATTTCTGGAATAGGAGAACTTTTAAATGTCTTTGGCTTGGAAATCGGGACTACATCAACCAAGGGACTTGGTGATAACATCTTTGTCTCGTTCTATGTTAGAGTTCCGACTCGAGGAAACTTGAAAGAATCTCTGGATAAGAAAAAATAAAGCCTTGCCCAGGAATTTCCGCAAAAATTCTAGAATAGAATTTTTGCGAACCTGCCGGTGATGCCGGCAAGTTTTTCGCCGCTGTAGTCGGCAATGGGGAAGCGGAGCACCTTGCTACCTAGGGCGTACTTGATCATCTCGTTTATCCACGCGCGTTCGCAGGTGATTTTCTCGAACACGAGTTCGGTGCCCTTTTCGCCTTCGTCAAAGCCGTAGTAGCCCCTGAACAACGTTGTCTGCGTTTCACCGCGGAGGGTAATCTTTACGGTAGCGATACGCGATTCGGCGTCGATGGAGACTTCGTCGACTTCACCAAAACGCTGGACCGTCTCGTTCTTGCGGATGAACGATTCGACGGCCCTGTCGCGTATGTTGCTGAGGATGGACATTAGCGCGGAAGCGTGAGGATGTCAATCCCGTCCTTGGTACGGACAATGGTGTGTTCCCACTGGGCGCTGAGGCTACCGTCGCGGGTGACTGCCGTCCAGCCGTCCTTGAGGGTCTTGGTGCCCGGGCGGCCCACGTTAATCATGGGCTCCACCGTGAACACGTTGCCCACCTCAATGTAGGGAGTGCGTTCGGAATTGCGGAAATGGAGTACGGTCGGTTCTTCGTGGAAGCCGCGACCGATGCCGTGCCCGCAGTAGTCTTCCACCACGCTGAAGCCGTGCTCGTCGGCGATATCCTGGATGGCGCAGCCGATATCGCAGAAACGTGCACCCTGCTCGCCAGCCGCGCGGATGCCTTCTTCCATGCAGAACTTTGCGGTGTCGACCAGTTCCTGCGCGATGCTAGAAACCTTGCCGACGCAGAACATGGCGGAGGTATCGCCGTGATAGCCCGAAAGGATAGTCGTGATGTCGATGTTCACGATGTCGCCATCCTTGAGGATGGTATCTGCACGCGGAATGCCGTGGCACACGACCTCGTTGATGCTGATGCAGGCGTATCGCGGGTAGCCGTGGTAGCCCATGCAGGCAGAAATGCCCTTGTGCTGGCGGGTATAGTCGCCGATGAATTCGTCGATTTCGAGGGTGGAAACACCCGGCTTGCACATTTCGCCGGCACGGATGAGCGTTTCGGCGGCAAGTGCGCCGGCATCGCGGATGAGTTCGATTTCCTTTGCGGATTTAACCTTGATCTTTCCCATTTTATGCCTTCTTCCAAGCGTAACGGTCTAGCAGGTAGGCGAGCAGCATCTGCTCGTCGGTAGTGCCGTTTGCAAGTTCCTTCACGAGCGGGAGCATGCGGCTGATGCGTTCGGTGGCCTTCTGGCCTCCGAAGTGGTTCTTTTCCTGCTCGAGGCTCACGCGGGTGCGTTCGCTCACCTTCTTCGCAATCTCTTCGTTGGTGAGCGGCTCCATCTTGATAAAGTTGATGCCGAAGTCTGCGGCGGTCTGCTTGATTTCGATTTCTTCGACCGGAGTGATGAGCGAGATGCAGAGCCCGCTCCTGCCGGCACGGGCGGTGCGGCCGCTGCGGTGTACGTACACCTCGTGGTCTGCCGGATGGTCGTACACGATCACGTGGGTCACGTGGTCCACGTCGATACCGCGGGCGGCAACGTCGGTGCAAATAAGAATGCGGAGTTTCTTGTCGCGGAAGGCGGTGAGCGTCTTTTCGCGCATGGACTGCGCCACGTCGCCACTGAGGGCGCCGACCTTGAAGCCGTAGCCCGAAAGCACCTGCTCCAGGTAGCTCACGTCGCTCTTCTTGTTGCAGAAGATCATGCAGCTATCGGGATTGTAGTATTCCAGCACCTTGATGGTCATGGAATCCTTGTCCATCACGTCGCAGGGGTACCAGCGGTGTTCCAGGTTGTTCGCGATGACCTTGTCGTATGAACATCGTGCAAGAAATCATCTTGGGCAGGTAACGGCGGATTTTCTGCATGTCGGGGTAGAAACCCATCGAGAGCATTTCGTCGGCTTCGTCAAGCACGAGATCGCGGATATCGAGGAAGTCGACGTTCCCGCGCTGCACGTGGTCCATGAGGCGGCCCGGGGTGGCGACGATGATATGCACACCGTTCTTGAGGGCCTTGAGTTGCGGTTCATAGGAAACGCCGCCGAAGATGGCGACCGAGCGGATGCCCGTGCCCTTCGAGAGTTTCTCGATTTCGTCCTGCACCTGGATGCAGAGCTCGCGCGTCGGCACGAGAATCAGTGCCTGCGGGTAGATATGGTCACGAACGATCACCTGCAAAAGCGGGAGCACGTAGGCGCCGGTCTTGCCCGAGCCGGTCTTGGACTGCACCAGCATATCGCGGGCGGCAAGCATGTAGGGGATGGTCTTCCTCTGGACCGGCATCAATTGGGTCCAGCCGTGTTCCGCGAGAACCTTCTTCTGTTCTTCGGGGAGCATGTCAAACGTGTAGTCGGGGAGCTTGTGTTCCGGTTCGATAATTTTGACCGGAGTAAGGAACGGATTTACTTCTTCTTTCTTTTCTTCTGCTATAATATCGCTCATAGTGGGCACAAATTTAGCAAAATATAGGCCCCAGTGTTTTCTTATTATAGGCTCCAGTGGTACTCGAGCCCGAGGCTTATAAACCAGTCGATGGTAGAACCGCCGATAATCGTGGGGGCTGCGGCCGCATCGGGGGTCGGGTCCACGTACATGTCGCGTCCGCGGCTCGCTATGCCCGTGCGGATGCCTACGCCGTAGTGGTTAAGGAATACGAACTGCGCACCACCGCCGATAAGCCCGCCCTTGTAGGCCTCTTCAAACTTGATGCGGACATTGTATGCCTTCGAGGGCTTGTCGACATCGTCCTTGAGGGCGATGTCTTCCACAAAGAAACTGTATTGGAACCCGAGGAAGGCGAACAGGTCGATATCGAGCCATTTCTTGATGTTGTAGGACCTCGCGAACATGGCATTGAGCCCGATTTCGTGCTGGTAAAAATCCCAGTGGTCGAGTTCCTCGTAGACGGTATCGCGCGGGTCGGTCTTGACGCTGTGTTTTGCGAAGCGGTAGATGAGTTCAAGCCCGATGAACCCGTACCAGATACCGCCCACGTATGCGGAAAGTAGCGGGTCGTCATCTTCGATAAAGTTCCAGAGGCTCACCGAGTCCTTGGTAATGCGGTAGTTGCGCACCTGGCTCTTGGTGTGGCTTTCGGTCCAGTCGTCGGGAGTGAGCGGAATGTGCGCCTGCGAGTAGCCGATGGAAATGCCCGCCCATGCACGGAAGTTAGGGACTTCCTTGTAGAAGTCGTCGGGTTCCTCGAGCATCTTCTGGCGTTCTTCCTTCGAGAGCCTGCGCTTTGTCTTGCCGGCAAAGAATGTGGATGCAATCTCGTCGCCGAGCGCAATCTTGTCGTTCGTCTTGGTGACGCTCCCTGCAACCTTCGGGTTTGTCGAGGTCTCGTCAAAAATGGCCACGCTAATCGTGTTGCCGTTGTCGGCGAGGTAGAGCACGATGTTGTCTTCGAGCAACTGCACCTTGTTCATGAGCGCGGGGTGGCGTATGTGCAGGTATTCCTCGTTCAACTTGGGGTCGATATTCTTCTTGAGCCAGACCGCATAGTGCATGGCAATGGAATCGCGTTCCCATTCACCGAACAGGCGGCACTTGGGTTCCCCGATGCTCGGGTTGTTGCGCTTGAGCGAAAGGCAGAGTTCCTTCGGGTCGACTGGGCTCTCGCTTTCCGGAGTCCATATCAGGATGTCGGGATTCTGCCACAGGGTCGGGCGCTTGTTGAAATAGATATTGCCCGCAAAGCCTGTTACGGCAAGCATCAAGACGCCGATGATTGCAAGGGAGTACCTTCTCATTTCTGGACTCCCTCGTACAGGTTGATGCGGATTTTCTTTGCGGCCTCGGCTGCGACGGCACGCAGGTCTTCCATCGTGAGTTTTACGATGGGACGCTGTATCTCGTCGACGGCGCTAAACAGCGGGCGTTGGCTCTCGTTGTCCCACAGGGTGTAAGAGAGTATGGCACTCAGGTTCTTCGACGTCTTCTTCTCGGCGCTTTCTTGGCGAATGAGGTCGTAGTCGTAGAATACCTCGCGGTTGATGTCGGTGCCGATGATGAACTCGTGTACAATCAGGATGTACTGCGGAATGTTGCCTTGCGTGTCCTTGACGCTCACGCCCTGTTCCGGGAAATGCCCCTTGATGAATACCTTGTCGTCAAGTTTCTGGCTTTCTTCGGGGAACTTCGAGACGGCGGTGTCGGGAATCTCCTGGAGTGCGGGGTAGGCGCGCCTCATCTCGTCAAGGAAAACCTGGCGGGAGTAAGAGGTCAACTGCACCTGCGCACTTTCGGGAGCGACTTCCAGTTTCTTTGCAAACCACTTTGAACGCGTGAGGATAAACGCATTCGTGGTTCCGGTGATGGAAAGCGTGCTGTAGGGGACCTGCTTGTAGAGCGGGTGGGACTTGCTCCAATGGTAAGATGGCCCGCACCCGGTAAGGATGCAGGCTGCCATACAAATTAAAGCAATGCCCCTAAACAACATTCACCCTATGGCTTGCGGGGCTACTTTGCACCCCATTTTTCGCGGTAGGCGTGCACGCGTTCGAGAATGCCCTCGGGAGCGTTAATCGCCTTGCGGTTCTCTTCGTTTTCGAGGAATGCGATGATGTCGTTGATGTCGATGATGGAATGGGCCTCGATGCCGTATTCGTCCTGCACCGTCTGGAGTGCGGACTTACCGTTCTCAAGTTTTTCCTTGCGGTCGACAGAAATGAGGAGGCCGATGACGTTCGCGTTCTCGATCTGGGAGAGCGCTTGCATGGTCTCGTTCACGCTGGTGCCAGCGGTAATCACGTCCTCGATAATCACGACGTTCGTCTTTTCGGCGTACTTGTAGCCGACGAGCGAGCCGCCTTCACCGTGGTCCTTGACTTCCTTGCGGTTGTAGGTAAACGTGAGGTTCTGGGCGTACTGGTCGCTGAGCTTCATTGCGGTGGCGGCGCAGAGCGGAATGCCCTTGTATGCCGGGCCGTAGAGGTTCTGGGCCTTGCCGTCGAAGTGGACCATGTAGGTGCTTGCGTAGTATTCGGCAAGCTTGGAAAGGGTTGCGCCCGTGCGGAACTCTCCGGTATTGATGAAATACGGGGTCTCGCGACCGCTCTTGGTCACGAAGTTGCCGAACTTGAGGGCTCCGGCTTCTACAAGGAAATGGACAAACTGGTCTTTGATATTCATGATTACCCTGCTGCTCCGGTCAGGAGCGCGAAGATGCTAGCGAACACGTTCAGGTTTTCAGTCAGGACCTCGATAGCGATGAGGGCTGCAAGAACCACCACGCAGAGTCCGATGTAGAAATAGAACGACTTCTTGAAGCCCTTGATCTTGAGCTTGAAGATGAGCCAGATAACGAAGCTCAAAATGGCGCTGAAGATCCATGCGGCGGCGCCGTTCAGGGAAACGAGCCTGCTCACGCCGAAGGTGAGCGCGATGCCCGGCATAAAGAAGAAGCAGACGCACAGCACGCAGAGCAGAGCAAAGCCTACGTAGTGGGCAAAGCCACGTTCACGCTGCACAATCACCTGGGTCTGGGTGACGGAGGGGGCTTCGGTTGCTGAGCCTGCCGAAGCATCGACCGGAGCCACGGTTTCTTCGACCGGCGCGGCCTGTTCTACCGGAGCGGTTTCCTGGACGGGAGCGCCTTCGGCGGCTGCGTTTTCAACGTTTTCGTTATTGAGTTCTTCGGACATATTGTCTCCTAGGTTTAAAACTTACAGAATGAACGTGCGGCCGGCGTACACGAACACGCGGTGTTCGAGCCACAGCTTGAGTGCGGCAGAGAGCGTGCGTTTCTCGATGTCCTTGCCGAGTTCCACCAGTTCGTCGATGCTTGCCGTCTCGGGCACGCGCTGGATATCCTGGCAGATGATGGGGCCCTGGTCCAGGTCTTCGGTGGCGAAGTGGGCCGTTGCGCCGATAATCTTTACGCCCTTGTGCCATGCCTGGTGGTAGGGCTTTGCTCCCTTGAATGCAGGCAGGAACCCGTGGTGGATATTGATGATGCGGTACTTGAATTCCTCGGTGAAGGCTTCACTCAGAATCTGCATATAGCGGGCGAGAACGACCGTGTCGGTGCGGGTCTCGGCGATGATTTCGCGGAAGCGGTTCTCGGGGATGCTCTTGTCGGGGTTGCTCGGCACGTAGTAGAACGGCACGCCGAAGGTCCCGCCCACGGGGCCCAAGTCGGGGTGGTTGCCCACGATACAACTAAATTCGCAGGGGAGGTCGCCGTCGCGGTGCTTCAGGAGCAGGTCGTAGAGGCAGTGGTCCGTCTTGGATACAAAAATCGCGACGCGCTCCGTCTTGGAGGTGTCAAAGAGTTTCCAGTTGAGTTCCAGGCGCGGGGCCAGCGTTTCCAGGTGCTTGTAAACTTCCTGGATGTCTGCCGAATCCATATCGAAAACGGCACGCAGGAAGAAGGTCTCGATATCTTTTGCGGTATGCTGCTGGAGGTCGATGATGTTTGCGCCAGCCTTGGCAAGGACTTGCGTGGTGCCGGCGATAAGCCCCTTCTGGTCGGGACAATGGATTTGCAATATGTAACGGGTTATAGCCATATGTAAAATGTAGATAATTGTGCCTGATTCGCCCATAAAACGGCAGAAAAAATGCTAACATTGCATTGTTAACCATTTAAAAGCAGGCAGAGAATGTTCTGTTCCAAAACAAAGTTTATTGTAAGTTTTGCCGTTCTTGCTGGAATGGCGTTTGCGGCTCCTCCCAAGACATGGGATGCCATCTACAAGGCCGAAGGCGAAGGCGACTATACCGCGGTAAAGATTGTCGGCAATATCCGCATGGGCAAGTACACCGCCTACAAGGAAATCCAACCCGTATCCTTCAAGGTCGAAGACGGCATGTTCTCGTTCTCGGCCTCGGGCAACATGGTGGTGCCCTCGAACAAGATCGAGAAGGAAAACTTCTACCAGCAGTGCGACAAGTCGAAGGAAGCCTGGGTTTCTTACTTCAACAAGCCGATGACCTTCGGCAAGGAAGAACAAATCGTGCACATCGCGGGCGTTGACCTTGCCTGCGGTGACGATGCTTACGCATTGAGCGACTTGCGTATAAAGTTCACGAACCCGAAGGCTCAGGAATACTGGGCTGCGAACATGGAAAAGTACGAGAAGTACAAGCGCGAGCAGGTGGCTGAACTCCGCCGCGCCGAACAGCAGCACCATGCCGATATCCGCAGCATGTCGGGCTCGTTTACCGACCCGCGCGATGGCCAGACGTACCGCACCATCAAGGTGGAAGGCCGTGAATGGTTTGCGCAGAACGTGAACTACGAAGTGCCGGGACATTCCTGGTGCTACGAAGACAAGGAAAACTACTGCACCCGTAGCGGAAAGCTCTATGACCTGGAAGGCGCCCGTCAGGCTTGCCCTGCAGGCTGGCACCTGCCGCGTGACCGCGAATGGATGGACATGCTCGTCGGGCTTACCAAGTGCTACGAGGGCGTGGACAAGTGCGGTAAGTTTGCCGAGAAGATGAAGGCTACGACCGGCTGGCACGGTGGTGGTGGTACGGATGAGTACGGATTCTCCGTGTATTCCTCGGGTTACCGCAAGGTGATTGGCAAGTCTACCGTGCGCTATGAAGAAATGGGCGAGTATGCCGGTTTCTGGAGTGCGCAGAACGGCCGCAACGAGACAATCTGGCTCTGGTCCATGGGCCGCATGAGCGACCAGATGGTGCGCCAGCTCGTGCCGAACAATGCGAAGAACAACGCCTACTCTGTTCGCTGCATCAACGGTAATTAACGAGATTGCGTTTGAGAAATTGAAAAGGCCCCCGGAAGGGGGCCTTTGCTTATAGGTGTAGAACGTCGCGCCGTAGGGCGGGGCGTAGATTACATCTGCCTGATGGGGAAGAGTCCGAGCAGGTCGAGCACGTTCTCGAGCACGATCTGCGTGGCCTGAACCAGGAACAGGCGGGACTTCTCTTCGGCGGAACCGAGCACGCGGTCTTCGTGGATGAACTTGTGCGCGGCTTCTGCGATTTCGAGGGCGTACTGGGCGAGAACGCTCGGTTCGTCACTGGCGACTGCGTCCAGAATCTTCTTGCCCTTCTTCGACAGGATGTTGATGAGGCTGTAGGCGGCATCGTCGCCAAGTTCGGCGAAGTTCACGTCCTTGATTGCGGCGGCGAGGTCCGCGCGTTCAATGCCGGCCTTGCGCATGATGCTGCAGAGGCGCACATGGGCGTTCTGCACATACGGACCCGTATCGCCTTCGAAACTCATCACGGCATCCCAGTCAAAGCGCACGTCCTTCAGGCGGCTGTTCTTCAGGTCGTTGAAGGTGAGGGCAGAAATACCGATCTGGCGTGCGATGAGTTCCTTGTTCTCGAGGTTCGGATTCTTCTCGTCGATGAATTCGAGAATCTTCTTCTGGGCGGCCTCAATCACGTCACGCAACAGGCTTGCGGTACCCGTGCGGGTCTTGCCCTTTTCCCACTTGCCATCGACCATCTGGAGGATAACGCCGAACGGAATGTGGTACATGTCCTTGTACCATTCGCGGCCCATCTTCTTGAGCACATGGAACACCTGCTTGAAGTGAAGTGCCTGTCCGAGGTCCACCACGTAGAGGCACTTGTCGAAGTTGTATTCCTTCTTGCGGTAGATGGCGGCAGCCAGGTCGCGTGTGGCGTACAGCGTGGAACCGTCGCTCTTGCGGATAAGGCAGGGGTTCAGGTCGAATTCGTCGAGCATCACCACGTCCAGATCCTGGCTCTTCACCATCAGGTTCTTTTCGCGGAGTTCGTCGAGCACGGCAGGGATCTTGTCTTCGAAGAAGGATTCGCCGGTGTAGTGGTCAAAACCCACGCCCATCATGTCGTAGATGCGCATGAGTTCCTTGAGCGTAGCCGCACGGAATGCGGTCCACAATTTGCGGTAGAATTCATCGCCCTGTTCGAGCTTGGTGAATGCGGCGCGCGCTTCGTCTTCGAGGCCAGGCTCTTCCTTGCTGGCCTTGGAGAAGGCGGCGTAAAGGATGTTGAGTTCCTTCACGGTGAGGCTATCGAGTGTGGCATCGTCCGTCGGGCGCTTTTCGCGCAGGTACATCACGATGAGCTTGCCGAATGCGGTACCCCAGTCGCCGAGGTGGTTGATGCGTTCCACCTTGTAGCCGGCTGCCTTGTAGATGCGGGAAAGCGAGTTTCCGATCATCGTGGAGCGCAGGTGGTGGAATGCAAGTTCCTTGCCGATGTTCGGGGAGCTGAAGTCGATGCACACGACCTTGCCATTCGGAGCGGCATGTCCGTATTCCAGGCCCTTCGCGGCGATTTCCTCAAGCGTAGACTTCGCGAGGAAACTGCGGTCGATAAAGAAGTTCAGGTAGCCGTTCACGGCTTCGACCTTCGAGAGGCCTGCGGGGAGTTTCACCTGTGCGGCGAGGTCTTCCGCAATCATCTTCGGGGCCTTGCGCATCACCTTCGCGAGCGAGAAACACGGAATGGTGAAGTTGCCGTGACTGGTGTCAGGCGGCACGGAGATAAGCTTGAGTGCGGCTTCCTTCTCGAAGGAACCGGTGGCGGCGAGCGCCTCTGCGATTTCTTGCTCAAACGAGTTCATCTTCACTGCTCTTCTTCTTGGTGGTCTTCTTCACAAAGTCTGCTTCTTCGAGTGTCTCGATCTTGCCGTCGGCGTACAGGCGGTCAAGCGAAATCTCGTTACGCTTTTCTTCCTCGAACAGGTGGACCATCAGGTCTAACCCTGCGTCAAACACGGCCCAGCGCACGCCTTCCTTGTATTCCACGCCAACGGAGGGGAGCTTGTTCGCCTTGAATTCCTTGCGGAGTTCGTTCAGAATCGCCTGCATCTGGGCTTCGCTCTCGCAGGTCGCCACGAGGAAGTAGTCCGTCACGTCCTTGATGCCACGGAGGTCCATCAGTTGCACGTTCTGGGCACGCAGTTCAAATAGAATGCCTGCGCCGATCTGTACGGACTGGGGAAGTTCTTGCTTCTTAGTTGTCATTTGTTTCTTCCTGTTCGGGTTCAATTATTTTTTCAAAATCCTTGCCGATGTATACGGCCACGTCGACTACCGCCCTCTTGCTCACGACGGTAAGCACGTTCTTAGTCTTGAGGGTCTGTGCCAGCGCCTGTGCGCCTTCCCATTCGGGGTTACGGAGCACGATGATGGTCTCGTCGTTATTCTGCAGGCGGTCGTTTCCGAAACTTACCACATCAAAGCCGTTCTCGCGCAAGAAGGTGCGCATCTTCACGGCAGCGCCCGGAATTCCGCAACTGTTCAGCACTTCCACGTCGCCCTTGTAGGTGCGTTTTTCCTTCACGACGACCTTCTTTTCTTCGCAGCCCGAAAGCAACAAGACGTTTATTGCCAGCGCGGCAAAAACGAGCGGGCGCAGTCCCTTTCTAAAGATGTCGTGACTAGTTAAAAGCACGCGTCAAAGATAGAAATTTTCGGTAGGGCGAACTTTTTACCTGCAGTAATAACTCGCCCTCCACGGGCACCCGTAGTAGTAACGGAGCGGGCCGTAGGCCTTTCGGGCATCGTTCTCGTTCACGAACATCAACTGGATGTAGGAATTCTCTGTGGGCTTGTATTCCAGTGCCACGGAGGGGAGCACGAATTCCACCTTGCCCTGACGCACGTCCTCCTTTGCGATGGGCGCGCCTGAACGGAAATTCGCATACAGGGGCATCCACAATCCGAGATCGGCATACAGGTGAAGGTCGGGCGTGAATTCGTAGGCGAGGTGGGCGAGGTAACTCTGCTGGGCAAAACTACCGAAGGGCCCGCTGGTAAAGCTTGCGGAGTACGTGTATGCGACGCTCAGAGCCGGGTCTATCGACGTGCGGCGCAGAAGCCTTTCGCGCGGGAAGTACGAGCGGTTCCAGGGAATGCCGTCATCGGGAATCAGGAGGACTGTGTCGATAATCGAATCGCCGGCGGCGCTTGCTACTTTCGCGGTCGTGTCGCGCTTGACTATAGCAGAATCAGCCTTCGCTGGGGCTTGTGCGAGGGCTAAAACTGCAAGTGCAAATGTGAGGGCGATTGTCAACCGCATGCCATGAATATAGCAAATACGGACTAGACGATTTCGTTCTTGGCGTTCACGTGGACCACGGTGGGTTTCCACGTCTTGGCTTCGTCTTCGCTCATGGTGGCGTATGCCACGATGATCACGAGGTCGCCGGGCTGAACAAGCCTTGCCGCGGCACCGTTCAGGCAGATGACACCCGAACCTGCGGGGCCTTCGATCACGTAAGTGTCGAGGCGGTTGCCGTTGTTCACGTCGAGCACGCCCACCTTCTCGAAGGGGAGGATGTGTGCTGCATCCATCAGGTCACGGGCAATGGTGATGGAACCCTCGTAGTTGAGGTTCGCATCGGTAACCGTGGCTCTATGAATTTTGCTTTTGAGTAATTCCAGCTGCATGATGCGCTTAGAACTTGACCTGGAAGGCTCCGAGCACGCCCTTTTCGGGGGTCGGGAGGATTCCGAAACTGAAGCGGTTTGCGTCGGGGTTGCTGTCCCACTGCGTGCCGAAGAATGCATCGGCGAACGACCAGATGTGCGCTGCTGCGACACCGAGGAGGCCGTACCACCAGGCGGAACTGCCGTCAACATAGAGGTAGGCGGTGACGCCGACGCTCGTGACCCACAAGGCATCCATCCAGATGGCCTTCGTGGACTGGCTCATCTTCCACTGGTAGTAACTGGGGAGGAGCAAGGAAACGTATGCAAGGCTCTGGTTGCCAGAGCGGTGACGATAAGAGCGGTCAATGTCTGCGTCTTCCATGCCCTGAGAGCGCTGGGCGAGCCAGTCTTCTTCGCTCACGCCGAGCTTGTTCCAGGGCTTCTGGAGGTATTCGGAAATGCGGACGCCGAGTTCGACGAGCCTAGTGAGCTTGTCGCGGGTAATGCCCTCTTCCTTGGCCTGCTGGAATTCCCACTGGGTCAGTCCGAGGTCTTCGTAACGGAAGCCATCCCACTGGTCACCGGAGGCCTTTGCCTCGCCAGCGGGCTCTTCACCTGTAGATTCGTCGCTTGAAGATTCGTCGTCCCCGTATGAGTAGGACTGCTCGGTAGAATCGTCATTTGACGGTTCGTCGTCGAACTGTGCGAAAGCCATCGCACCGACGAAGAACACTGCTAGAACAATCTTGCTCCAAATAGACATGTTTTACCTACTCTTATCCGTAATGCCGGGGGAGGGAATCGAACCCTCACACTCTCGCGAGTACCGGATTTTGAGTCCGGCGCGTCTACCAATTTCACCACCCCGGCTTAGGGGTAACACAAATATAGCACAGTTTTCGCCTTTTTTGTAGGGAAAAAGGCGATATTTGCTCAAAATAAGCGAATTTTCGGGCGAAAACGTACCGATGCGCTGCATTATTTTTTCAAAATGGGGCGGAATTCGACGTTGAGCGGAGTTAGCTTGCTTGCGCCGAAGTCGACGGCCTTTTCCTTGGTCTCGAACTTGCCGGTCTGTACCAGGTAGAGCGTCTTGGTTTCACTGGGGCGTTCCTCGATGGTACCCTTGATGCCCTGCTTCTTGAGGTTGTTGACCAGGAGTTCCGCGTTGCTCTTCACGCCGAAAGCGCCGAGTTGCAGGATCCAGTATTCTTTTTCCGGGGCAGGTGATGCTGCGGGAGTGGGCTTTTCAGGTTGGACCGCCGGTGCCGGTGTCGCCTTTGCCACCGTGTCGGCGGTGGCGGGTTTCGCGGGTTCTGCCGCGGGTGCCGGGGTCGTGTCCTGAGCAGCGGGCTTTTCGGCGACTTTTTGCTCGGTTGCCGCGGTGTCCTTGACCGGCTGGGCTGCGGTTTCAGGTTGCGGTGCCGGTACGGGCTCGTCGAGGCGCTTGCAGGTCTCGTCGAGGGTCGCGTTCTTCACTTTGGGCTGTACCGCGATGCAGATTTTTTTGAGGACTACCGCCTGGTGGGGCTGGGACGTCTCGATGGCGTGGATTAGGGCCTCGGCGGCCTTCTCGTTGCGGCCCATGTACAGCTGAAACTGCGCCTTAGTCATCATCAGGTCGGCGTAGACGGCCTTTTGCGGGTTGGTCTTCTTGATGAGGCTGTCGAGGCGCTTGCCTGCGATGCCGAATTCCTTGGCGGCACCAATCTGCGAGAGGGCGAGCACGTTCCACAGGTAGCATTCCGTGCGGGTGGAGTCGGGCTCGTTCGGGCATGCCTGCTCAAAGAGGCGTGCGGCATCTTTCCACTTGCCGGCCACGTATGCTTTCTGCGCATCGGCGATGGTCACGGTCGCCTGCGTATCGGCGGGTGCGGTTGCTGCGGGCTGTGCTGCTGTTGTGCTTGCAGTAGACTGCGCCGTGGTTGTCTGTGCAAATGAATTTATACTAAAAAATGCGGATAAAATAACCGCGACCGTGCAGGCCCTTTTAAATTTCATCTTTAATCCCACGTTCCACATTTAGACTAACTTTCCCCGAATCGTCCAGCCCCTAATATCATCCAATTTAACTTTCACGTAGTCACCTGGCTTCACGATGCGGCCTTCTTCGGGCTTGAAAACGACCTTCTTGAAGTTGTCGGTGCGGCCGCGCAGTTCCGTCTCGTCGCGTACGGAGTTCTTTTCCACCAGCAGTTCCTCGGTGCGACCGAGCATCATCTGGTTACGCTTGAGCGTGATGGCGTTCTGGAGTTCCACCAGGCGCGTGTGGCGCTCGTTCTTTTCCTGTTCGGTGAGCGTTTCCGCTTCCTTGTACGATTCCGTGCCCTTGCGCGGGCTGTAGATGAACATGAAGGCGCTGTCAAACTGGCAGGTTTCAAATGCTTTGAGAGTCGCTTCAAAGTCTTCTTCCGTTTCGCCCACAAAACCGCAAATCACGTCCGTCGAAATCCCGTAAAACGGGTCCTTGCTGCGCAGCTGCTCGATAATCGAGAGGTACTGCTCCATGTTGTGCTGGCGGCGCATCTTCTTGAGCATCGCGTCGGAGCCGCTCTGGATAGGAATGTGCGCGTAGTGGCAGACCTTCGGGTTGTTCAGCAGCACGTCGATGAGCTCGTTCGTGTAATGCCTCGGGTGCGGGCTCGTAAAGCGGATGCGTCGGATGCCACCGATTTCAGAAACCTTCGTGAGTAGGTCGGCAAAATTGCCACCTTCCGTCTTGTAGGCGTTCACCGTCTGGCCCAGAAGCGTCACCTCGGTAATGCCCCTGTCGGCCGCCTTGCGCACTTCGGCAAGAACGTCTTCCTTGTCGCGGTACTTTTCCGGCCCGCGCAGGTACGGCACAATACAGTAACTGCAGCGCTTGTTGCAACCGCGCTGGATGGCGACGAAGGTGGTGAAGTCGTTCTGGAGCTTTGCGTATTCGCCCAGGTAGTTCTCGCTCAGGTCCTCGTCGATGAACATCTTGTGGTGAGTCAGGTGCAGCGGGCTTTTGGCATCGCCCAGCAACAACTCCGGAATTTTCTTGTACTGGTCCGGGCCCACGATGTAGCTCACGTTAGGCAGGCGCTTCAAAAGTTCCGGCCCGCGGTTCTTTGCCATGCAGCCGCAAACGACCACCTTAACGTCGGGATTCTTCTTGTTCAGGTACTTGAGCTTGCTGATGTTCGCGATGGCGGTTTCCTCGGCCTTCTCGCGCACACTGCAGGTGTTCACGATGATGAAGTCGGCATCTTCCTGGTTGCTCGTCTCGACGCAACCGCACATGTCGAGTTCCTGGGCAATCATCGCCGAGTCGTACTCGTTCATCTGGCAGCCGTATGTGGCCAAGTGGTATTTTTTCATGGGTGCAAAGATAGAAAATATTTTTGCTATACTTAAAATATGGCTAAACTCTTTAGCAGATGTCTTGGGAAGATTGTTCTGATGACCGCAGCGGCGCTGTTTGCGGCTTGTGGCGATGATGGGAGCAGTGCTGCTCCGGAGAATACAGAAAGCAGCGCGATCGAGGAATCGAGTTCTTCGGATTCCGTGCCGTCCTCGTCTGTTTTGCAGTCGAGTTCGTCGGCAGAAGTTTCGTCTAGCAGTGGAAACGGTGATTCCGGCACTGAGGCCGGAATGACATCATCAAGTAACGCAGACTCTTCCGTCGCAATCAAAGCAGACACCACAAAAATCACCTACGCTCTCAAGCGTTTCGATGGCCCGCTTTCTAACCCGCACAAGGGCTTCACGGTTCCGACGGGTGGCGCCTGGGTGTTCGTGCCGGAGTTCGAATACGGCCCTTACGGTTCCCTGAACAATAAGGCGTGGGACTTGGTTTCGTACGGCTCCGGTTACCAGCAGTGGAACAAGCTAAATCCGGCTAAGGGCGTTTACGACTGGACGGAACTGGAAAAACTGCTGAACGCTCTCGCTGAACACAACATGGGTTATGCCCTGCGCGTGCTGCCGTACACGCCTTCGTTTATTAAGAGCGACTTTCCGCCCCAAGAGGATTACGATTGGACTCCGCCTTTTGTCTACGAAATGGGGGCGAAGAAGATACAGATTGACTTGCGTGGGACAGACTACCGTGCATACGCTCCGGTCTGGGATGATTCCATTTATATTTGGGCGGCAAAGGAGTTTGCAAAGGCTCTGGCCGAAAAATACGATGGCGATCCGCGCATAGAATACATTGACATCCGCACTTTTGGCGAATGGGGCGAATGGCACACGTCTCACATATTGGGGAGCGAAATGCCCGCCGACTCGGTGCTGAAGGACATGCTGGACTACTATGCGTCCGTGTTCAAGAAGACCCAGCTGGTGCTGCCTTCTAACGGTTTTGGCGATGTCTATACGCATGCGCTTGACCTCGGCATTACCAAGCGTGATGACGGGTTCATCGGCATTCCCGGCAGGCCGGATACTTTGTTGCGGGCGTACAATGCGAATCTACCGACTATTGCCGAAAATATAGCCGGTTACAGGACGATGCTGACCTACGACGACCTGATTCCCGGAGGTAGCCAAAAGTGGACTGCGGAACGCTGGGTGAATGCTATTACTACGGCGCACTTGACCTACTACGTTCTGGATCAGGACAACGACTGCGGTTACAATTTCTACAAGGACAATAAGGCCCTTGCGGATTCCATGAGCAAGGTCATCGGGTACAACTTTACCGTGACGCGGGCGGAGTTGCTGACGGTTACGGCCGCCGACACCGCCGCAGGCAATGTTGCGACGAACACGCTGAACATCACCGTCAAGAACACCGGCGTGGCGCCCTGCTTCTTCGATGTCTATATGGTGGCAGAATTCGTGGACAGTACAGGCGCGGCCATTGCGCAGTTGGGCAAAACCATCCGTATTCCCAAGGCGACCTTCAAGGACAATAGTTCGAAGGATTTCTCCTTTACGTATAAAGCCCCCGCGGGGAAGGCAAGTATTGCGACCCAGTCGGGCGTTTCCGTGGCCCTGTCCCTCTATGAAAGTGAAGATGCCTTCAAGAGCGGCAAGAATCCCACCGTCCGTTTTGACAACGACGGCCTTCAAGGGAATAATAAGCTGGTATTGAATCCCCGATAATTTTTTAAATTTGGGCGCGCTATGCTCCCAAAGAAATCGCTTGTCGTTTTTGACCTGGACGGTACGCTGTTCAATACCCTCGGAGACCTTTCCGTGGCGGTGAACTATGCGCTACGCCATTTCGGCCTGCCGGAACATGACGAACAGCGGGTGCGGACCTTTATCGGGAACGGCTCCATGAAGCTGATCGAGCGGAGCATGGGGGAGGCGGCTCTTCCCGAAAATATCGCGCGTACGGGTGTAACCATTGAGATGGTCCACAAGGTCTATTCAGATTTTTACTGGGAACACTGCACCGAACGTACGCTCCCG
This sequence comes from Fibrobacter succinogenes, assembly GCA_902800815.1. Lineage (GTDB taxonomy): Bacteria > Fibrobacterota > Fibrobacteria > Fibrobacterales > Fibrobacteraceae > Fibrobacter > Fibrobacter succinogenes_B. The sequence goes on from CADCGB010000004.1 coordinate 197,788, forward strand.
AATCCGGGGGTGGTTGATTTCTTGCGCACAAGCAAAGCCCGCATAGCGATGCTTACGAACAAGCCTCTCCGCCCTACAGAAAAGATTCTCGACCATTTCGGCCTTCGGGACCGTTTTGATTTTATCCTTTGCGGCGATACCACGCCCGAACGCAAGCCAAGCCCCGCAGGATTGCTCAAAATTCTTGAAATGGCGGGCGTTTCGCGCGAAGAGGCGGTAATGGTGGGCGACGACCAGCCGGACATCTTGGCGGCACGCAATGCGGGGGTCGATTGCGTTACGCTCCTTTGCGGCTTTGGAAAGCCGGTGAACTTGCTCCCGCTAAAGCCCGAAAATACAGTAAAAAGTTATGCTGAAATGTGTGCCGTTCTGAATGAGTGTACATAAAAAGTTATCTTCTGAAAGAACTGTGGTGGATCTATGCTAAAGCATCTATTTCTTTCAAGAAGATTCTTGTGTCAGGTGGCTGTGTTTTTCTTTCTTGTCGCCTGTGGCGATGCTGGGAGCAGTTCTCCTCTAGACTTTCCGGAAGAGGATATTTCGTCTTCGAGTGTTCTTGAAGAAAGTTCATCATCGCGGGCTGTGTCGAGTTCGTCGTGGACCCTATCGTCTGACGACTCCAGGGTGACATCTTCCAGTTCCTTAGATTCCTCGGGAATCGTCTCGGTTACCGCATTTGTGACGGATACCTTTGAGGTGTTTGCCTTTGGCGATATAAGAATAGATTTTGTTGCGGATTCGTTCCTGACCCGGTTTAGTTACGGGGATGTCGTTTCGGTGATGGTTCCTGGCTTTGACACGTTGGACGTTCCCGTGGTCGAAAACTATGGCAACGTTTTTCCGGGCGAATTCTTCTTGTATGTCTCCTCGGGCCTGAACTATATCACGCTTGCTGCCCGCTATGGCCAGATGGCGGAGATCGTTGGTCTCGGGCGCGAAGTTGAATTCCCGGTAGAAGTCGTTATCCAGATGAAGGAAAAGGGCGGCTATGTCGACCATCTGGAATATCTGAGAAATCTCGTGATGGCTTATTCTGCCGAGTCGTATCCGGACCTTTCTGTCGAGCAGTATGCTAATTTCAGGATGGTGCGCACGACGGGAATGGGCGAGGGTGTGCTGTACCGTTCCTCGAGCCCGGTAGATCCTTCGCTTGGTCGTAATCTGATTGCGGATTCCTTGTCAGGAGCTGCTGGAGTCAAGACGTTTGTGGATTTCGCCGAAAGTGGTGAATATGCGGAATTGTACAGCGGTTTTGCCGAATCGTATTATGCGACGCAGAACGTGGTATACCTCAATGTGCCGCCGGGTTTCGCTAATTCGCCGTTCAAGGAGGGGCTCGTCAAGGGGCTTCGCTTTATGATTGAGCACGATGGCCCGTACCTGGTGCATTGCACGTATGGCATGGACCGTACCGGTTACTCGATTGCCGTACTGGAGGCCCTAATGGGGGCGACCGCCGAAGAAATCAAGGCGGATTACGTGACGACGCATAAGAATTATTTCAACGTGACTGACGGCAGGCAGGTTCCGCTGACGCAAAAGCAGGTGGAGTTGATTCAGGCGGTTATCGTGAGGCTCATGCGCAACGCGTATAAGGTGGAAGGGGTCGACATCTCCGATTTTGAGAATGCCGATTTTGCTGCCGCAACCGAGAGGTACCTGCTCTCGCTAGGCTTGAAAAAAGACGAAATTGACGCGCTCAAGGCACGGCTGAAGTAATAACTAGAACGGTTCCCGGCTTTCCCAGATTTCGGCTTCGGTTTCGCAGATGTCCTTTTCGGAACCGAGTGATTCGCCAGTCATCATGTAGATGGCGTCGTCTTCGAGGCCTGCCAGAACGCAGCGCTGGTAATCGCCCTTAACCGTCTTGATGGTGCCGTACTTCTTTTCGCTGTTGAATACGGGACCGGTTGTGTTGCCTTGTTGCAGGGCTTCGGACTTGCTTGCCCAGTAGTCGAAGTCCCACTTGAGGTAGTAGCGGATAAACGTGTCCTCGGCGGCATTTTTCTCGATGGTGAACGTGGAATCGCGGTACAGGTCAACCTTGTTCATCGCGCGGAACTGGATGTGCTCGAGTTCCTTGTTGCAGGTAAAGAAGGCAAGTTGCTTTTCAAGCGAGAAAAAGTCTGTTCGGAGTTCCCAGTCGCCATCGAACTTGAACGAGAAGGGCGTGGGGGTCGGGACATTCAGCGTGCGGCTGGTTACCTTCGTGTAGAGCCCGCCAAATGCAGAGAACGACTTTGTCGTAACGGAGGGCTCGACCTTGCTCGGGGCACAGGCGACAAGTAAGAGTGCAATGGCAAGTAAGAGCAGTTTTCTCATTTTCGTTCTCCAAAAGGCTCGGAAGTTTGTCCATAATATAGCCTTTTGCTATATTCTTGTCCATGACATCAAGATTTTTTAAACCAGTCTTCGTTGCGGCGCTCGCATTAGCCGCAGCATCTTTTGCCGACGAGGCAATCCGCTTTGTTCCCGAGGTTTTCCCGATGGGCGAGGTTGCCCAGGGCGACCAGAAACACTACGTGCTGCAGGGCGCTAACACTACGGGCGCAGAAATCGTGCTCGAGAATGTGTTCGGGCAGGGCATCGGCATGTCGAACTTCAAGTTCCCGACAAAGATTGCCCCGAATGCGACCGTTACCATCGAGTTCGACATGGATTTCGCGGGCATGGAAGGGAAGATTGACCCGACAGTGGTGCTCGTTGCCGCCGGCGGCAAGCCCTATACGGCGAACCTTTCGGGCGTGGTGAAGGCTCCGGTGTTCTTCGGCGAAAAAATGTTCGATGCCGGTTTCTACAAGGCGGGCGAAAAGCGCGAATGGACGTTCTACGTGTGGGAGACCGACAAGAAGGCTCGCCCTGACATTGAACTTTCGCCCGAGTCGGCGAAGCAGTTTGCTATGAAGTCTAAACCCGTGATGCTCAATGTCGACAAGCTCGACAAGATCAAGGAAGGCGGCAAGGTTCCCGGAATCAAGGTGACGCTCTCGACGAAGGGCCTTACCCGCGAGGGCTGGGAACTCAAGCAGAAGAGCATCCGGAAGATTGTATCGTTCAAGAGCAAGAAGTACCCGAAGGCGACTCCGGAAGTGCTTATCGTGGGCTACTGGAACGAGTAGTCCGGCCCCGAAATGGCGAAAATTTTGCTTTTTTCGGGCTTTTGCCTTGAAAATATGCCGGTGTTTAACTAACTTTGGCATACTCTTACGAGAGACCTCGGGATGTAGCTCAGCCTGGTAGAGCGCTTGAATGGGGTTCAAGAGGTCGCTGATTCGAATTCAGTCATCCCGATAGAAAACGCCGCTGTTTCAGCGGCGCTTTTCTTTTTCCGGATATTCGGGAGATTTTAGGATTCGGATATCTTCTCGGGCTCCCAGAGCACAACCTTGTTGCGCCCGCTTTCCTTGCCCTCGTAGAGTGCCTTGTCTGCCATCTGGATGCTCTTGTCGGCCCCGAGTGCGCTGTCGTATTGTGCGACGCCGAGCGTGATGGTCACCTTTATGGAGAGTTTTCCGTGCACGACGGTCATATCCTCGACCTTCTTGCGGAAACGCTCGGCGACAATCTTCGCTCCCTCAAGGTCCGTTTCGGGCAACAGCGTGAGGAATTCCTCGCCGCCGTACCGCGCGAGCACGTCGTACTTGCGCAACATCCCGCGAACGGCGTGCGCCACCGCCTTCAGGACCTCGTCACCGCAGGCATGCCCGTAGGTGTCGTTCACCTGCTTGAAATGGTCGATGTCGATGAATATGAAGCAGAACGGCTTCCTGGTGCGGGTAACGCGCCCAATCTCGTTGTCTATCGTGCGCAGCATGTCGCGGCGATTGGGAAGCCCGGTGAGTTCGTCGGTCCTCGAAATCTGGTCCAGCTTGCGGTTCGCCTCCTCGAGTTCCTTCGTGCGTTCCTGAACTTCCTGCTCGAGCATTTCCCTGTGGGCGTTCAGTTCCGTAATCTGGCGCTTGATGGTGCGGTTCATGATATTGAAGTGCTTGGCGAGTATGCCTATCTCGTCCTGCCTTTCGCCCACGTCGATGTCTTCAACGTCCATGTTGCCGTCTGCAATCTGGATGGTGTGCATGATGAGCTTGCCCATCGGCACGGCGAGAGTCTTGTAGAGCCAGAGGGCAATAAGCAATATGGCAATGAGGAGCGCCACGAGGATTGCGCGGCTCACGAGGAGCATCGTGGATACCTGCTCGTCAATTTCGGACTTGGGCTCGAGCGAGAACAGGCCGATATCGTAGGTGGGGTCGTAGATGTAGTTCACCAGGTAATCTTCATCGTCGTTCAGGGTGAGGAACGTGATGGAGTTCGTCTCGAATTCCCTGGGGTTGATATCCTTGAAGCCGAGTTCGCCAATCTTGTGGTGGCCGTTCAGCCAGGTCTCGAGATCAGGATGGAATATGATTTCGCCTTCGGCGTTGATGGCGATAAAGTATCCCTTCTTGCCGACCTTGCTATCGGCAAGGATTTTCCAGAGGCGCTGCCCCGAGAAACTCGCGACAAGGCTTCCGTTCCCCTTCGCCGCATCGGAGACGACCGTGCCGAATGCGCGCTTGGGCCGCATGTTGTCGGAATCGCGGTACCAGCCTGAAATGTAGGGCCTGTGCGGGGTGAGTCTCGTAAAGTCGATGGGGTACTTGGTGTTGGCGGAGACGGTGCTCACCATGTCGTTGTCGCAGATAAGGCTATCCTTGCGGTCGAAAAGAGAAATCTTTTCGCCCGAAATAAACAGCGGCGAGATGTTGTAGCTCTTGAGGTAGCCTGCCGCGATGGTCGGGTCCATGCTCTTGATTTCGGATGTCTTTGCGAGCAGCGTGAGCTGGTTGCCGAACTGCTGCATCTCGTTGTGGAGGCTTGTCGACATCTGCTGGAGTTGAACCTTGTTCGCCTCGAAGGTCGATCCGAGATTCATCTGCATCTGGCGATTCATGAAGTAGTAGGTGCCACCCACGACAATGACGAGCATCGATGCGGTCAAGAGCAATATGCTCTTGAGGATAATGCTTCGGGAAAACTTGGTGAACCTTTTCGTTTTCATCTTTTGCTTCTACTTTTTCCTTTTGCGGCTGTAAGAGAAAATGAAACTCAAAATCAGTACGATGAAGAATATGTACGGGGTCGGATTGATGCCGTTTTCCGGCTTCTTGGTCTCTGCCTTCTCGGCTGCCGGGGCAGCCTTACCCTCGTCCATGGCGGCTTTCCAGATTTCCTGGAATTCGGCGAGTGTCGTGGCCTTGGTGGGTGTGTAGCCCAGGCGGTTGTTTATGTTGTCGGAGTAGTCCTTGAAGATCTGGTACAGTTTTTCTTCGGAGTAGAGCGCCGGGATTTCAAGGAGTTCCCACACGCTACTGAACATGGCGACGAGTGCTTGCTCGATATCACCCCATTCGGGGATGGTGGGGTAGGTCTTTCCGGTCTCGAGCTGTGCCACGAGGCTCTTGTATGCCTCGTCTTCGGCCCACGTGTCAAGAACTTCCTTCGATGTGGGCAGCATGCCAATCTGGCGGGTGTATGCGTCCAGGTTCTCGTTCTCGGTGAGGTAGAGCAATAGCTTGATGGCGTCCTTCTTAGTGTTCTTTGCCGGGATGGCGAGGTTCGAACCTCCGATAAAGCTTACGCTGCCCGCCTTGCCGCGCGGGATGGGGAACACGGCCACGCTGTCCTGCCCGATGCGTGCGTCGGAAAGCCCGCCGTGTGCTGCATCAAAGCGGGTCTGCATCACGATTTCGGTAGTGTTCACGATGAACGCGAGTTCGCCGTTGTTGAACTGCTGCGCAATCTGTGCGGTGTTCAACTGGAGCGTCTCGGTAGTGACGAGCGAATCGCGGATGAACTTGAGGTACTTGGCGATGCCCTGCAGGGTGGGCTTCGCGAGGATGTTCGCGCACCACTTGCCCTTATTGTCCTTTGTGATAAAGTCGCCACCGTTGCTCCATATCCACGGTGCAAAGTTGTGCGGAATGTTCCAGTCGCTCTTGCCCGGGAACGCATAACCACGTATCTTCGCGCCGTCCTCGAGGAGTTCCTTGCCTTGGTTCACCTTACGGAGGGCTTCGGTGAATCCCTTGTAGGTGCTGATGTCTTCGCCCGTTATGCCGTACTTTTTCATGATGCGCTTGTTCGCGAGTACGGGGCGGACGTCGATGAACCACGGGATGGAATATATGATGGAATCAGAATCGATATGGGTGGTGTTCCAGTTTACCGCGACGAACCTGTCGGGGTTGATCTTGTCGAGGTAGGGCGTCAGGCTCTTGAGTTCGCCCCTTGCGGCAAAGTACGGAATCCAGGTGGTGCCGAGTTGCAGCACGTCGGGCATGTCGTTGCCCGTCTCGAGCATGGTAGAAATCCTGTTCCATGCTTCGCCCCAGTCGAGCACCTTCACCTTCGTAGGGATGCGAGTCTTTTTCGTGAAGCCCTCAAGGCGCTGCTCCAGGTTCTCTTGCGGGGAGGCTCCGTTGGGCATAATCCAGACGGTAAGCGTGTCGGCAGCAAGTGCTGGTGAAAGTGAAATAGCAAGCGCAAGTACGGTACTCTTGAACGGGAACTCCATTTTGTTACTCCTTTTTGTTCAAATTAAATAAAATTTTGTACTTTCTTCGCAAAAAAATCGTAAAAAGGAGTTTGTACATGCTGGTGGTATGCGGAATTGCCGAGCGCGGAGGCAAGGTTCTGGTATGCAGGAGAGGGGCAGGGGTGCCGTATGCCGGGGCCTGGGAGTTCCCTTCCGAGGAACTGCAGGAGGGCGAGACCCTTGAAAATAGTGTCGAAACTGCCTTTTTTGACCGAATTTCGGCAGTTTTGACCGAAACGCGGCCTCTTTGCACGTTCGATTCCGCCACGGTGCCCGAGTGCCGGATTTTCACGTTCAAGGTAAATTTTTTGGATACAATCGGGAGCCTAAATGGTTACTCGGATGCCCGCTGGGTGCGTAAAGATACGCTAAAAAGGTTGAGAATGCACCCAGACTGTGTGACTCTAGTCAAAGAAATACAAAATTTTTCGTGAAAATCCGTGCGGAAACATATTTTTTATTTATATTTCTATGCAATCGTAAATACGATATAACCTAATCCTTAAGGAGTAAAAAATGAAAAAAGGTATCGCTGCTCTCGTTTGCGCTGGCATGATCACCCTCACGGGCTGCTATGGCAGCAACGCTTGCTTCGAAAAGCTTCACAAGTGGAACGGCACGCTTGGTAACAAGTGGCTCAACTCCATCGTTCACTTCTTCCTGCAGATCTTCGGTGTGTACTGGATTTGCCTTGGCCTCATCGACGGTCTCGTTCTCAACACCATCGAATTCTGGACTGGCTCCAACCCGCTCGCTGCTGGTGACTCCTACTTCGAACAGGATGCCCAGGGCAACTCCATCGCTGCCGTGAAGAACGCCGATGGCTCCATGAGCGTCGAACTCACCTCTGCTGCTGGCGAAAAGGCTAGCCTCACGCTCCAGCGCGACGAAAACGTTGTCCGCGCTCTCGACGCTGAAGGCAACCTCGTTGCTCAGTACGACATCGCCAAGTAATTCTACTTCGGATATGTTTTGGGACCCTGGCTTTCGCCAGGGTTTCTTTTTTTATGGCACCGTCAGGTGCCCACGTTTTTTTACATAAAAAAGCACTTTTTTACGGATAGACCCGTATTTTTCGCATTTTTTTAATGTATTTTGGGGGTATGGCAAGGCGTTTTGCAAATGTTGGACGCTTGGTTGCGGTATTGCTTATCGCAATCGGTTTCTGCGCGTGCGTCGAGGACGATGTCGCCCGCGGGAACGAGGCGCTCCGTATAGGCGACTACGACCGTGCCGTATCGAACTTCTCGAAGGCGCTCGATATGCAGCCCGCAAACCGCGACGCGCGTTATGGCCTTGCGCTTGCCTACTATTCCATCGCCGAAGAGAACGAACACCTGAAGGTGCCTGTACTCGATACCTGGCAGCGCACCGTGAACGAGTTCCGCATCCTTTCGCGCGTGGATTCCAGCGGGCGAATTTCCGGCACGTATTCCACGAGTTTGTTCTACCTGGCCCGCGCCACGCTTGCAAGCAACGCGCATGCCGATGTGCTCCCGCTACTTGACAAGTCCATCGCCCTCGACAGCGCGAACTACTTCAGTTACAACCTGAAGGCACTTGTGCTCGGGAATCTCGGGCGCACCGAGGAAGCGAAAAAGATTTTCATTTTCATCGTGACGAAGAACCCGAAGTTCGCCTCGGCCTACCTGAACCTGGGCAACATCTACTGGAGCGAGGGGGACATAGAATCCGCGTGGGATATCTGGTCGATGGGTCACGAGGCTGTCCCCGAGAATGCTGGGCTTGCGCGCTGGACGACTGTTGCAGAAGATTCACTCAAGGCTCTTGCCATTGCGGGTGAACTATGAGCGTGCTTGCCGGAGTGAACCGTTGTGCATTGTTGCACGAGGGCGGCGAGGCGCTCGTGTACGCCCTGGAATCTGGCGGCAAACAGTATGTGCTCAAGAGGTATGCGGAGGGCGTGCAGATTGACTCCCATGTGGTGGAAGTTCTCCTGCACGATCGCACTCCGGGTGTCTACCGCGTGATGGAAGCGGGCAAGAAGGCCGGTCGCCAGTACCTGATCTACGAGTTTATCGAAGGCGTCTCTATCGCGGACCTCGCGACAAAAGATGCGTGCGTCCCCGTGCCGGTCGCAATTTCACTTGTACGTAATCTGGTGCAGTCGCTCGCGCAACTTTCAAAAAACGATGTGCACCACGGGGACCTGAGCCCCTCCAACGTGCTCATGACGGCGGACGGCACTCCGGTGCTTATCGATTGCGGGATCGTGGGCCCGGGCGCCCTCGCATATGCCGCACCCGAACGCATCCAGGGCAAACCCGCCACGATGCACAGCGATATGTACAGTTTGGGGCTCCTCCTCTACCGGCTTGTTGCGGGCGAGGACCTGCTGCACTGCGATTGCTTCGATGACTACGCACAGGCCGCCGCCGGGATAGACTCGATGGATGTGACCGCGCTCCTCTACGGCAAGGGTATTGATGCGGAAATCCTTTCCACGCTTGCCCCCCTGTGGAAGGCGACCCTCCGTGCAGAACCCACTGCGCGAGCCGAGGACTTCGAGGAACTTGACGAACTGCTCGAGATTGCGTTCGGTGATGCCTCCCGCGGGTCGGTCGCCTGGGAAACCACGCGAACCGCCTTTACGGAGAACGTTGTTGCGAAAATCGGAACAAATTGTAGCGACACGGGTGCGGAATGCGGTTTACCGCCCGAATTTGCAGTGACGAAGCCCACAGGTCACCGGAAAATGGCTGTTTTTGGGGGCATATTAGGATTTATATTGTTCTTGTTGGTGTTGTTCTTCGCGCTTGCTCCCAGGGAGCCGTCCATTGACGAAACGGGTGCGGAGATACTTTCCAACTCGAGGTCTCTCGAAGGTGCAACCGGGCTGGTTGCAGATTCTTCGGGCGATGCGGGCCGGATTTCGGGCGAAGTACTGGAATCCCTGCCTGTGCCGGACCAGGCCGAATGACGTAATGGAGTAATTAGGTATGAAGACAGAAACGATGCTTGCAACGGAAAAGATGCTGGACGTGGTGAAGACCCTCCTTGACGAGGAACAGCCCGAAAGCCTTTTCTCGAAGATTCTTGAAGTGGCGAAAGGCGTGCTCCGTGCGGATGCCGCTGTGCTGGATATTTCGGGCGATACGCCCCTCCACTTTTCGAACCCGGAGCAGGTGAGCATTTCTATTTCGGCGGTTAGGCAGGCGAAGAGCGAACGGCGTGCGGTGGTGTGGAACCAGCTCGACGACGATACCGCAGACCTTTCGAAGTCTATTGTGCAGAACCAGCTCACGAGCATCATGGTTTCCCCGTTCCGCACTCCCGATAGCGAATCCGGCTACCTGTACCTGCAGCGCGCCGCACGCGAGGAACCCTTTACCGAAGAAGATAGCGCCCTGTTCGATTCGTTCGTGGCAGTATGCGAGAAGTTTGCCTTTGCCGCCTACGACCGCCTGCGTGACAAGGAATCGCTTGACGTTTTGAAAAACGTTGTACGTAAGGACGGGATTGTCTATTCGAGCAAGGCCATGGCAGACCTTGTCGCCCTGGCTGAAAAGCTTTCCACGCTTCCGCTACCCGTGATTATCCGCGGCGAAACCGGTACGGGCAAGGAAGTGTTTGCACGCTTTATCCATAACCACAGCCCGCGTGCGGAACGCCCGTTTATTGCGGTAAACTGCGGGGCCATTCCCGAAAACCTGATAGAATCCCTGCTGTTCGGGCATGCGAAGGGCTCGTTCACCGGCGCAATCGATACCCGCAAGGGATTCTTCGAGGAGGCCGATGGCGGCACGATTTTCCTGGACGAGATTGGCGAACTGCCGATGAACATGCAGGTGAAGCTCTTGCGCGTATTGCAAGAAAAGCACATTACCCGCGTGGGCGATAACCGCGAGATTCCGGTGAACGTTCGCGTGATTTCTGCGACGCATGTGGATTTGGAAGAGGCGGTACGCGAGAAGCGCTTCCGCGAGGACCTGTACTTCCGCATCCAGGTGATGCCGCTGCAGTTGCCGCCTCTGCGTGAACGCGGACAGGACGTTGTCCTGCTTGCAGAGGAATTCATCAAGCGCTACGGTGCCGAGTACGGCCGCGGCAGGTTCAAGATGAGCCGCAATACCGAAAAGGCCTTGCTCGGTTACCACTGGCCGGGCAACGTGCGCGAACTCGAGAACCGTATCCAGAAGGGCCTGGTGCAGGCGGTTCACGGCGTTATACAGCCCAAGGATATCGGGCTCGACGAGGTGCAGAAGGAGGCGAAGGAAAGCCCCCGCACGCTCAAGGAAGCCCGCGAGGCGGTGGAGCGCGAGGTCATTGGCCGCGCCCTCCAGGATAGCGGCGCTAACCTTACGCTGGCAGCCACGATTTTGGGCATTGACCGCAAGGTATTGCGCGAAATCATGGAGCGCCTGGGTATTAAAAAGGAAGATTTCAAGAATTAAGGGTCTTAAAAACTAAAAAAACGGAACAAAAAGTACTATAGGAGCAAAAAGTCTCGAAATTTTACTTTGGGCGAAAGCGATTTTTATGTATATTAATTGCTAGATGGCTCGAAACGAGCCGGAAATAAAGCCCGAAGGAAAACTGGCACGGTTTTTGCAGAGTAATGAGTATGAAATTCGCAACTTTCATATCGATTATAGGCCTCATGGCGACGCTTTCGTTCGCCCAGGGCTTTGCAGCGCCGGAATCCAGTGTTCCGACCCCTGCCGAAAGTGCGGAAATTTCAAATGAGACCCCGGACTTAGGCGCTAAAGAAAGCGCAGAATGGCAAAAAATGCGTGCAGAACGCAAGCAGGCCCGCGAACAGATCCTTTCCAAGCTCAAGGAAAGGTCCAATGTCGAAAAACAGGGCATACGCCAGGACGTTTCGAAAAAACGGAACGAAAAATCTCGCTTTGAGGGAAAACCGCAAAAGAATGAACCTCGCGAGCGTCAACCGTTTTACGATAGACCCGATTCTCCGAATATGAATCCGATGCGAGGTAACACTCCGCCTGTACTGCCGCCCCCCTGGTGGTGGCAGCCTCAGCCGGTTCCACCTCAGCCGTAATGCGGTCCCTGACATTATTCCTCGTGTTGTTAGCGTCTGTGCTTTTTGCGCAGACGCAACAAGACATTTATAGGCAGGCGCTTGAAGCCGAAGAGGCGGGTGAAATTTCCAAGTCGATAGAACTTTTTGAAAAGGCCCGCGACGTGGGTGGCGAGTACTCCGACGAAATCAACGAAATCCTGGAAGCCTACGAAGAGGCCCTGGGTGGCGATGCGGATACTTCGGAGGTGTCTTTCCGTTTCTTGGGCAACTTGGGCTTTTACGGTCTGCACTATGCCGAATATGGTTCTGCAAAAGACATTTCCGAAAATGGCGGCGACTTGTTCGCCTCGGTGAGCGGGTACCTGGACTTTTCTACGGGTAACTGGATTCATTCCATTGGCGTTGCGTTTGTTTCGGATTGGTTTGTGACGAACGAAGACATGCCCGTGCTCGATACAAACGACTGGACGATGGCTCCGGGGCTGGAGTATTCGCTTGTCGGACAGCGCCTGCTCTTGGATATCGGGGTGGACTTCAATATTACGAGCGAAGGGGATTTCAATCCGGCGGGTTACGGCTGGGTAGAATTTGACATCGCGCGGTATACGGCTCAGCGCTTTGGCGTGGCGGGGTCGGTGTACTACCGCAAGGATGGTCCGGCGACTGCGGGGCTGTTTGGCTCGTGGCACCGCTCCGAAACCCAGGGGCTGAACGGCTCTGCCTACCTGGGTGCGAAATACGAGGCCGACTACCTTCTCGACATTCTGGGTTATGTCGGTAGCTCGCAAGAGGATTGTGAACGCGATGCTTGGGGCAACTGCATCGACCAGACTTTCCCGACAATAAATTTTGAAGAGGTCGTGGCGAAGTGCGTGGCCGAAAACGGGGATTCGCTCTGCTGGGATCCGAACGTGTTCCAGCCGTATATCGATGCAGCGTATGCCGAACTGGACCAAACGGAAGACTTGTCTTTTGACAGGTACTGGAGCCGCTGGATAGGCCCCTCGTTCCAGTTGAGGCTTTCGTACGTGTTCAAGACGAAAATTTCCGTGGAGACGAAGTTTGACTTGTTCTATGCGTTCCTGGTGGACGGTGCGTCCGCGGAATACGAAAAGATGGGGAAATTCTCGGGGAAGTGGGGGCTCGTGTTCAACTGGAACCCGAACTGGCTCACGCTTTATTTGGGGGCGGAGCAGACGTACTTGCGGTACGTGCTGCCGAAATCGCTCACTGACTATTTCCCCGAGACGTGCTTGCTGACCTCGCTTAAGGCGGGTGTAAAAGTAGAATTCTAGTGCTTGTGTCTGAATACGAAAAGAGGCCGGTTTATGCCGGCCTCTTTCGCGTGGAGATAGTGGGAGTCGAACCCATGACCTACAGATTGCGAACCTGTCGCTCTACCAACTGAGCTATATCCCCGATTGTGTGCCAAATATATTTTTTCTTGCCTGATTCGTCAAGCGGAAACGGGGTTAAACCGCAAATTTTTTGCTCTGGGGGGAGGCTCGACCTTGCGTGGAGGTTCAGGCGCTGGCAACGGCGCTACAGCAGGATGATTTCGCGTTCGAGGGTAATCCCGAACTTTTCGCGGACCTTCTGCTGCACGAGTTCTGCAAGTGCGGCGATATCCCTTGCGGTGGCGCCACCGGCGTTCACGATGAAGTTCGCGTGCAACGTGCTGACTTCGGCGCCGCCGATGCGAGTGCCCTTGAGACCTGCCGCCTCGATGTAGTAGCCGGGAGCGACCTGTGTCGGGTTTTCGGCGGCGCCTTGTGCGAGACGCTTGAACGTGGAACCCGCATTGGGCATGTTGAGGGGCTGCGTCGCCTTGCGCTTGGCCATGCATTCGGCGAGTTCCGCCTCGAGTTCCTCTACGGTCTTGCCGCCTGCGGGTTCGAACGAGAACGTTGCGGAAAGGATTGTTTCTGCAGTGCCGTTCTGGGCGAGGTCCTGGAATAAACTGTGCCTGTACCCGAACGCACATTCCCCTGCGGTACGCACGCGCATGTTGCCTGCGGTATCGAGGCTTGTGACCTGCGTGCAACAAGTCCCGATTTCTTGCCCGTATGCACCCGCGTTCATGTAGATGGCGCCCCCGAGGGTCCCGGGGATTCCCGCGAGTTTATGGATACCGGAGAGTCCCTGCTTGAGAGTCGCGCGGGCGAATTTCCCGAGCGGGCTTGCTGCGCCGACCCGGTAGGTTCTGCCGTCTGGCGAATCGATGGTCGAAAATTCCCCCGCAAGCGTTATTATGACGCCGGCGTATCCCTCGTCACTTACGAGGACGTTCGTGCCGTTCCCGAGAATAAAGTGGGGTATGTTGTTCTCGCGGGCGAGCGCGAGGGCCTCCTGCAGTTCTGCAAGGGATTCCGCCTTCACGTAATAACGTGCGGGCCCGCCCACGCGGAAGGAGGTGTGTTTGCTCATCGGTTCGTTTTCGAGAACGTGCATGCCTTAAATATAGTTACTATTATTCCTGCAAATGACCAGCGAAGAACTGAAACAATTCAAGGCGTCGCTTTCCATTACCTCGGTTGCTGAGGCTCTGGGCATCGATGTGGTGCGGGGCAGGTTCCACTGCTTTTGCCCGCAGCGGCATGCAAACGGCGACCGTACGCCTTCGGTCTCGATATCCGAGGACCGCGGGCTGTTCCGTTGCTGGGTCTGCGAAGATGTTCGCGGGGATGTCTTTAACCTGGTGCAACAGTACAAGAGCTGCTCCTTTATGGAGGCGCTTGACTGGCTCAAGGAAACTTACCCCTTCCTGCTGCCCGGTGGCAAGAGCGGCCCGCAGGAGGGTTCCCCGAAAAAGCGCTCGGTGCAGGTTTCTAGTGCGGTAGAGCGCAGTTCACGCGCACAGGAATCCCGTAGTCAGGAACCTCGCGAAGAGGAGGACCTGCAGCCGCTCCTGGAAGAAAAGCCCGCGAAGGAACTTATCCCAGAGGACGAGCGCAAGAAGGTGGTGCTCTCGTTCTTGAAGATGCTTACGCCGGTGGACGGTACGCCCGCGGCGGCCTACCTCATGAAGCGACGCATATTCAAGCCTGTATGGGACAGGATGCTCCTCCGGACCATTACCGACTACAATGCGCTGAACCGTCAACTCAAGGAAACCTATAGCCTCGAGGTGCTCCAGTACGTAGGGCTGTTTAACGACAAGGGCAACCTGCGCTATTACAAGCACCCGCTGATATTCCCGTACCTTGACCCTTTACGCCGTGCGTCGCATTTCCAGGCGCGCGCGATTGATTCGAGCGTCGAACCGAAGGAACTTCACCTGAAGGGTTCCGTACCGTTCCCGTACAACATGACGGCGCTTGACCAGAAAAAGGGATGGATTTACCTGTGCGAGGGCGTTATCGATACGCTCACGATGTTGCAGCAGGGCCTGCAGGCGGTCGGGATTCCGGGTGTCCGCAGTTTCAAGATGCAGTGGCTCCCGCTTTTCAAGGAAAAAAATGTGGTGCTGTGCCTTGACCACGACGAGGCGGGCCGCAAGGGCATGGAATACCTGCAGCAGGTTTTTGGCAATGCGGGCATCCGCACGATTATCTTGGGCGATGGCCTCGAGAACATTCCCGTGAACATGAAAGAAGGCGAAGACGTGAACGAGTGGTTCGGCGGGAAAAAGTAATTTATCTATATTGTAGAGACCATGCTCCAGAAGATTTCGATTGTCGCCCGTATATTTGTTGTTGTCCTGTTTATCTATTCGGTACTATTCTCGATAGTGGGGACGGTATTCATTATCAAGGCGCATTCCTATATATTCGGGGCAATCGACGATGTTCATGCGATGCGTGAATTGGAACCTGCGATGAGCAACTTCATGAAGGACCTTGTGGATTCGAACCCGAAGGTGCAAATCAAGCACACGTTTGTCCCGCTCGATTCCATCAGCAAAAAGTTGCAGCACGCGGTGATTGCCGTGGAGGACCCGAGCTTTTATTTCCACCCAGGCGTGGATATCCGGAATATCGTTACCGCGGTCGACGCGAACGTGTCTTCGGGCAAGTTGCTTTACGGCGGCTCAACAATCACGCAGCAGCTCGCGAAGAACCTGTTCCTTACGGGCGAACGCACCTGGGAACGCAAGGTGCGTGAATTGGGCTACGCGATTCTGATGGAATATGACCTCGGGAAAAAGCGCATTCTGGAACTTTACCTCAACTATGCGCAGTGGGGCAAGGACATTTTCGGGTGCGAGGCGGCCAGTGAGGCGTATTACGGCGTGCACTGCTCCGAACTCGATAGCGCGCAGGCGGTAAACCTCGCGGCAATGCTCGTGGGGCCCTGCAAGTACAAGCCCGAATCAGAAGACTCCACGATGGTCCGCAGGCGCAAACTCATTACGCAGGGCTTGCCCTACGTGCGCGACCCCTAGCCGAGCACCCGCCGGATTTCAGCCTTGTCGGTAATTTCCCTTTCCGCTAGTTTGTCTGCATATTCGTGCAATGTACCCTGCACGAACGTTCCATCGGGTCGTAGCAATTCGACTGCGGCGATTCTCCCTTTGTACCCTCCGGGCGCTTTTTTGCGCAAGAGCCTCTGGGCGGCAATCCCGAGGACCGATTCCCGGATGGCCTCGGGCAATACGCCCAAGTCGCGTAGCCTGTCGATGGCCGCCTTCGCGCTATTCGTATGGAGCGTGGAGAGCACGAGGTGGCCCGTCTCTGCCGCCTGTATGGCGATTCGCGCGGTTTCCTCGTCACGGATTTCCCCGATGAGGATAACGTCCGGGTCCTGGCGCAGTATCGACCGCATGGCGGTCGCGAACGTGAAGCCGCACTTCGCGTTCACCTGCACCTGGTTTGCCCCCTTGAGTTGGTATTCTACCGGGTCCTCGATGGTCGTCACGTTCACCTGCCGGTGCAGTATCTCGCGTAGGCCCGCGTAGAGCGTGGTGGTTTTCCCGCTTCCCGTGGGCCCGGTAATCAGGAACAGACCCTGCGGCTTGTTGAAAATCTCGCGGAAGGCGTGCAGGATTTCGCCGGTGAACTCGAGACTGTCGAGCGTCTGCCCGCTATCCTGTGATTGCAGCAGGCGGAGCACGCACTTTTCGCCCGCCTGTATGGGGAGCGTGCTCAGCCGGATATTCACGTTCTGGTAGATTCCCTGAAACGTGAAACTCCCGTCGTGGGGGAGGCGCCTTTCGGTAATGTCTACGCTCGCGAGCAACTTGAGCCGGATAAGCACCGGCTCGCCGAGCCATCCCGGCAGTTCGCGGTAGTCCTCGAGCATGCCGTCGATGCGGAATCGCACGCGAAACGAGCCTTCGCCCGGTTCCAGGTGAATGTCCGACGCCTTCATTTCCAGCGCCTTCTCGATAAGCGAATCCACCAGGTTGATGATGGGCTCCGATTCCCAACTGTTGCTCTTGATGCCCCCGGGTTTTGGCGCCTCGGGAATACTTATGATGTCCGCGCCCCCGCACGCCGCCTGCTTTATCATCTGGCGGATTTCCTTTTCGCTGTGCTGCTCGGGTATAACCCGGCACCCCGATTCTACGCGGATGCGCTCAAGCGCTAGTTCATCGTATATGTCTGGAACCGCCACGCGATATATGCCTGCCTCGCGTGACACTCCCCAATAAATAAGTGGTGTCATGGGGGAGAATGTACAAAATGCAGGCCAGGAAAACCAGCGTTGCAGTTATGTTTTTAGACCATAAATAGTTTTGCTGCTATTCCTAGTCCTTGATGCAGCGGACGGCGTGAGGGCTCTTTTCTTTTTTGGCTCCACCGGAAGTGAAAACATTATTAGCATACAAAGATCCGTCGTCAGCGTTAACGCACATATGGGAGGCAGTTTTTTCAGATTTTTCAGTGGACGCCCAATAGCAAGATTTCTGTGCTTTTGAACTTTTATATTGGGTTGGGGTATGGAAAAAGCCGAGGTCGTTTATGTCGTCTTTCCATTTTAAGGGCTTGTCGCTAGAATGTGCCATCAGAGTCCAGAAATCCTGTATCGTAGGTAAATGCCAGCCTTTGGGACAAATACCTCGGACTTTGCCAGATGCAGAACAGAGTTCTCCGTCGCCACAGCCTTTGCCGTCCGTTGAGTAGATTCCTGCGCTATCCATTGCAACATTCCAGGGATATTCTTTGCTATAACTATTATAGAGTGTGTCTGTTGTATCCTGGAGTTGTAAGTTTCCTCTCATCCACCACTGGTCTCCAATTTTGATTATACGATAAACATTTCCATCTCGTTCGTCGACAAGGGAATCGGTGCATTCATCGCCACTGCAAGGTTCTATGGCAGGAATAGTCTCGTCAAAACTCAGGAAAGAAATCTTCGTATCTTGTTCAGTCGGCTCGTAGGAATCAAAATGTCGAACGCATCGTACGGACATGTGGATGCTTTTTCCCTTATACTCCCAATCATGGTCGAATAAGCCGTCCTGCGTTTGCATATAGGTGGCATGATTTTCATTAACAGAAGAACTAGTCCACATAAACGCTCCAAAACCTTCCTCCCACATCCCGTTTTTGATGCCAACAGGACGGATGTTCAGTCCAAGAGTAAATGCTCCGCCAGCATTGAATTCCGTTTCGGACGTGATATCCCGATTTTTATAAGCACTATAGCTGACATCTTGCAACTCCTGAGTAGTTGGTAGGTGCCAACCTTCTGGGCAGATACCGCGAATAAATCCTGTATCCGGGTGTGCGCAAGATTTAACTTCATTGCCGCACCCTTTCCCGTTGTCACTGAAAATTCCAGCGCTGTCTATTGCTGCGCTATAGGAGTATAGGCGTCCATCCCTTTTACAATTTTCCGGATCGTTATCATAGCAGGAACTGGTTGAATCTTCGGTCGCCGATGGTTGCAAATAGCGATAATTCAAGTTTTCCGCCATCCAGATCATATATCCGACTTGAACGGTCTTGTACTTTTGTCCATCTCTAGAATCGACGAGAGTTCCGTACTTGCAGGTATCGACATTGTCTGTTTTGCATGCTATGGCCCGGTTGAGGGAATTTGTCATGTCGGCGAAAATGGCATAGGTTGAATCTTTTTCCGTTTTAATGCAGCGCAGGTAATTCTTTCGGGCCCCTTCTAGGTCTCCATTGGAGTTGTAATAGACTCCGGCATATTCTGGAGCGAGAATAAATGTTCCTCCATAACCTTTCCTCGTTACAGAATTCCAAAAAACAGAGAATAGAGTTTTGTAATGATTGTCATGAGTCGACATGATTGCCGAAAAACCGTAGTCATCGGTGCCTGTAGATTTTTTTCCGTTTGAACCGACTGTCGAGTAGAAGGCTTTTGCGTCCTCGAGAACATAGCCGTCTATTGCGGATTGATAATAGGCTCCAGCGTAATATAAAAGTTTTTTATATTCGATTCCGTTTGGCACATGGAAGCCGTCAGGGCAGATTCCTTGTACAGGGTAGGATGGTGTGCAATTGGCCCCGTTTCCGCATCCTTTTCCGTTGTCGCTGAAAATTCCGGCACTGTCCATGACGGCGCTCCAAAGATACATGCGTCCAAATTTTTTGCAGTTTTCCGGATTGTCTTCATAGCAGAAACTTGACGAATCAAGAGACGATGTCTTTTCCTTATAGCGGTATCGCAGGTTCTCGGCAATCCAAGTCTGGTCTCCGATCTTTACGGTCTTGTAAACTTCGCCGTCGCGCTTGTCAGTGATTTCACCATAGGAAATATCAGGATTAAGGAAGTCAGAGCGTTTTAGGTCATCGGGGTTAATTTGCGAAGAACCTTTTGAAGAACTACTCAATGACTTTGTAGAACTTGAACTCGGCTTTGTCTGGTCGTCGGAATCGATTTCCTCATCGTCCGCCACCTTGGTGGGGAGCGTACTTGAGCGAGTGACAAACGACTCGTCGTCCCCGCACCCGATAAATGCAATGCCGAGCACCCCCGCAAGGGCGCAGACCATAATCCTACTAACAAATGAACTCTTCATAGATAACCCGTCCACAAATATATAATTTTATTGAAAATAAATCATATTTTGGCTGTTTTTAGCCTGTAATTAGGTTTTTAATGATGATTTTTGTATATGATTTTCATAAAGCCGATTATATGATT
The DNA here is from genome assembly GCA_902800815.1 of Fibrobacter succinogenes. GTDB lineage: Bacteria > Fibrobacterota > Fibrobacteria > Fibrobacterales > Fibrobacteraceae > Fibrobacter > Fibrobacter succinogenes_B. The sequence goes on from CADCGB010000004.1 coordinate 217,431, forward strand.
ATCATAAAGTGGATTATATGATTTTCATAAACTGAACTATTACTTTTTCATAAAATCAGAAATTCATCAGTTGGAAAGAAATATAAAAGCCCCGATATAGTTCAAATAAAGAAATTATTTAGCAGAAAAATAATTTTTCTACTAAATAATTTTCAAAAAAGGCATAAAAAAGCCCCGATAACTAGTGTTACGGGGCAACGAGGCTTACTTGAGCGTCACGCTACGGCTTATTCCGTTCACTCGGACGATGTAGTTGCCCGGAGTTTGCAGGGTGATGCTCGTCGTTGCACTAGCAAGAGGCTTGGCAGTAACCATGTGACCAAGCGCATCGAAGATGCGGACAACGCCACCCTGCGTATTAGAAAGCGTGAGCGTCATGCCATTCACCGAGAGGTTGAACATAGGCCGCATCGCATTCCACGCAATATCCGTTCCCTTTGAGGAACTGCTATTCGCCTTCGACGACGAAGACAATTCCGGCTTTGTAGAAGACGAAGTCTCGGCCTTGCTCGAAGAGGACTCATCAGAAGAACTAGATGCAATCACAGAACTGCTACTGGATTCTTCACTACTGGACGAAAGTATCGGAACAGAACTAGAGGATTCAATCTCCGACGAACTGGATTCGACATCAGAACTGCTAGATTCAACAGGTGTTGAACTAGACGATTCTGCACTAGAACTACTCGACAGCGAACTACTTGACATTCCATACTTTGAGTAGAACTCTTCGCAGGTTCCCTCGCTCACGAGAATCGGATAATTGCCCTCGCAGTATTGCCAGAGGCCGCTATCATCGTCAAGACCAGCATTCGTGTTCAGCGTTTCTACAAATGCAGGCGATTGCATGACCGCGGTGGTTTTGCCAAGGACATTTGCAGAAGTCGATGTTCCGTCAAGATTCTGCACGGCATGCATCGTATCTGGCACAGCAATACTCTTGTCATAATAACTATTGCTCAACTGGCTATAGGTCGCCTCGGAAACGACTCCTCCCAACATATAGTTCGACGCTCCCTTATAGGAGTACATGGTTCCATACGAACTTTCGACACGGGCTGGCTGCGTC